>JBJXGI010000050.1:0-27942 GCA_046153645.1 Elusimicrobiota bacterium | reverse complement strand
CAAATCTCCATCGGAGTCGTAATCGCCCCAGGCCACAGTGCCTTCAGAGAGACCGCCATTTAATCCGTCTACTTCAATTTGAGTAGCATCAAATGTTCCGTTTCCATTATTCTTATAAACTCGCAGTTGGGGTTGAAACCCACTCGAAATACCACTAACAAGAATATCTAAATCACCATCGTTATCATAATCACCCCAAGCCACACCTCCATACTCCAAACCATTATCAGCAGCATCAACAGTTATTTGATTAAAATCAAATGTACCATCGCCAATATTTTTATAGACGCGAAGGTCTGGCACGCTACCAGCATTGTCTCCATTGGCAAGAATGTCGAGGTCACCATCATTATCATAATCACCCCAGGCCACATCCCCTCGAATTACACCATCGGTCAGAGGAAATTCAACTTCGATTTGGGTAGAATCTATTGTTCCATTTCCATTATTCTTGTAGACACGTACTCGCCGTACGAACGAAGCGTCATATCCTGTAATGACTATATCCAAATCTCCGTCGTTATCGTAGTCACCCCAGGCAACAGCACCATTCTCATAGTAACCAGCATTGGTTGTCTCTACTTCAATTTGAGAAGAATCAAATGTCCCATCTCCATTATTCTTATAAATGCGAAATTGATTACTAAACGATGCATCCAGGCCTGTAACTAAAATATCAAGGTCACCATCGTTATCGTAATCACCCAGAGCTACCGAGCTGGTATGGAGCCCCCCATTAAGACCGTCAATTTCGGTTTGCGCGTTATCAAAGGTTCCATTTCCATTGTTTTTGTAAAGTCGAAGCTGTGGGTTATCGCTAATATCTTTTCCATTGATAACGATGTCATTATCACCATCATTGTCTATATCGCCTACAGCAATGACTCCATGATAAAGTCCTCCACCAGAGCCATCAACGTCAACGCCATAAAAATTTCCTGCAACTGCAAATGGCTCTGGTGAACTGGTATCAATCGCGCTTGTTCCAGCTGAATTTGAAGATTTAATGGCAAACCAATAGGTTGTTCCTGGGACAAGCCCTGAAATGGATACTTGCTGAGCCCCACTCATTGCTGCAGATACGGCGACCGTTGTTGCGGTTGAAAAATCAGCATCAGAAACAATGGCGCCAGTCGTGGAATATCGAACAATATAAGTAGATGCTACGGGATACGGCGCCGTCCAAGTCAGGCGGATTTGAGTTCCAGTTGAAGCGACAAGGTCAGATACCGCATTCGGCACAATAGCAGGAACAAATGTCGATTGTTCTGTGGCAAAAGCGCTTGCGGATAAAGAACTATCAATGGTTTGAACAGTCCAATAATATGTAACGCCTCCTGCAAGCCGGAGGCGTTCTCCCAGTTGTGCGTTTGAAAGTTTGGGGCGTATATAATTTCCGAAAAGTGGAGTTCCGTAAATAGAAGCAACAACAGTCGAAGTTGAAGAATTGGAAAAAGTACTAACTCTGATATTATAAGAAAGACTATTGTTACTAAAACTTCCGTCAGAACCGGTATTCCACTGAAGTAAAGTTCCAGTTGTAGAAGTGGAAACACTCAATCCTGTCGGTGGCGATGGTGTTCCATTCGAAACAATTTGAGCCATTTTATTTTGATAAACCCGTAATTGCCTGTTGAATAAGTTATCTACACCATTGGTCAAAATGTCAAGATCGCCGTCATTATCAAAGTCACCCCAAGCAACACCACCGTAATTTAATCCACCATTAACACCTGCCACCTCTATCTGAGCATTATTAAATGTTCCATTCCCATTGTTTTTATACACACGCAATTGATTATTATTAGTGTTATCAACCCCATTAATAACGATATCAAGGTCGCCATCATTATCAAAATCACCCCAAGCTACATTTCCACCACCTAGACCACCCTTATTTCCATCGACTTCTATCTGTGTTGAATCAAAACTACCATTCCCATTATTTTTATATACACGCAACTGATAGAAACTGCTATCAATCCCATTGGTTAAAATATCTAAATCTCCGTCACTATCGAAATCACCCCAAGCAACAGAACCAACCGTTAATCCACCAGCAGGGCCATCAACATCAATCTGAGAAGCGTCAAAACTGCCGTTGCCATTATTACGATAAACTCTCAACTCGGGATCCGAGACTGTCCCGTTAGCAAGAATATCCAAGTCCCCATCATTATCAAAGTCTCCCCACGCCACTTCTCCGGAAGTGAATCCTCCATTAATTCCATCCACATTAAAAGAATTAAACACACCATTCCTATTATTCGTGTAAACACGCAGTTGACCATAAGCATTATAATCAGCACCGGATGCCAATAAATCAAGGTCACCATCATTATCATAATCACCCCAAGATACAGAGGAATCAACAAGACCACTTCCGGCCCCATCAACTTCAATCTGAGAAGAATCAAACGTGCCATCACCATTATTTTTGTAAACACGCAATTGGGGAGAGTTATTTGTACCTTGTCCAATGGCAACAATGTCAAGGTCCCCATCGTTATCAAAATCACCCCAAGAAACAGAACCACGTATTAAACCGCCACCAAGACCGTCTATTTCGATTTGAGTATTGTCAAAAGTTCCATTGCCGTTATTTTTATACACTCGAAGCTGGCGGGGAGTACTGGCACGACCGCTAACAAGAACATCCAAATCACCGTCTTTATCAAAATCGCCCCAGGCAACTTTTCCGTCATACATTCCATCATCAATAGCCTCAATCTCAACAGGTGCTGAATCGAATTCAGATTGCATATATCCTGTTGCCCCATTTGAAATACCAGACCAATTGGGAATTTCGTCTGCTGTAAAAACACGAATGTAATAAGTAGAACCTGCGCCCAATAAACCAGAAAGAGTTGAAAGTTGTGTTGATCCAGGTGTCACTGCAGAGGTTGCAATATCTACTTTGGCCAGGGTCGTTGTGGTTGATGTTGTTGCCGTTAAAGCAGACATATCACCACTCACCGTGGAATAGAAAATTCGAAATGTTCCGGGGTTTAAATTGCTAGTCAGATTGTCATCTCCGGGAGATGCCCAGGAAAGGCGAATGTATCCGCCAATAGAAAGAGAAGTGAGATTGGTTACTGCCGCAGGAGTGGTTATGTCACCTAAAGAAAAAGCTGTGGCCCCATTTGAAATACTCGACCAGTTGGGAACCTCATCCCCAGTAAATACTCTAATATAATAAGTACCACCACTTATTAAACCGGTGACAATTCTACTTCGCGTACTTCCAGGTGTAACACCTGAAGTTGAAATATTCACCTGTCCCAATGTTGTGGTGGTTGAAGTTGTGGCACTTAAGCCCGTCATATCGCCACTCACCGTTGAATAAAAAATTCTAAAGGTTCCTGGGTTTAAATTACCAGTTGATTGATCGTCTCCGGGGGAAGTCCAAGTTAAATTAATTTCTCCATCACTAGAGCCCGTTAACGCAGATAAATTTGTTACAGCATTGGGAGCCACATCTGTCCGAGCCACATTTTGTGATGACCAAGCACTTTCTTTGAGACCGGCATCAATGGTTTGTATACGCCAATAATAAGAAGTGTCTGTGTCAAAGGCATTGGTTGCAATATTGGGTGTTGTGGAATAATACACGCCAAACTTCGCTGATCCATCACCCGGCCAGGTTTGATAAGCAGGGCGCAAATAATTTCCAAAAAGAGGGGAACCTTGACGAGGAGTGATGATAGTTTTTTCAAATGTTGCTGGTGGGGAAGAGGGTAATGTATTCGTACCCATCCAAAGATTAAAGTAAATGCTATTAGACGAATAACCTGTGTCATAAGCACCAGCATCCCATTTAAAGGTAAGCGTAGAGCGGTTGACGGCGTATTGGAAAGACGAGCTTATTCCAGAGGGAGCCGACGGCGCGGTGTTCCCGCCACCGGAGAGAGAGACCGATGACAGGTAAACGCGAAGCTGCCGACCGCCGCCGCTTGATCCATTGGCCAAAATGTCGAGGTCGCCATCGTTGTCGACGTCGCCCCATGAAACGGACCCGTACTGTAGGCCTGCGTTGGCCGTGTCTTCAACCGCGATGCCCGAGCTAGCAAAAGTTCCATTGCCGTTGTTGTTGTAAATGAAAAGCTGACTGCCGTTGTCATCGATACCAGAGACCAGAATGTCGAGGTCACCGTCGTTGTCGTAATCTCCCCAGGCGGTGCCGCCTCCTTGAAGACCCAAGGTGCCTATCGAAATTTCGCTGCTGTTGAAAGTCCCGTTTCCGTTGTTTCGATAGACCCGGGTATGAGGAGTGAGACCATCGTAGCCACTGCACAAGACATCCAGATCACCGTCGTTATCAAAGTCGCCCCACGTGGCAGAAGCATTTGACAGTCCGGAGTCGGCTGCCTCCAATTCCACTGGTGTGGCATCAAACGACCCGTTGCCCAGGTTCTTATAAACCCTCAGTTGTCGGTTGAAACCTTCTAATCCGAGCGCCAAAACATCCAAATCACCATCCCGATCAAAATCTCCCCAAGAAACTGTTCCAGATTCAAAACCAGAGTCAGCAGCAATCACCTCTATCTGATTGCCATCAAACGTTCCGTTTCCATTGTTGCGATAAACGCGAAGCTGGCGCCCACTGGTATCGGCTCCGCTTGCCAGAACATCAAGATCGCCATCGTTATCAAAGTCCCCGGCTGCCACGGCGGCATAAACAACGCCTCCCCCCACGCCATCAACCTCAACCTGCGTCGCGTCAAAAGTGCCGTTGCCGTTGTTGAGGTAAACCGACAAGCGTCGGTTGCTGGAGAAATCGAAACCGGCCGTGAGGATGTCGAGGTCGTTGTCATTGTCGAAATCGCCCCACGCGGCAGAGGCGAAACGCATTCCACCCGCGGCGCCATCGACGTCGATCTCCGTGGGGTCAAACGTTCCGTTGCCATTGCTGCGATAAACGCGAAGCTGATAGGACGTGGCATCTTCACCAACCACCAAAATATCAAGGTCACCGTCATTGTCAAAATCGCCAAAAGACGAGGTCCCCAGGGAGGTGCCACCATCAACACCGTCTACCTCAATTTGATTGGGACTAAAAGCGATGAAGTTCCAGTTGGTGTTGTTTCCCAAGTCCGTGCTGCCAGGCGCGTTCATCAACGTTCCACCGGAGGAGTTGATGTCTCGCACCATCAAATTGCGCAGCGTTTGGCTGGAACCCGTGTATTGGAAATAGGCAGTCGCGCCATTAGTTACAGATCGAAGTGAAATATTTTTAAAATCCACCATGTTCGTGGCGTAGGAAGTCGTACCGTTTGAAAATTGAAGTGTCGCGCCTGAGGTCAGCGCGCGAATTCCATAGAAAGTTGTCGATCCAGTTAATGTTTGAGTTGTTGCACTATTAAAAATAACTGTGGAAGAATTGGCATTAAAAATACCTACGCCTGTCCGGCTCCAATTTCCTCCAACGGTGAGAAGATTTGAACCAGCATTAAATGTTCCTGCGCTGATCGACATTGTATTTGTCACAACCAGGGTGGCAGATTGAGTGATGGTAATGGTTGAACCTGACTTGATGGAAAAACTTAAAATCGTTGTTGAAACATTAATCGTGCAAGCTTTGTTACTTGTTCCATCAAACTCCACATCATCAGAAACACCGGGGTTCACATCACTTGACCAGTTAGCCGGCGTATTGAAATTATTGTCTGCTCCTCCCCCATCCCATGTGAGGGTTGCAGAATAAACCAAGGGAGAAAATAAAAATAAAAATAAAGAAAATAATTCAACCGGTTTAATAAACTTCGCAGAAATATTTTTTAGAAAGGAAATACGGAAGCGGAGAAATGAAAAGAAAAGGGAAGAAATAGTTCTCCCCCCATGAGATGTGATTTGACGCCACCGGATTGACATATAAGATAATGTAAAGGGGAACCCTAAAAAGTCAATGAAAAGTTCAATCTAACTTTAATTTTAATACGCATGAAAAACAGGTTGTTTTTACAAGTCGATTAAAGTCAAAAAATGATTTGTTGAATGATTTATCAATGACAAAAAAATACCGCAACCAAATCAATTCATAATTGACTTTTTAAGGATCAAGCTGTATTGTTTTTTTCTTAAAGGTTTTCATGACAAAAAATTACTTACTTCAATCTTTACTAAAACGTCTTAAAACTCAAAAACCAACTTTAATTTACGGTTTTGGATCATTTTTTGAAAACCGAAATCGGAATGACAGTGACATTGATATCGCCTATTTATCCCCAAAAAAGATAAGCGCCGTAAAAAACTATGACTTAGCCCAAGAACTGGCCAGTGATTGGAATAAAGACGTCGACCTGATCAATCTACAAGACGCCAGTACTGTTATGAGAATACAAGTCATTAAAAAAGGCCATATTCTTTTTTGTTCCGATAAAAAAGTAAAGCAGGAATTTGAAATGTATGCCCTCAGTGATTACGCGCGTTTAAACGAAGAGCGAAAACCGATTTTAGACAGAATTAAAAAAGAAGGCACCGTTTATGGATAAAAATATTTTCTTAAATAAAAAATCGACAAGATGCCATTATTCTTAACCTACAACGCGCATGTGAAGCAACTATCGACTTGGCCATGCATATCGTTTCAGAAAAAAGATATGGCATCCCTCAAAATTCCAGAGAAGCGTTTGATTTTTTAATTAAAAATAAAATTTTAAAACCTGAATTGGGGCTAAAAATGAAAAAAATGATTGGTTTTAGAAACATCGCTATTCATGATTATCAATCGATTAGTCAGCCCATACTGATAAAAATATTAAATTCCCATCTGAAAGATTTTTTGGATTTTCTAAACACGGTGAAGAAAATTTTCTAAAACAAAAATTTTTCTGATTCTAAATTGAAGTGGGCTTTCAACAAGCGCAATCGCCTTTAAGTTTTCAACACCCGAAACAAACCAAGGGTCTTTGCAAGCAGGAATATCCAAAATCCAATCGGGGATTTTGAGTTTCATCTCATCGCAAAGGCTGGCCACCGTCGCTGCTAATAAAGGATCCCATTTTTCGTCAGAATTCTTAAACAAGATATCAAGCAACTCCATATTTTTACTCCGCCTAAACTCATCAACAAAATCCATTAAATAAACACTCCAATTTTCAGGATCTGATTGAATAAGACTTCTTGTTTCGTTAATTGAAATCATTTTCAAATAACTCTTCTAAAAAAAATTGAGTTGCTGGCTTGATTCGTTGTTTAGGATAATACTTCTCAATAATGGCGAAAACCTCCTGAAGTGACTTTATGTTCATATTTTTTACTAAAAATTTGACATCAAGCTTATCAGTTCCATCAACACGCGCCGCTAAAGCTTTCATCGCAAGCAAATAATCAGCTTCTGGAATAAACACCTTTAAATGAGAAAAATCAAAAAAAACATGCCGATCATGAGGAACAACAAATCCTTTCACTGCGTCGTTTATCCAATCTTCAGGAAGCTGATTTTTTTTTGATATCTTAACAGCCGCACCCCGAATAACGGATGCAGGTTCAAAAACCGCATCCACGTCTTTTGTGCTGGGACGGGCATTATAGACCAAAGTCATAACAGCTCCACCATAAAGACATATCTCGCCTTTGACATTTTGATAGGACAATTCAGCATTTAATTCTTCTAAATACTGTTTAATTTCATTTTGTTTCATTTAAGAATTATAACATTTGATATTTTTAAAATGGATCTACATCAACCCAGAATTGTGGGGTGGAGAAAAAATATTTTTCTCTTAAAAATTGGAGAAATATTTCAAAGCTGGGATGGGGAACTTTGAATAGAACTTGCAGTTGCCCTTTAAAATCTTTTCCCTTGGCCGGATAAGGGCCTAAAATGCCAATGGCTTCCGGCCATTCTGTATTTGATATTTTTTCAATAAAATCATTCATCTTTTTTTCTACATTATTTTTTTTCTTTTCCATTGTTCGCACTGTCATAAGCCTTGAAAAAGGTGGATAAATTAAATCATAACGATGTTTTAACTCTTTTTCAGAAAACCCCGCGTAATCAAGTTGGGCGGCCAATTGCAACGCTTCGTGTTCAGCGTGATGGGTTTGAATATAAACTTGGCCTGTCACCATTTCTCGCCCCGCGCGACCTGCCACCTGCGCAATCAATTGAAATGTTTTTTCAGCCGCTCTAAAATCAGGCAAATGAAGAGAAGAATCCGCATCGATCACGCCCACCAATGTGACTCCGGGAAAATTAAATCCTTGCGCTACCATTTGAGTTCCCACCAACACATCAACATCATCTCCGAGTGATTTTTGATAAGCCTCTTCTTGTTTTCCTTTTTTTGAAAGAGAGTCGCTATCCCAACGAAGAGAATGAATCCAAGGGAAATTTTCTTTTAATTCTTCTTCCACGCGTTCCGTTCCAAAACCGCCAGCAAACAACTTTTTTTCATGACATTCGGGACATTCTGAAGGAGAGGGCTGATGATATCCACACGTATGGCATTCAAGCACTTCAAGATACTTTTTAATGGTCTTCTTTTTTTTGAGCTCTGTAATGACAGACGTAATTTGATCTTTCTTCTTATGCTGAATAAGCGAAACAGCACAATGAGGACACTTGGCCACCCATGAACAAACAGGACATCTTAAGTACCGAAAAAAACCTCGTTTATTAATAAACAAAATTGTTTTCTTCTTTTCTTTAGCCGTCCGTTCAATTTCTTTCAACAAACGAAAAGAAAACCCCCCTTTTTTCTTTTCAACTTTCAAATCAATTAAATCAATTTTTGGTTTTGATGTTGCTACCACACGTTCTGACAACTCAATCAAATTCATTTTTCCAGTTTTGGCTTCATGAAATATTTCTAAGCTCGGCGTGGCACTTCCAAATAAAACATGAGCTGATTCAATTTTCCCTCTGATTTTGGCCGCACGACTTGTTAAATACCTAGGTTTTCTTTGTTCTTTATAGGCTGAATCCTGTTCTTCATCAACAATAATAAGTCCCAATTGTGGAAAAGGGAGAAATAAGGCTGAGCGCGTACCAACAACAATCGACACATCTCCTTTTTTTACTTGATCCCACATATGCCACCGTTCTTTCTCGGTCTTTTGCCCATTCCACAAAACCACTTGAGAAGAATTAAATTTCTGCTTGGCCATTTCAAACATCTGATACGAAAGCCCCACTTCGGGGACTAAAAAAAGCGCTTCTTTTCCTTGCGCTAACACATCTTGAATGGCTGATAAATAAACTTCCGTTTTACCGGCCGCGGAAACGCCCAACAATAAAATTTCTTGTGGAGACCCCTCATGTAAAAGTTGATGAATTTTCTCAATGGCTTTTTGTTGATCGACACTGAGTTGCCTTGCTAAGTTTTCAAAACTATGTGACGACTGAATTAAAGCGGTTTCTTCATCAGATATTTTTCCTTTAGATGGAAAAAAAGAAAACAATGTTTCCCCTAATGATGAGAGAGTGTCGTGAGATATTTTTTTTCCTACCTCAATGAGAGAAGGGGTTAAAAGTGGCTTTTGATCGATAACAGAACGAATCGGTTTTAGTTTTTTTTCATCAAAATCGGAATGGGTTTTCACCCCCACAACCAATCCCATCACATCTCGAAAGCCAAAAGGAATTCTAACTCGCGAACCGATCAAATCCATAGGATCTAAAACGCCCAATGAATCGGGAAGAATGTAATCAAATGTTCTCAACAACGGAATGGGGCAAACAATTTCTAGAATGGTCATTAAACTATTTCGTTATTCCTGAAGGAAATCTCTTAACAACTTCATATCGTCCCAAACAGGGCGCTTGAGTGTGTCATCACGCAATAATGCCGCGGGATGGAATGTGGGAAGAATTTTTGTACGAAATTTATTTTCTCCCAATTGAACATCATAAATCTTCCCACGCAAGGCCGTAATTCCACCGGACCGGTCAAGAAGCGCTTTGGTCGCCACGGACCCCAAGGTCACAATAATTTTTGGTTGAATGATTTCAATTTGACGAAAAAGAAACGGCAAACATTTTTCCATTTCTTCAATTGTTGGAGGGCGATCATTTCCACGATTTTCTGGTTGAGTGGAATCTTTCATCGGATGGCACTTCACCACATTGGCAATATAAACTTTGGTTCGATCTAAGTTAATGGCCCCAATAATTTTATCGAGAAGTTGCCCTGCTTTCCCAACAAAAGGTTCCCCTTTACGGTCTTCTTCAAAACCGGGCCCTTCGCCCACAAACATGACATCAGTTTGAGGATTGCCAACGCCAAAAACCAATTTTATACGCGTGTCTCCAAGCGGACATAAATGACAATCGCCAATAACAACATCTTTAAGATGAGTGAGATCATTTGCCACGACGTCATCCCGGACAACTGTTTCGCGAGTTGACCCGGGATCCAGCTCTTTAAAATTTTGAACTAATTCATTCTGAACCTCGGCTAACGAATTGCCGGGGTGAGGACTTATTTTCTCTCCCCAATAAGTCATCTCTCCGTCATTTTCTTCCAAAATGAGTTTTACTTGTTCAATCATTTCTTTTTTCTGATTAGTCATTTTTAATTTTATTTTCAACCCACTTCACAATAAGACTGGCGCACTTCTTTTTGGATATTTGTGGAAATTTATTGAAGGTGATTACAGCCTTTCCCTCACCCTGACCCTCTCCCAAAGGGAGAGGGGATTTATGTTTTTTCTTCTCCACAAAATCGAGGAAAGAATCTAAAAGTTTTCCCCTCTCCCTGAAAGGGAGAGGGTCAGGGTGAGGGTCAAGTGCGCTGAGCGCTTTCTTATAAACAAACACAGGTCGAATATTTTTATCTGAAAAACTTTCCGGTGTATTGGCCACAATCAAATCAGCATTTTTGTTTATCAGTTTGCCTCTAGAAAAAGTTTCAACATCGTGAGTCTCCAAAGAAAAACCAACTGATAACAAATTTGAACCTTTCTTTTTTTGCTCACCAACAAAAGCCAAAATATCTGGATTTTTCTTGAGTTTAATAGAGAGAAAACGGTTTTTATTTTTTTTCATTTTTATCTTAGAAATTTTTTCAAAACGCCAATCTCCCACCGCAGCCGTGGCGACAAACACATCCACTTTTTTTATCTTTTTTTGAACTACATGAAACATTTCTAAAGCAGAAACAACTGAAATATTTTTAGATTTTTTAGGTAAAACCAAAGAAGTTGGACCACAAACCAAAGTAACGTTGAACCCTTTTTTTAAAAAAGAGTTTGCCAGTTCTATGCCCATTTTTCCTGAAGATGAATTGGTGATATATCGAACAGGGTCTAAATATTCACGGGTAGGACCTGCTGTAATAAGAACATGTAGATTTTTTAAAACCAAGGAATTACTTCTTTAGAAATTTTTCTATTGCTTCAACAATCTCTTGAGGTTCAGACATGCGTCCTTCGCCATGCGTTTTATCTGCCAATGGCCCCGCATATGGCCCAAGGAACTGAACACCGCGATCTTTCAGAACTTTCACATTGGCTTGTGTCGCTGGATGTTCCCACATAGTGTTATGCATGGCTGGCGCCATAAAAACAGGAGTCGTAGTAGAAATATAAGCCAAAGAAACCAGATCTTCTGGAAGCCCTTGTGCGCAACGACCTAACATGACAGCAGAAGCGGGGGCGATTAATAATAAATCAGAACTTTCAACACAGGTTAAGTGCGGCATCTGATAGGCATCAGGACCAAACATATCACTGAGAACAGCTGATTTGGAAAAAGTAGATAATACAAGAGGCGACACAAACCGTGTTGCCTCTTGTGTAAGAAAACATTTCACTTCAAAGTTGTGATCTACAAATAACCGGACAAGCTCAGGTGTTTTAACCGCAGCTATACTCGCTGAAATTCCAAGGAGCACGCGGGCTTTAGGCATGGGACTTTAGTTTTAATCCTTCGATTTTAATAGTTTGTCGGCAGGCGTTTCTGATGCGACTGCTACAGGCACAACCCCAGCTGGAGCTGTCTCATGATGAGGAGTTGGAGCTTTTAAAACCAAAGGAAGCTTTTCAATTTCTTTGATAGTTACTTTTCCCAGAATAATTTCTTTCATCGCTCGATTTATTAATGTCGGCATGGATTCAGTGGAATTTTCGGCCTTCTTAATTTCTCTCGCCCAACGAATAGCAGAAAAAGCCAATTTATACTTATCCTTGGTTGTGGTGAGCATGAGCGCTTCAACGGACATATCGTTTCTGTTATCTTCTTTTAATTTAGCCATAAAACCTCGTTTAATTTGAATGTCATTTCCAATTTTTTATCGGGAACAACATCTGAGAATGAGCGTGCATTTTACTTCGTTTTCACTCATTTAGGGGAAAAATTATGGAATTGATTGCATGATGTGCTCAAGTTGATGGTCAGGCTTCCCCTCTACTTGAATAATCTTTTCTTTTCCCTTTTCCCCCTTTAAGATGGAAACACTGGACTTTCTTACTTCAAAAAACTCGGCGAGAAATTGAATCAATTCTTCATTTGCCTTCCCATCAATCGCAGGGGCTGCGATTCTCACTCTAACCACCGACCCCAGCCGTCCCATAACCTCAGAGTGCTTAGCATTGGCAATAACCCGAACTCGAATAACCATAGATTCTAATTTTCCAGCAATCTCGCGAGCTCTTGAGAACGACGAGAAGCTCGAACGAGTCCTTGCGCAATTAAACTTTTAACAGAAGTTTCATCAAAAAAACGAATCGCGGCCTCTGTTGTTCCACCGGGAGACGTTACTTGTTTCCTTAATTCTTCAGCTGATTGCGCGTTTTTTTTCAACATGAGTCCTGCTCCAAAAATTGTTTGATCAACAATCATTTTTGCCACTTTTTCTGGAATCTTAAATTTTTTGGCTGCCATGAGCATCGCTTCAGCCAAATAAAAAACATACGCTGGGCCTGATCCAGAAACAGCCGTGACGCCGTCCATCAAAGATTCTGGCAAAGAAGTCACCTCTCCCAATCCTGATAATATTTTTCTCACCCAAGATTCTTGAGTGCTGGTTGTATTTTTCCCGCGACTCATCACACTCATTCCAGCTCGCAATAAAGCTGGTGTATTGGGCATAACTCGAAAAATAGCCACTTGAGCACCAAATTTATTTTCGAATTTTTTGATAGGGATTCCCGCTGCAATGGAAACAACAACGGGGTTTTCTTTTTTAACACATCCTGAAATTTCTTCCAATAGTTCGTTCATTGATTGTGGTTTAACACACAAAAATAAGACGTCTACATTTCTAATAACGTCTTCAACATTTGGAAAGAAACGAACCCCCAACCTTTTCATTATCTTCTTGGCCGAATTATTAGGATCAAAAGCGAATAATTGAGTTGATTTTAAAACCTTGGATTCAAGAGCGCCAAGTGCCATTGCAGATCCCATTCGTCCGAAACCAATAAATCCCACTTTTATGTTCATAGTCATTTCAACCTTTCTCCAAAAAAAGCCCGACCTAACCGAACCATGGTAGCCCCTTCTTCGATCGCCACTTCGAAATCATTGGACATTCCCATCGAAAGAATCGGGTTTTCTCTAAAAGCATTTTTTTTATCATCGAAGAATTTTTTAAATTCTTTAAAATGATTCCTTAATTTTTCTCCCTCCAAAGAAAGAGGAGGAATTGTCATTAGGCCCTCAAGAACCAAATTATCATATCTTGTGAATTCACTGATGAGCTGATCGACTTCAGAGCGAGCAAGACCCGTTTTATTTTCTTCATCGGACGTTTTTACTTCAATGAGACAGCGTTGTCTTTTATTTGCGTCTTTTGCGACTCGATTGAGCACTTCCGCGCATTTAAAGCTATCAACGGATTGAATTAAATCAAATAACTGAACAGCTTTTTTCGCTTTATTGGTTTGCAAATGACCGATCAAATGGTGAGTTGCTTTAAACTTTTCCAAAAAAGGCCGTTTCTGGTGAGCCTCTTGAACTTTATTCTCTCCTAGATGAATAACCCCACAATCAAGCGCCTGCTGAATAAGCTCGGCAGGAATAGTTTTAGTCACCACAACCAAAGTGATATCACTTAACTTTCTCCCACTTTTATGAGCTGCTTTTTCAATTTTTTGTTGGATGAATAAATAATTTTCTTTCAGCATAATTTTCAGTGCTAATAATCAAATCGATTGTGGTCATTATACTAGATGCATTTCACGGCTTTTGGAGTTACACTTATTTCATGCGGAAAAAGATGGCAACTTTTTTATTGGTTGTCTTTTTCTGGGGGGCCACCCACCCTTCAAGAGGGTTTACAACTCCGCTTCCCGAATCCCCCCCGGTCCATTTTTTAAGAGAACTAAAAATTAATAGTGAACGTGATTATCAAAAGGACTCTCCCGAATATATCTTTAAGAATCT
Organism: Elusimicrobiota bacterium; assembly: GCA_046153645.1. Taxonomy (GTDB): domain Bacteria; phylum Elusimicrobiota; class Elusimicrobia; order F11; family F11; genus JBJXGI01. Next base: position 13,613 of record JBJXGI010000050.1, on the reverse strand, counting down.
CACAGAACCTCTCCTTTTAGAGCCCGGTTTATATCGCTTTTCATTTTCATTAAGACGCGGACATTATCCTCGTAAAGGTCTTTTTTATAACAGCTATGGACTCTTTAGAATTGAAATATGGGATACCACCGATGACGTTTGTCTCAATAAACGAGAAATTCAAGTGGGCGACTTTTCAAAAACAGGCGAATTTGAAACGAAATGGATGGACATATCTACCAGCGGAAGAAAAGGGCACACCATTGAGCCACGAGTTTTTTGGTATGGCCTTATTAATGGTGCTATTAAAGAAATTAAAATCTCCCGACTGACATTTCAATCAGACCAAAACCTAGAAGAAAAAGCCCGCCAGTTTTCACAACTCATGCAAAATGAATTTTTAGAAAATGGCTTTGTTGTTTCCAGAAAAACCAACAACGAAGCTGATGAAATAGGAGACGCAACAACCTACACCAGTTTTTATGCCGCGTCCTTAGCATGGAAATATAGCGTCACGAAAGATGAATGGACTTACAGTCAATTAGAAAACGTATTAGAAACATTACACTCAGTGGTAAAAGGAACTGAAGATTCGCCCATTTTGGTGCGCTATGTTGACTCTGATGGCAACCCTCACCCCAAAAATCCAAGCAAAGACGTTTATACAGCCTACTTTTTAGCAGCATCTTCCATCTATCCTGTTTTAAGGCCAAGCCCACTAAAAAAGCGCCTGAAAGAAGATATTGAAAGAATTTCCTATAAATTAATCAATGATAATTTAATCGTCATGAAAAATTCTCAAAATATATTAAGTTTAACTCCTTACCTTACGGAATCAGAGATTCGAATTGGAATAAAAAAATTATTCGCGCAGAAGAAGGTTCAAAAAAATACCATTAGAACTCTCAAACAAATAAGTCGTTTTCTCCCCTTTTCAGACTTGTGGCCAGGACTACGGGTTTTTAAAAAAGCCCTGCTGACTCAAGATGAAGATATTATGTTCAACAATGTTATTCCCACTCTTAATGGAGTAACACAGCTTATCGCGCGTGCCAGAGATTTATTAAAAGAACAATCACGAAATGACCTTATTTCGTTTAAAACAAAAAACCCCTATTTCCCAGCAGAAAAGTTAGCGGTACTTTTAACCAAATCACTCAAAAAATTTCCGCCAGAAAAAAACAAAGTTCGATTTAAAACATTAGAAGATTTAAAAATTCTATCAGGAAACTCAATTTTAACCCTTCATATCCTCAAAACAGCGGCCACAATAACCAATCGAAATTTAAACAAAGAATATTATCTGAATAACTTATTCACTCAAAATGAACTTCTCAAGACGGCTATTTATTGGTTTGGGATTGAAGAGAAACTAGGCCAACTCATAGCAGGAAATAAAGAATCTAATTTAGAGCGTGGTGGTTATTTAAGCGTTCTTGCACTTTATAATTTAATTCAACTAGAAAAAGACTCTCAAATACGAAAATCATATATGGTTTTATTAGATAGATGGTGGGAAATTAATAAAAATGAAGACAATCCCATGGCCCATGCGCTATATGCTTCTTGTTTTTTAACAGAAAATTCAAAACCAGAAATAAAGTCTCGCATTAAAAACGAATATGCTGATTTTATTCGATACAAATTGAGCCTTTACCCCATGAATAGAGAAGGGTTTGGCCCTGACTACTGGAGAGAATCAGGTTCATTTATTGGAGAAAAGCTAGGAGGAGGCGTCAGTTCTAAATACTCTCGCGAACCACTCCCTATATCTCACCGACCGAAAGATTCATTCCTCTGGCAGAGAAATCCTCGACGATTAGAAGGCGATGAGAAAAAACAATATCCACCTACGGATTATCTGTTTGTTTATTGGATGGCCAGAGCCAATGGCATACTACCGACTCCGGCCACAGCGGAAACTGTCTTAGGAAATCATTAAAGAGTCACGCGAAGAACTTCTGCTAATGAAGTCTGCCCATTAATGGCTTTATGAACCGCAATTTGCCGAAGAGTCATTAAACCTGAGTTTTTGAACATGCTTTTCATGTCTTCTTTTTTGAGATCTTGATTGAGATGAACTCTCATATCGTCATCCATTTGAAGAATTTCAAAAATATTCATTTCCTTATCAAAACCTGTTCTAAAACACTGTTCGCATCCTTTTCCAAAATAAAAAGACGCCGGTTGCATGGCAACAGGAATCGCCAATTCTTTTAACTGTTCTCTCGAAACATGATCTTTATCCTGACACACAGAACAAAGAAGTCTTAATTTTCTTTGAGCAACAATTCCGATAAGGCCCGCGCCAATTAAATAAGGAGGAACCCCCATAGAAATCAAACGCATAATGACATCAATCGAATCCCTTCCAAAAATTCTGCCTATAATTAAGTGCCCTTTTAAAGACTCATGAAAACAAAGTTCAAGATCATCTTTATTTACAATGGGATTAACCCGTAACACATCAGGTTTATGTTTAAAAGCAAGTTTAATCATCTTAGAGAACTGAGCTTTGTCATGAGGCGAAACAAGTTGTTCAAATTGTTCACAGGAACTATCAAACTCAGTTCCAACAGCCATGACATGTCTTTCAGCCGTTGCTAAATTTTGGGCACATGCATTTAAAGTGGAGTCAATATCATCACACTCTTCTCCAACAAAGAGAATTACACCTCGCGTTTTCTTAAGCATGTCTTCTACGACACGCGATTGATGCGGCCCCATTCCCCAATCATTCCAATCTAAAATCTTGTTTTCACGAAGAGTTAATGCAACGGTTAAAAGCGTATATGAGCGCGTTTTATTTAAACAAAAATTCACATGCCAATTATTTTTATCATGCTCAATATTGATTTTGGCTTCCCCCCATTCAAAATCAATTTCTTTTTCTATTGAACAGATATTTTCTATGTCTTGAATCAGACGCTTTGATTCTTCTTCAGAAATCTGAAATCGAGGATCAGCAATAAGAACTCCGTGAATTCGATGTCGAACATAAACTTTTTTATTTTTGTATTCCAAAATAATTTCGCTAACTCTATTTTTAATTCCGCCAATAATAAATTTTTCAATGAAAGGAGAAATGGAGGATTTTTCTGGAATAGAAACCGGCATCACCAATTTAATGGTTTCAGCAAGAGGTTCTTTTTTCTTTTCGATTTCTGGCAAGTTGATCAAACCTGCAACACCATAATGGTCTTTGATAAATTCAATAATTTCATCTACCGGTGCCACCATTAAATCCACTGGGCAACCTGCGACCATTTTAAGACCATCGGGTTTAATAATTCCTTCTAATTGAGGGACAACAGCCAAAATACGATCGTTTTTCTTAGATACAGCAACTATGAAATGTTTTTTAATGAGACCTTCAGGAAAAACATTAAGTAAATCTTGGGGGATGGGTTCAAAATCTTTTATGTGAACTGTTTTTAAGGAATCATCTGGTTTCTTCATAGCCTTAAAGATAATAGAGAGAACACGAAGCTGCCAGAGAAAAAAACTGATTGAATTCTAGGCTTATTTTTTAAAAAGACCGTCTAATTTAGGAATTTTAACTTTGGGGAGAGATTTTTCTTCTGAAATAGAATGAAAATTAAGCCCAGTAACTTCTTTCATTTTCGCTTCAATTTGAGTTTGAAATTCTTTTAATTTCGCATCTATGGCTGATTGACCCGCAGCCAATTGTGAGTTCAACTCATCCGTCTTTTCTGAAACAATTTTGGACAATTGTTCTTCTAACTTTTTCTTTTGTTCATTAATAGCATCACCCAGAGAATCTTTTACAACTGAGCTCATGATTGGTTCAAGGTTTGATTTGATATCAATATCGGGGTCATTCCAAGTTCCAGACAAATCACCAGAGAATGCTATTTGTGGTGTTTTCTCAATGGCACGCGCTAATTTATCAACAAACATTTTTTTAAATTGATCTTCTTTTTTAGAAAGATCTAAATTCTTTAAACCCACCGCATTCAATAAGCTCTCATCATTAAATTGTAAGTCGGATAAATTAAATTGCACTTTTCCAGAAAAATCAGCTCCCTCAACCATGTTGACAGTTAAATTAACACCACCCATTCCCTTCTTAAGCGCTTGAGCCAATGGCCCTTCAGAAACAAAATCAGTGACCGGGAAACCTGAGGCATAAAACTTCCCGCTATTTTTATAAATTTCTTTGGTGTGATCTAAAAGAACCGATAAAGATAATTGTTGAGATCCTTCTCCTCCTTTAAAATCAAACATCATGGGCAATCCCACTTTTGACGGTTCACTGGTGATATGTTTCATTGTTCCAGAAGCAGCAATTCCTTTATAAACACCACTTAAAAAAGAATTTTTCAGCCAAAAAGATGGCGGGGTAGCGGGTGTTGGGAATTTAATATCGATTCCTTTTAAACGTGGCCGAGGTGGCACGGCGTCTTCCACTTTTTGAGTTGGCATATACGCACGCGCGACTTCTATATAGTGAGCAACCAGTCGAAATTTATAAAGAACATCAGGACCAATCAGTCCTTCTACAATTCGTTTGGGATCAGCAAAATCTAAATTTAAACGTGAGAGCAGCCCGTTCACATCTTGTTGTTTTGCTGAACTTAAACCTCTAATACCAGATTGAAATTCTTTAATACTATTAGAAAAATCATTTTTGGTATTTTCAACGTCACTTTTTATTTTATTGAGCCCGTCTTTAACTTCTTGAATTTTTTTTATGGCTTGAGGAATCGCTATTAATGCTTCGGGCCCTTTGGTGGGTGTTTCTTTAAGAGTTTTTATTTTTGTTTCAATCTCTTTAAGGCGAGTTTCGATGTTTAAATTATTCACTTTATTTTCCCAAGATGAAGGAAAAGCCTCCACTTGAGTTTTTAATGAATTGGCTTGTTTAACAATTAACAAATCTTTGGGATCAAACTCAATACGCGAATTTAAATCGGCTTTTATTCCATCCAATTGCAGTTCAAATCGCCCTTTGTACTTTTCTAAAAGCTTGTCTGCTAAACTGGACGACGCGTCAGCGGGTTTTGGTTTTTTAGGAATAGCTCCCGATGTTTTACGAGCAGTGCCAAATTGCAAATGGGCCAACTTCAATTCATTAATAATAAACCTTTTGGAGAAAAGATCACCGAGAACCAACTCTAAAGCCATGGTTCCTGATTCAAACACATTTGTCATGGGCGCAAGCTCATTGGCAACTTGAAGACGTTCAATTTCAAATCGCCCTTTTAATAAATTTGTTTTTAAATGATCAATTTCAACTTTTGCCCCATTGGCCTGGGACCCAACATATTCAATCGATTTTTCTAACAAAGGATCAAAAAAGAATTTGAAAAAAACAATAAATGCCGCCAAAAAAATTAGCATAGGAATAACAAACTTCCATCGAATGAAAGAGAGAAATTTCATTATTTTCCAACAATCCCTTTAAAAGATTGGTAATACTGATAGATAGAACTGGCTTGGAACATTTTCATTATTTTAAGATCCAGTACTTTTTGTTTTAAATGAGTCCGATATTGAACAATTCCTTTTTTGGCTAAAAAATAAGCAGGAATAAGAAGAACAATCCCTAACACCAAACTGCCCAACACCAAGGTGTTGTTAAACTTTGTGTAAGGAACAACAGGCAAATTGTAAAGCTTGGTCCAAAAGGGTGTCAAAGCCGGAACCTGAGTTAACAATTGATAACCAATCTGATTGGCAATAGGATCAATAGCGTAAGCAATAATCTTAAAAATTCCTGCCGCCACAAACATGATCGCCAAATTCACATTAATGAGAAACGCACCAAAAATAACAAACAGGGACATAAGACCACCCAAAGGTAATAGTCCAATTAAAACACCAATAGAAAAACCGGCGGCAATCTGACGAGGAGAAACTTCCCCATTTAAGATGGACAATATTTTGGCAACGATTTTAGCGAGGATCAACATTCGAAGGAATAGAAATTAAGCTGATTTTGGAAGCTTAGAAATCTGGGTATCAAGAGCGCGAATAACATTTTGAATAGATTCCACCTGAGATTCTTCAAAATAAACTTCACCACATTGAGAACAAACCCATGCTGGGACAACATCAATAACCACATGAAATCCTTGACGATCAATATGATAAGGAGCAGTTTTTTTCAACATTTTTCCTTGACAATGAATGCAATTCATTTTTTCCTCTCCTTGAAATCTTCCTTCCATTCATTTCCTGAAGGAATATAAGCAGTAATAATAGCTAAAAATTCATTTTTAGGTGCACAAACAACATGAATAGGTCTTTTATTATCTCCAAAACCTAACATCAAACAACTGTGCCCACGAATATCCTTTGGGTAATTCTCAATTATTTCACCACAACTAATAACTTTCCTTACTTCAGACGGAGTAATCATTCTATCAAGTCTTGACATTTGATTTACAGCATGTGGTAAAAATAATATTTTATTTTCAGCTGACTTTTTAATTATTTCTAGGATACTCATAGAAAAATCTTATCAGATTTAATTATTAAGTTCTTCTAAACCTTACTTCTAAATCATTAAAAGGAATTCTGATCACCGTGGGCCGACCGTGAGGGCACGTAAAAGGATTTCTACATTCAGGCAATTGTTTTAAAAGAGCCTGACATTCTAAGGGGGATAAAACATCTCCCGCTTTAACAGAAGCTTTGCACGCTGTCATGGCCGCCATTCGATGTTCAATATTTCGTTCAATTCCCCCTCGTTTGTCAGTGGGATCCCCCAATATATCGCTAATCCCATCGAGCAAAGAATGTAAATCTAAATTTGGATTTAAATGAGCCGGCACGCCTTTAACAAGAAACGTTTGTTTCCCAAACGGCTCAATAAGGTACCCCAACTTATTAAATACCTGCAAATTATTTTCAACCAATGGCGAAACATTAAATGAAACTTCCCATGTAAATGGCACCAATTGCATTTGGACAGCGGGTTTGGCGGAAGTAAAGTTACTCATCAATTTTTCATAAGCCACTTTTTCCGCCGCTGCATGCTGATCGATCACGAGAAGCGCCACCTTAGATTCCGCCAAAATAAATGTCTGCCTTATCTGGCATATAAATTTGAGATCAGGATCTCGCAAATCAAGCATTCTTAAATCTTCGGGGTCCAAAGTAGCGACAGATTTGTCCTCAGGTAATCTTTGATAGAGCTGATCTAAAGAAGCCTCAATGGCCTGAGGAGAAATAAAATTCGCGGGCGAAACTCGTGATGGAGTTCCCCCTGAAAAAATAGGTTTCCACTGTTCAGAGGATGGGCGAGATTCTGATTGAAACAATTGAACCCCTGAACCCTCCGACCCTTGCAAAGAACTTTTTACCGCATTTAATAGAAATCCGTAGAGTTCACTTTCATGGGTCAGTTTCACTTCTCGTTTCGTTGGGTGAACATTAACATCAACAGAAGCCGGATCGACTTCTAAAAACAACACCCAACCCGGATGGCGACCTGTAAATAGTTGCCCGGTATAAGCGTCATAAATAGCTCGGGCTAAACGACGATTTTGCACCGGTCTTCTATTAATATAGAGATATTGATACTTGGGTGTTGCTTGAGAAAAGCTCGGGTCTGTTACAAACCCATGAACTTGAAAATGTTGACCTTGTGATTGAACGGAACGAATTTGATTGTCCCATCTGCCCCCCCAGGCTTCGGCAATACGATTGCGCAATGTTTCGAGCGGTTCATTATTTTTACCTTGGAAGTTGCTGGGTTTATTAGCTTCAATTTTTATTTGAAAAGAAACTTGAGGTGATCCAAAAACAATTTCTTCTATCACTTTTAAACACTGCGATCGTTCCGTGGCGTCAGTTTTAAGAAATTTAAACCGAGCGGGTGTATTAAAAAAAAGTTCGTTTACTTCAATGGTGGTTCCTGGTTCGCGAGCGATGGGGGTTTCTGAAATAACTTTCCCCCCTTCTACCACAAATTCCCAACCTATTTCTTCTTGAGAAAAACGAGTGGCCAATTTGAATTTAGAAACAGAAGCAATACTGGGAACGGCTTCTCCTCTAAAGCCAAAGGTTTGAAGGGCTTCTAAATCTTCTAGACAATTAATTTTTGAAGTGGCGTGCCGTTTTAATGCGAGGAGCGCTTCTTCTTTGGTCATTCCAGATCCATTATCAGAAATAAGAATTCGATTTCTTCCCGCCGCTTCAATCTCAATTAAAATGCGCGTTGCTCCGGCGTCAATACTGTTTTCTACCAATTCTTTTATAACAGAGGCTGGCCGGTCAACCACTTCACCCGCGGCAATACGCGTAATGAGATCATCAGGAAGCTGTTTTATTCGGGAGGGGATGGTCGACATTAAAACTTACTCCTGCACTTTTCGAATGAGTTCCGATAGTTTGTTCAAAGCTTCTAAAGGTGTTAAATTATTGGCGTTGATATTTTTTAAATCTTCGACAACAGGGTGACCGCCAAAAAATTCTAACTGCTCAATTGAACTGGTTAATTTTTTGGTGGCGGAGTCTTTCCTGCCCACTTCGAGCTCTTTTAAAATGTCCCGTGCGCGCTTGGTGCAGTCAGAAGGAATCCCCGCCATTTCAGCGACATGAATTCCATAGGACCTGTCGGCGGCCCCATTTAAAATTTGATAAAGAAAAACCACCTGCCTTCTACCGTCTGCACCCGGCCATTCTTTAGCGGTCGCGTGAGAATTAAACACTCCCGGGAGTAAACCTTCCAATTGAGTTAATTCAAAATAATGTGTCGCAAAAAGCGCTCGCGGCGTTAATTTAGATAAGTATTCAACCACCGCCCAAGCAATGGAAACACCATCATAAGTGGAAGTGCCTCTGCCCACTTCATCTAAAATCAACAAACTCCGACTGGTGGCATGTTTCATTAAAGTAGCCACTTCTTGCATTTCAACCATAAACGTCGACTGCCCTTGAGCCAATCGATCTGACGCGCCAATCCGTGTAAAAATTTTATCAACCAAACCAATCTGCGCCGATTCCACCGGAACAAAAGATCCCATTTGAGCCAAAATAACAATGAGGGCTGCCTGTCTTAAATAAGTTGATTTCCCTGCCATGTTGGGACCTGTAATAAGAGAAATTCGCCTCTCATCATCCATAACAAGATCGTTGGCAATAAAACGATCTCGCCCGATATGTTTTTCAATAACAGGATGGCGACCATTTTTAATATTTAAATGATTAGAATCATTGATGTCAGGGCGAACAAAGTGATGCTCTAAAGCGGCTTGAGAGAGTGAAGCAATTGCATCAATATGCGCAATTCCTTGCGCTGACTTCTGAATAGACGGAGCAAACGCCGCCACCTGGTGAACCAGTTCCGCATAAAGACGCGTTTCCAGTGCCAAAATTTTATCTTCAGCGCCTAATATTTTTTCTTCTTGTTCTTTGAGCGCTGGGGTGACATATCGTTCTCCATTGGTGAGTGTTTGTTTTCGAATCCAATCAGAAGGAACCTTGTTAATGTTCGTCTTTGACACTTCCAAGTAATATCCAAACACGTCATTGAAACCAATTTTCATTGAACCAATACCGGTTCGATCTCGTTCAGACGCTTCAAGAGCGGCAATCCATTTTTTTCCGTTGCGACGAAGTTCTCTTAATTCATCTAGTTCGGGATAAAATCAATCACGAATAACCCCTCCATCACTTAGCTTGGCCGGAGGTTCATCGGTTAATTGATTTTCTAAAAGAGCGGAGAGTTCTTGTGGTATTTGAAGAGCCAAAATATTTTTTTGAAAATATTGCGCTCCCCCTTGAGATGTCGCTCGCTGCAAAATTTTTTGAATTTGCGGAAAGCGCGAAATGCTCATCCTCAAAGAAGCCAAATCTCTCGGGGAAGCAGATCCGCCCTGAACACGAACACAGATGCGTTCAATATCGGCCACTTCTTTTAAGGTTTGGCGAAGTTCTTCTCTCATAGAAGGAGACTCAATTAATTCTTCAACTTGATTTAGTCGATCTTCAATCACATCGCGCTTTCTGCTGGGATGAAGCAACCACCACCGAATCAAACGACTTCCTAAGGAAGTGACAGTTCTATCAATGACAGATAATAAAGTAGGACTAGAATGTAAGGGGTCAGAAGAGGCCACCAATTCCAAATGTCTCACTGCTGTTTCATCTAAAAATAAGATTCCTGTTGACTCACTGGGTAACACTTCAGGCGATTGTAAACTAGCCAGTGCACTCGCATTATCTCTGGCCAAATAATTTTTAATGCCAGCCAGTGCCTGTTCAATGAGACGAGGTGTTTGAGCGGGCACCGGTTCAAAACGAACCACAGCTTTTTTATCAAGAATGGGTGAAATAAAGGAAGCCGCCTCACCTAAAAGAAGAACTTCGCTAGGAGCCAATGAAACCAAATGAGACTTAAGTGAATTAAAAGCCATATCAGAAGGCTCTTCCAAAACCCATTGGCGACCCGTTGACACATCGGCGGCGGCCAATGCCCAACGAACTTGACCTTTTTCCCCTTTTAAAACGGCAATAGAGACCAGAAAATTATTCGCTTTGCCCGGCAAAAGCTCATCTTCGACAATGGTTCCAGGGGTAATAACTCGAACAACATCTCGCTTGACCATTCCTTTGGTCTTTTTCGGGTCCTCTAATTGTTCAGCCATTGCCACACTTAAACCCGCTTTCAAAAGTTTCGAAATATAACTGGTCGCGGCATGATGGGGAATTCCACACATAGGGACAGCCTGTCTGGCCGTTAAAGCCACCTCTAGAATAGGAGCGGCCCGCTGAGCGTCCTCATAAAACATTTCATAAAAATCACCCAAGCGAAAAAACAAGATTTCATCAGGGTATTTAAGCTTGACGCTTAAATATTGCTGCATGAGAGGCGTAACGACTTTAGGAGAATCGCTGGGCAGTGAATCGGCCGGATTGGAGGGGGTTTCGATATGAGACATAGTTAATCTAAAGAATTTTTAAACCTTTGACGCCGGCGATATTGCGCAATAAGTTGCGCGGTATATTCGACATGATGTTTTCCGAAAAATAATAAATAATTGGCCAATGAAACGATGAGTCCCATTTTAGCCGAAATCGGCAATAAAAATAAAACATAAATAAAATAAGCCCAGGTTACCCAAGCCAACCACTTTACTTTGACCGGAATTACAAAAAACAAATAAACCTGAAAGTCGGGGTGAACGGCCGCAAAAGCCAGAAAAATACTGGTATTCAAATAAAAGGCGCCGTCATAACTTTGAAAAAAGAGCCCCCCAATCATGGTTCCAATGGCCCCGATCAAAAAAAACAAAGTAAGACGAAAACTTCCCCACGCTTGCTCTAATGCCTCACCATAAACAAATAATAAATATAAAAAGAAAAACGCAAAAAGTGGGTTTTGAAGCGGAGTAATAAATAGAAAAGTAATGAGGCGCCAATATTCATGCCCATAAATAATCGCTTGCGGATCCAGTGCCAACCAATGCAAGTTATCTGGGTTCATTTTCCCCCAAATATAAATGAGCGCTTGCGCGGTAACAACATACATGGGAAGCCTTTCAATTGAAAGCCATCCCAATTTTCGTTCTAAACGGTTAAGAAAATTCATGGTAGGTCGTCGGAGATTAGCAGTTTAGTTAATAGAGAATCAAGACACTAAAATATTCATTTCACTCATGTTGTCATTTAACGTGATAAACAACGATTCATAAATCAAGAGATTCCTTTCAGAAGAGAAATCTCCCTCGAGAACCAGACCTAGTTTAATTAGATTCCTACGTGGTAAACTTGTAGAGTTAGTTTTGCTTGAAGGACTTGGACTAATTGAGGAATTAAAGGTTCCAAATCTCTTAGTTTATTGGAATAGGAGTGGATAACGACAATTGGTATAACAACAGAAGAGGGATTTTGTTGAAAGGAAAGATTACGATCAACTGTAATAAAAACATCAAAATTATCCTTTGCTTTCTTGAGAAGTTCTCCGTTTTTAATTCCCGCCCAATTCGCTTCCGGAACTGTTTTAACATCGTAATCCGGTAAAAGCCTTCGAAGGCGCTTGGGAACGCATTCGTCAAAAAGGATTCTCATGCAGCTGTTTTAAGGGCTTGTTTTTTAAGTTCTTCTAATAATTGAATAACTTGAACCTTCGTAACAGTAGGAAAATCTTCAATAAATTCATCGATTGTTTCTTCTCCTTCAATATAGTCGAAAAGAGTTTGAATTGGCACGCGAGTTCCATTGAAAACAGGGGTTCCGCCCATTACTTCAGGGTCAATTTGAATAATCTTCATCATGCCAATAGAATAGCAGAAATATGAAATCTATCCCAGATCAATAACCAACTGGGTTCCTTCGCCAATTTATCACAGCATATTCCAATCCAAGAATGAGCCTCAAATAAGAATCAAGCCGTGCGTCGTAGAAATCAAGTTGTACCGAGAGAAGAAAAGAGTTTTTCTTTAGCTTTGAGCATCTGAGATGCGAAATGGTGATCGCTGTGAGCGGAAGCGAATTGAGCAAGCTGCTCAGGTGTAATAGTGGTCTTGAGAGATTTTTCCCAGTTCTTTAGGGTTTTCAAACGATCATAGGGAGTCAGCCAGGTTTCATAGATTTTTTTCTGTTTGCCTTTGCGGTCTGTAATGGTTGTGGCGAAGCCACAAGGCCTATGAAAGTTGAGATAATCGTTAAGATGAGTCATGTAGAAGTTGTTAATTTGAGTGGCATGACGACGGGGGATGTGGGCATAACCCATTTGTTTACGAATGATGCTGCCGTTTTTGCCCTCAACCAAAGCATTATCGTTGGTGCGCCTGGAACGTGACTTGGTTTGTTCAATGAGGAGTTTGTTAAGGAGTTGGGCCACACGATCGTTGATGAATTCCGAACCGTTGTCAGAATGAAACCCAGAGATGATAAAGGGAAAACGGTCGAGCGATTTTTCCAGTAGAGGTTCCAAGAAGATTTCAGAAATACCCTCCACGGCCCCGACGATTTCCCATTGAGTGACCTCGTCAACGATGTTGATGTGATAGACGCCTTTGACTTTATCCTTGTCTCCTTGGTGAACAGTGTCCACACGCAGATATCCAGGGCGGCCGTTGGGAGAAGGTTTTTTCCGTGTGCCGATGCTGCGTTTAACGGGATTGGTTTTGGCCAAGACCAAAGTGCGTCTTTGATAATTCTTAGTAGAGCGTAAGTTATAGAGATGGGCCACGGATATCTCTTTGAGCCTGAGAAAACGTTGATCCCCGTAGAGATGAAAGGCCCTCTGGAACAAGGCCTTGGTCGCAGGTCCAGAAAGACGCTGGTGAATGTTATCTGTTTCCAGCAGAAGTGCCATGTCTTCAGGGGTATAACGTCGGCTGAAACGATGGCGCGTAGATGGCTCAACAGTAATGTTTCCCCGTCGTCTTTTACAAGTAATGAGTCGAGTGATTTGGGCATCAGAGTAACCGGTGATGGCTTGAGCGTAGCCCTTGAGAATGGCTTTGTCTTTCTTGCAGAGCTTGAAATAACCGAACCGTTCGAGTGTTCGGTTGAGCCATGCATATTTCTCATCACGCGAATGTCCCTTGAGTTTTATTCCGGTGATGCCCTTGAGTACCTTCCGTATACCAGCAATATCTGTAATATTTGAGTCGTCCATGTCGATTGTCATAGCCTCCTATTATGACGCACGG
>JBJXGI010000041.1:0-4551 GCA_046153645.1 Elusimicrobiota bacterium | reverse complement strand
ACTAGATGCCGATAACGTCCGAAATGGCGCATTACAAAATGAAGATGAAATCAGTAAGTATATTTTTGTCCACGCCTCAGGACTTGAAATACTTCAAATAAAAATTAATTTATTCTCAGAAATAATTAATAATAAAATACTTTCATTCATAGAATTACTAAATAACAACTTCGATTTCTGTGTATTTACAGCCCCTGAAAACATCTCTGAGCCCCTACAATTTATCTTTAATGCCTCAGATAGACTCTTTCTAGTCGCAGATCCTCAAACATCCAATGAAAAGTTGCTCAGACTAACCTCTCTAAAAATCAATAAAGAAAATTCAAAAACGATTGAAAATATATGGTTATCATCAGATTACAATACATTTTCAGAAAATTTTATTCCTCAATTTAAACTTGCTTGGGATAAAGAATTTTTCAAACAATTTATTGCCCAAGGGAGCCTATTCTTTCCTCATCATGCCATGTTATCTCACAGGTCCATGGACAGGCTGGCTCGTCATCTGGGTCAACTATCAATTGGTTTTGCCATGGGTTCTGGCGCTGCTTTCGGTTATGCGCTTATTGGAATGCTTAAAGTGATGCAAAGAGAGGGTATCTATCCAGATGTGATTAGTGGAACTTCGATGGGGGCTCTCATTGGATCCTTCTATTCTGCAGGAATTCCGCCAGATCAACTAGAAGAAATTGCCTGTTCAATTTCAAGAAAAAAGCTCATTAAAATGGCCATTACAGGCCCTATTTTGCCCAGAACAGGACTCATTAGTGGTATTGGAATACTTCATTTCCTAAAAGAACACCTAGGGGACCGAACTTTTTCAGATTTAATGCTTCCTTTTTCATGCGTAGCCACTGATATTCAAACCGGAAAAGAAATTATTTTAAATCAAGGAAATGTTGCTGAAGCGGTCAGAGCCAGCCTTTCTCTTCCGTTTTTCTTTCAGCCTTACCATCTCAATGGTCGATATTTGGTTGATGGCGGGTTGGTTAATCCTGTTCCAACCTCTATTATTGTCAGCCAGGGAGCCAATATCCTTATTTCTGCCAGCCTTACTTCTAAAGCCAGCGAAAGAAAAGTTCCTCGGATGATAGGTTGGTGGAGACGTCACCTACCCAATATGATGAAGGGTCCCAGCATTGCCGAAACCATGATAAAGACAATTTATATTATGCAGTATGAAATTGCTTCAGCTCGATCGGAATTAGCGCACGTGGTATTCCAAATTAAATCACATGACTTATTATGGTGGGACTTGGATCAAGCAAAAGAAATGATTCGATTGGGAGAAGTAAGCGCAGAGGAAAAACTGGCTCAAATTAAAAACCTACTTCCGTTCTATTCTGATTCCTGTAAAACGAAACTGAGGGCCAAACCCTCTAAATCTTACTGACCGCCTCCCACAACCAACTTTGGAATTCTAATTGTTGGAATCGCATCTGAAACGGGCACACCTTGACCTTCTTTACCACAAGTTCCAATTCCCCATCCATGATCCCATCCAACCATATCAATTATTTTCAAAACTTCAGGACCATTTCCGAGCAAGGTAGCCCCTCTCACCAACTCTGCTTTCCTATTTCTAACTCGGAACCCCTCTTCTACTTCAAAAACGAAATCTCCATTGGCCGTATTAACCTGCCCTCCCCCCATTCTCGTTACCAGAAAACCATCACCCATTGACTCCAATATTTTCTGAGGATCATCTTTTCCTGGCGCGATATAAGTATTGGACATTCTTGGAATAGGTCTATGGGCATAAGACTCTCTTCTTCCATGACCATTTGACTCTCGTTTTGCTCGTCGAGCCGATGTGCGATCAAATAAATAATCTTTCAAAATTCCATTTTCAATTAATTGAGTGGCTTGAGAAGGAACTCCTTCGTCATCAAAGTAAAAAGATCCGCGGACTCCTGGAATCGTTGGATTATCATAAACGGTTAATTTAGAGTTCCCAACTTTTTGACCTAACTTTCCAACATAGGAAGGAGATGTTCCCTCCAACACAGCATCGGCTTCAAGGGAATGCCCCACAGCTTCATGGATTAAGGTTCCTCCTGCGGCAGATGAAATTACAACAGGCATTTCACCAATCGGAGCGATGGGGGCCTGACATTTTTGAAGAGCCCGCTTGGCGACAAGAAAAGCCATCTCTTTACATTTTTTAGGATTAAAAATCTCAAATCCCGAAATTCCGCCCAAAGCCTCATAAGCCGTTTGAACAGTATTATTGTCTTCAACCGTCACAAGTAAACTTAAAACCAGATACGTTCGTTCTTCAAGAAATGACTCACCCGTTGAACAGACATAAGAAATTTTCTTTTTTTTCTCACCATAATTTATATTCACTTGCTGAACACGTGGGAGAATTGAGCGAACATCACCATCCATACTTTGAAGCATCTTTATTTTTTTATCGAAAGAAATATCAGCAGGAATAATTTTCACAGGATGGATTTTTGTTTCAACCCTTTTTAAAGGTTTAGGACGAGACATTTTTAAATTTTTGCTTAACGTACTTTTTAAATTTTTTAATCGAACTATTTCAGGTGAACCATCAACATGACCAAATATTGTTTCGTTATTTGAAATATATCGAAGGCCCGCGCCACTCTGTTCAGAGCATGATATATCCTTTACTTTTCCTGCTTCCCATTGAATAGATAAATTTTCCGAACCTTCGATATAAAGATCCGAAAAATCACCTTTGTTAAACAAGAATGAGTATTTATTAAAATTCATTTACTTAAAAGGAAACTTCAACTCTACGACTGAGCCTTCACCCAATTTTGAAGTAATCGTTATTTCGCCATTCATGAGAGTCATCATTTTTTTACAAAGTGCCAGTCCCAAACCAGCACCGGGAACTTGTCCAGTAAAAGAATTTTCTACCTGATAAAATTTTTCAAAAAGTTTTCCGATTTCTTCAGGCGGAATTCCTGGCCCATTATCTTTGATTTTTACAAGTACACCATCTGAAAGAGGTGAAGCCGTTATTTTGACCATCTTTTCTTCTTTGGTGTTAAATTTAACTCCATTTTCGATGACATTTTTTAATACATCAGTGAATAAAGTTATGTCCGCAAAAACAGGCACATTTAAGTTGAATTCATCAAACAAAACTGAAGCTTTATTTTGATTTAAAAACTCATCCATCAAATCAATTGTTTTTTTAACCACACCAACAACAGCTAAATCAACCATCTTGGGTTTAATTGCATCCGATTCAACCGTCGTAAATCGCAAAAGTTTATCTACCAAACTGTTTAACTGCTCAGCTTGTTTACCAACAGCTGATAACGCTTTCTGAATCATCGGATTAACATCTTTCTCCATAGAAGCCAGGAGTGGGACATATCCTAAAATAACAGTTAATGGAGTTTTAAATTTATGTGAAATAAGAGAGAGAAAGTTTTGTTTTAAGGCGTCACCGCGTTTTTTTTCGGTTTGATCTTTTAAAATAACCAAATAACCAGTCTGAACTGGGTTATTGTCATCTTTTAAAGACCAAAGAGACGCTTGCAAGCAAAAATATTTACCTTCTCGACGAATGAGTTCAATTTCAGAAACTTTCCTATTAAACAACTCCGATTCATGACCCGAAATTTGCCATTCAAAATGAGGAAACAGTTCTCGTTTTAATTCTTTGCCAAGAACAACATTCGCTTTTATATCCAAAAACTTCTCAGCAATCGGATTTATTAAAACGATATTCTTTTTAGAATCAAGCAAAATAATCCCTTCTGACATTTCGGCAAATACGGTGTTTAATTTTTCACGTTCCTGGTTTAAAACCTGAAAAAGGCGAGCGTTTTGAATAGCAATAGCTGCTTGAGAAGAGAAAAGCTCAAAAGCCTCCACATCGGAAGTCTCAAATTTTTGACCAGATTTTTTATTAATGGCTTCAATAACTCCAACCAATCGCCCTTGCGCGATGAGAGGGACGGCTAAAATTGATTGAGTTCTAAATTGTGTTGATTGGTCAGCCTTTCCAGAAAAACGAGGATCCTTTGAAACATCATTGACAATAACTGTTTTCCGCTCTTGTGCCGCCCAGCCTGCAACACCTTCCCCCATTTTTAATCGAATTTTTTTGACGGACTGACCGGCTTCACCAATAACAACATCAAAATACAATTCTTGCGTTCCCTCATCTAAAAGTAATAAAGACGAAGCTTCAGCATGAACAACTTGAGAAGCGAGTTCCAAAACATTTTTTAAAACGATATTTATATCTAGCTGCGATGATAAAATTTTATTTGCTTGGAGTAGAATTTCAAAATCAGCGGAAGAAAGTGTCAACTTTTTCCTCCTTTTTTTAAAGCTCGCCAACGCCGATTGCGCTGATTAACTTTATTGACATGCTCTCGATAAGTCATTGAAAAATCATGGTAACCATCTTCTTTTGCAACCATAAATAAAGCCTTTGAAGGGGCCGGCCAAAGTACAGCTTTAACCGAATCTAAACCAGGGCTACAAATAGGCCCCGGAGGCAACCCTGTTTTCAAATAAGTGTTGTAGGGTGATTTTGTATTTTTATAGTCATCAGAT
>JBJXGI010000040.1:0-51134 GCA_046153645.1 Elusimicrobiota bacterium | reverse complement strand
ACCCCCCCTTATCCTTAGCCTAATGTATCTAAGTGTGAACTTAATGGGTGAGGATATTAATGCATTCTGATGATTTAGAACGGTACCAAACCGAAGACATCACAGATTTATCAACTGCGAAGCTAGCACTCCGCTGGTCCCTTGAAAAAATCCGACAAATGGACGATGAGGTTCAAAAGTTGTCGAATCGTATTATTTCCAAAGAAGATGAATCCAATCGACTCTCCAAAGAACTTGCCCATCAATCAACCGTTGCCATTAATGAAAAAGATATCTCCTCCAAAACCCAACAACTTCTAGAAGAATACCGTGGACTCATGGGCTCTTCCATGGATCAACTGTGGAAAAAATACGCCCCTCAAGAAGCAGAAGCAAAAAAACAACTAGAAGACCGAATATTTGCTCTTGAACATGATTTGGCCCAACAAATTCGACAAAAAAATCTTTTAGAAGATAACATCAATAAAGCAGAAGAAAATTTAAAACGAGTCGATAAAGAACGTCTTAATTTATTGGAGCACACACGCGCCAAAGAATTAGAAGTTGTTACCTTAAGAGAAAAATTAGTTAGCTTAGAACCTGAAATCCAAAGAATTTACAACGAAAAAGTAAAACACTTACAAGAAGAATTCACCTCTCGAATGACCCAAATGCAAGATGAAATGATTCAAAAGGAAAGAAATCTGCAGGATCGTCTGGGTCAACACATGGTTCAGTTTCAAAGAGAAAAAGCCGGAATTGAAGCCGATGCCGAAAGAAGATTTCAACTCAAAAAAGAAGAACTCGAAAAACACCGTGGCCAACTTCAACAAGAAATTGAAAATACCCGCCGCGACATGCTTAAAGATATAGATAAGGAAAGAAAATCACTTTTAGAACAACATGCGGCATCGGAAAGAGACTTAAGCAACCGCCGACAATCATTAGAAGAAAGCGTCCAAAGAAAAATAGGAGAACTTGAAGCTGAAAAAGTCCGCTCTGAAATGGATCGACAAACCGCCATGGGAAGCATCAAAATTGAGCGTGAAGAATTTCAAAGAGAAGTGTCTCGAAGGATGCGAGATTTAAGTCAAAAAGAACAAGCCATCGAAAAACAGCTTATTGACCGCTCTAATGATCTCCTAAAAGAGCATTTGGAGAGACAACGAGCACTCGCAGAGGACATGTCTCAAAAAGAAGTGTCATTAAAAGAACAATGGTACGCAAAAGAAACCGAATTAGAGAAAATCAGAACAGACTGGGAAAAACGAGTTTCAGAAAAAGAATTAGAACACGAAAAAACATTAAAAGCAAGGAGAGAAACCCTAGAGAAAGTTTTTAGAGACAAAGAGATTCAACTGGATAACGATCACGTTCAATTTGAATCGTTAAAACACCAAAACATTCAATCATTGGAAAACGAACGAAGAATTTTTGAGCAATTTGTTGGTCTTGAAAAACAAAAACTAGTGACCATTGAAAAATCCCTCAAAGATCAATACACCATTGGAATTGAGACCGAACGCAAAAAACTTCTCTCACTTGTGGAACAAGAAAAACAAAAAGCATCTTTTGAAGTTCAACAACAAAGAGATGAATTCCAAGCTTTTGTTAAATTAGAAACCGAACGATTACACAACCTAGACCTAGACCGTCAAAAAGAATGGGAAAACCGTTCGAAAGAATTACAAAGTCGACTCGAAGCAGAAGAAAAACGTGTCCAAGAAATGGAACGAAATATTCTGGCTCAAGCTGATCAAGAAAAAAGAAACTTTGAAGGTAGACTTTCAGAAGAATATAAACGTCGCTCCCATGAATTAGAAGGAGCTCATGCAGAAAGATTAAGACTCTTAGAAACCAATTCCAAATTAAATGATGAAAATCGGGAACGTTCCTACCAAACCAAACGAAAAGAGCTCGAACGAATAATTCAGGAAAAAGAATACGCGCTATCAATTGAAAAACAAGAATGGGAAGCGCTCAGATCCGATTCGATTAAACAACTAGAAAAAGATCGCAAAGCAATCGAAGTTGAATCACAACAAAAGAAAGAATCATTAGACAAAGAAAAACAAGATTTCATGTCTTGGATGCGCCAAGAACGAGAGATGCTAGATGCCCAAAGTAAAGCGGATCAGAAAAGACTCATCGAAATGGAACGCACCATTCAAAATAAAGCCGAAGAAGAACAAAAACTTTGGCAGCTAAAAGTACAAGAAGATAAAGAACGCATTGATAACCTGGAAAAAGACCTCATGATGCGGGTTGAAAACGAAAAAATTGAGATGCAGCAAAAAGCAGAAGAAATATCTCAACGACTGGAAACAATGGAAACAGATGCACAAAGAAGAATTGATGAAGAAAAAGCCGCCGCACAAACCAGAATTGACAGTGAATATCGAATACGAATGAGTGAACTAGAAACCGTCTACCAAGAACGAAAAAAAGAATTGGAAGATGGGACTCAAAAACGTATTGATCAAATCAATTTAGAAAAACAAGAATGGATGAACCAAAGACAAAGAGCTGCCTTAGATATAGAAAATGAAAAAATACTTATTGAAGAGAACAAAGCTCAATTTGAAATATATAAGAAAAAAATTGAACAAGAAAATATCGACCAATTAAACGAATCTAAATTTAGGATGGCTCAACACGAAAGATCAGAAGCCGAAAGAATTGCGCATTTAGAAAAAACACTTTCTGAAAAACAATCCCTCTTGGATCAAGAACGCAAACAAGCCCAAGAAGAAACCCGAAAACTTGAAGCGGCATTAAGAGCTAAAGTAGCTCAAGAACAATCAGAACAAATGGTTCAATTTGAAGCGTTGCAAAGACAAAAAATGACCGAACTTGAACTTGCTTCAAAATCAAGAATCGATCAACTTGAATCTCAGTATGCTGAGATGCAAAACAAATTGCAACGAATGCATGATGCCAAACTTAATGAATTAGACAAAATCTATGCCGATCGGGATTCTCAGTTCATCCTTGAGAAGAAACAATGGGAAGGCGCACGCAATGCCTCTACAGAAGATTTGGCCAATGAACGAAGAAAATTAATCGAGGAAGTTGAACATCGAAGACAAGAAGTTGAAAACAAAGAAAAGCTGCTGCAACAAAGACATGAGGATGACCGGAGAATTTTGGAAGCCAAAGCTGCCGCCGAAAGACAAAGATTAGAAGCTTTAGAAGAAGAATTACGAGCTAAGTTTGAATCAGATATTCGTTCTTACAAAACCCACACAGATGCAGAGAAACAAAGACTCGAGCTATTAGAAGCCGAACTTCATGAAAAATCCAGAAGAGAACAAGAACTCTTCAACCAATATGTGCTGGAAGAAAAAAGGCGAATTTCAAATGCCGAAAATGAACTCAGAGAAAGATTGGCGGCAGAAAAGAAAGAAATGGAAGCAAAATTAGAAGAATCTTTCCAAAGAAGAACAGCGGCTGTTGAAGATTTATTAAAGCGCAGAACTCAGGAATTAGAACAAATCGCCCTTGAAGAAAGAAAACAACACACTCGCATGTTTGAAAGTAAAAAAGCTGAATTAGAAAAAGCTTTCCAAGACAAAGAAACCCTTCTCTTAAGAGAACGTCAACAAATGGAAGACGAAAAATCATTGGCTTATCAAAATCTAGAAAATGAGAAACAATCGCTCATCATCAAAACAAGGAATATTGAAGAAAAAGCGAAAATTGATACAGAAACCAGAGAAAATAAAGAAAAAGAAAAGCTGGCTGTTATCGAAGAAGCTTTAAACGCCAAATTGATAGAAATTGAAAATCATAAACGCGCACTGCAACAAAGAGAAACCGAACTGGAAAAAACTTATAGCGCGAAAGAAGAAAATTTTGCCTTAAAACAAAGAAAAGCCGAGGAACACATAGCAACTTTAGAACACAGTCTGCAAGAACAGGCGATTCATAGTAAAAAGGCGTGGGAGGAGACCATGTTACGGAATACTGAACAGATGGAAAAGTTCGAAAAGGACTTAAGAAATAGAATAAGTATGGAGCAAAAAAGTTGGGAGGTAAAAGCCGAACAATCGCATCGACAGCTCGCTCAAGAGCTTGAAGACTTATGGAAAAAAAGAGCCCTCCAACTTGAACAAGACGCCGAGCTCAGAGAACAAGAGCGAGAAAAAGCGTTCCAACAACTCAAGAAGTCCCTCCTTCTTGAAGTAGAAGAGACAGAAGCTGAACTAAAAACAACTCGCGATCTCATGACTCAAGAAAAACAAGAAATCCTTCAGCGATTAAGCCAAGATCGAAAATCGTTTGAAATTCAAATGGAACAAGAGAGAAAAAGACTACAAAGTGTCTCGGACGAAATGAAAAAGAAATTAGAAGTAGAACAAAAAACAATGTACCAACAAATGGAAGAAACTCTACGTGCTAGAGCTGTAGAACTTGAATCCGCTTGGAATGATCGAAACCAACGAACTGATAAGAAATTCGAAGATGATGAAATCGCCCGAAATAAAATGCTTCAAGAAAGACAATTGGCGTTAGATAATCTTGAAAAGAAATATAAATCTGATCTTGAAAGACTAGAAAAAGAAAATTCGGCCCGAATGATCCAAATGGAAACACAAAAAAATAGGTGGATGGCAGAGCATGATGACGCCTTGAAAAGATTAGAAGAATTAAAAGCTCGCAACGCCCAAGAATCTGACATGATCCGTGAAAATTACCTAAAGAAAGAAGAATATATTTCCAACACTCTTGCTCAAAAAGAAAAAGAGTTTGACGAATATAAGAAAACCGTCGAAATTGAATGGCCAGCTCGATTTGAAAACCGAGTCAGTGAAATCGCTGAAAAAGCTCGCCGTCAACTTGCTGAAAAGGAAACAGAGTTTGCTGAAGCCAAAAAGAAATGGGTTGAAGAAGCCTCAGAGATGAAAATTAAATTATCCAATAAGATGAATGAACTTCAGGCTTCTTATTCCCAAAAAGAAGAAGACATGCAGAGAAAATTCATGCAGAAACAACATGATCTGACAATACAAGTAGAAAAGACCATGTCAGAGTTACATACGAAACAATTATCGTTAGAAGCTCAGAAATCTGAATTCGAACGACTTAATGAAGAAACACAAATTCGCAAACAAGAACTTGAAGAAGCCAAAAAGGATCTAACCAAGCGTCTTGAAACCATCACTCAAGAATTCATGCGTCAACAAAGTGTTATGGATGAACAAATGCGTCGAATTCAAAATGAGAAACATGAGTTGCAAGTAGAACTTGAGAATATATCTCAAAAAAGAAGAGCTGCTTAAGGATTTATTTTTGAGACATTAAAGATTCAAATATTGTTAATTCAAAGATGGACTTTTTTGATTCCCCCACCCTTTCATAAGCTTCCGAGAGAAGCTTATGAATCTGGGGGTTAAAAGGATTAATAGAATTCGCTTCTTTTAAGAAATCAATTGCATCAGAATCTCCGACCAATGGTGCTAGTTCAATATAAGGAGTCCCATAATTCGGGTTCTTCTTAATGGCCCACCTTAAATACGTAATTGCTTTTTCTTTATTTCCCTGAGCCAATAGAGATCGTGCCGCCTTTAACAATAAAATAGCGTTATCGGGCTCAATATTGAGCGCTTTCTCATATTCAATAAGGGCCGCTTCGTGAAGGCCTCTTTGACGCATTCGGTCTCCCAATCGAACCATTCCCTGAGCAGAGGCGCCCAAGAGATTTTCTTCTTCAAATGCGCCAAATATCACTTTATCTGACATCGCGCCAACGCTCTTTTCCCACTTTTCTCCTCCTAATTTTTCTTTCCATAGGATTTCAAATTCTTCTGGAGAATCTTCAAAGTGTTTTTTAAATTCTGTTTCGAATAAACCAGATTTTAAACCTCTTAAAAACCGCCCATAAGAAGAGGCACCTTTTTTCTCAACAAGTTGACATACAGCATGTGAGACTTGCCCAAAAGCCAAAGATACTTCATCTTGATCTTTTAAATAAACCATAGAAGGAGACATTTTTTTAAAGGGAACAAGTGTTCCTTTTTCTTTGGCTTCAATCAACTTTGTTTTCTGATCTGGAGATAAAAAAGTGGGAGGGTTTAAACGATATGCGGTTTCAAAATATCGAGCGGTACCTTCATGAATCCAAAGTTCTGCCCTAGACCCTGAAAGCTCATTAATAATTAAGTGCATATACTCATGAGCCAGTGCGTCCATCCATCGATATCCAAGGGGCAATGCCTGCGGAGACATAATCATGAGGCGGTGAAACTTACAAATTCCAATAGCCCCAGAATTTTCAAGAATTTGAGGACTTAATGTGGAAGCAATTGAAAAATGATCAGAATCAGGATAAATTTCGACAATAATTTTTCTTTTTGGGCGATGCTGGAAATTTTTCTCTACATAATTTCCCATGTCCTCTAGCATGGGCAAAGCGTATTCCTTTAAAAACTCAGCCCCCTTAGGGACATATAACGTGAAATGAGCGGAATCAAAACGAATTAAAGGCTCAGAGACAACAATAAGTCCTTCTAAATAATTTTTAAACCATGAATATTGAGCGCTCGTTTCTAGGTTTAAATTTTTTAATGCTAACGAATATTCTCGTTTTGCCAAATTTTTTAATGATTCCGGTAAATGGGGATGATCTTCCCCATAGGCTTCTAAAAGAGAAAAAGGATCACGTATCGTTGGGGTGGAGGCGTTGTACTGAAAAGAAAATATTGGTTGAGCTATAAAAAAAAGCAGTATAAATCCAAGATATTTCACTGTGTTAGCCTTTTATAGTATTTATGAATTATTTCTTCATACGCTTTCGGGTACTTTTCCTTTAAAGAGTCCATAATGTCTTCGCGAAATTGCTTTGGTGGTTTATATTCATCCAATCGTGGTAAGCGCACCCGATCTACAGACCCCCCACTTCTTCCGTTTTGAGGAGAAGAATTTCTAATTCGAACTTTGCCTCCCCTCTTCGAACTTTCTCCCTCTTTATCACCCTCACCCAATCCTTCTTGCATCTGGCCCATCATCATTTGAGCAGCAGAAAGAGCCAATTGCCCTTGTTCGAGCGAGTCTAATGCTTTTTCTTGGGCCGCTTTTGCCTTTTGACTATTCCCAGAAGATAACTCTTGGGAAGCTGTTTGCATTGATTCCATTGCGCTTTGTAATGGCTCCATCAGAGGAAGCCCAAGAGTGGCTGTTTTTTGAGCGAGCTTTTGTAAATCTTTTTTCAAGCTATTAGTTTTTTCAATTGTTTTCGATTGTTCCTGACTCATCGAATTAAATTGTTCTTGATTTTGACCCGAAGGCGCCTTTTGTGAAGAAATTTTCTTAAGTTCATCAAAAACTTCCTGTTCGTCTATTGTTATTTTATCTAACCATTC
The DNA here is from genome assembly GCA_046153645.1 of Elusimicrobiota bacterium. Taxonomy (GTDB): domain Bacteria; phylum Elusimicrobiota; class Elusimicrobia; order F11; family F11; genus JBJXGI01. Next base: position 43,794 of record JBJXGI010000040.1, on the reverse strand, counting down.
CAAATAAGAAGAATCTTCAGGAGTTTTTAAAAGTGCACTCTTAATACCCATCAACCCATCAATAATCAAAGGTAAAATATTGAATGATTTTTCAACTTTCTTTAATTGAAATTCTGCTGCTACCTCTTCCATCGATTTCAACTGATTCAACATCATAAGATACAGTGTTTTATTTTCTTTCACAGAAATTTCCGGCATTTTTGATTTCGTTAATTCGATGACATTTTTCTGTTTATTCAACAACAAAAGAAGCGCCTCTTCTTGTTTCTTCATTAACTCGTTTAATCTTTGGGATTCCATTTTTTGTGTTTGAGAAAGGAGAGTCCGTTCTTCCTCGGCTAATTGATCCCATTTCCCTTTTAGACTCTCCATTTGCTTTTCTATCTCATCAAGAGATCGCGACTCAAGAAAAGAATCATGGGCTTTTTCCATTTGTTTTCGAAGTTGCTGAGCCGCTTTAAGAAATTCCTTCGCTTTTTCCAACGCCTTTTTAGCATCACCATTTTTCATTGCTTCTTTTATTTGAGAAAGAAGATCAGAAGACTCATCAATTTTCAAATCTTTTAACGCTTCTTGATTTACAAAATCCTCAGGCAATTCCTGAGGCAATTCAGAGAGAGTCTTCGACATTTCACTCAACAATCGATTGGCCTCTTGCAACATGTCGTTGATTTCTTTCATATCAGCGGGGCTCAACTTGTCTTGACTTTCTAATTTCTCATTAAGACTTTCGCCAATTTTCTCTAGTGAATCTGTGGTATCTAATACATCTCGAGCATTTTGAGCTTTGCTTAAATCTTCAGATAAAGAAAGCATACGCTCAATTTCCGAGGACATTAATTTAATTCCTATTGATGAAGCTGACTGATTTTGCGTTTGAAGTGACGATGCAATTTGTTGAACAGTTAAATTATTGAGGGCTTTAAACCCCTCTAACATCGCTTGATGCTCTAACCAAACAGCAACGTCCGACAAAGGATCTTTTTCCATACGTTCAACAATTTGCTCTAACACTTTTTCTAATTTAAGCGAATTTTCTGATATAGGTCTAAAATCCAAAATCGACTGTTTAAAATCAGGCACTTTTGCAGATACTTTTGATCCCAACACATTGGTTTGAGCCAGTAATTCCAACATTTCATCTCGCCATTTCTCTAAAACATTTTCTATCAACTCATGTTCTTTTTCAAAGCTGGTCACCTCCAAATACAACCAAGGTGTTAAAGTTACCCCAGGACCGGTAACAATATTGTTATCAACGGCTTCCAATCGATATTGAATTAACTCCCCTGATTTAATGTTAAAGGCTCTTAAATTCCACATTACCGCGGACAAATCTTGAAATGTTCCTTTCGAAAAATTTTTAATTGTTTTTTTATTTTCTGGTAATTTTTGATTACGCCATACGAGCCTTAACTCTGATAAGCCGAAATCATCTTTCACATCAAAATTAAGCGGAATATCATCATCTTCAGAAACAACCAAATCTTTATCAGGAGAAAGCAGTGTCATACTCGGAGGCAAATCAGGAATAACTCGAACTTTATAAGAATAAGGAAGCAGCGACATTTTTTTGGAAGGCAACATAACAGAAAGATTCATTTCGTCTTCTTCAGTAATAGAAAAACGGACCCGAAACTCTTTTTCAGACATTTTTTCCATTGCCAGGGTCTGATGATTTTTTAGAAATTTAAGATCAACCTGTTCAATATCAGACTGAAAAAAAACTCGCATTTCAACTTGAGACCCTCGTAAACCATTAATATCCGGAGAAGCCTGAATAAGCGGTTCTTGTTGGCAATAGGCAGGCGGCGTTACCGTCACCATCCATTTTTCTATATCAATAGAAGGCTTTAATTCAACAAAATACTTCGAACTAAGGAGACCTTTTACTTTAAATCGATATTGCAAGGGGTCTACTACTGTTTTAACAATAAATTTCTTTTGGTTAACTTGTTCATCAACAAAAGGAACAGCAACCCATCCTCCAGAAGATTGAACCAATAGTTCAACATCAGGAATTAAAATCAAAGGGGTCATTTTATCTGCTTTCTTTGAAATAAGAACATTGAGATCAGATCCTTTCTCAAGTTCAGTGTGCCCGGGAACCACATCAAAATAATCATCAAATTTAAACTGAGAAAAAGGTAATAGAAGGTAACGATGGGTCTGCCAATATTGAGGAAAAACCACTTTTAAACCAACAAAGAAAAAAATCGAAAAAACAGCGAGTGAAAAAATCCTTCCCCACTCCAGACTTTGAAAACACCATGAAGGTGAAACTCTGGACAACTTCGGAGAAAAAGCGTCTAAAAAATTATCAACAAAATGATTATTTCTATTATTTTTAATAAATTCCGATGCCATATTCAGGTCATCTTCACGGAAGAAAATTTCCTCTTTTTCTCTTGAGTATTCACTTAATTTTTTAGATTGATGGCGAATTGAGAACTGCTCAAATGGTGCAAAAGATTGAATAAACACAAACAAAATTCCACCAACCCATAAAAACCATAAAATAAACCGAAGTAAATTTGAAATTTGAAGAAAATTTTCCAAGAGATTAAAAATAATAAGACCCAAAAAAATCACCGGCAATATCTTTAAAAACCCTCTAAGACATAAGCTAAATATCCCAAAGGCATTGCTTTTCTTAATAAAAGTTAAAATTTCATTTTTTGATTGAGACATCAGAATTCCATTTATCCAGGACGGGTCCGCATATTTTTAAGTTGAAGCAAAGCCTGAGGGTGATCTTTCAAATCATAAATAAAAATACTATGCGCGACAATTTGGGTGGGGGTTAAAGATTCTAACCATTTAAAAATTTTTTTATCCGAATAATATGTTGCTTGTAAATTAGTTACTGAAATAGCCAACTTTGTAGGATTCAAATTAAGATCGGAATCATCTAAATGACCAGCGATCGTATCAGAACCGACATCCCAATATCGAATCCCATAAAAATGAGGGTCAGCAACGCCAAAATAACTGAGGAAAATTCCATTTTCACGATCAGACAAGGAAAGCTCTTTTCCTAGCTCTGACAATCCTTGACCCCAATCCACATTAGAATCAGTTACATATTTATAACCATGACGAGGACCGCCAATAAACTCGTTAAAATAACTTATAAACCAAGGGGACGTATTCCAACAACTCCAAAACATCCAAACGCAAGCCATTACCGCGAAAAAAAATCCTTGAACTTGAGTAAAACGGGCATAGGAAAGCGCGGCAATTAAAACAACAAATGGATATAAAGCCAATATATGACGATGTCCAATTTGAACTTTTGAAGTTAAAACAATAAAAAGAAAAGTTAATGTCGGTATCCACACCCAAGCGGGAATTTGGACAGTCTTTTTAATTAATAAATAAACCAAAATTAAAAAGCCCAATAAAACAGGAATCGGAGTTTTAACAAAAAACAGAAATGGGAAATATAAAATATTCCCCTCCGTGTAATGATTTCCCATAAAAAAACTTGATCGCCCTGATTGGGCTCGAGAAAATAAAGCTTTATATCCATCCAACATAACATCAATACTGTTTCCTTTATGTATAAGAAATATTATCGCGACTGCGACCAGCACGCTTATAAATAAAGAAATCATCGTTTGTTTCGATAATTGTTTTTTAAAAAAAACAAAAAGTAAAACCAAAAACAGTGAAGGAAATAGTGCCACAGCCAAATATTTACTCGTTACGCATAAACCCAAGGCAATACCTGCCTTTATTCCCTTAGACATGGGTCGCAGCGAAATATTCTCATTTAAAAATAAAAAATAAAAAAATAAAAAATAAAAAACGGCAAAAGAAAAGTCTGTTGCGATAAGCGCGGCATTGGAGATAAAAACAGGGTTTAAAGCCCAGAAAACAGCCACGAATAAACCGGCCAGAAAGCCTCCCAAAGTCGCCGCACAAGAGATAAGAAAAAAACCCAGAACAAGTGAAATGAACAACTGCATAAATCTTCCCCAAAAAATCATTTCATCTGGAGGAGTCTTGTTTTTATATAGAAAAGCATCTGCAAATCGATATTGACTGACAGGATCCCACGCTTGCGCAATCCAAGCAGGATGATGAACAGGAATCGTCGATTTTAAAAAAATCAATGGAATGGCAGACCACATTTCGGCAAAGGGTGGGTGATGATATCCGTTCACTCTGAAATTATCTTTTTTTAAAATGGAATAACCAGAGATTAAATGAATAGGTTCGTCATAAGTGGGAGCTGATTTATTAATTGTACGAACAACAAATAAGCTATGAATAAGTCCAAAAAAAACAAAGAGTGGAATAACATAGAAAATCTTAAAATTAAACTTAGTATTCGATAGTGCCACTAATTTTATCATGAGTTTCTTTTCATCCTTGCAACGATTCCATATTTTCTAGCTTCTTCCATTCGAGGGTTGAGTTGCACAGCTCTATCTAAGTTCTGGATAACAAGATCCCAATTTTCATTCCAATAGGTAACCGCCATATTGAAATAAGCTTGCGCCAGCGGCATCACTGAAAAGGAATTAGAGTAATTCTCTCGCGCTTTTATTTTATTCCCAAGCTTTTCATAGGTAGCCCCAATTTGAATATAAGCATTGGCTAAATCTAAATCCGTTCCACGCACCAACTCAGGGAGTGACTTATATTTAATAGTCAGTTTCTTTTGAAATTGGTATCTAGCCAAAGCCAATTCATAAAACGAAAGTGATTTTTCAAATTCCCCCTTTTGGAAATAAATGAAACCTAAATCTGAAACGGCCGCGGGGAAAGTAGAATCCATATTCAGCGCCGCCCTGTAAAATGGAATACTTTCATCCCATTGACCACGAGACAAAAAGGAATAACCCAATCGGTGAAAGGCTCTGGCATGATCTCCAATTAAATCAGTCGAAAAAAAGTCTGGAGTTTGACCATAAGAATAACGACCTCGATAAACAAAAAGAGACATTAAAAGCTCTAAAGGCGGTGATTCATTGGGAGGATTATTGGAAACTTTCATTAATAACCCTTGAGGAGAAAGCGACAGTTGAGATAATAAACTCGCGTCAACATCGCCACTCACAAATAACGCTTTGTTCCCCGCTTTACTTTTGAGATCGTTCCAACCATCTATTGATTTTAAATTGCTTTCATAATTTTGATAATTTGGCCAACGAGACATCATATCCCAATACCAGAGACTACCCGAAAGACCAACAGAAATAAATTGCACGTCTGGTCGTTTTTTTTGAATTAACTGCGCTTGCCAAACTGAAAAAAGTTGAACATCTTTTTGAAGTACCGCTATCGAATTCATAGGGATTGATTTCAAAAGATTTTCAACATAATCCACCGCGTAAAAATTATTTCTTTTTGATCCTCGGTCCCATTGCTGAGAAGCCTGCGCAACAGTTAAAGAGAAAAAAATAATAATGAAGCAAACAACAAGTGGCTTTCGCCCAGAGATCGTTTTAAATACAACGTGCAAACCTGCAGCGACAAATAAAGCCAAACATAAGTCGGGAATTAAATAGGAAGCTTCAACAATCGCCAAAGAATGAGGATTCGGCGGCATATTAGCCAACAGAAAAAAGAAAGGCCCACTGACAACAAAAATAAGAAGGGCCAATAAAAGTGTTGGGTATTTTTTAAAATAAAAAAATTGAATAAAAATCCCTAAAATTGAGAGCAGACAAAAAACGATTCCAAAATGATGAATTAAATGTTGGCCATATATCAAAAGATTAATGCCCCAGTTTTCTCCCTTTTTATAGGACAAAGAAAGCAAATCTAGAGTTCCACCATAACTATGGCGAGAAACAGAGTTAAACAATCCTAAAATCGTTTCAGGATTTCCCCAATCAAGAAGGGGGTTTTTCAATGATCTTAAAAGTAAATATAAATACACCGACCCACCTAAAACGAAAAACAAAAGCGCTTTATCCCATCCCATGGCTTTAAATTTATCTTTTAAAACAAATAAAAACACTGGAATCATCAAAAGTAAATCCATTCTTACTCCCAACGCTAAACCAAAGATAAAAGCCAATAGTCTTGTATCTTTTAAAACAAATGAAATATAAAAAAACGCGCAAACCAGTAAAACACCCAAACTGTACATTTCAGAAACAGAACATAATTCCCAAAATGGATTAGATAAACCAAACATTAAAACTGAAAAAAGTGCTGACAGAAAATTGAATTGATTTTCCAGAAAAAGGAATAGTAATAATAAAGCCAAGGCACCAGCGACACCTGAAAACACATTGGATTGATAGGCCACATTTCCTATCAGAAAAAAACGCGTCAGTTGGCCTAAGATCGTATAGGTAGGATATCCCGGAGGGTGTGCCACTCCAAAAGTATGAAAAACCGAAACCATTTCACCGGCATCTCGATAGGGAGCCAATTGAGGCGCCGCAGAATAAATGTAAATTCCCGCGAAAAAAAGAAATAAAAATAAATAAAAAACTTTTTTCATTGAGATAATCTTTTTCTTGCCTCTGAAATAAGTCGAATCGCCTCAATATTTCGAGGGTCTCTTAATATGACCTGAGAAAGTGATTTAACGACATTGTCCCAGTTTCCTAATTTCCAATCAAAAATGGCTTGATTCATCAAAATCTGAGAAGAGTGCGGGAAAAACTGTAATCCAAAAGAACAAAAGGACTGCCCTTCGATAATACCGTGAGATTCTCCTTGAATTAAAGATAAATTAGCAAAAAGACTCTCGGATTTATTACCAGCAGAGAGCGCTTTAAAATAATACTTCTGAGCTTTTTCTGTATCTCCTCTTACTTGCGACCAATATCCCAATTGTTCATAACGATGAGAACCCTGAAGAAATTGTCCAATTCCATAATAAATCTCTGCTGAAGAAAAATGTTCATTATCAAATAATGATTGCGCAATCATTTGAGAATTCACTTTCACAAAATTCTGAGCGCGCACTTCTTTAGGCCATGAAGAAAACGAAAATATCTGATTCCATTGAAACTTTTCTAACTTACCGGAATCTTCAGGGTGAACCCAAGTTTTAAACAAAAATCCTTCCCTGGTTCTAAAAATATCAACCATATTCGGATCGAACGTCGCATAATAAACTGGAAGTTTAGATTCTGCAATCATTTTGGATTCCACGTCTGTCCTGATATCCAAACGCGGCTTACCCCATATCCGATAATATTCATTCCCATAAATACTTTTTGTTATTCCAGCATTACAATCAACGAATTTAACTTGAGAGCGTCTTTTTTCAGCTCCTAGCAAATACCCTATAACAAACTCTAGCTCATCAGCTCGATCCATAAACAATAATGAAGCTGCAGGAAGATTCCTCATTGCATTTAGTCCTGCTTCTCGCGCAGATTTATCATAGCGCATAGATATTTTTGATTGAGGTTTAAAAGAAGTAAACGATTCTTGCATTGCATGAAGGTTTTTATGAAGACTTTTTTCAAAAAGGAATAAAAAGCATAAACTAAAACAAAATATTCGATAAATTCTGTCCTTGTGGTTGGCCAACCAAGAAAATCCGATTCCAAATAGAATAAAAAAACCAAACAAAGGAAGTAAAATGAACCGCTCAATAACCTCTGGAGCGGGTCGAGAGACGCCTTGTGTCATCCAAATAAAGAAAGGACCAGAAATAAAAATTAACGTCCAACATAAAATCATCACCTTTCGAACCCGCGAATGATCAAGACTAATAATAGAGCCAACAGTGACAATAAATAATCCAACCCAACCAATATTTTGAACCATCATGTCTAAAATAAACTTAAACGAATAAAAAATACTCGCGGGTGCGAACGAAACACCTCCTTGCCCTTGAGCTAATTGCAAAAATCCATATCGAGCCCGCAAAATCAAATCAATAAATCGCTTCAAAGTTTGAGGATCTTCCCAATCCAACACCGGGTTCATCCATGATCTCAACGGAATAAAAAGGAGAAGGAAGGTGGCAATAATTCCAAATATCAACATCAGGGGTAGTTTTCGATAAAAAATCTTCCTCTTTTTATCCATCCATAAAAACAAAATAATCGCTGGGTAAGTAAAAAGCAATGTTTGGTGGACCCAAATTCCAAGCCCCATGATTAAACCCATGAGCGCCATTAAATTTTGAGATCGTTGGTAACGAACTAAAAAAACAGACATGAGGGCAAGCCAAAAAAAGGTCAATGGAAATACTTCAACCACCAAAGCAGAAGCTTGAATACCAGGAGAAAATAAAAAAACCAATGGAAAGGCTAAGAGAAAAGGGGAACCCAGGATAATTTTCAGAAAAATTCCAATCATCACAAGACCCATCATGATAAAAATATTCGAACCACTATTTTGCCGATAAGCCTTATTACCGGATAAAATAAGTCGAGAGGCCATATGATTAACAATGACAAATGGCGTATACCCAGGAGAATGAGCAATCCCTAATGTTTCACCGGCCAAAGCCAGTTCGGCAGAATCGCCGGCAGAAATATGCGGAGCCATTCGAGGAGCGAACAAAGAAAAACCAACCAAAAACACAACAAGAGATATGATTCGATAAAAAAAACTCATCTTTGCTCCAAAGCTTTTTTGGTTTGAGCCAATTTCAAAAAGTAATTTGCCTGATCATGTTTTGGGTTCCTTAATAACAATTGTTCTAAATAATAAATAACTTTATCCCAATCTTTTTCTTTCCATGAAAGGACAGATAAATTAAACAAGGGATCGATTGAATCTAAAAACAATTGTGAGGTCTTTAGATATTGACCTTTTGCATCATCAACTTTTCCCATTCGTTCAAAAACAACCCCTAAATTACTGTGCGCCTGATAAGAAGTGGGCTTCCACGTTATCCAGAAATCATAAACCTCTTTTGCTTTTTCTAATCTATGATTTTGTAATAAATAAAATGAAAAATTTGCGATGTCACTTTCAAGATTTTTCTCCAACCATTCAACATCATAACCGACTTCAAGAGCTTTTTTATAAAAGACAAAAGCTGAATCAAAATCTTTTTCTTGGAATTCTTGACGAGCTTGCATATAAGGAAAAAAACAAGCCAGGGCTCTGGATCTAAAATCCAAATCAGTAAATGGATAAAGATTACGAATGAGTATCAAAGGCCAAGATATTTCCGGCTTAAAAAAAATTGTTTCTTTTTCTGGTTTCAACAAAAATCCCACCAGTTTAACTTTATATCCAGGCAATACATTTTGATCCATGCTGGAATAAAAAAGAGGTTTTCTTGAAAGTACTTTTTCTTCAATGAGTTTTCGGCGATCCGTTTTTTGTTCTTTGGTTAAAGATCTGAAATCATCACCATAAGGATTAGGGAAAACAAGTCCTCCTCTATCTTTCAACTCAACATCGATCCGTTTTCCCTCTGCTAAACTTAAGGCGGCTAAACTATAAAAAGCATCATCCCCTCCATCCATATACAGCGCGCCCTGAGGAGGAATGGTTCGCAACATCATATTCCCATAATCATTGACCATATAAAAATGTCTCAAAGGTTGGGCGAAAAGATAATTTGACTGAAATAAAAAAACAGGAAAAACAAAAACGAGAATCCGTGAAACCCATTTATATTGATCAACCATCAAAAAACAAAGCATCAATGCTAAAACAGGCGGTATATAAAACCGCCCCAAAATCCCCGCGGACTGCGACGTTAGGGGTAAGTTTCCTAATAAAATGAAAAAAGGCCCCGTAAAAAAATAGAGAATTAATAAAAAACCAGAAATGATTCTTAATTTTTTATTTAGAAACCCCACACCAATAACGATAAAAGATGAAACCAGTAAAACGCCCCCCATTTCTTCATGAGTGCTCTTCAAAGTTTGTTTAATTTGACGATAAGAATTTTGAATGTTTCGCGGAGGAGTTTCACCAATAGCAAGCTTCAATGAACCATAATCACTCCGCAATAAACTTCTTACAAACCGTGTAATAGAAGTTGGTTTTCCCCAATTGAGGGGTGGATTTTTTGAAGATCTTAAGGGTAAGAAAAGATAGGTTGAAAACCCAATACCCCCTATTAAAACCAAAGCCCCAATGACTGGCGCCAACTTGAGGGGTTCTTCTCGCATTACAAACCAAAAACAATATATCCAAGCAGGCGCTAATAACACAATGATCTGATGGTTGCCAAAACCTATCATCATTAAAAACGCCGCTAAAATAAGAGTGGGGATTTTATTTTCCGACTTCGCCCCTGGCCACATTAAGGGAATTAAAAGAAATAACACTCCTATAAAAAATAAAGCATGCAAAGCAAAAACTTCTGTCACTAAAGTATGCCGCCAAAAAGACCGAGAAAAACCAACACAGCATACCGTGAGTAAAATAGTAAAAAACCGAAGATTCAATTTGATTCCCAACAGAAAAATCAACAAAAGTGATAGCGAACCACAAAGAACTGAAAATATGTTGCAGCGATAACCAATATTCCCCCAAGGAACAATTTCCAAAAAAGCTCGAGAAATTATTGTGTAAACAGGAAAAGAAGGGGCATGAGGTAAAGATAAAGTTGCCGCTGAGGTAATAAATTCACCGGAGTCTCCCGCTGTCACAGAAGGGGCCGCTTGATAGGTATAAAACGAAAAAAATATGATCAACAAAAAGAAGGCCAACCAGCGGTTCATTTCAATCCTCGTTTTCTTCTTAAAAACCATTCACCCATGAGAAGCAAGAAAATAATGGCGAATAACCACGGTGAATTCCATATCAATATTTTTTTTCCAGATTTGTTTTTTAATGATTCATCAAATTGTTTTATTGAGTTTTCAGAAAAATCTTTAGCCAGTAAAAAAATGCCGCCAGATGAATGTGCAATTTCTTTTAAAAGGTTTAAATTCGATCGCAAGTCTTCATCTTCCATTATATTATCTTGAACGTCGAGATGAAGAAGGTCTTGACCACATTTTTTAGCTGATTTAATCGCCCAAGCTTTTATCTCATAACGACCGAAATCAGGAAACTCTACTAAAGAAGAATAAACCCCCAACGCTTCTTCATTTAAAGTTAATAATTGAAGTTTCCCATTAGGCATTTTTACTTCGCATTTTATCTGGGCCCCTTCAACAGGTTTAAAATAATCATCCACCAACCAAGCTCGCAAAGAAGAGGTTCCCCCTGATTGGAGTGACTGAGAATCAACCTCTAATCTTAAAGGCTTAAATTCTCCTGAACGAGTTAACCAAACGACCATATTCTTCCAAAATTTTTGATACCCGATGACTCCATCAAAATTATTTTTTCCAGGCAACATGGACCAACGATAAGTAGATCTTGTTGATAAAACAGCGGATTTTCCTTTTCCCACTTTCATCACTGTCAACGCGGGATATTCTTTGCCTTCAATATTAAAATACCCAAGAACAGAACCCGATTCTTTTACCTTGGGAAAAAGTGTTATTCCCTTTAACAGAGGCAAGTTTTCCCAGATTTTTTTATTGGTTCCAGAATTTTCATCTAATCTAAAAATAGGGTGCTCTGAAGCTCTCACAACAAAAGAAGCTTGGCCAGGATAAAATTGAACTTGCTCGTTACCAAACTCAACAGGGATCATTTCCTTGACGCCGGGAATATTATAAGGACTTCCAGGACCAAGAACGGCTGGTGTTCCCGTCAAAAGAAAACTTCCCCCATCACGAACTCTTTTTTCAATAGCAAAAACCAACGCTGGGGATAGCCCAAAATTAGGATAAGAAAATTCTTCAAACACAATGAGATCAAAGGTCGACATTTGCGTAATCAGAGCGTCTTGAGTTGGAAAAGGGATCAGTGAAAGTTCATTTTCAGGAACATCCAAAATATTTTGGTTATTTCTCAAAATAACAAACGTAACCAATTCCACTCCCGGATCGGATTTAAACTGATGCCTCAAAAAGGAATATTCAGGTCCTGGAACACCACACAGGTATAACACTCTAAATCGATCCCGTCCGACATCGAAATGAATATCTTTTGAATTGTTATTTCCTGTCACCTCTCCATCTAGCACAGCAGTTTGAATTTTTAACTTTTTATTTCCAATAAATTGAGGGGTGAAAGAAAAATTAACACTAGATTCGAATTCTTCTTTGGGAGAAATTATTTTTTCAGAGGCAATAATAGTGTCGCCGCTCTTAAGAAAAATGGTGATTTCCTGATTTGGGAAGCCAATAACTGAAACTTGAGCGGATAACGAAGTAGCAATGTTTTTAAAAGCAAAAGGAGGTGATTGGATATTTTTAATCGCGATATCTTTGAAACTAAGCCCTCCACCGAAACCTATGGTAAAAACAGGTTTCCCAAATGATGAGACAACACTAACAGGATCATCTTTACTTAAGTTTCGACCATCACTTAACAGTAAAACACCTTTTACAGTAGGTAAATTGAGCGATGTTTTTAGCGCCATGGCAAGATCCGTTGTTTTTCCCACGGGCTTTACATTTTGAACCTCATTTAATGTCGTTGGTAAAACTTTATCGGAAAAAGTAAAAAGAGTAATATTTTTTACCCCTTTTAATTTCTCAATAACGCCCAATGCATCATCAAATCTTTTGACAGGGTCTTTGACCTGCATACTACTCGACTGATCTAACAACACAACCCAATCGCCAAAAGCGTGGTCAGTAAGCCCAACTCGCTCGGGTTTTGTCATAACAAATAAAACCAACAAAAAAATTAAAATTCTAAAAAACCAAATTGTTTTCAAATTACGTTCCTAGTTTCCTTTCAATAAAGGGTTGATGAATAGCATCTCTTTTATATGTCCCTGTTAAACTAAAATAAATCAAATTAATCGTCAGTTTTAATGATTCCCATCTTTGAAACTCTCCACCAGGCACACACTCATAAGTATATTGCCCCAAATTATCCCGCATCCAGGAACCCAAAAGATCATTTCCAGAATATACAACAGCCGTTCTAGACTCTCCCCCTAAACCAGATTCAACTTCTATCCCCTCTAAATATTTTTGTGACATTTTTCTTCCAGCACCGTTTTTCAAAAGAAAAAATGAACGAAACAAAGGATGATCGCTTGATAGTGAAACAAATGATCGATCCGGATAAAGATCTTTTAATATCGATCTTACAGATCGAGAAAACGCTCCTTTCGGTTCGGCAAGCGTGTCATCAAAAAAAACCAACCCCCCTCGATCAATGAAGAGCTTAAGATTTTTCTTTTCCTCAGGATTAAAAGCCAATGCCCCACTACCTGAAACAACTAAAAATGAAGATTCAAAAAGATCGGGGTCCGATAAAGTAACCACTTTTCGATCCACCGAAAATGGGATATTGGTCATTTTTTTGACCATACCCATGATTCGAGAACTAATTCCGGGGTATGGATCCCAAATGCCATCGTGTTTAAGTTGAGTAAAAACAAACTCATTTCCCACAGAGGCTCGCAAGAAAACACAAAAGACGAGAAAAACAACAAAGAAAATAAATGGTGTTACTATGTTCTTCATATTGGTTTTCTTGGCCATGATATCCAAGTTTCCAGCAACAGCAGAATTAATAGGAGTCCCACTAATATATTGGTTAAATCTTTCCCCTCCAAAACAGATCGAATTCTTTCATCGCTAGGCATTTTTCCTGAAATATATTGAAGTTGAGAGTTCGGAAATATCGTTGATAATTCACTGGATAAAATTCGACTTTGATTGGCTTCTTGTTCCAAATGAGGGATATTCACGGCGAAAGAAAAATTTTTACTCGGAATGTTGGTTTTTACTTGATAGAGCCCCGGTCTATCTGTATTCTTCCAAAGAAGAGTTCCTGCTTTATCAACAAAACCGGCAGTCGCAATTCCGTCCGGTGAAATAACTGTTACAGAATTAACACTCGAATCAATCGGGATCCGCAGAGAATCTCCAACCACACCCATCATAGAGATTTCTGAAAAAGAAGGGTCTGCTAAATAAGCCAATAAGACTCTTATCATAGGAGAAAAAAATGGTTTAGAAGGAATATTGTTCCACGCTAAATCGATACTTGAATTATATTGGAGAATTCGCCCCTTCCCCATTTTTCTATCTATGAGAAGTGGATCGTTATTGGCCAAAGACAAAAGAACATGATCATCAAGAGAGAGAGGAGTTTTGATATATTTTTCAACTTTCATTTGATCCCATTGAAAATTTTCTATATCTACAATCTTATTCAAAGGTACGGTGTCAGGCGCAGGCCATTTCAACGTGGTTGAATTTTGATGAATGGTATTTCCTTCTATTGGTATTTTTGACCCAACAGAAACAAACAGTCCCCCTCCTTGCTGAATCCATCTACTTAACTCTTTAATTTTTTCGGCACTATCAGAAATATTTGCGAGAAAAATAACTTGAAAATCTTCAATTTTTTCTCTCGACATATCTTCCGGACGAATAACTTTAATGACTTGTAACTGCGGATCTCGTGGAGATTCGAGAGCCAATCTTAAAAAATAACTTTCTGACTCTCCTGGTGAAGAACCGCTGTCACCATCCACAATAAGAAGTTTATACCCCTTTGGTAATTTCCCAGAAAAATAGAAGTTATTGTCCAAATCAAAAGAGTCTTTACTAACTTGAACGGTTCCAAAATAAGAACTGGCATCACCAATTTGGGTGCGGAATGACTGCCCTTGATCACCAAGGGTGCTAAATGCGCCCTGTCCGATAACCTGGTTGTTGAGATAAATTTGCCAGGTTGAATCATTTTTTAATGGCGCCTGAAGGTGAGGGGCCCACGTCCCCACAAGAGAACCGTCTTGATTCATCTGAACTTGAGCCGATAAAACACCCGCATTTTCAAGAACATGGCCCATCTCCCATATCAATATAGGAACAGAAGAGTCCAAAAGAGAAGAAGTCCATTCTTTTGAAAGTGCCTTGGACCACCCTGTTTTTGTCTGATCCGAAACAAGAAGTAACAGTTTGTTTTTTGATGAACTTTTCTCAAGCGTTTGAAGAGCTAAATCAATGGCTGGCACGACATTGGTCGCCTTTGGCAAAACGTGCAACTCTTCTAGTGAAGAAACGATTTTGGATCTTTCGGTTAAAAAAGGAAGTTCTTTTTCAACTTTATCTGAATAAACAATCATTCCCACTTTTACTTGAGCGGGTAATTTTCTTAAGAGTTTTTTTAAGTCGTCTTTTGACGTATCTAATAATGTTCTTCCCGTATTCAACGCACCCATCGAAGCTGAGACGTCCTGTAAAATAAAAATAATCGAATCTTCAGAAGAAGTGGAAAATCGATTGGTTTCAAGAACGGGCCGAGCAAAAAATAAAATAAGCGACAGAAGAATAAGTGTTCGAATCAACAAAAGAATCCACTCTTCTAATTTTTTTCGAGGCATCATTTTCTGATGCGCCTCTCGAACCCAAGCCAAATAACTGAAAACCTTTTTTTTAGGAGGTCGTTTATTGAGGAGGTGCAGAATAAAAGGTGCGAAAACCAACGGGAGAAGCCAAAGAAAAAAATGACCTAAAAATGTCACAGGCGATCCTTCCTCCAAGAAAGATAAGCCCCTAACCCCTTATCAAAAGATAAATCAGTCGTTAGCAATAAATAGTCCATTCCCAAGCTTTGAAGTGTCTGAGAAAAGAATGCAATTTTTTCTTGAACAATTTTTTGATATGAATCTCTAATAGTCTTAAAATCAGTAAGGAGATTTTCATGCGTTTCAGAATCTTCCAATAAAAACGTCCCTTCTTCATTTAAGTCTCTTTCAAAAGGGTCTAACACTTGAATAACCAATACCTCATGATTTCTTGCCTGCAATGTTGTTAAGGCTGAAAAAACTTCTTCGGGCGTTGTCATGAGATCAGAAATAAAAACAACAAACCCTCGACGCTTAAGTGATTGTTGGGCTTTCTGGAAAAATGACATCCATGGAAGTGCTCCTTGCGGAGTGCATTGAGTCAGTGTGTTGAGTAAGTAATCCAACTGCGATTTTTGCGTATTAAGAGGAGAATCAACGTTATCAACCACAAACCCCATGGCATCTCGCTGTGAAACCGTTAAATATCCCAAAGCCGCCGCTAAAATTCGTGCGTACTCAAACTTAGAAATATTATTTCCCCATGAAAACCCCATCGAATGAGAAGAGTCAACCATCAATAAAACGCCCATATTGGTTTGATCTTCATACTGACGAACAACCAAGCGATCGGTTTTTGCAAAAACTTTCCAATCAAGATCTTTTGGCTCATCGCCAGGATAATAAGAACGGTGTTCGGCAAAGGTTTGAGAACGACCTTTTAACTTCGTGTTATGCGCGCCCGAATAAAAACCTTCCAACACCCTTTTGGCTTTCAGAGAGAGGGTTTCAAGCTGGGCAACAACAATGGGATCAAGAGCAGATGAAAGTTCCAAAGTTATTTAGAGAGAAATTCAATCAAATCTTTTATTAATAAATCAGTGGTAAGACCTTCGGCCTCAGCTTGAAATGATAAAACAATTCGATGTCGAAGGACGGGATAGGCCATCGCTTTTATATCTTCAACCGAAACCGTCGTATAACCTTTTAATAAGGCACGGGCTTTTGCACTTAACATGAGTGACTGGGATGCTCTGGGTCCTGCTCCCCAACTGAATTTTTTTCTAAATTCCGCAGGACAGGATGGATCTTGAGGGCGAGTGGCGCGGCATAATCGAACTGCAAAATCAGTGACAGAATCTGCCACTACCACTTGTTTAACTAAATTTTGGATTTCTTTTAATTCAGCGGCATCAAAAACTATTTTAGGTTCTGGAATGGTTCCTTGGGTGGTTCTTGAAACAATTAATTTTTCTTCTTCAAATGTGGGATAACCAATATTAATTTGAAATAAAAACCTATCTAACTGAGCTTCTGGTAATGGATATGTTCCTTCTTGTTCAATAGGGTTTTGCGTAGCCAGTACAAAAAAAGGATTGGGCAAAGAATAGGTTTGCCCAGCAACTGTGACTTTTTTCTCTTGCATGGCCTGTAAAAGCGCAGCTTGAGTTTTAGGCGGTGTTCTATTAATTTCGTCAGCTAAAATAACATTTGAAAAAACTGGACCCTGAATAAATTTGAACACACGCTCACGCGACACTTTATCTTCTTGAATAACTTCAGTTCCTGTAATATCGGAAGGCATTAAATCAGGTGTAAATTGAATTCGATTGAAATGAAGGTTTAACGTTTTTGCCAATGTTGAAACGAGTAATGTTTTTGCCAAGCCTGGAACACCAACGATAAGACAATGTCCTTCTGCAAATATAGAGATCAACAATTCTTCAACAACTTCATTTTGACCTACAATAACTTGGGCAATTTGCTCTTTGATAACAGCTTGGGCTTTTTCAACTTTTTGTAAAATGATATTTTCTGAACTCAAATTGAACTCCTCATTTCTCGACTTAATTTATTAAATTTTAGCAGGTTTAAGGTTCACTTGCCTAAGCAATTCGCTCCTATTTCCCAATATATTTTTACTTTGTGTTATTGACATTTTATATACATGGCGATAGGCTTTGAATATTCAAAGGGGGCGTTATGCTTGGCACCGCAAAGAAAGTTGTTTTATGTAATGGTTTAAGAACGGCAATTGGTCATTTATCAAAGAGTTTAGCAGCCATTCCCCCAGAAGAGCTCATGGCCGCGGTCATACGCGAGCTTCTTAAACGATCCAGACTGGAACCTAAAAATGTTGACGGAGTCATGGTAGGCTGGGTGGGTCAAGGTTCCCATGCCCCCAATATTGCTCGTATTGCCGCCCTTAAAGGAAGACTGCCAGAAAAAACCCACGCCACCACCTTACAAGCCAACTGTGTTTCAGGAATGGAAGCTGTTTGCTCAGCGGCAAGACACATCATTTTAGGAGAGGGCGATCTCTACATTGCTGGCGGAACAGAGTCAATGTCCTCTTTTCCTTATGCCATTAGAGGGCCAAGAACAGTCAAAGCGCTTAGATCGCTTCAAACAGTTAAAGAAAATTGGGGCACTTTGTGGGATAACCCCGAAGTTGCCATTTCTGACACAATGGAAGAAGGTCTAGTTGATCCCATCAAAAAACTCAATATGGCAGCAACAGCTGAAGTCTGCGCTCAAATGTTTGGAATCAATCGAAAAGACCAAGACGCTTATGCCTATGAAACTTTTAAACGTTGTTACGAATCGCAGGAAAATGGTTTTTATAAATCACACGTGATGCCAGTCATGTCTGATGGAAAAATGGTTCTTGAATTTGATGAATATGTCATGCTTCGCAAAAGTCTAATTCAAAAGCCAGAAATGATTCAAAAAGCGCCCGTTCTATTTGATTCAGAAGCATTTTCAATTAAAGATTTTTATGAAAAGTACGCTGAACATTTAGAAGGAAAGGCCTATTCTCCTTCAGCAGAGGCAACAATAACTCTTTTTAATGCCTGCGCAAGATCAGATGGCGCCGCAGCCATTATTGTCACAACAGAAGAAATGGCCAAAGACTTAGGCTTAGAAATTTTAGGAGAAATTAAATCATGGGCATTTTACGGAATTAATCCCGCTCACATGGGAATTGCTCCTGTTTTCGCGTCCCAAACCGCTCTTGACCGGGCAAAAATGAAATTTTCTGACTTGGATCAAGTAGAGCTGCACGAAGCTTTTTCTGCGACCTGCCTTTCAATATTTCACGTGGGTGAGAAAAAATTTGGCCATAAGTGGCGAGATATGTGGGAGGCAAAAAAGTGTAACCCCCACGGAGGAACCATTCCTCTCGGACATCCGCTTGCAGCCACAGGCACCAGAATTATTCTTAACCTTCTCTACGCTCTTAAAGAAAACCCCAAAAGTAAGATAGGCTTAGCAACGGCTTGTGCCAGCGGAGGCTTGGGCGGGGCCATCATTATTGAAAAAACCAGCTAACAGCATCATAATCACCCTCTGGGATGATATTTCTTATGTAAATCTTTAAGATGGGTCCGGTCAACGTGTGTATAAATTTGTGTTGTGGAAATATCAGAATGCCCCAATAATTCTTGCACCACTCTTAAGTCAGCCCCCCCTTCTAGAAGATGCGTCGCAAAAGAATGCCTCAACATATGAGGATGAACATTTTTTGAGATTCCAGCTTTCTGGGCCATTTGGCTTAACGCCGTCCAAAAAGTTGACCGACTCATCTTTCCACCATGAGAACTTGTAAAAGTAAAATCCTGCCCATGACCTAGCATCTTTTTAGATTGTGCTTTGTTTCTTAACTTTAAGTATTTTTCGATAGCCATCTTGGCTGGAGTTCCCAGAGGAACAATTCTTTCTTTCCCTCCTTTTCCAAAAACTCGAATAAAACCTGAACTTAAATTCATTTGATGATCTTTTAACTCAGCCAACTCCGATATTCGCATTCCACTGGCATATAACAACTCAAAAGCGGCAATAAACTTTAATGTTCGTAACTCTTTTTGTTCAGTTTCTTGAGGCGCCCCTTGGTTTTGAGAAAGGATTCTTTCAATTTCATTGGTTTTTAGTACTTTGGGCAATCTTTCAGGGCGTTTTGAAACAAATAAAACTTCGGTAGGATTCTTGGAAATTTTTCCTTCACCAATTAAAAACTTATAGAGCTGCCGAATCGATTCGCTATATCGAATAAGGGTTGAAGGAGATTTAACTGCACACCGCTGCTCCCACAAAAAATCAGCAATGTGTTGATGTGTAAGCGTTAAATAGAATTTGTTTTCTTTATAAAGATAGGTAAAAAATAACTTGAGGTCTCGACGATAAGCGAAAAGAGTGTTTTGTGAAAGACCTTTTTCGACCAAAAGGAA
The DNA here is from genome assembly GCA_046153645.1 of Elusimicrobiota bacterium. Classification (GTDB taxonomy): domain Bacteria; phylum Elusimicrobiota; class Elusimicrobia; order F11; family F11; genus JBJXGI01. The sequence continues at coordinate 24,072 of JBJXGI010000040.1, read as the reverse complement.
GTGGAAAAATTCTTCCACTTCCTTTGGCCAAACAAAAGTCGACTCGAATGAGTCTAAACTCACCTTATTTTTTAGATGTGGCAGTTGCCTTGGTCGCTTTAACAGGAGCTGAAACTGCTACCGTTACTGGCTCTTTCGCCTGTGCTTTAGCAATTTGAGCTTGATCGTATTGTTTACGAATGGTCTGATCGAGTTCAATCATGACTTTAGGATTTTGCTTGAGATAATCCATGGCGTTATCTCGGCCTTGACCCAGCTTCTCGCCATTATAAACATACCAAGCGCCAGACTTTTCAATGAGACCTGACTGAGACCCCATATCTAGAATAGAACCTTCCTGATTGATACCAGATCCAAAGTAGATATCAAATTCAGCTTGTCTAAAAGGCGGAGACACTTTATTTTTTACAACCTTCACACGGACATGGCTTCCAATAACTTCTTCGCCATCTTTAATGGCTTCAATTCGACGAATATCCAACCGCACACTGGAATAGAATTTAAGAGCCAAACCACCAGGAGTGGTTTCTGGATTACCATACATGACACCAATTTTCTGACGAAGTTGATTGATGAAAATAATAGAAGTTTTAGATTTATTGAGAAGGGCCGTTAACTTGCGAAGCGCCTGTGACATCAATCGAGCCTGAAGACCGATGGTCGCTTGTCCCATTTCACCTTCAATTTCAGCTCTTGGAACCAAGGCTGCGGTAGAATCAATAACAATAATATCAACCGCACCAGAACGAACCAATTGTTCGGTAATCTCTAAGGCCTGCTCACCAGAATCAGGCTGGGAGATAAGTAAGTTATCAATATCTACTCCAACTTTTTTGGCATAAATAGGATCCATAGCGTGCTCTGCATCAATATAAGCAGCGGTTCCGCCACGTTTTTGAGCTTGAGCCACAATACTCATACAAAGGGTTGATTTTCCTGAAGACTCAGGCCCGTAAATTTCAACCACGCGGCCCCGAGGAATACCACCGACACCGATGGCTAAATCAAGCCCAATGGCACCTGTAGGAATCACATCGATTTTTTCCGTACCTTTTTCCCCCAAGCGCATCAGGGCTTCTTTCCCATAATTTTTTTCTATTTGGTTAAGGGCCAACTTTAACGCTCTTTCGCGATCTTCTTTGGTCACTGGTGCTTCTAACTTCTTTTTTTCTTTATCAGAATGAGACATACGTCCTCCTAAGGATGGAACAATTGTAAGCACAGATATGTGCTTTACCGAGGGAAAATACGAATAGGATTTTACTCACGTTCGATAGCTGTGTCTAGTGAAAATTTTTCAAATACTGCACCTGATTTAAAAAAACTGAGAGAAAGTAACAAGAATAAAATTAGTAAGAATACCAGCAGCCACATCATCGCTTACGATTCCGAGCCCTCCCGGCCATTTTTGAAAATATTTCCCCCAAGGCCCTTTCCAAACATCAAAAAAACGAAAAAGAATAAAAGCGGGAATCCATAGAGGAAGCCCTAAACCTTTAAGCGCAATGATCATTCCAATCCATTCATCAATAACAATGCGGGAATCGTCATGAGAACCTAAAACTTTCTCGGCCCGATCAGAAAGAATAATGGAAATAAATAAACCGACAAGCAGCCAAAACCATGAATTAGAAAAGTGTTCAGGCAAAAAAAGAACAGTTAAAACACCTTGAATAGAACCGATAATACCAGCACCTGTCCATTTCTTAGAAGAAAGTGCTTGAGACATTGTTGGAGAAGAAAATTTTCGAATTAAAACAGAAGGCAAGAAACTTAAATATAAACCTGTCGAAAGAAAAACAGAAAGCTTATCAAACGTTTTTTTCATTATCGTTTAGCTAAACCGGTTTTCCTTCTTCAAATAAATCCAAGTTGGCACGAATATAAATATAACCAGAAACCACTGTTAAAACCGTCGTTAAAAAGGTCATCCAATAAGGCCCCCCTTTCATAAACCAAGCCAATCCACCGATAACACCATCTTGATTGATAAAATATCCAGGCTCATACCCATAGGTTTGTAAAATGGCATTAATAACCAAAAAAACCAAAATAAAAATAATTGTGGTTATCTGAGACGTGGTTTTAAATTTTCCAGCAGGTTGAGCTGGGAGAACTCTTCCTTTATAAACGGCCAGCGTACGAAGTCCTGTGATAAGAAATTCTCGACCAATAATAAGAACCACCATCCAGGCAGAAACATGAATTTCACTCAATTGAACAAATGAAATAAAAGCAGCCGCAATAAGAAATTTATCAGCCAATGGATCTAAGAATTGCCCCAAAACTGTTACTTGACCTAGTTTTCGAGCTAGCTTTCCATCATAAAGATCAGTAAGAGCGGCCACAATAAAAATAATCAACGCAAATATTCGCGTATAAAGATTATCCATGACATTAAAAATGAGAAAAAAAGGGACCAAAGCCAATCGAAGGAGAGTTAACTGATTGGGCAAATTAATTTTCATGAGGAAGGTCAATAATCCGTTGACTTTCGGTTAACGGAACAGATTGGCCATCAAAAGTCATAAAAACTTCCCGGGTATGACCGACGCGAACTTGAAATTTACCAGCGCCTTTCCAATTCCAAGTTGAAGATTGAGGAATAAACCCTTCAAAAGTTTTATCTTGAGCAGCGACCCGCACCCACAATGGAAACGGAGAAAAAACTTCTAACTGATGCTCGACATGATTTTTTGTGGGGGACGATTCCGTCTTCACTGTCTTATCCACTTCAGATGAAACTTCTATTGGAGCTGAAGAAGCAATCAAAGTGTTTTTGGGTTCAGGACGAGAAACAACTTTATCTGTATTAAATAATTTAATTAAGCCAAACAAGACCAACACAACCCCACCAAACCAGAAAACATGCTTCTTCGGAAATTCAAGGGCAGGGGGAGGTGGAATGTGACCGACACCAGGGACCTTCGGCAAAGCATCAGAAATGGCCACATGAGGTTTAATGAGCTTGTCGCCATCTAAACCTAAATAGGTTGCGTAACGACGAATAAATCCGCGAACGTAAACTTCTCCGGGAAGCTCGCTCCATTGACCTTTTTCAATGGCTTGAAGATAAGGAAGACGTATTTTTAAAATCTGCGACAATTTCTCGAGAGTTAAATTTCGAGATTCTCTACGCTCAATTAAGGTCTGACAAATTTTGGCGACAATTTCTTCTTTCGTCAAATTGTCAGAATTCTGTGATGGGTTTTCAGTTTCGCTCATAGTGTTATATTGAAAGGACGGCCCTATACTATCAATTCAAAGAGATGATTTCAGTGCCTTTTGGCGGAATAAAAAGAAATAAAGCCGGAGAGACTGGGGCATTTTCTTTTACTTCTGAAAACTGTGTCACAATTTCTGCCGTAGATGACCGATAAAAAGTTTTTATAGGGTACCAAGAAACAGTTGAAATAAGAATTTCCAATGAATAATCAATATGATTGTTTTTGGGAGTGGCCTTTAATGTGACTTCCGAATTCTCATGTGAAGGTCGAAGGGTTAGATCAAAATTCTTCTGCAAATCTTTGGTGTAACCATCAACAGGAATCAAACCTTGAGGAATAAAAGAAGCAGAATTCCAATCTTTCCATTTACCTTTCCAAACTTGAGAAAAAGCAGGGTTATAAACCCATACTTGTTTCCCATCGGTGACAATGGTTTGTTGGTCTGGTGATAATTTTTGTAATCGCATTTTATTGGGTTTTAAAAAAGTAACTTTACCTTTTGAACTTGAACCAGTTGTCATTTCAGTGAACTTGATATCTTGAGTAAAAGAGAGTTCCAATGATTTTACTTGGGTTTCCTTGATTTTGAGATTATTTAAAACATCATCAAGTGTAGGGGCAGCAGACAAATGAACTTGAATGAGAAATAAGCTTAAGATTCCAGAAAAAAATAGCTGAAAGTGACGACTTCGGCTCACTGCGCCATTTCCCCTTCGGGAACCATGTTAACCTTGGAGAGAAATTCTTCGATCATGTCAAAATTAATATCCCATCGATTTGACCCCTCAGGTTTTTGAATAAAACCTTTAACTTCAAGAAGAGAGAGTACATTTGTCGCTCGAGAGGAACTACCAAAATGAGCTTTTAATAAATCTTGAGAAACGCGTTTTCTTTCTTGAATGAGTTGCAACGCGTCAATGAGTTCTTTCATTTCTTTTTTATCTTCAACAGCAAACTCAAGAGCGCTGCCAGAACTAAATAAATCCTCATAAAATGGCATTCCAAATTGTTTTACGTGTTGAACTAAGTTTTCAACCTCTTTTTCAGAGACAAAAGCCCCTTGTACACGAATGGGTTCAGGTTGAGCAGGCGGAAGGAAAAGCATGTCTCCTTTGCCGAGCAAGCTCTCAGCGCCAATAGTGTCAACAATAACTCGAGAGTCAATTGCTGAAGCCACCCGAAGCGCAATTCGAGAGGGTAAATTGGCTTTGATTACACCAGTAATAACATCAACAGACGGACGTTGTGTCGCCAAAACCAAATGAATTCCAACAGCTCTGGCCATCTGGGCCAAACGTTGAACAGAATCTTCCACCTCTTTAGGCGCTGTCAACATAAGATCGGCTAACTCATCAATAATGACAACCAAATAATATTCTGGAGGAAGGCCCGCTTCTTTTCGTTTCTTATTATAAGAATCAATATTTCTCACGTTAGATTTAGCGAATAAATCATAACGATACTCCATCACTTTCACCAATCGTGTTAATGCCTTTGCCGCTTGTTTGGAGTTGGTAATAATGGAAGCGTCAATAGGCGCCACACGCGGATCATATAAATGTGGAATACCAAAATAAGAAGGCAACTCTAATCGTTTGGGATCGATCATAACGAATTTGACCAAATCCGGTGGCATGCGATACAAAATCGAAGAGATGAGAGCATGAACACAAACACTTTTTCCCGCACCGGTTGCACCAGCAATTAACATATGAGGCATCGCGGCTAAATCAACAATATAGGGCTCACCAGAAACAGTTTTCCCTAACACAAAAGCCAAAGGAGAAGGATGATTGAAAAATTCTGGACGGGCCAATAAATCTTTGAGGCACACACTTTCTGGATGAGAATTAGGAATTTCTACCCCTACTGCCCCTTTACCAGGAATAGGCGCAAGGACACGAATACCAATAGAACGCATCGCTAAAGCCAAATCATCAGATCGACTGGCAATAGAAGAAACTTTAACACCAGGAGCAGGCTCTAAATCGTAACGAGTAATTACAGGACCAGGATGAATTTCCACCACGTGTGCCGCGATATTAAAATTGGCCAGTGTTTGTTCAAGCAATTTTGCTCTCGATGTAAGCTCTTCTTTTTCAACAGGTTTACTGCTCTTAACTGGCGCATCAAAAATATCTAAAGAAGGAGACTTATAAGGAATTTTTGAAACTTCAGGTTTGGTTGGTATGACTGAACCCGTTGTTTTTTCTTTTTGACTATCAAAAGCGGGCTTAACAATAGGAGGTGCTTTTTTTTCTTCTTTCGGTAAAATTGGTTTTTGATCTATTTCTGAAGGAAGATTCATTATTTTAGGCGACAATTTTGGTGCCACAGGCGCAGCCGCCAAAGAAGCTTGCGCTGGAACAACGGGGGTTTTCTTTTGTTTTTCTTTTGGTTTTATTACCTTAGAGTCTTTCCACTCCTTCCAATCTTCATGTATGGTTTTGACGGCTTTGTGCGTTAAATCTTTTGGAGATTCTCCTATTAATAAAATAGATTCAATAACAAAAAGACCAATAGTTACAATCCAAGCACCGGGAACGCCGAAAAGTCGAGACAAAAATTCTTTGCTCCCCCAACCAACAATCCCACCATAATTTTCATTCCAGACAGCCTGACCAGAAAGAGATAAAAATGTAATAAACCCCCAAACCATCGCCCCTGTTAAAACAACCTTAAGAAAAGTTCCGGTCTCTTCTTTTTTAAAAGTAAAAAGGTAACACCAATAAATAGTTAAGAGCGGAAGAAAAAAACGCCCTTTACCAACAAACCAACTTAAAAATTGCGCCCACGTTTGTCCCCAATTACCAGAAAAATCGGGAAACACCACACAGAAAAAGGCAAAAAGACTGACAAAAAAAAGACTCGCTGTAAGCCAAGCGAGTCTTTTTCCAGAACTTTTTTTCGCTTTCGCACGTGCACGATAAGAAAAGCGCGATTGAAGTGAAAATAGCGGTTTATTGGCCATCTTTTGTTATTCGATAATAAAGATCACTTGGCCAGATTTCACGGGTTTACCGTTTTCAGCCAGAATCTTTATCACCTTACCCGAAACTCCTGCTTTAATTTCATTCATCACTTTCATGGCTTCTATAATACAAAGTGTGGAATCCATCGATACGGTGTCACCCTCTTTAGAAAATGGAGGGTTTTGGGGAGAAGAGGATCGATAAAAAACTCCCGCCAAAGGGGCCTTTACTTGTTGACCTGCTGGAAGAGATGAAGCGGCCCCAGCTACGGCACCCGGGGCAGCAGATCGAGAAGAAGGAACTTGCTGCCTTGATAACATGACAGGCACTTCACTTTTTCTTACCAATTTGACTTTGAAATCTCCATCAGCCACTTCAAGAGCATCTAAATTATGCTCTTTCATAAACTGAATATAAAAATCCAGTTTTTCAGATGTGGGGCTCATTTCTTCTTCTTCTTTTCCGTTTCGTTTGGTCATATTTTACCCTCTCTCTCGGCGTCCTCCACGGGATGAAAAATCTCCATCTCTTTTGGGACGCTCTTCACGAGGAACATATCCTTCTGGAAGGGGCATGAGTGCTTTTTTAGATAAATTAACTCTACCTTGATTATCAATATCAAGCAACTTCACGTCGAATTCATCGCCCTCATTGGCCACATCTTCAACGCGTTCAACACGTTGATGCGCTAATTGAGAAATATGAACCAATCCTTCTTTACCAGGCATGTATGAAACAAAAACGCCTAATTTTGGCATGACTTTAACAACCCTGGCTTTATATGTTTTCCCAATTTCAGGAACGGCAGACATTCCATCTACCATCGTTCGAGCGGCTTCAACAGAATCAGCATTGGTACTTGAAATATAAACTCGGCCATCATCTCCCACTTCAATGGTAGCGCCAGTTTCTTCTTGAAGATTGCGAATATTTTTTCCGCCAGGACCAATAAGGGCTCCAATTTTATCAACGGGAATATCCACAGTAATCATTCTTGGCGCCAATCGAGAAAGTTCTTCACGATTTGTATTAAGAACAGATTCCATGATTCCTAAAATATGCAAACGCGCTTCTTTTGCTTGAGCCAAGGCGACTTTCATAATATCCAAAGTAACTCCGGCAATTTTAATATCCATTTGAACAGCGGTAATGCCATCTCTTGTTCCAGCGACTTTGAAGTCCATATCACCCATAAAATCTTCTAAGCCAATAATATCGGTTAATACAGCCACATCATTTCCTTCTTTGATAAGGCCCATGGCGATACCAGCACAAGCTGACTTTAAAGGAACACCCGCATCAAAAAGCGCTAAACTTCCGCCGCAAACAGAGGCCATAGAAGAAGATCCATTTGATTCCATAATGTCTGAAACAACTCTCATGGTATAAGGAAAAGTATCTTCACCAGGAAGAAGTGGTTCTAATGCACGACGAGCTAAATTTCCATGTCCAATTTCACGGCGACCGAGAGATCTTTCACCACGAGCTTCACCGGTAGAAAAGGCCGGGAAATTATAGTGGAGCATAAATCTCTCTTTATATTCACCTAAAAGATTATCAATGATTTGCATGTCAGCCGGGGTACCTAATGTGGCTGTTGCTAAAGCTTGGGTTTGGCCACGGGTAAAAAGAGCTGAACCATGAGACCGGGGAAGGACACCAACTTGACCCGAAATGGAACGCACTTTATTATAAGGACGACCATCAGGGCGAACCTTGTCCTGAAGAATCATTCGTCTGACTTCTCTATAAATAATATCTTCAACAAGAGCCGGAGCAAAAGCCATTGAGTCTTCATAAGATCCAGCCAATTCTTTTAAAGCTTCGGATTTTAGATTAGCAATCGCATCTTCTCTTTCTAGTTTTTCTGGAACACGAAGAGCGGCTTTAAGTTTATCGCCCACTTTGGCTTCCATTTCTTTACGGATATTCTCATCTAATTTTATCGCTTCAAAATGGAATTTTTTCTTTCCGTATTTCTCAAAAGCCTTCGTTTGAACTTCGCAAATTTGATCAATTTGTTCTTGAGCAAAAGCGAGAGCGGAAACGAGTTGTTCTTCGGTTAATTCTTTGGCGCCACCTTCAATCATAACAGGAGAACCTTTTCTCCCAGCGACCACTAAATTTAAAACACTTTCTTCTTGCTCTTTGTAGGTTGGATTAGCAATAAACTTACCATCTACCATTCCCACTCGAAGGCCCACAATAGGACCATTCCAAGGAATATCTGATAAACCCAAAGCAAAACTGGCGCCGATAATACCAAGCATGTCAGGATTATTTTCTTCGTCAATAGAAAGAAGCATAACGCTAATAACAATATCGTTGTGCATGCCTTCTGGGAAATGAGGGCGAACGCTTCGATCAATAAGACGACCTGTTAAAATTTCAGCTTCTTTTGGGCGTTGTTCTCTTTTAAAAAACCCACCGGGAATTCGACCCGCGGCATAAGTTCTTTCTCTATAATCAACTGTTAATGGAAGAAAATCAATTCCTTCTTTGGCTTCATGACTAATACAGGCGGTTACAAGAATAACGCTATCTCCGCATCGAACCAAAACAGAACCGCGGGCTTGTTTTGCTACTTCCCCCGTTTCAACGGAAATTTCTTTTCCACCGAGAGTAAAACTGATTTTTGTTTTTGTGTGTTCATTCAACATTTTTTTCTCCTTAATAGTGAAGAAAACCCTTGTTGGCAGGGATCCATTCTCCCCTCTGAAATTCAGAGAAGTTAATGCATCCCTCCATCTTTTTGGGATGGTGTGCCAGCAACAAGGTGTTTTCTAGAAAAAAAACACCGACCCCAAACAATAAAAGAAGCCTTGAAAACAAGGCTTCTTTTATTGTGGAATCGGTGCATTTTTAAATGGATTATTTTCTGAGATTTAATTCAGAAATGACTTTTTTATACTGAGAGGGATTAGAATCATTGAGATAATTCAACAATCTGCGTCGTTGACCTACCATTTTCAACAATCCCAAACGAGAAGCAAAATCTTTTTTATTTCCCGTCATGTGATTTGAAAGGTCGGTAATCCGAGCTGTTAATGTAGCAACTTGAACAGCGGTTCCCCCAGTATCTGTTTTGTGCAACCGAAAGGGCTCAGCTGCTTTGGCTTTAGCGTCTTTTCCTATCATCTTTTAAACTCCAACTTTGAATTTTCCTTCGTCGCTCTTAAATGTATCACCCTGCCTCACCGGCAAGAGGGTCAAAAACGAGACTCCCGACTAAAAGGTTCGTAAACGACGAACAATATAATGACACGATTATAGGCTATTTATAGGGGGGTCGTAAAGCAGAAAATATTTTAAGGAAAAGCTATCATTTTAATAAGCCGCCCCTGATTTTTCGGGCTAATCTATGTTGTTTGACCGTTTGGAGTTTTTCATGAAAAGAACAGTTTCTTACTTCCTATTGAGCATTATTGCTATTGGATCAGTTTACAGCCAAGATTTTGATCCAAAACACGCCATAGGTATGACGTACGTGAACGAAGCAGAAGGATTTACTTACGAAGGTGGATGGTTGATTACCGAATCCCCAGAAATTGGTGTTGAACAATATTCAAAGGGACCCGTTAATATGCTTTGGCTGTTGGAAACACTCAAAAGAGATGGGAATAAAGCTACAAGAAAAGTCGTCGATGTCCTGGTTCTTCCAAAGTTAAATAAAAAAGAGTTTCCAAGTATCGGCTGCAGAATTCAATCAAATCAGGATGGCCCGCCGGATACAACTTTAGTCGGCATAATCCAAAGCGATATCAATGAAAGTGAATGGATCCTTTCTAAGTCTGCATGGAAAATCGATCTCAAAATAATGAGATTTAAACCCCTCAAACCAAACTCAATCGAATGCCCAAATGAAAGCTTTGGACTATGAGGCAGACCATGGTTCTCACCATCAATGGAAAAGCGGCCATTATCGTTCAAGATGCAGGTTTTTATCAAAAATTAGTAGAGCTGGCCGACCACTATGAAGCTATTTCTTCTATTTAAAAAGGCGTTTCACAATCCAAAAAAGGAGATGTGCTGCCATTAGAAAAGTTTGATAAACATATGCGTAAAAAATATGGCATATCGCGTTAAGCTGACACTTCAAGCCCAAAAAGATACAGAAGAATTATATAGATCGATTATTCGCCGCGGCGCCCAAAAGCCATGGAAACCCGAAGGGCTATGAACGGGTTTTCCTGAGAAAAATAAATTCCTTTTTCGAGTACAATTTCGGTGTGATGATAAAAAATAAGTCTGCAATTTTGCGGACTAATCTATGATAGGGATGAGAATGAAAAAGACTGTCTCTTTTCTTACTGTATTTTCACTTTTTGTTGGGGCAAATGTTTACCCTTGGTGGACAACTCGGCTCGAGCCCATGTCAGACGGTTTTCGGATGGCTGGCTTGCCGTTCACTTTTTTTCGTCGAGGTGGGAATATGTGGAGGGAGGATTTTTTCCTTTGGGCCTTCATACTAGATCTGGCGTTGGCCATAATCATTTCGGTGGTATTGAGTGGTTATCTTACCCGTGCCCGCTCACATTCCTGACCAGCGGCGAGACGTGGAAAAACTCCGACTGAAATAAAGCCATAGCGCATTAATAATGAAAACAAATAAAGTCTTTCTAAAGAATATTTCTAACTAACAACCTGAATCAACCTCGGAACTCCCAATATTTTTATCGCCCGCTTTAAGTTGCCCTCCACACAAATGGCGGGTAAATAGCTGAAAATGGTTAACACCATTTCACCGCGGACCTTCGGCAAACCTTCATTAAGAAATGCAGCTATTATGTTTATACGGCTGAGGAGAATTTCATGAAGACCAAAGTAATCGGGGCATTGGCACGACTCTTTCTTTCTGGATGTACCAGTCGCCACTATTCGAAGTATGTTTCAGTGGAGGGAAGCGCATCTCCTAAAGTGCATTATTCGATTGCTCAGGACGTGGCATATCACCTTGTAAGCCAAGTTATTCTTTCAAAGATTAGGAATGAACTGTTGGATGGAGCAAGAAATAGCAATCCCTCGACTTGAAGTTGCGGGAAGCTTTACCAAAGAGCAGGCCGAAGCACTCGTTTAAATTATGCACACGGAACCATCTTGAGCGCCGTATAACACCAATATTCCGACTACTCAAATCCTAGCATTGAAAACATAGAAGGCGAAGATTTAATGAAAGCAGGAGAGGAAGTTTCTTTTTCCCAAAGCTGCAATACTTCCGGATAAGGCTGAACCCGTCCGTCGCCAAATTTTAAATCCTTCCACATGTTTTGAGAATCCCAATCGGCATTTATATAACTTAGGGCCTTCACATTTTTTTCTTTTATTATTGCAAACATTCGCTCAAAAAATAAGCTGCGCTGCTTATCGTTCTTAATGTGCCATGAGCTGGTTTCAGCGAGCATAAATGGTTTATTGAGTCGTGAGGCCAAGTCTCCGACTTGCTTCACAAATTTTGGAAATTGATTAAAGTAAGAAGCGCCCACCCAATCGACATAATCATCACCAGGATACCACTCCATAAAGCGTTCCGGCTGACCCTGCGCATACGAGTGCCACACAAAGGCAACGTTAGTAATTCCTTTTTTTCGAAACCGTTCTACAATCCGACGGTAAGCTTTTACATATTGCTGTGGATCATATTTATTGGCGGGCAAATCGAATTCGTAACCAATGCGCAAAAATACAGGTCGCCTGGTTGATCGTAACCATTCGCCCAACTTATCTATTCGCTCATCATACCGGCCCTGATTGATTCCTTCCAGTTGACCCACCAAATAAAGACCCAGTTGCCACACCGTATTGGGATATTCATCTACCAAAGGCTGAGCAAATTGAACACCGCCACCTGGGTCAGCCATGGTGGTTAAACCTTCTAAATTTTCCAGTGATGTATAAGACATAAAACCGGCAGGAACTTTTCCAAGGTCTTGGAGATAAGTACGAATGGAATCGATATCTTGGCCAATGATCAGCAACGTTTGACCATTCGGTGGCTCATACTTAGAAGAGGCATGGGTTGATATAACAGACATTAAAACTACCGTAGCAATTTTTCGAAACATATATAGATCCTCTCACAGTCTGAAAATCATCATAGATATAATTTTTAAAAAATGGAAACTAATATTATTAATAGGTTATGTACGCTATCCTGTGTAATTTGTCAAAAGGCAAAAAAAGTGGGTTATTCTCCAAATGTACTGAAAATACAAAGAGGAGAAATAACCCATGTCAACTGTATCAGAATTATTGTTCACACATAAAGACTTTTCGTTCCGCTGGGGTCATGTTAAACATGACTTTTGGAACGATTTTTGGATATATTTCCAACTTAAAGCTGGCTCGCGTTCGCGATGGGAATCTACAACCCCATGTCATTGATTCCTATGCGCGGCGATCGCCGGATCTGGATCAAACCGTCTTGGAAATGTTTCTGGCTGGTGTTTGTACGCGTCGTGTTAAAGAAGTCCTGGCTCCTTTAGCAGGCGAAAACGCCCTTAGCTCTACCACGGTCAGTGGAATCACAAAAATACTGGATGTTCACGTTCAAAAGTTTCATGAACGGCGCCTCAGTGATGACTATCTCTATCTCATCTTCGATGGGGTTTACCTGAAAATGAAAAGCCCCATCAAAAGCAAACGTCGATGTATTCTCGTGGCCTATGGGATTAAAGCCAACGGCATTCGTGAGCTGGTGGCCTTTCGCATGGCCAACCGCGGTGAGTCGCAAGCCGCTTGGGAAGCTTTCTTGAATTCTCTTTATCAACGCGGTTTAAATGGCTCGTTACTCAAACTAATTGTGATTGATGGGAATACGGGCTTGGCTAATGCAGCTGAAGTTGTTTGGAGCAGGATCTCGACTCACTCCTCCATTTCTTCAGCTGTCCAAAATCTCTTTGGGTTAAACTTCGTACCACCAATATCATTGAACGCGTTTTCAGAGAGGTTCGCAGGCGCACCAGGCCCATGTCTACCTTTAACAATTTACCCAGCTTGGAACGCATTATCTTTGCCATCTTCCATCGCCAAAATTCTATCTGGCTCAACAAACCTTTATGGAAGTAATTAAATTGGAGAAAAACTCACTTCAAGTTACACAGAATTCCTTGCGTTACCTCATCGGAGGTAAAAAGACACTTCAAAGCGTAACTTGACTCTACGTCAGACTTTATGTTTGATTGGAAAGTATGCGATTAGCTCAGTTATTTTCCTGCTTATTTTTTCTATTTGGAATTGCCTCCTTGCAAGCCAATCAAGAGCCGCGGTGTTTTTCTCTGGAATCTAAAGAAATAAAGTTAATTGGAATTGTTAGATGGGAGAATTTTAAAGATGCCGAACAAAAATCAGAGAAAAGTTTGATTCTTTATCTCTCAAAAAAGATTTGCGTTAAAAAAGGGAATGACGAATTCCTTCAAAATAATTTAATTGTTGATAAGGTTCAACTTGTTCCTAATAACGAAAAGATTAAAGATTTTAATTTTGAAAAGAAAAAAGTTTTGGCGATAGGGACACTTTTTTCAGCCCACACCGCTCATCATCATATGCCGATATTATTATCATTGGATAGAATTGAAATGGTTAAATAAAAATATAGGGGAAATCACATGTATACAAGAGCAAAATCAGGGAAAGATAACTCCGTAATTTATTATGACAATAAAGAAAACATGATAATTAGAACCGGTGGATCAAGAGCGTGGAGAAATAATAATCCCGGTAATATCAGGCCAGGCGGCTTCTCTTCAAAATATGGTGCCATTGGATCAGCCGGTGGTTTTGCAATTTTTCCAACATATCAAGCCGGTCGTCAAGCTTTGGCTGCCCTTCTCAAAGGAAAAACATATTCTGGTTTAACCCTTTTCAGTGCAATCGCCCGATATGCACCTTCCCATGAGAATAATACAGAGAATTACCGTAAACTCATTAAAAAACTGACCGGTCTAGATTTGGATAAAAAAATAGGGAATCTTACAGATGCAGAATTCAACAGTGTTTTGGAGGCGATCCAGATAATCGAAGGTTTTACAAAGGGCAAAGAACAATTTATTGAAAGGAGTCGAATCATCGATGCTGATCATAATAAAAAAGGCTCGTTAGAAAAATTTAAATTGGAAAACGGGAAATGGCTAACAAGATCAGAAATTATTCCAATGTTACTCGCTGATAAAATAATAAATGCGGTTTATGTTCGAAAAAATAAAAAATCTTACGTACGATCCAAGCCAGATAAAACTGATGTAAATAATTTTTCAAAAATGACAGAAACTTAATTTAACGAATATTTGCTTGTAATGAATTTAAGTAAGTATTGATGGTCGTTGAATAATTCATTAAAAATATAAGGCATGGAAAAGTTAAGGATCTTATTTTTATCGGCAAAGGGTGTTAAAAAGGATAAATAAAAACAAACCGTGCCACCTTAGGATGTTTCTCCTATCTTAAACCCACCAGTTGCGGTTTCTTTTGTAGAGATGATTTTGAGCAAATTTCTAATTCAATCGCGATTTTTTTACATTGATTATCAATGATTATAAGTAGAGTGAATGAAATAAAAGAACTGACCGGAAAGATCCAGGGGAAAAACAGTACCGCGCCTTACCACAGAGACCTCATCTTGGCGTTTTTCTTCATTTTTACTTTTTTAAGAAAATAGTTTCTTGTTAAGCTGTTTCACATTTCAAATGACGAGCAAATATGTCCGTATCGGCTGGCTCTGCTTATTTTTTTCACTTGTACCAACACCTTCTTCCCGTTAGAATCCCCCTATGCAACAACATCCTCTGACCCGCGGGGCAGCCTCGTCCAACATGTTTTATTTGCCATGCCTCTCGGCACATTGGATAAATCACTGTCCCTCACGAATTATTGTTCTTTGTTCATCGATGAGGGCGATGAAGGAAAACTTTTTATGATAATCGATTCCAAGATAGTATTTCATAAGCGTGTAACCTCCCCATTGAGTTTTTGTTCTTCCAACTTTATTTTATCGGTATTGCACGCTCTTTTTTCATCATACGATCTAGATGCCTTAGGGAGGCCAATTGCCTAAATATATATTCGGCTTATTGCTTGCATGCAACTTGGCCGCAAGAGCAGCGGAGAAAACCACGCCAGAAAAAGTCCCAATCGTGGAAATAGCCGAAGTTCCTCTGCGGATTTCTCCCTCAGATCCATTAGAGTTAAAGACAAAGCTATCCGCCGGAGACGAAGTTTGGGTGTTGGAAAAAAGGGGCGAGTGGACGAAAATCAAGATGGCTTCCTTTGTTGGGAAAACTGGGTGGCTACCTGATAAAGCGTTGGGATATCGATCACGGTTTCAGAAAGTTAATTCATGGAAAGCCCAGACAGTTGAAGGTGGCAGAGGGGATTATTGGTTTACCATGAAAATTAACGCAGATGGTTCTTTTGAGCACAAACATTCGCCATGCATTGATTGTGGTGAAAAACCAGGATGTGAAGATGGGGAGCGGCAGATCAACGGCTCATGCATTAGTAAAGGACAACTCTATAGAATCGGAAATTTCCTTTGGGCGAAACAACCAACTAGATTTCAGGAGTACCTGCTTACAGACGAGAATAATAATCTTCGATCAGTGTATCCCGTAGAATAAAGTGTCGGCATCTCTTAAGAAACTAACCTGAAACTCCTTGAACGGGAACGAGTTGGAAGCCAAGTTCAGTTGCCCGTTTTTTTAAGTTCTTCACTTCTCGATCGCGATAATTCTGCTCGTAAGTTTCCAATCCAATGTCAACAAAATCCTGCCCGTATTTCAACATTCAATAGAAGATGCGGGCCAATCTCCCCATTGAAAAAACATGGAGAGGAGCATTCAAGCTCCTTACCAGAAATCAGTTTGTCGAATGGAAATATCTCGGAGGGCTTCGATAAATAGCGGATGGTCGTTGAGGCCGGGGGTGCGGCGGAATTCTTCGATACCGACGTGCTCTGCTTCTTCTCTAAAATCAATGTCAATTTCATGAAGGGTTTCAATGTGATCGGTCACAAAGGCGATAGGAATCACCAAGAGCTGTTCGCATTTCTCTTTCCCCAGTCGTTGAATTTCACTTATTGTAGAAGGCTCAAGCCACTTCACAGGGCCCAATTTTGATTGCCACGAAATGCCAAAAGGGCCCTCCCAATTTAAATCTTTAATAATCGCATTGACTGACTTTCCAATCTGCTCTTTATAAGGGTCACCATTTTTTGTGACTAACTTTTCTGGAATAGAATGTGCGGAAAAAAGCAAAAAGGGTATATTTTTATTTGGTCCAGAGAAGTTTTCTAACTCTTTTCGAATCAAATCTGAATGCGCTTTAATAAACTTTTCTTCTTCAGGGTAACAGCACATTTCAACAAGCTTCGCTTGCGGGTTAATTTTTTTAACGGCCGCTCTCACTCGCTCCAATGAACCCTTGGTAGTGGTCAGTGAATATTGAGGATATAGAGGAAGCGAAAAAAACGTTTTTATGCCTTCTTTAGAAAGCTGTTCAATTACATCTTCAACCAGAGGGTTAGAACAATTAAAAGCGGTGCGAACCAAAATATTTTTCCCTTCTTTTTGGAGTTTTTCTTCTAATAACTTAGCTTGTAAATCTGTCCATTTTCGAATGGGAGAGCCGCCACCAACAGAAGCATAGAGACTTAGAGATTTTTTATATCGAGAAGTAGAAATCGCCCAAGCAACCAATTGACGTAAGGGCGTAAAAGGAATTCGAATAATTTCGGGATCAGAAAAGAGGCGGTATAAAAAAGGTTTCACCTCAGATAAATTTTCTGGGCCGCCTAAATTAAGCAACAAAATGGCTTTATCGGTTAACATTAAACTGTTTTAGAAAAAACGCGTTTTTCTCCCTCTTTTGGTAAATAGGCGTCAAATGGCATGGCAATATTCCTTAAAAACACCCGGCCAACATTCGTTGGCTGTATTTCTTCTTTCGTTATATTAAGCAAACCATCTTTAACCAACGGTTCTAATGCAATGAGAGAATTTGAAAAATATTCATCGAATTTAATTTGGAAATCTCTTTCGATTTCGGCTTTTGATACATGCGCGTGACACAAAAGACTTTGAATGACTCTCGATCTTAACTTATCGTCTTTGGAAAGCAAGAAACCTCTCACTGTGGCCAACCGCCCGCCTGAAATAGCATCTTGATAGGTTTTTAGTTCCCGCTCATTTTGAAAAAAAGCGCCATTCACACAGCCAATCGAACTCATTCCCAAACCCAAAAGATCAGTCCCCGCCTTGGTTGTATAGCCTTGGAAATTTCTCCAAAGGGTACGGTTTTTTCGAGCTACCGCTAGTTCATCATTGGGTTTAGCAAAGTGATCCATACCAATATACTCAAACCCAGCTTGAGAAAACTTTTTCATGGCCAGAAGTAAAAGTGAAAATTTTGTTTTTTCATTTGGCAAATGAGCAGCAAAAAGTTCTTGATGTTTTTTCATCCAGGGTACATGAGCGTAGGAATAAACCGCTAAACGGTCGGGTTGAATATCCAAAATCTGATTGATGGTTTCAGAAAAAGAATTTTCTGTTTGATGAGGAAGACCGTAAATTAAATCAATATTGATACTTTTAAACCCGAGAACACGCGCCTCTTCAACGAGAGCCTTGGTTAAGTCAAATGGTTGAATTCGGTTAATCGCTTTTTGAACTTCTGGATTAAAATCTTGCACACCCATGGAAAGACGGTTAAACCCCATATTTTTTAACACCATTAAGTGCTTTTTGTTGGTCACGCGTGGGTCAATTTCTACCCCCATCTCACAATCAGGGTCGATGGCAAAAAACTGACGAACTCTTTTTAAGAGAGCCTCTAAATTTTGAGGTTCTAAATAAGTGGGTGTTCCCCCACCCAAATGAAATTGAACAACCGGTCGATTTTTATTTATCTTACTTCCCAATCGTTCTATTTCAGTATGCAGATGCTGTAAATAAGGGTTTTCGGCAGATCTATTTTTTCCGGTGATGACGGTGGTGCATCCACAAAAATAACAAAGCGATTCACAAAAAGGTAAATGGAAATAAAGCGAAAGTGGAACCGGGTTCTGAGAAGCATTACTTTTTTGAATAAAGTCTTCGTATTCTTTGACGCCCACACCTGCTGACCAAGATGGGGCCGGCGGGTACGACGTGTACCGAGGCCCTTGAACGTTATATTTTTTAAGAAGATCTAAAGAAATATTCAATTTTTAAACTCTTTAACAAAATGGATGAGCGTATGAACATTTTCAATCGGTGTTTCAGGCAAAATGCCATGCCCAATATTAAAGATATGACCAGGCCGACCGGCCGCTTGATTTAAAATTCGCTTGGCCTGGATTTTAATCACTTCCGGCCTAGAAAACAAATGAACCGGATCTAAATTTCCTTGAATGGCCACGTTACCGAGAAGATCCCAAGCCTCATCCAGCTCAATTCTCCAATCAACACCCACCACTTCGCTTTTTAATTCTTTAATAATGGGTAAAAGACCGTTGGTTTGAGTACCAAAATAAATAACGGGAACACCCGGTTTAATTCCACTAATGAGTCGTTTGGTTTCAGGAAAAACGTAAGATCGAAAATCTTCAGGTGACAAACATCCGACCCAACTGTCAAAAATTTGAATAACTTGCGCGCCTGCATCAATTTGCCCATTGACGTAGTCCAGTGTTGAATCAGTGATGCTTTTAAGAAGTGTATTCCATAAATTCGTTTTATTATTCATGAGTTTTTTTGTTTCAACAAAATTGCGCGATCCCTTCCCCTCAACAATGTAAGAAGCCATGGTAAAAGGTGCGCCTGCAAAACCAATGAGCGGAATATTTCCTTTTAATGCCTTTCGCGTTTTCGAAATAGCTTCAAATACATATCCCATTGATTCATCCACCTGAACAGGTTTGATTGTTTTTAAATGAGATTCGTCTCGAAATGGATTAGCAATCACAGGGCCTTGATCTTTACCGTAAGACAACTCAAATCCCAATGGTTCAACAAGAAGGAGAAGATCAGAAAAAATAATAGCGGCATCAACACCTAAACGGTGCGCGGCGTCCACCGTTACTTCCGCCGCTAAATCAGAATTTTTGCACAAATCCATAAATGACACTTTGGCCCGGAGTTCCCGATATTCTTTCATGTAGCGACCGGCTTGACGCATGAGCCAAAGCGGGGTTCGTTCTGTTTTTTCTCGCCTACATGCCTTTAAGAATAAACTGTTATAAAGCTCATCTTGAATTTTATTTTTAGAAATTTCCAATTGTATGGAAAGAAATGGGTTTTCTTTTTTTTCTTTTAATAATGTTTGAGCGTTTTGAGCCACATGATGAAGAAGCCCCTCTAAACTTAAATCAGAAGATTCGATATCGGCAGACACGCCAAATCGCCTAATAACATTCGAACAAGATGGTCCAATGGAACCCACAACAATATTTTTAAGTGCGTGTTTTAATTCTTGAGCTTTTCCTTCTTGGCGGGCCACAGAAAACAAATTTTCAACTTGGGTGCCGGTCGTAAACAGAAAAATGTCTATTTTCTGATAAATAACATCATGAATCAGATTTTTAATGGGGACAACATCTTCCGGTAGAGCGGCTTTGTAAAAAGAAACTGAAATAACTTCGGCTCCTCTGGCGTCTAGTTCCGCCGCGAAGAGTCGGTTGGCATCACCTGATTCCACAACAGCCACTTTTTTATTTTTAATATCGATAGCCCCATCGATATATTTCAGAATATCTCGCCAAGTATTTAAAACAGGATGTGAAACTGAAAGACCTGAATGTGTTAACTCATCGGTTGTTTTGGGGCCCCTAGAAACCACTGAAATAGAGGATAAATCACCGTTAAACATTTCACCAAAAATGCGAGCGCCACTGGGGGTGAGAAAAACCAACAAATGAAATTCTTTATTTTTTAGTCGCTCAAAGAATTGAATATTTTCAGGCGCCGACAACAATTTCACCTGACGAACACCTGGAACAATAAAAGATTCACCTTTAAGCGCTTTTATCTTTTCACGCAGTTCAGATTCTTTTCTGGATTCTAAGGAGGCAACCCGCAAATCTTTTAGCGCATCAGTGGAACTTAAAGTAACCATGTTTTATTTAAATATCTCATCGAAAAATTGCAGCATTGCTTTCCAGCTTCGCTCATCGGCTTGTTTGTTATATGCCACACCCGGAATTTTATATTCATCCGCATTAGGGTTGGTAAAGGTGTGAACCGCATTACTGTAATAATTCATCTGCCAATTGACTTGGGCATCTTTCATTTCTTTTTGAAAAGCTAAAATTTGATCTTGGGGAACAAAATTATCATCGGCGCCGTGAAGAACCAACACTTTGGCTTTAATATTTTTAGCATCAGCCAATTGAGGTGTATCTAACCCTCCATGAAAACTAACAACACCTTTCACATCAGCGCCCGAACGCGCTAATTCGAGGACAGAGGTTCCCCCAAAACAATAACCGATCGCCGCCACCTGAGAAGAATTCACTTTTTTAGAATTTTTAAGCGCATTGAGTCCGGCCAGAACTCTTCCGCGCAGTAGAGATCGATCGTTTTTATAAAAACCAGAAAGTTGACCCGCCTCTTTGGGGTCTTGGGTTATTTTCCCCTCGCCATAAATATCAATGGCCAAAACCACATATCCAAGCTCGGTCAATTGTTTAGCTCGGTTCTTGGGATAATCATTAAGTCCCCACCATTCGGGAGCAATTAAGATACCGGGGCGCTTTTCTTTAATGGAATCATCATAAGTCATAAAACTTTTTAGAGTGGCCCCCGCATGTTTATATTGAACCACTTCGGTTTTAATTTCGGCATGAATCAAAACTGGAAAAAGAATAAAAGTTATAGAGAAAAAACATTTTAATTTCATAGAAAACCTCGCAAATAAAATCGTCATCCCGGAAATTTTCTATCGGGGATCTAAACTTTAACAAAAGATAGATTCCCAATAACGACATTCAGGAATGACGGTATTTGGTATGTTATCAATTTAAATTCTTTTCTATTTCGAAAAAATAAGCTATTAAAGCCAACATCATGTTTAGACATCTCAAAAAAATTGCGCTCGCCGCTTCCCTTTTAGGCTTTTTTGGCGTCCAACTCCATTTGGTGTCATTGTCACATGACGTAAAACACCAGGCAAACCACGAATGTTCAATTTGTTTAATCACACAAAACATAGATGGCCTCACCCCATTTTCTTACGCTCCGGTCCTTTTACCATCAGATCAGATACTAATTTCTTCAATCTTCAAAGCTGTTTCGAAAATTAAAATCCTCAACAATTCTCGCGCCCCTCCTGCTTCTGTTCTTGCCTAAGTAAAACAAAACGTCATACCCAAACTTAAAATAAATGTCGTCATTTCGATATGTCGACGGTATTTGTCCCATCAATAATTTTAATAATGAAATGGGACAGCTAGAAATTAGGAGTTTAAAATGAAAAGATTCAAATATTTATTTGTATTGCTGTTTGCGCTCGTTGTAACGTCACAAATTCATGCTGAAGATTCAGCGGCCTGGCTGCGCACCCGGATGTCAAATGCGTTAAATCCGAAAATAAGCCTTATTGGAGACTTTGTTTACCAAACGGGCCCAAAACAACAAAATGATTTTTCCATGAGAGAAGTGGAATTGGCAATTCAGTCTGAAATCGACCCCCATACACGGGCGGATTTTTACTTTGCCCTTCCCAATGGAGAATCATTTGAGTTAGAAGAAGGGTATCTTACATTACTCTCTCTGCCAGGCGGTTTTCAGCTTCGCGGAGGAAAATTTCTTCCCAACTTTGGAAGACTTAATATGATTCATACTCATGAGCTTCCTTTTGTAGATACCCCATTGGCCATTGAACATTTTCTTGGCGAAGAAGGCCTGAAAGATACAGGAGTTGAAATTAGTCGCATCTTTACCCCACTTGGACTCTTCACCGAAACCTCGTATGCCTTCTTGAATGGAATTGGAGCAGAAGAAGAACCAAGAGAATTAACCACTGATTTCCTAGATGTAAATGGATCTACTGTTTCTGTAACAGTCAAAGAAGAAACAGAAGAAAACAAAAATAGGAAGTTACGTGACTTTGCCCATGTTGCCAAAATTCGCTTTTTCAAAGATATCAGTGAAAATTCAAATATTGACCTTGGGTTTTCAGGTGCTCTGTATCAACCAAAAGATTCAGATCAAACAAAATTGGGCAGTATTGATTTGACTTTCCGTTTAAAGCCCGCTGGGCAAAATTCTCCTCAATCGCTCATCTGGAGAACAGAAGCGCTTTACTCGAAAAAAAATCTAATAGAAACATCTGATTTACTAGGAAATCTCTCAGAAAATAAAGCAGAAGTGGAAAGATATGCTGGATACTCATATGTTGAATATCAGTTTGCCCAAAGATGGAAAATGGGTCTTAGAGGCGATTATTTAGAAGATCCAAATGATCGAGACGAACTTCTCGTTACAAGAGCTGTATCACCATTTTTAACCTTTGCCAGCACGGAATTCAGTCGTTACCGAATTCAATACCAATATAAACATCTCCCTCGTGGTAATGCTGAAAGCAGAGAACACATTGGTTATTTACAATGGACTATTGTGATGGGTCCTCACGGCGCACATCCGTTCTAGGTGACCCTCTTCATCCCCCCAAACATTTGTTTGGGGGGATTTTTATAAAAAAAGGAAATACATATGAAAAGAATCATTTTTCTTTTGCTAAGCCTTTGCATTTATCAGAACCTTATTGATGCATCGAACCCTCTCAACGTTGTTACCACAACGACAGATTTAGCAGATATTGCCAAAACCATTGGTGGAGACGCAGTTAAAACTGAAAGTCTCGCGCGTCCCAATCAAAACCCTCATTTTGTTGATGCTAAACCCTCGCTGATTGTCAAACTAACGAAAGCTGATCTTTTTATTCAAACCGGTCTTGAACTTGAAACTGGCTGGGCTCCTTTACTCATAACAAGTTCAAGGAATTCAAAAATTCAACCTGGGAAAAAAGGTTTTTTAGATGCCTCCCAAGCCATTACCCCCATCGAAATCGTTGAAAACCCTTCAAGATCCATGGGAGATGTTCATCCCGGTGGAAACCCTCATTACATGAGTAATCCCGATAACGGATTAAAAGTCGCTCAAGTCATCACGAAAAAACTGATTGAACTTAAACCAGAATCAGAAGAACTTTTTAAAGAAAACCTAAAAAAATTTACCGCTGTCATAACAGAAAAAATAAATGAATGGGAACAATCATTAAAACCGTTAAAAGGACTCAAATTTATCAGTTATCATAAAGACTGGAATTATTTCTCCGAAAGATTTTCATTCGAATTAATGGGAACGTTAGAACCCAAACCTGGCATCCCTCCCAATGCAAAACACACAGCAGAGATGATTAATCTCATTAAAAGTCAAAACATAAAAATTATTTTAACCGATCCATGGTATGAAAAAAGAACGGGTGAGTTTATTTCCAGTTCAACAGGCGCGAAACTTCTTGAGTTATCTTTGTTTCCAGGTACTCATGTTGAAACAAAATCATATATCGATACAATTGATTTTAATATTCGAACCATCTTGAATGCACTAAAATAGCGTTATGACTGAAGTTATTCTTTCCTTTGACCAAGTTACCTTGGGATATCAAAAGGAAATCATTCTTAAAAATATTAATTGCCAAATCGCCAAGGGTTCTTTTATAGGAATTGTAGGCCCTAATGGGTCAGGAAAAACGACTTTTTTGCGAGCTGCATTGGGGCTTATTGCTCCATTGAAAGGAAATGTCACCAGAAATAAAAATCAACATTTTTCTTATGTTTCTCAACTAGGAAACACGTCTCAATTATGGCCACTGACAATTAAAGAAGTTGTTGAATTAGGAGT
>JBJXGI010000020.1:0-4725 GCA_046153645.1 Elusimicrobiota bacterium | reverse complement strand
GTTGTGAAAGAAGTTAATCCACCTATTTGCATTGGGGAAAACGTCAGGGGTTTACTGAGTCATGATAATGGAAGAACACTGCAAGGAATGATTTCTATCTTGGACGAAATTGGATATAATGTTGTGCCACAGCAAGTATTGAAAGCCATTAACTTTAAAGTGCCTCAAAAGAGGGAAAGGTTAATTTTGGTAGGAATTAGAAAAGACGTAGATATTCAATACGAATACCCCAAGGCTTACAAAAAAGTCTATTTACTTAAAGATGCATTGAAGAAGGGCGAGTTGTTTGATTGCGATGTGCCAATTTCACAAGGGGCAAAATACCCCAAGAGCAAAAAAGAAGTGATGGATTTGGTGCCTCCCAAAGGCTATTGGAGGGATTTGCCATTAGAAATTCAGAAGGAGTTTATGGGAGGCAGTTTTCACCTAAGTGGTGGAAAAACGGGCATAGCTAGAAGGATAGGCTGGGACGAACCTTGTTTGACTCTTACTTGTAGCCCCGCCCAAAAACAAACCGAACGTTGCCACCCGGATGAGAGCAGGCCTTTTACGGTTCGTGAATATGCCCGGATTCAAACATTTCCGGACGATTGGAAATTTGAGGGCTCGATTGCCCAACAATATAAACAAATTGGAAATGCAGTTCCTGTAAATCTAGGAAGAGAAGTTGGTTATTCGATTATAAAATTTTTAAACCGCTACTATAATTCCTTGAAGCCCAAGTAATAGCTATAGTTTTCAAAAGTTATTTGGTTCAAGATGCTCCTTTTAGAAATTTGAGTTTCTGCTTTGATTTCCTCCAGTGCTGAATTTTCGATAATCTCGTTACTCGAACTTAAAGAGTTAAGGTAATCTCTAATTGCAATTGGTAAAACTTTATATAGTCTTAATAACGCATCTTCTTGTTTTGAGAGGAGAGCATAAAATTGATCCCCAGAAATTTTATAAACTCTACTATGGCTGTATTCTTTTCCATTTATTTCACCAGACCATAGTTCATTAAAACTGCCCTTCGCCAAAATTTGTACCCAATAGCACTTGGCCTTTTTGTATGTATTTGCATAGTATGCTAGTTTTTGAAATAAACTCTCTGCCGAACTACTGTTCATCGTATTGTGTTTGTTTTTGATGTCTGCAAATAAAGTTTCATCCTTTGCCTTGATGTCAAAACCGCTCAATTTTCCAACTTCAAAGCCTTCTATGCCTCCTAAAATTTGCTCATGAAACGTTCCAATCGAATTATTAATTGACTTGTCTATTTGGCGCAAAATTTCAGATTGAACAAGGCGTTCTTCATCAATTGCATTAAACTCGGCATCGAAGGTCAATTTGATCGTATCAACCTTATTGTCGTAAAAACTCTTTTTGGTGACGTTGTTTTTCGCTTTCAAATATGCCTTGTGGAGACTGGAAATACAAGAGAACAAATGTTCATCAGAAACGAAATCTACATATTTATTTTTCATGGATGTTCAGGAATTTTATTAGACTGCAAAAATATGAAAAATTCAATTTTTCAAAAACGCCGCCGCTTCAACATCGCCCTTACCGTCGTGTTGGGACTTTTTGTGCTATTGGGGGCCTTTGTCTTTATCAAAGGCGGCAACCTTATTCCCGTGATGGAATCTTTTTATTAATGAAGAATGTAGAATGAAGAACAGAAGGGCATCCAAAGCGTTCTTCATTTTGCATTCTTCATTCTTCATTAATTTTGCATTCTTCATTAAAACTGGGCCAATACATCGGCCAAGTGCATCGGCTGGATGGGGCGATTGAATTTTTGGATGTAGCCGTTGAGGTGCATCAGGCAGGAACAATCTGTTGAGATGAGATATTGTGCGCCGGTGTCCACGGCGCGGTCAATTTTCTGCTCGCCCATGGCCACGGCGATGGGTTCAAACTTTACCGTAAAAGTGCCACCAAATCCGCAACATTGATCGGTATCGGCCATTTCGAGGAGGGTTAGGCCCTCCACTTCGGAGAGTAGTTTACGGGGGGCATCCTGTATTTTGCACTCGCGGAGGGCTGCGCAAGAATCATGGTAAGTGGCGGTGCCTTCTAGTTTTGCGCCAAAGTTGGTAATGCCGAGATGGTCCACCAAAAATTCAGAAAATTCAAAAATATTGGCCTGCACTTCTTGGCATTCTTTCCAAAGTGGGCCGTTTTCAAAATGATTTTTGAAATAATTTCTCACATACCCCACGCAAGAAGCGGATGGTGCCACAATGGGGCCATTGCCCGCGAAATCGCGCAAAAATTTCTCGCCGACCTCCTTCGCTTCTTTCCAAAAACCCGCATTGAAAGCGGGCTGTCCACAGCAGGTCTGGGCGGGGTTATAACTGACCTCACACCCCGCTTTGCGCAACACTTTTACCATGTTGGCGGCGGAATGGGGGTAGAGTTGATCTACGAAACAGGGGATGAAAAGGCGGATGTTTTGCACGTTCAAATTTTTTTCATGGTTATACAACGCTTAGGGCGACACTAATTCATTCCACCTTGTTTTGTGTTCAAACTTCAAAGCGTGGTCGTTTTCTAAAAGGGTTACATAAGCTGCAATGAATTTTGACGTATCGGCCAGTAATCTTAAATAATAATTCAATGTTTTTGTTAACCCATTGGCAATGACATGACAACCGTGTAGGCTTCTAATTCTGCTTATTTCATTTTCAATTGCTTCTTTTTCCGACTCTTTTATGTCAGTGGTTGAAAGTAGATAAAATCTAGAAACCTGTGTCTTAGAAAGCTTTTCATAAGCTAGCTTAATCAATTGAAGAGAAATCTGGATTCCATGTTTTACTTCAACAGCCTCAAAAGGACTCCCGTCATCATTAATTATTTCTATATCACCAATTCGACCACTTCTTAAATCAGCGGAAGTGTGGCTTTCTATGGGCAATAAAATTTTATTTTCAAACCTCTTAACCTCATCTATTAAACACTGGTAAACGGCGTAGAGAGCTAAGACAGGAAGTCTTGAAGCCCCGTCAGCAGTATACTTGCTGTTGAAATGTTTTTCCAAAAGTGAAATAATAGCCGAGATAGGTAAGTTTATTGGTCTTGACAGTGTAATAATTTGGTTGTTTCTTTTAATAATCAAACCCTGAAATAAATATTCTAAATATGCTGTACAAGGTGCCTTTTGTTCTATCTTGTCAAGCAAACTTAAAAACGCTTTTTTAAGAATGGGTGGTTGAATTGCTCCAGGATAATTAAAGTCGTATGGAACTTTTTGTTCAAGTGATCGAGTTAGCCAACCACTTTCTGCCATTGAAGGAAATTTAACACTTTGGAGAAATGGTGTGATGTAATTCTTATCAAAAGTTCTCCCAGAATACCCACTTGGAATGCTAATTTGATGCATCCTAATATCTTGATCGGGATAGAGTATTTTATAAACTACACTGGTGATAAAGACGGTTAGTACTGCTTTGGAAGACTCTGAGAATTTAAGAATTATCCCAAGCTCATCTTGAGTTTCGGCATCAAGAGTTGTTGAGATTGAATCTTTCGATCCAACCTGGCTCAAAACCTTTTCGTAAAATTGCTTGAGGAATAAATCAGGAGCCATATATTATTGTGTTAAATCCAGTAACTGCTCTTTAATTTGTCTGCCGACTTCTCGAATCATCGGCACACAAACAGAATTTCCAATCTGCCGATATGACTCGCCCTTGTTGTTGTGAAGGAGGAAATTATCGGGGAATCCCATTATTCGG
This sequence comes from Elusimicrobiota bacterium, assembly GCA_046153645.1. Taxonomy (GTDB): domain Bacteria; phylum Elusimicrobiota; class Elusimicrobia; order F11; family F11; genus JBJXGI01. Next base: position 1,006 of record JBJXGI010000020.1, on the reverse strand, counting down.
TAGCATTCTTGGATAGTTAGTTTTCGCACTTTCCCCTCATGGAGAATCCAAAACCGACCAGATGTCTCTTGAGAAGGCAAAGCTGGGTGCACTCCTTCGCTGGAGTAAATCCGGTTTGGTTGCTTGTGTACCCTTGAAAGATGTTCCGTTCCCGGTTTGACACCCGCTTTTCTAATTGTCTTATTTCTGTATCCCGCAAAAACCAATCCCGAATCTTGAAGCTTTTGGTCTTCCAAAATAGTGACGGGTTCATCCAAAAACTCAAAATCGTTTTCTTTGTCAAGAACCTCCTTCAGTTTAATTTTAGGCAGTTTAGCCAGTTTTTTAAAGTCAAATACTTTTTCTTGGTGGCCAATAATAATAACTCTCTCCCTGTTTTGAGCCACCCCAAATTCATTGGCATTCAATACTTTATAAGAAATATTATAACCAAGGTCTTCCAAGCTTTTCACTATCGTCGCTAAGGTTTTTTTATTGTCGTGATACCAGAGATGCTTTACGTTCTCAAGGAAAACAACTTTGGGTTTTCTTTTTTCAATAATCTTAAAAACATAATAAATCAGCGTTCCCCTTGTGTCTTCAAAGCCTTTAAGTTTTCCAGAAATGCTAAATGGTTGACAGGGGAATCCTGCACAAAGAATATCGTGATAGGGAACAATGTCCAAGTTCATTTTGGTAATATCGCCAAAAGGTAATTCGCCAAAATTAAGTTCGTAAGACTTTTGGGCCTGGGGATTAAACTCGGAAGTGAACACACATTTCCCTCCCAATTCTTGAAGAGGAATCCTAAATCCTCCAATTCCCGCAAAAAGATCAATAAACGTAAACGATGGCCTTTGTGGTGGTGGGAAGGGAATGTCCCAATTTAACGGTATGATGGCTTGGATACCAGAATCCTCTACAATGGAAAGGGACTCATTAATTTTACTAAAATATGTTTCAGCTCTGGGCTGGTAATATTGAGACGCGCCATTTTCGTGATTTTGCAAATAATGCGTCAAGTAGG
>JBJXGI010000038.1:0-19563 GCA_046153645.1 Elusimicrobiota bacterium | reverse complement strand
CACGTTTAGACCCCAAAACAAACACGATGGTGGTGGGATCGGAAATGAAAAACTTCGCATCAGGTTTGAATGCAACAGAAGTTAATTGGATTTCCGGTCAGGCTCCTTCTGAAAACTTTGAAGCACTTGTTAAAATTCGTTATAAGCATGAACCCGCGCCTGCATTTCTTCACGTTGATGGAAATCAAGTCAAAGTAAAGTTTAAAGAACCTCAAAGAGCGGTGACGCCGGGTCAAGCAGCTGTTTTTTATCAATTTGACGCACAAAAAAATGCCCGCGAAGTCCTGGGCGGTGGTAAAATTACGGCCGGAATTCCATATGAGTAATAAGTTTGACGTTATCATTCTTGGTTCAGGCATTATAGGCAGTACTTGTGCTTATGAATTAGCTAAAGCCGGTAAACGTGTATTGATCGTCGACAACGCTGAGGCACATAAATCAGCTTCTAAAAATTCTGCCGCTATGTTGGAATTTCAATTAGATGCTCACCGCGGGGAACCTTTTTATTCCCTCGCCCAAGCCAGTATGAATTTGTTTCCCCTCCTTTCCAAAGAAATACAAGAGCTAACAAAAATCGATTTTCAATTTGAACAAAAGGGAATTTTGCAAATTGCGCTCAATGAATATGAGTCAGATACACTCCAGAAAGAGGCGATGCGGCAAAAGAAACTAGGTCTTGGAATTGAATGGCTCCCTCCTAAAGAATTGAAAGAACGTTTACCAAATTTATCACTCACGATGTTTGGTGCTATTTTTTATGAAGAAGATGGGCAAGTTAATGGTGAAAAATTTCTTGAGGCTCTTCAAAAAGGTGCAGAACTCAAAGGCGCACAGTTTTCTCTAAATCACAAGAAAATTTCAATCGAAAAAAATAAAAAAGATGTCACTGGGGTTTTGGTTGATAATGAACTCATAGAAGCAAGTTGGGTTTTGGTATGTGCGGGCGCTTGGTCAGATTTGTTATTGGAACCGCTTGGGTTTCGACTTGGGATTGAACCCATCCGAGGTCAATTGGTGGTTTACTCGACTCCTAAAAATGAAGTGCCCTTTCCCGTCTATACCAAATCAGGTGGGTATATTGCTCCCAAAAAAGACCAATTCACATTAGCGGGAACAACAGTTGAACGCGCTGGTTTTAATAACGAAACCACATCTGAGGGAGAAGAAGTGATTAGTCATTTTTCTAAAACCCTTTTTCCTCATTTCTCTAAAACAAAAAAGATAAAAATGACCTCAGGACTTCGACCAAAATCGCCAGATGAATTACCCGCCTTAGGACCTATTTTTTCTATACCTCATTTACTTGTTGCAGCAGGGCATTTTCGTAATGGTATTTTATTAGCACCTATTACAGCGAAGCTGATGACGTCTTTTGTATTAGGGGCCAAATTTGATGTAGATCCAACTCCTTTTTCCCCAGAGCGATTTTTACAAATAGTTGCCCCCTCATCTTAAAGAATCATGACATCACCCTTTGGTCTTCTCGCCTTTCTTCATTGGAATCATGATTGGAATAATTTCCATTTTGATCAAAACTCATTAGAAAAAGCCATCATCCAACTAAAAGAATTAAATATAAAAAATATTCGTATGGATATTCTTTGGTCAGATATTTATCGACCCAATAATCCCAATGATTATTCGAAATATGACAAATTAATAAATAAACTTTATGAGGAAGGTTTTAGTCTTCTATGTCTGCTGCATTACAATAAAGTTCGATTATCGGCTAATGGCGAGGAGTTATGGAATCGTCCCCCAGACTCTTTTGAAGAATTTGGAGATTATGTTTTTGAAACAGTCAGTCGTTATAAGAAAAAAATTTCTTACTGGGAAATTTGGAACGAACCCAATCATCCTGTTTACTGGTCTTTACCTCCCGATCAACTTAAAACTTACAGTAAACTACTTTCTATTTCTTATAAAGCCGCAAAAAAAGCAGATCCAACTTGTTTTGTTTTGAATGGAGGTATTACTGAGCCAGTCATTGAGAACATTGAATACTTATATCAACAAGGTGGAAAAGATATGACAGATATTTTATCTGTTCATCTTTTTGTAGATCCTCAGTCACCAAACAAAAAAGAGACTTTTAAAAGGTGGATTGCTTCAATTCATGAAATAAAAAAAAGATATGGAGATTCTCATAAAAAAATTTGGATTACTGAACTTGGTTGTCCTGGGATGCCCAAGGATACTCAAATAAAATGGTTTGGCGGAGATGTCGTTTCTGAACAAGAACAGGCAGATTGGCTCAATGAAATATTCCAGATTCAGTCAGAAACCGCTGAAATAGAAAGGATTTATTGGGCTTTTTATCGTGACACCGAAAAAATGTTTAATGATGGTGCCGATTTTCTTGGGATTGTAAGAAACGATTTTTCTCCTAAACCAGCCTATCATAAGCTAAAAGAACTAATTAAAATTCATGCTGGAAAATAGAAGCAAAAATAGTCAAACTGAATAAAAACAGGAGTGACCATCATCGAAAGATCTAATAAGCTATTTATAACAGCATTCCTTCTTCTCTTAGCTCTTTTTTCTTTTTCTAGGTTTTATAATCTAACGGCTCGACCTTTTCACAATGACGAAGCTGTAAACGGTTTTTTTGTTGATACACTGATTAAAAGTGGAAAGTATTCTTATGATCCCGTTAACTATCATGGGCCTAGTATTTATTTTTTTCAGTATGCGCTGACATGGGTAAGGAGTTTACCTGAGAAACCTTTCTCAATCAAAATCAAAACCAGCGGTCTCACAGAAATGGCCGTACGAACTCAAGTGGCAATTTTTGGAATTCTCACTTTATTTTCAATATTTTTATTGAGAATAAGATTGGGCCATATCGGCACTCTTTTTGCGCTATTTCTGGCAGGGACCTCATGCGACTTGCTCTTCTTTTCAAGATACTTTATTCATGAGACACTTGTTGTTTTTTTTACTTTTTGGGTTTACCTTTCCGCAAGTTTTTGGAGAGAAACTAAAAAACCTATTTATATCTACCTTTTAAGCGCTTCAATTTCTTTTCTTTATGCGACAAAAGAGACGAGTATTGTTCACTTTGCGGTACTGTTCTTAGCATTTTTGTGTACCGAAATTTGTAGCGGAATTGATTCCAACTCGTTTTTTAGCACGTTTAGAAAAAATATAAACCATGAAATTGAGGATTTCATTCGTCCGGCTAAATCCTATTTGTTTTCAGCTTTTATTTTGGGTTTTGTTATATGGTTTCTCCTGTTTTCCTCCTTCCTAACCAACCCACGTGGGCTTATTGACTCCGTAAAAACTTATTTCAGCTGGACAAGAGAAGGACTGGAGTCAATCCATAATAAAGAGTTCATTTATTATATTCGTGAGATCTTGATTCCCTATGAACTGCCACTTTTTGTGTTCACTCTTATTGGGATTCCAATAGCTTTTCTAAAAAAGAACAAGCAAGTTATATTTATTTCCTTCTGGGCACTGGGAATGACATTAGCCTATTCATTCATTCCATATAAAACTCCTTGGATCCTGATTAACTTTTTAATCCCAATGTGTCTTATTTCTGGTTATGCCATTAAGGAAATATATAACTACTTAAAGACGTCAGAAGGGGTTTCGAATAATCGAACCTTAAGCATATCTGTTTTTTCAATTTTTCTAATTCCTCTTCTTATTCAAATACCTTTAACATATAGAGCCAATTACATTGAATTTGATTTTGATCGGCATCGGCAAGTCTATGCACATTCTTCTCGAGAAGTTTTTAAGCTCATTAGTGAAATTAAAAAAATTGCCAAAAAAACAAACAAAGGAAACGATTTGCGAATACAAGTCGTTGCGAAAGAATACTGGCCCATTCCTTTTTATCTACGAGATTTCACGAACCTAGGATTCTATAGTGAAGAAGACGGCGTTCAACTAGATGCTCCCATTATTATTGCTGATACAAAACAAGCTGAAACAGTGAAAAGTCAACTTAAAGAATTTTATGCCATAAAAAATTATTCATTAAGACCAGGAAGGCCATTACATCTTTACATTAATAATTCTTTTATTGGGGAATCGTTATCATCAACTCAAAGTTTACTCGAATTTAAAAAATCAGTTGAGATCAAAGAAAAACTTAAAACCGGGTTAAAGGTTTCTTATTATTCTGGTACTGATATTGGAAACAAAGCTCAAAAACAATTGCATTGGAACGAAGCTTTAGATTTTAACTATACCGCGGACCCTCAAAAACCCATTATTCCTCCCTGGTCCGGGAAATGGGAAGGCTATTTAAAAGTACCTATGAGTGGAAAATATATATTTCATTTGTCTTCAGACGATGGCTCTTGGCTATTAATTGATGATCAGTTAACTATTGATAATAGTGGAGAACACGCACGATTAGAAATTTCTAGGCCTGTTGAATTATCAGAAGGATTCCACAAAATTCAAATTAATTATTTTGATATTGGTGGCGGGGCCGAATTAACGTTAGAGTGGACTCCTCCAGGAAGAACCAAAGAACAAATCAGAAAGAACTTTTTCTGGAGCAAATAAAAACTTGTGCGAAATTTCTTACTAACTAACGAAAAAATATTTTTTAATTTAACTTATATCATTCTTTCAATACTTTTTATTCTGCCTATTTGGTCTGTTAAATATCTTCCCATGTCTGACCTTCCTCAACATGTTGCGCAAGTTTTTATGTTTCGCAATTTTAATAACCCCTTCTACCAGTTTAGTGATACCTATTATCTCAATTGGTTTACTCCGTATTTCATTGGCATTGTTTTGCCGGGGCTACTGACCTATATATTCACAGCGCTGGTTTCAGTGAAAATTTTACTATCACTCGTCATTTTTTTTACCCCTTTTTTTTTAAAGAAACTAATTATTAGAACGCAGGGGGATCCCTGGTGGTGTTTCGCCGGTTTTGTTATTCCGTTTGGATTTAGTTTTTACTGGGGTTTTCTTCCTTATTTAGCCGCTATTCCATTTGGAATCTTTTTGATTGAAAAAGCAATTTCATTAGAAACAGAAAGATCGCTTAAAAATATTTTAATTTTCTTACTTCTTTCTATCCTTACTTTTTTCTCGCATGCCATTATATATGCAACGTCTCTTATGATCGCATTATCATGGTTAATGACTCGATCTCGATGGGATATAAAAGGAACGTTTTTAAGACTTTTTATTTTGGGAACATCTTTTCCCGTCGCTGTTTTATGGAAACAGATAACTCAGAAAAATGAATTCAGATTTAACTTTTCAGCTGAATCTGGAGGTTCATTTACGAATAGATGGAATTCCTTATTGTCTTATATCACAGGAAGCTCTGAAGACTGGCTTTATCATTACTTTTGTCTTTTTCTTGTTTCCATTATTATTATTGGGGTGTCTTATAAAAGAGTAGACGCTAAGAGATTTTTACTTTTTATTCCCATTTCACTTTTATATTTTTTTCTCCCCAATCAATTATTTGGTGTTTATTTCATTTACCAAAGATTGGCTTTTTTCTTTCTTATTGTTTTTTTAATGCTATTTCAGTGTGACTTGATGTCGCGACGTGTCTTTATTTCCCGAACACTACTTATAGGAGCGTTATTTTTTTGGTCTTTTTATCTATTCAAAACTTTTTTGCCGCTAAGGTCTGAATCAAAAGATTTTGATATGGCTGCTGAAAAAATTCCAGCAAACCAAAAAGTATTGGGACTCATTATTGATAGAACGGTCGGAAATTCTCCGTTCTACTTAAATCACTTCCCCGCCTATTATCAAGCTGAAAAAGGTGGAGTTCTCGGATTCTCATTTGCCGTTTATTATAATACTCTGATCAGATACAAAAAAAATAAAGAACCTGTAGATTTTTGGACAAGCCATTTTATTGATTGGTCAGCAGCTGATGTTAAACATAACACAATGGAGAGCTTCGATTATTTATTAATTCGACTACACTCGACTCCTGAAAAAGACTACATCAGTCAAAATTTTTCATTTATAGTTAAATCTGGAGATTGGTGGGTATATAAAAAAAATGGAACCATTTAAAATAAAAGAACTCAAAAAAAATATCAGCTCAATAAAAAAATCTAGTCAGACTCTTTATAATCTTTATGAATCTGGCGATTATAAATCTTGTCTTATTATCGGAAAGGGTATTTTCGAAGGATTAGACAACCTCATGGAACAAATGAAATCCACCAGTGAGAACGTCCGAATCTATTTAAATATGGCTTTTGAACAAAAAATGCCCCATTTTTCAGAAGATAAAGATATTTTCTTGAAATTTGACTTATTGAGCACTGAGAGTTTAGGGAAAAATTTAAAAGCCGCACTTTTAAGACTAAGTCAAAATATTGATACCATTTCCAATCAGGTAGATATTATCTCCCCTCCTAGGTCTTTATTTAAAGAAAATGTTCTTCCCCATCTTTTAAAATGGAAGTCCCCACTCATTGGAAGTGTATTGATATTCTCTTTTATTGGGTTTTATCGCGTCATATCAAGAATTCAATACAACAATAAGCATTCGCTCAAAGTGGAGTATTTTTTAGACACAGAGCTTAAAAGTAGTTACAAAATTAAAAACGATCCTAAAATTGACTTTAAATGGGGAAATATTTCACCAATTTTTGGCTTTAAAGAAGATTCTTTCTCTATTCGATGGTCGGGATTTATTAATGTCCCAACAAAAGGACAATATGATTTTTCTGTTGAATCAGACGATGGTTCTCGTATGTGGATTAATGGAGAACAAATCATCAATGATTGGACAAGTCGCGGATGGAAACAAAATACCGCCCGCATTGAATTAAACGAAGGGCTTCAAAAAATTGTTGTTGAATATTTTGATGATTACGCTGAAGCCGGAATTAAACTTTCTTGGAAACGCGATTTTGAAAATGAATATGCAATTTTAGAGCAGAACTACTTTATTAATGAATCTTACGCCAAAAAGTAAATGGGAAATTTTAGTCTCCTAGACAAACGCACCCAGGTTTTCTCCTGGGCTGGTCTTTTTCTCATTCTATACTCACTTTCTTTTTTTCTGAATAAATATCTTCCGATGACAGACCTGCCACAGCATGCAACTCAAGTATTCTTTTTTTTAAATCGTCATAATACAGAGCTTGGATACGATAAATTGTTTTATGTGAATTGGCTCACGCCGTATTCCCTGGGGTTACTCATTTCTTGTGGATTTGCTCAATTTTTTTCGATTTTAATAAGCGTAAAACTTACCCTTGTTTTCTCCCTTGTTGCCACTTTTTATTTTAGTTTCAAATTACTTGAAGAACTTGGAGGAGATACCTTCTGGAGCTTATTGGTTTTCCCACTTTTTTTCGGTTATAGTTTTTACTGGGGGTTTTTTCCATTTATTTCTGCTTATCCCTTTGCGCTCCTTTATTTGTTTTCTGGAATTCGTTATTTTAAGAATCCTCATAGTATCAACGGCGTTATTTTCTTTATTGCATCTTTACTGGTTTTTTTTGGGCATATGCTTTTATTCCTTTTTTCTTTTGCCGTTCTTTGTGGTTTTTATTTAAGATTTTTTAAAAAAGAAACACTCATTACCCATGTAAATAAACTTTGTGTTTTTGCTCTGCCAGCGCTCTTTTTTTCATTGATTTTTTTTATAAACAAAAGCAAAGATCCTTCTTCCATAGGTGGTATTGAATGGAGAACCAACCCCATTATTAAGTTGCTTGAATTGTTGGTTTTCTCTAACAATAGTCAGCTTCACCATATAACGTTATTTATGAGTCTTCTTGGTCTCATTACAATCACTTTGAGCTCAGAGAAAAAGGAAAAAAACATAAATAATTTTTATCCTTTTATAGGGGCAATTCTTATTTTTATTTTTACTCCCAATTCTTATTTTGGTGTTTATTTTCTCTATCAAAGATTTTCGTCACTTACAGCTTTGATATTTATTTTTTGCTTATCTGAAACAAGTGTTGTTTCTTATAAAAAGATATCACAGATACTTGTTATTTTTATTGTCACAGTCTCTTGTTTTTTTCTTCATTATCAATGTATTGCGTATAACAGGGAAGCTAAAGAAATTGATCCTATTCTTGAAAAAATTCCAAAAAATCAGAAAATTGCACCGCTTATTTTTTCAACAGAAATGCGGATGGCATCATCAGAAGCAAGGCATTTGCCATGTTGGTATATCGTCGAAAAAGGTGGGCAGATAAGATTTTCTTTCTCTACTCTTGGATATTCATTGATACGTTACAAAAAGCATTTAAATTACTTTCAGTTGGAGAGATTGGGTTTCACAAATAACAATCCACTTTATATCCTTCCGAAAGAGTTAGAAGAATTTACATACGTAATTGGGCGGTCAAATTCGGATATATCAAACTCAAGTATTTTAAAAGATTTTCAATTGATAGAGACATCGGGAAACTGGTTTTTATTTAAAAATACAAAAATAGATAATCTTAATTCTTAGGTAGAGAGCCTTTTACCTTAACACCCAATAATCGCGCGATTTTCTCTAAAGTTTGTTGATATTCCAGCGGTTTAGCTAAAAAATCATCAGCTCCAGAATTTAAAATTTTTTCTTTTATTTCAGCTGAATCATACCCTGTAACAGCCAATACTTTGGTTGATTTCATTTCTGGATCTTGGCGTATTGCCTTACAAACTTCAAATCCATCTACTCCTGGCAATAAAAGGTCTAAAATTACAAGATCGGGTTGGAATGTTTGAATGAGTCTACCCGCTGTAAACCCATCACTTGCAGACTGAAATTGATTAGGGATTGTATAGGTTAAAAGGTCTTTAATAAATTCAACAACATCAGATTCATCATCAACAACCAAAATTTTCTTGGTTGAAATTTCTTGTTCTATTTGTGACTGAATTTCTGGCAGTGTCATTCCCTTCAGTACCATTTTTTTTATTTTCATAAGCCTATCCATTGTGGGAGTTTCTTCGTAGAGTCGGTGTCCCCCTTCTGTCGTCATGGCGGCTTTTAAAAGGCCTATATCGGTGTAATATCGGATGGTAGAAACAAGCACGTCGGCTTTTTCAGCCATTTCGCTTATTTTTAAGAGGTCTTCTCGAGTTTTTCGTGTCATATTTTCGCCTTGGTTCCCAAATCTGCTGCTTACTTGAAGTTTAAGCAAAAAGACTTATCTTACAAGGGAAAATTATGAAAGAGTTCGAATATTTTCTTCAACACGTTTGAGGCGTTCTTTCGCCTCGATTAAACGGTCTTGGGCTTTTTGAATTTCTTCAGCGGGCGCATGAGAAACAAAATCTTGGTTGGATAATTTTTTTGAAATTCGATCTAGTTCTTGATTGATTGTTTCTTTTTCTTTTTCAAGACGCATTCGTTCTTTTGAGAAATCAATGAGTCCGGATAGTGGAACAAACAGACTGGCCCCAGGAACGGCGGCGGCTGCAGAAGATGCTGGTCGTTCAATTTGAGCATTTATTTTTATTGAAGAAACCTTTGTATTTAAAGTTTTCAAAACAATTTGATGTTGTTTAATAAGACCTATAACTTCTTCATCATCAGACTTCACTATGACTTCAATTGTTTGAGAAATAGGAATCCCCATTTCACTTCTAATGTTGCGAAGCTTAGTAACAATTTCCTGAAATAGTCCCATTGATTTTAAATGATTTTCAAAATGCGGAATTTTTAAGATTTCCGGCCACAACGCCACAATAAGATGTTTCGATTTTTCGCCACTGTATTTAGGAATTTTTGACCAAAGCTCTTCTGAAATAAAAGGCATAAAAGGATGCAAAAGTCGAAGTACCACATCCAAAACAGTCGCTAGGGTTTGTTTGGCGGCGTGTGTGGACTGAGTTGAAACAGAATGATCGGAATAATGTGCTCGATCAACGCGAGGTTTTATGAGTTCTAAATACCAATCGCAAAAATCAGACCAGAAAAAATCATAAAGACCACGAGAGGCCGCGTCACAATCAAATTTTTCGATTGATTCAGAGGTGGACTGAATAACCTGGGACAATCGAGATAAAATCCATTTGTCTGATAATTCTGTTTTTTCCCACCATGAATTCACGGGTTCCACGTGAGTGACATCAGATAAATTCATGAGAGCAAATCGAGTGGCATTCCAAACTTTATTTGAGAAATTTCGAGTGCTGATAAAATTTTCTTTAGAAATTTGCATATCTCGGCCAGGAGCCGCTGATTGTGCCAATGAAAAACGAACTGCGTCCGCTCCAAATTCATTAATCAGTTCAAGTGGATCAATGACGTTACCAAGAGATTTGGACATTTTTCGACCTTTTTTATCGCGAACAATTCCATGAATAAGAACTTTTGTGAAAGGAACTTTTCCATGAAACTCAAGCCCAAACATAATCATTCGAGCCACCCATAAATAAAGGATTTCATGCCCCGTAACCAAAGTCGATGTAGGGAAAAACTTTTTTAAATCAATTGTTTCATCTGGCCAACCAAATACCGAAAATGGCCATAAGGCTGAAGAAAACCAAGTGTCTAACACATCGGAATCTTGTGCGATATTTTTATTTTTACAGGCGGGGCATTCTATTGGATCTTCCAACGTTACAATAGGAGCGCAACCTGTTGTAACCATTTTCCCTGTTTCATCTTTTTTTAGACAATACCAAACAGGAATTCGATGTCCCCACCAAATCTGACGAGATACACACCAATCTTTCAGGTTTCTCAACCATAATTGATAGGGATTTTCCCAACTTTCTGGAACAATTCGAACTTTCCCTTTTTTATTGGCTTCGCGCGCTTTTTTGGCCATATCTTTCATAGATAAAAACCACTGCTCAGATTCCAAAGGCTCAATAATATTGTCACAACGGTAACAAACAGAAACAGAGAGATTGTAATCTTCTGTTTTTTCTAAGAGTCTTTGTGATTCCAAATCTTCAAGAACCTTTTTTCGGGCGTCAAACCGATCAAGTCCCGCATAAGAGGCGCCTGCGTCAACGGTCATTTTCCCATCAAATCCAATAACTGTTATATGTGGCAAGTTATTTCGTTCGGCAATTTCAAAATCGACAGGGTCATGCGCCGGCGTTACCTTAACAGCACCTGAACCAAAAGATTTATCAATATTGACGTCGCTAACAATGGCGATTTCCCGGTTGGTTAAAGGAAGTTTTATTTTAAGACCAATAACATCTTTATAACGTTTGTCCTTGGGATGAACAGCAACAGCGGTATCTCCCAGTAAAGTTTCAGGACGAGTTGTCGCTACAACTATATATCCCAAATCAAGAACAGAAGGCTCTTTTGATTTAGTTTTTTTAATGGAAGGTTTATTTGAATCGAGGTTCAAAGGATAACGAATATGCCACAAATGTCCTTTTTTATCCTGGTGTTCTACTTCAATGTCAGCCAAAGCGGTGCTGCACCGAGGACACCAATTAACGAGTCTTTTCCCTCTATAGAGAAGTTTTCGATGATAAAGCGCTACAAAAGCGTGTCGAACCGCTTTTGAACAAACATCATCCATGGTAAATCGGGCGCGGGTCCAATCGAGAGAAGTCCCTAGGCGTTTAGATTGACCGAGGATGTTATCTCCTGCTTCTTTACGCCATGCCCACATTCTTTCTAAAAATTTCTCTCGTCCCAAATCATGACGAGTCAGTTTGTCTTTCATTAATAATTTTTCAACTACGTTTTGGGTGGCAATTCCTCCATGATCTGTCCCTGGAACCCATAAAGCCGCCCATCCTTTCATGCGGTAATAACGAGTCAAAATGTCTTGTAAGGTTGCATTCAGTGCGTGCCCCATGTGAAGAGCACCGGTGACATTAGGTGGAGGAATAACAATGGTGTGCGTTCGAGGATCGTTAGATGGCTGAAAATACCCGGCTTGATCCCAAAGTTCATACCAATGGGATTCAACCAGTTTTGGATCGTAAATTTTATCTATAGGGGATTCAATGGTTTCCATAGTTGCACATAAAAAAAACCGGGGTGGCCAATGATGACCACCCCAGCCTTATAGGCTTTTTACAGCGCTAGTTCTATCTTTTTCTGAAGGGTTTTAGAAGTCCCCACCAGGCATTCCTGCTGGCATTGCGGGAGCTTGTTTTTTCTCTGGGATATCAGTGACAAGAACCTCAGAGGTTAAAAGTAAGCTGGCCACAGAAGCGGCATTTTGAAGAGCTGATCGAACCACTTTGGTTGGATCAACAATTCCAGCCTCAAGTAAGTCTTCAAACTGACCTGAATCTGCGTTAAAACCAAAAGTCTGCGATTTATTATCGAAGATTCTGGCTACAACCACTGCGCCATCAACACCGGCATTTTCGGCGATTTGTTTGACTGGGGCTTCAAGCGACTTTTTAATAATATTGATACCAGTTTGTTCATCGATATCATCACTTTTTAAGTTCGCTAATATTTGTGAAGAACGGAGAAGCGCTGTTCCTCCACCGGGAACAATACCTTCTTCCACACCCGCACGAGTGGCGTGCATGGCATCTTCAACTTTGAATTTCTTGGTTTTCATTTCGGTTTCAGTAGCGGCACCAACATTGATGACAGCCACTCCACCTTTTAATTTAGCCAAACGCTCTTGAAGTTTTTCTTTGTCGTAATCAGAGGTTGTGGCTTCAATTTGAGTGCGAATTTGACCAATACGAGCTTCAATATCTTTCTTTTTACCTTCGCCATCAACAATCGTGGTGTTTTCTTTATCGATGTTAACGCGTTTAGCAGTACCAAGCATAGAGAGATCGGCTTTATCAAGTTTTAAACCTTTTTCTTCGCTAATAACAATACCACCGGTTAAAACGGCAATATCTTCAAGCATTTCTTTTCTGCGATCACCAAAGCCAGGGGCTTTAACAGCAACGCAGCGTAAACGACCTTGAAGTTTGTTGACAACCAAAGTTGCTAAGGCTTCGCCTTCCACATCTTCAGCAATAATTACGAAAGGACGGCCGGTTTGGAGAATTTTCTCTAAGAGAGGAAGAAGCTCACTCATCGCTGACACTTTTTTGTCAGTAATAATGATGTAAGGAGTTTCTAGCACAGCTTCCATTCTTTCAGCGTCTGTCACGAAATAAGGAGAAATGTGACCACGGTCAAACTGCATTCCTTCTACAATTTCCATGGTGGTATCAGCGGATTTGCCTTCTTCAACAGTAATAACACCATCTTTTCCCACTTTCAAAATCGCTTCAGCAATAAGCTGACCGATTTGAGTGTCGTTGGCAGAAACAGTAGCAATTTGGACAATCTCTGCTCTGGCTTTTTCTTTTTCTTTATCGATGTTCACGGTTTTGGACATCTTTTTGAGATTGGCTACAACCGCGAGAACAGCTTTATCGATTCCGTTTTTAATGTGAGCGGCATTGGCGCCAGCGGTGATGTTTCGAATTCCTTCTGTTACAATCGCTTGGGCCAGGACGCAAGCGGTCGTGGTTCCATCGCCTGCAATGTCATTGGTTTTTGAAGAAACTTCACGAATAAGCTGTGCACCCATATTTTCAAATGGATCATCAAGCTCCACATCTTTCGCAACGGTCACACCGTCATTGGTGACAGTGGGTGATCCGAATTTTTTATCCAACACAACATATCGTCCTTTAGGCCCGAGAGTTGCTTTTACTGCATTGGCGAGTTTATCGACGCCATTTTTTAAAGCTGTTCTGGCTTCGTCGCCGTATTTAATTTGTTTTGCCATAAATTTATCCTCCTATATTATTTAGATGAAACGATCGCCAAAATATCATCTTGGCCAAGGATTAAATGATCTTGATCGTCAATTTTGATTTCGGTACCGGAATATTTTCCATAGAGCACTTTATCGCCGGCTTTGACTTCCATAGGAATCAATTTGCCGTCATCAGTGGTTTTACCTTTGCCCACTGAAACCACTTTCCCTTCTTGTGGTTTTTCTTTGGCTGTATCAGGAATAATAATTCCGCTTTTGCGGGCTTCTTCTTTTTCGGCTGGTTTAACGAGAACTCTGTCTCCAAGTGGAGTGATTTTCACTCCGGTTAATACTGCTTCTGCCATAATTGGCACCTCCAAGATTAGACTGCTAAATTTAAGATCTAAAAAAACCATCCAAGAAGCGATGCAAATAGGATGGGTAATGAAACTTCATTCTTAGATACTTAAGAATGGCGAGATTGTAGAACAGAATTTTATTCTTGTCAAGCGACGCATGAGAGTGCTAATTAAGAGAATAGTGGTACTGAAGAATAATCGTTAGGCGTGAGTTTGTATGAAGAGCAAATAGTCTCTTTGATACTGCTGATCTTTACTCAAAAGGCGAATATCGATGGGTATCATAATTTCAATAATAAAATCGCTTAAAGCGTTCCCTTGAATAATAAGTTTTTCGCTAGATAGAATATGAATTTGCCCGTTGAATGATGAAGAGTGTCCTTTCACTTTGGCCAGTAAATAATGCAGGATAGCCATGTCGATAATATTTTTTCTGGAAAAATTTTCCACGTCTATTTTCTCAGTGTAGTTAGCCAATGTTTCAAAAATTAGCCCTCCTGAAGCCATCATTTGTTTTAGATATAAACCGGCCTCACTTGTTTGATTGTCTTTGCTGTTAAGAGCTAATGTTATTTTGTCTTCGATTTCTGATGGAAAACCGATAAATGGAAGGACAATTTTCCCCTTCGATGTTGATTTTAATGACTGTATAAGTTCTTTTATATGAATGACGGTGGCTGTCCTATGAATAAAAACGGGATCTTGAGTCTTATTAACTTCCGTTTTAATTAAATCTGAAATGGTGAGATATCGACTCAATTCTAAATCTGATTCATTATGATAATTTGCCATGATGGGAGAACGAAATTGCGCTCGAAGCGGTGAAACCTCGCTTATTAATTCCTCAAAAATTGCTACTTGCCGTTCTATTGAAAAAGCTTCGTTTCCCAAAGAGTCTTGAATATCAACAATGGCTCCCAAACCTGCCTCAATTAAACGGTGATGCTCAATACCAAAAACCGCTTCACCAATTTCATGAAGCAACCAGTTTTTTAAAACCAGTGTTTTAAGAGTTTCTTCATTTCGAATAACACTGAGTGTTTGGTCATGGGCTTGAATAATAGCCACGTCACGCATAAGTTCTTTCACAGCGTCTTTATTTGTATAAATCGTGTAAGAGGAAACCCCTGTTTTATAAGTTAAAAATAATTTCCCCCCCCATAAATCTGAAGGGCCCTCAATTACTTTTAAATCAATTGTAATACCTTTAAGATTTAAATGAGTCTCGCCGAATTGATTTAAAACATTTTTCCATGGATTATGGCTCTTTAGTTGATATCCCATCTTAATGAGAACATTTTCAAAAAACGCTGAAGAACTTAATATGACAGGCATCAATGCGCGAACGAAATAAGTTGGATCGGAGATAGACGAATGAATTCTTAAAAAAGCCTCCAACACCTTTTGAAGAGAAAAATGAACATTGTTACGAAGGGCAACAGGTTCATCATACACAGGCAATATTTCAGGTGAAACAACATCAGAGAGTAGATTATAAATTGAAGGTGATGCCTCTGCCGCTTTCCATAAAAGAAACTCTCTTAAAATAGTTTCTTTTTGCGAAGGAGGATTTATCGAACTTAAGTATTCCGCGCTCTTCTTCAATTGCTCAAATAAACGATTAGAAAGAGTTGTGAGTTCTTTGCGTCTTTCATCTTCATCATCTTTTATTGGGAAATATTTTCCAGGTGGATTAAAGCGCGACAGAAAAACAGAAATATGAAGCAACGAATCATTCACCTGTTGAGTAATCTGAAGAACAGATGGTGTCTGTTTATTGTTAATTATTGTAGTCAATAACTTAATAGTATTTTTTAAACTTTTGGCCGCCGCTTCAAATGCTTCGCTCTTAGTTTCAAAACCTAAGGCATCGGAACTGGCTGGTTTTCCTGGTGGTGGACTTGATCTAAAAACATCCGGGTAACCGTCGTCTTCCTCCTCCGGTACTTCAACTTGAACTTCATCTGGTTCAATTTGAGCAGGGTGGTTATCTTCTGGTTTTGATATCTCAAACAATTTTATTTTTTGGGTTGGATAAGCACCAACGTCAGACATGAAATCTCTTCCGCTATTACCAGTGAGAGCGGAGAGTCGGTTTTCAATTGTTTTTGAGCCTGTTTGTGGTCTATAAGAGAACATTTCACGTAAAATCTTAATTTCAAGTCTTTCTTGACTTGGTAAGAATGCATCAATGAGAGCATCTTTCATATCCACGCCAATCGCCTGGGTTCTTATGTGTTGATTAGCTAAAAACTGAGCATAACCCCGCAAATCGATTAACAGGCCTTCATCACCTTCAATGAGTTGTTGTATAGGGACATAGGAAGAGAGAAGTTCGCTTGGGTGAAAATGACCAGTCCAGTAATTATTTAACTCCTGCCAAATTTTCAGTGCGATTTGTTCAATATAAAGATTGGTATAGGTTTGATCAGGCACCTCGAGTTTATTAAGGGCAGGGTTTTTAGTAACAATTTTATCGACGTCTTTTTGTGCTTGTTCTTTAGTTTTGTTGAGAAGATCTTGAATTCTTTTTATCACGAGCAATAACTCATTGAAACGTTTTTCATTTTCGTCATGATCTGGGTTTGGAGAAGGCGGGCTTATCGTGTCAGCATGAAGGTCAACGACCAATTGCAATTTATCATCTATAACACGTCCCAAAGGAACGATTGCCTCCGTTGTTTCAGTGGATAGTTTCCAAGATAAATTTACGTTATTGAAAGCAATTTTTAGCCAATGAGCGAATAGTGGATTTGATTCCACCACAGGATCACTTAAAAATCGATAGAGATCAGGTCGATTTATATTAGAGAGAATAAAACCAATAAGGAGCGTAAATTCAAAATCAGCGGGAGCTCGCAAAGGATCATCTTCAGATGGACGATGGCCCACAATAATTTCTAGCGCTTGCCCCAGAGAAGGACGCGCTTCTTCTAAAAACAAAGGAACAACTTTTTTCCAAAAAGCAGTTGCTTTTTTCCCTTTTGGAATTTTGTTGAGGAGTTGTTCAATCAGGATTGAAAAAAGAGAAGGGGCCGTTTCGACTGAAGAAAGAAAAGCTATTAATTCTGATTGATTCATTTTCTCTGAAACTTGGAGAAATCTCTCTATGGAAATAAAATATTTTGCTGATTGTCCTGCCGGGATATTTCGATCTAATTCAGGTCCATGAACTCTTATGAGAGATAAAGTTTCATCCAAAATCTTATCTACCGCACGAGAGAAGCCTCCCAACTGAAGAAAAGGGGCCTCCTCAACGGGTTGAGTCTGAAATGAAGGCATTAATCCATCATGGTGAGCCGTTTCGTCGGTGTCTTTTTTAAGTAAAAGTGGTTTTTGAAAATAAGCTGATATTTCATTTCTAAAATCTCTAACAGATTCACCAATAAATGAGGTGAAAGGTAAAAAAGCCAGCAGTGTTATAACCCCCCACACAATCATCCGAGGGGCAACCGGTTCTAATGTTCCAAACTGGCCAAACACAATCATTCCAATACCAATGGAACTAATAAACCAAAAAACAGCTTGTCCCAACAAAACAGACATCCATGACTGAACCGTATTCATTGAAGTAAACAAATAAGACCATTGCCATTTGGAGTTATCACTTCCTTCAACAATATCCGCTTTTAGGAATTGTAAAACCCTTTCAATTATAATTGCTGCCAAGGCAAGGCCATAGGCCCAAATAAATCCCGCAATAGATAAATCAATGGCCCATCCAATAGCTGCAATAAACACCAAATAAATCAATCGAGAAACAACTTGAAGTGAAGGAATAACATCTATTGACTGTAATTCTTTATCAGAGGAAATATGACTTCTTAATGTTGTGATTGTTTGATTATTTAAAATTGTTATCAAGGCCAGTGGCAATATCAGCCATAAAAATAAATAATTTTTTTGGACGATAGATAATGTGAATAAAGCCATTGTTCCCATTAAAAAGAATGCTAATTCCCCCATCCAAATAATACGTGAAGAGCCAGAGGTGTTTTTTACTGCCAAAGATTTTAAATTCCAATAAGGTAGTTTAACTTCCATTTTCCTTTCATAAACTTGAACAAAATGTCTCCAGCTCATGACACCACCATCATAGAGAAAAAGCGCCAAGTCGATTGTCGATAAATCTTCCGCTAGTGGAGGAGGCTCATTAAAACTAGGATTGTTTTCTAAAAACAGGGCTCGAACTTTTTGATCACCAACATACGGAGACGATTCAATATAGTCGCGCTTTTGTTTAGGACTCAGAGAAGGAATGGGGATATTTCGCTCTCGTAGAGATCGGATAACTTCTTTAAATGCGTTTATTTCATTTTTTACTTCATATCGAGCACCAAGCAAATGAGTGAATTCTTTTATGGCGACCATGCTCAAAAATGTTCCTCCGATTATTCCCCAATATAAAAAATCATTTACAGTTAAAAAGAATGTTGGTCGAACCACATATCCAAGAGCCCCAATAATAATGGTTGAAGCAACAAATCGAGGCCATCCCATATAAACATCTTTTGAACTGACTGTTAGAAAATTAGGCTTATCTTCTATGTTAATGGGAATTGTTAAAGCAGATGATTTTTTAAATGGCGGTTTTGTCGATAAAGTTATTTTTAAGCGATTAATAACGCGTGTTATTTCATTTTGAGCAGGTGAGCTTATTTTTATAAGAAAGTCATAACACGCGCGCATTAATTCAAAAGCGCGGGTTTTGCTAAGTGGAGACCACGCTGTTACCATGGGAGTTGGGATGAATAATTTTTCTCCAACAAAAACTTGATTTAATGGCAAATGATTCCGCACTAAGTAATCAAGGGACGAAGGACCTTTTGTTAACACATGGGTTATTTTGGGCGAAGCAATTAAAACATTAAACCCATTTTTAATAAGAATATCCTTCATTTCACTCGAATGAAAACCTCCCACAACAAGGATTGAGATTTTTGATTTATTGGCAGCGGTTGTAAAATTATTGGCCATAGAGGTATTTCTTTTAATCGCGCTGGTATAAAAACTTTCAAAAAACTTCCAACGGTCTAACATGTCATTCCAGGATGAGGGTAAACTGCTATATACAGCTGGAACCTCAGCGAGTATTTTTAATATTTCAGGCTTAAGGCTTTGCAATTGATTCCATTGACCTTCAGTTAAGGCGTGTTCAGATAACTTTCTCAATAAAAAAACAGATTTCTGAAGGATAACGATTAATTTTTGTTCTTTTGTGCGGCAAAGTGCTTGTTCTATTTTATTCTGATGATCCACAAGTTCTCGGAAAACAGCGGTATGATCAATATTTTCAATTTTTGAAAGGTATTCAATGTATTGGTTTAACATGGGAAAACGCGCCATATTAATTTTCCGTTCATTACAAATTTTCTTTAAGAATTCATAATAGGAGATAGCTGAAATTTTTCCTGTTTTTAAAAGAGTCGAGGCTGCTAATATTTCACTCATCTCAGCAGAACGCGCGAGTTTGGCAAAGTCAGAAATTAATTTTGTCCGTTCTTTTTCAACTTTATTAAAATCAATAGACCTTTCTATTAAAAGCGCCTGTTTTAATCGTTCTAAATGAATAGTTTGACAGGGCA
>JBJXGI010000090.1:0-27225 GCA_046153645.1 Elusimicrobiota bacterium | reverse complement strand
ATCTCTGGGGTTTGAGCCATTAATTCGTCCATGCTCATTTCTTCGGTCATAACAACGCTCTCCATAGTTTTATCCTTATAGTAATAACTTCCAAGCTACTGACGGTTAGGGTTTTTTTATCAGAACTGTGGAAAGGTTTCCCCTCTGAAAGGGAGCTGCAGCTTATCATATTTTCGATGGTTGGCAACAGATCTCCTCATGCCTTTTGAAGCATTTTTAATTGGTTAATTTTTTCTATAACTAAATCCGCCGTTTCTTGGTTTTCTCTGTGAGAATCGTATTGAATTAACTGCCCAATATGAACGGATAGCTTTTTCCACTTTTTCATGTGTCCTGAATTTTGAATATAAACAGGTAAAATAGGCACTTTGGCCATGGTGGCCAAGAGGCCAATTCCTGCTTTGGCCGGGGCCAGGTTATCCGTTTTTATTCGTCTTCCTTCCGGGAAGATGATAATGACGCCCCCTTCATCTAAAATTCTTTTTGCAATTTTAAATGCCCCAATATCTCCACCTCGGTTCAAAGGGTGCGCATTTAATGCCGAAATAATTATCCCGAAAGGTTTAAAATGAAATAGTTCTTCTTTGGCTAAGAAATTGACTTCTCTATCAAGGGCAGCACCAACAATAGGTGGATCGGCATAAGATCTGTGATTTGCTGCCAGAATAAAAGCGCCTTGCCCTGGAATGTTTTCTTTGCCAAAAACTTTTAACCCCCATCCCAATTTAAAAAACAGCCAAGAAAGGTTTTTAATAAAAGAATAAAAAAATTTCCGGATTATTCTTTTCATTCCAAATTTATTCAGTTAACTTTCGCAAGGTTTCCCAAAAAGTGGGAAAAGAAATGGCCACTGACTCGCTTCCGACGATATGTGTTTGGCTTGAAGCGATCAAAGACGCCACAGCGCCGGACATCGCTATTCGATGATCGTCAAATGATTTAATTTCAGCACCCCTGAGTGCTGTTGGTCCTTCAATGGTAAACCCATCAGGCAATTCTCTTATTTTGGCGCCCATTTTTTGAAGGTTTTCTACTATGGCTGTAATTCGATCTGTTTCCTTAACTCTTAACTCGCCAATTCCTTTAAAAGTACTCATTCCTTGTGCTTGAGTGGCTGCAACGGCTAAAATTGGAATTTCATCAATTAATTTAGGAGCCATTTCTTCATCGATCTTGAAAGCGTTAAGCCTTTTTTGAGATTTAACCGAAATATCAGCGCACGGTTCTCCGCACACCAACCTTTTGTTATTAAAATCAATATTTGCTCCCGCCGATTGAAGTACTTCAATAAAACCAATTCGGGTTGGATTTAAATTGACGGATTGAAGAGATAATTCAGCTCCGGGAAATAACAATCCCGCCACAACAAAAAAAGCGGCGCTAGAAGGATCACCTGGGATATCCCATATTTGAGATTTCAACTGAGAAGGGCCCATTAATCTTATTTTCGTTCCTTCGGTTTTTAAAATAACGCCGCAAGCTAAAAACATTCGCTCCGTGTGATCTCGAGAAAGGGAAGGTTCTTCGAAGATGGTTTCTCCATTTGTATGAAGGGCTGCTAATAACACGCTTGATTTAACTTGAGCACTGGCAACGGGGTTTTTCCAGTGAATAGGTTTTAATTTTCGAGTTCCTTTTATTTTAAAGGGTGCATATTTCTCATTTTGTAGATAAAACTGAGCCCCCATTTTTTCGAGTGGTTTCGAAACCCGGTCCATGGGACGTTTTGAAAGTGAAGCATCTCCAAAAAGTTCACTTTCAAATTCTTGCGCCGCCAAAATTCCTGATAAAAGTCGCATGGTGGTTCCGGAATTCCCACAATTTAAAGGCGCGCTTGGTTTTTGGAAACCCCACAGTCCTTTCCCTTCTACCAACCAAGTTTTTCCCTCTCTTTTTATCTTCACCCCCAAAGACTCCATACAATGCGCTGTGGAAAGACAATCTTCTGATAATAAAGGATTATTAATTTGTGAAGAGCCCAATCCCAACGAAGATAGGAGAATCGATCGATGAGTAAGAGATTTATCAGAGGGAACTTCAATGCGTCCCTTTAATTTTTTAGCAGGATTCAGTGTTAGTTGTGAATCCATTTCTTTTTTTGGAGATTAATCTTTTGAATTTCTTTTGTTATTTGATGAGAAGGCATATGAGTTATTTTATTTATTTGACGATGGAGCAAAGAAGAAGCCGTGAGTAAATTTTTTTTATTTTGATTAAAAATAGAGGTCCAAATTGTCGCACTTGAGCCCGCAATACGAGTCATATCACGAAAAGATCCCGCTGCTAATTTTTTTATGAGCGGATTTTTTTTTGCAATTTTGTTCACAACTGAAAACAATGAAAATGACATCAAGTGAGGCAAATGACTGGTGAAAGCCGTTAATTCATCGTGTTTTTCGGCTCCCATGAAAACAACTTGAGATCCAACCGATTGCCAGATTTTTTTAACTAAATCTAGTGCTTTTGATTTCTTTTTTTCATTACAAATAATGGTGGTTGCATCTTTAAACAAATCCGCGCTGGCGTGAGCGACTCCCGTTTTTTCAGATCCAGCCATCGGATGACATCCCACAAAAGCGAGATCAGGTCTTTTGTCGAAATAAATATGAGATCTTTTTATTATCGAAGATTTAACACTCCCAACATCCATTGTTATTGATCCTGGTTTTAACCAGGGAACAATCTTTTTCATGATGGGCTCAATTTGATCTACTGGCATCGCCAAAACAATAACATCGGCCAATGAAATTCCATCGCGCAGTTGTTTTGAGATTTTATCAACAGCACCGCGCTTTAAACATAATGTGTTGTTTTTTTTTGAACGATTAAATCCAATGACATGAAAAATACGTTTTCCATCAATTCTCACTTGGCGAAGGGCCATACCCAGCGACCCACCAATGAGACCCACACCAATAACAGCAACTTGAATCATTAAACTGTTCTTCCTACCACTTCAGCAATCGCCTTTATTTCTTTAAAGAGTTGACGAAAATGTGTTGGAAGAAGTGCCTGATGACCATCTGATAAAGCTTCCGATGGTTTGGGATGGGTTTCAAGCATAATACCATCGGCTCCTGCCGCAATAGCGGCTCTGGCCATGGGAATAATATATTCTCTGACACCCACGCCATGAGAAGGATCTACAAATACAGGTAGATGCGTTAAATGCTTAATAACAGGTACCGCACTCAAATCAAGCGTGTTTCGCGTTGCCGTTTCAAAAGTACGGATTCCTCGTTCGCATAAAATAACATTGAGGTTTCCTCCGGAAAGAATGTATTCCGCTGCCATCAACCATTCTTCAATGGTATTAGACATTCCCCGTTTAAGAACAACGGGTTTGCGTATCATGCCCACTTCTTTTAGAAGGTCAAAGTTTTGTGCATTACGAGCGCCAATTTGAAGAATGTCAGCATAACGGCAAACCAAATCAACTTGCCTTGGATCCATCACTTCAGTGACAATAGGAAGCCCGGTCAATTTACGCGCTTCAGCTAAGAGTTGGAGTGCTTTTTCTCCATGACCTTGGAAAGAATAAGGGCTTGAACGAGGTTTAAAAGCACCGCCACGCAGAATATGAGCCCCGGTTTTTTTTATGTCTCTGGCATTCAACATAAGGTTTTCTCTGGTATCAACAGAGCAGGGTCCACCCACGACAACGATTTGTTTTCCCCCAATCTTTAAATTTTTCCCAATAGAAATAATGGTGTCTTCTTTTTTGAATTCACGAGAAACCAACTTATAGGGTTTAGAAATAGGCGTAATGAAATCAACCGCTTCCATGACTTGAAATGTATCTTTATGAATAATGGCTTTTTCCCCAATCACGCCTATAACAACGCGTTGAGCGCCCATTGACAAAGACGGCTTATAACCTAATTCTTTGATTTTAGCGATGACACCTTCTACAGCTTTTTTTGAAATACCTTGTTTTAATGTAAGAATCATGATGCTTTCCAAACCTCCGATAATGCTTCTAAAAATATTGTGTTTTCTTTTTTTGTGCCAATTGAAACCCGTAGATAGTCAGGTAAGTTATATTCATCAACAGACCTGGCAATAACACCCTTTTCAAGTAATTTTTCAAATAAAGAGCGCCCTTTTCTAGGGCCTACTCTGAATAAAATAAAATTTGTTACCGAAGGAACGCATTCAAACCCCATTTTTTCTAATTGCGCTTGAAGTCTGTTTTTTTCAATTGAATTTGATTCCACCGATTTTTTTACAAATGACTCGTCACGAAATGCCGCTAAAGCAGCCATTTGAGCTGGAACCGACACATTAAAAGGCGGACGAATTTTATCTAATTCCTCAATTATTTTTTCTGGAGCAATCCCATATCCAACTCGAAGCCCGGCTAGTCCATAAACTTTTGAAAAAGTTCTTAAAACAACCATGGGTCTTTTTTTATAAAAATCCTCTACTACACTGGGGTAATCAGATGCCAATTTGGCATATTCAAAATAGGCTTCGTCAAAAACAGGAATAACATGATCGGGTAAGTTTTTAATAAAAAATTCCACTTCATCATAATTATTATATGTTCCAGTTGGATTGTTTGGATTAGCAATAAAGATGAATTTTGTTTGCGATGAAACGGCTTCCAACATTCCTTCTAAATTATGTTTTAAATCTTTTACTGGAACCTCGATCACCTTGGCTCCCATAAGATGCGCAGCAATTTTATACTGAAGAAAAGCACTGGCGGAAACAATTACTTCGTCGTCTGGTGTTAAAAAAGCTTTCGCCAATAACTCAATAATTTCATCAGAACCAGCGCCAATAATAAGTTCTCCTATGTCTCGCTTATGTGCTTCAGCTAAGGCACTTCTTAAATCTGTACTACGAGATTCAGGGTATCGAGAAAATACGTCAGTGGCTTTTTTATAGGCAGAAATAGCTTTCGAAGAACTGCCATTTGGATTCTCATTTGATGCCAATTTAATAACGTTTTTCAGTCCGTAGCGCCTTTGTATCTCTAAAATAGAAATGCCTGGTTTATAAGCTTGAAAATTTTTGAGTTCAAGACGGGACGAAAATATTTTTTGCTGAGAAGAATCACTCACCATTTAATTTCCGTAAGGATAAGAACCAAGAATTTTAAGAGAAGCGCACTTCTGTTCTAATTGAGCAATAGCTTTTTGGATTTTAGGTTCACTTTGATGTCCTAGAAAATCAACATAAAAAACATATTGCCAAGCTTTCTTTTTCGTTGGGCGAGATTCGATTTTAGTTAAATTAATGTTATGAGAACGAAAGGGCTCCAATACTTCATAAAGGGCTCCCACTCGGTCTTTTAATGAAAATAAAACAGAGGTTTTATCCCGCTTTGTTGGTTTGGCTGTTTCTCTGCCAATAACTAAAAAACGAGTGGCATTTTCCGGAGAATCTTCAATTTTAAGAGCAATGGGTTTTAAATGGTAAATCTGGGCCGCTAATTGAGAAGCAATGGCTGCTGAGTTGGCATCAAGTGCAGCTCTGACCGCTGCATCGGCTGTAGAGGCCGCCCCTTCAATGGCAACTCCTGGCAAATGAGAATCAAGCCATTTCCGACATTGAGCCAATGCTTGAGCATGTGAGTACACGGTTTTTACATTTTTTATATTTCCCGAGGTGGACATGAGCGCATGCGAAATAGGTTCTTCCCTTTCTGAGATAATATGCAGGTTTGATTCAACAAACATATCAAGTGTATGGTTTACCACACCTTCTGTTGAATTCTCAATAGGAACAACACCGTAGTCAACTCGTTTTCTCTCTACTTCAAAAAAAACATCAGAAATAGACGGCATTGCTATAAAATCAGCGCCTCGACCAAAATGTTTTATCGCCATTTGATGGGTATAGGTGGCTTCAGGACCTAAGTAAGCAATTTGAATTCTTTTTTGAAGTGAGCGACAGGCAACAAAAATGGTTTGAAAAATATCATTAATGGCCTCTTCGGAAAGGGGTCCTTTATTTTTCTCAGCTAATTGATTGAGAATTTTGATTTCGCGATCGGGAGAAAAAACTTCACTTTTAACAGAAGCTTTAATTTTCCCAATGAGCTTAGCAATCACCGCTCGATCATTAAGAAGTTTAAGGATTTTTCCATCGAGCATATCAATCTGTTGCCGACATTTATCTAATTGTTGGTCTGAATTCATAACGGAGGTGAATGATAACCTTTTTAATAAAAGATGAGAATACTTACCTGGTTATATATGCGTGATAAAGGCCTGACCTATATAATGGTAAGGAAACCATGGTTCAAATTTGATTCCTGTTTTTTCAGAAAACTCTTTTATCGCTTTGCGTTCTCCCGCATTGTTTGAAGCCGCAAATGTATTGTAATCGTCTGCTAATAAAATAGTTCCTTGTTGGAAAAGAGGTTTACAAATATTAAGTGCGTCCATCGCAGAAGAATAAAGATCGCAATCAATATTGATGATGGCTGCGCGTTCAGGAAGATCTGACTGTTTTAAATTAGAAAATAAACCTTTTTTTAATTTAAACAAAGATTCAGGAAATCTATTTTTCAGGCATTCCGCTCTCACTTTATCTTCATTTCCCAGAAAAGTTCCCTTAGCAAAATTAACACTCCCTTCGTTATTATCGGGCATTCCTTCAAATGTGTCATAGGCATAAAACTTAGGTTGATAATCGATATAAGTTTGAGCCACTTTTCTGCGCCAACTCTCGGAACTTTTCATTTCATCAGCCATCCATTTCGCAAAAAGTTGATATTGCTTATAAGCTTCAATAAAAGATCGTCCTTGATAAACGCCAAATTCGAGATAATCTCCTCTCATATGACTGGAGAAAATCATTCCCCACGATCGATGGAGAGCGCCAGTGCGCGTATTATCACTGATAGGAATATAACCTCTTACTCTTTTCACCATTGACATAAGTTCAGGTGACCTTCGTAGTTTCGACAATAATGAATCCATTACAATGACCTCCCAAAAAAATAAATCTACTTAACTTTTAGAATTTTCAAGGTTGGCAGTCTATTTGTTTTTTTTTATTTTAATTAGGCTGCAACGAGGATCACTTTTAACCTTTGCGCTATTTGGGAGATATTCAAGAATTCAAGAGGCGTTAATAACTCTTCAAAGGTTAAAACTTTGATATGAGAAGGAACCAAAGTGGGTTTTAGGTTTTCGGGTAAAATAATATTATTCGGATTATTATATTGCTTATAAACATCTTCAATGGAAACTGTTTTATTCTTAAGTTTATTAATTAGCTCTTTTTTTATTTCAATATTAAACTGAACTGTAGTCATCCCACATTTCTTCATTACTTCTTGAATGAGTTGAATTTCTGTCCTTGCATCATCATCAACAACGAACGTATTCACCGCTTCAGGGCCCCATTTAAGCAAAGTTGACATAATACCGATGTTGCGCTTTTGACGGTCTGAACCGGCGGTTTTTCCACTTAAGATGAGAAGGTTTTTTTCTCCAATTGTTGATTGATTTAGAATTCCGTTTAAATGATCGGATTTCCCTGCTTTCATTAAAACAACCGAAATGAGTAAATCAATAAAAGTTGATTTTTCTTCCTCAGTTAAATTATTAAAAACCTCCATCCGGCTTTCTAGGTTTTCAGAGAGAAGATCTTTGAATTCTGTATTTTCTGATAATTCATTAAGACCAGTAATAATTGACAAGTGATCATCAAAAATAGGTTTTCCGAAACGATCAAGATCAATCGGTTTTATTTCGCCTAATACGCCATTAACATTTTGAGAGAGTAAAGCCACAGCTGTTTTTGAAAGCCATTCAATCAATATTTCATTTGGATTACTTAATGGCCCCGCACTCCCTTCTTCATTCGGATCCACTACCGACCCCAACGCCAACCATCGCCCCAACCTTGCCGCACGAGAGTTAACATCAAAGGAACGCAAATAAAGAACCACTCCGTTATAAAGCATGTGGGTAATAACAGCGAATCCGGTTGCGAGGTTGTGGTTTAAGAAGAAATATGGAAGAGCAAATAATGTTGTGGGAATGAGGAGTTTGAATGCGGTTGAGAGGTCTGACTTTTTAATGGGACGACTCCACCCATGTTTTACCGCTCGCACCATCCATATGACCAGCAAATGCATGAATAAAAACACAAATGCAATTCCGATAATATTTAAAGTACTGCCTGATGTTTGGTGTTGAAAAGCGTAGGTTTCCCAAAGAGCGGCGAGGACGACCGTGTAGAACGCGTATATGCGCGGAATAAATTTATTTTGTTTGATTTTTAATAGTCCTTTGATAATAAGCGTCATTTTATCCTTGAGAGATAAAACGATTTGATCTTTTGTTGGATCATTTTCTTTTATGACCTTAACCCTGAAATGATGAATGCGGTCATTTACTTTCCATGAAAAAGAAAAAACATTTTTGAGCCGTGCTAAAAGCCCTCCATAAATTTTAACTTTGACTGCTTCTCCATTAACTCATTCAGGATTAACGAAAAGCTTCTCCCCATCAAACAATTGATCCAAAGGGTTTTTTTTCTGAGAAAAAGTGCTGAGGTAAAAACTTCCCGCTAGAGTTTCTAATTTCGTTATTTTGGGAGTCACAACAACATAAGAATTTTTCTGTTTTTGAAGGAGTGATGTGATTTGGGGAGTGTGGAAGCCGCCGACAATTAAGACTGAAGACGTACTTGGTGACGGCAAAGGCGTACTTCGTTCTTTGTCCTTTTCACTAAGTACGCCTTTGCTTTGACTAAGTACGTTTTGAAGTAGTTTCCCCACCATCTTCTCACTACGAATATCAGCCTCAATATAAAATTCTTCAAATGGAAACAAAGAGCTACCCAGTTCTTCATATTTTGTACGAAGTACGCCTTTACTTTGACTAAGTATGTCTTTATATTTCCCCCATTCATCAGGCGTTAATGAAAAATCAACTAACTTTTTACTTAATAAAATATAGTCACTTAAAACCCATAGCTCTTTTTCTTCCTTAGATGTCACTAAATTTGAAATAAGGTTTTCTTCTAATTCAGAAAGAGCTTTAAATAACGCCTCTGCTTTTAAACCATTTCTTTTACTTTTCTTTTGTCTTTAAATTTAGAAAATGGTGTGAAGTTGAGTTCTGTAAACGCACCTTCAACTCCGATAAGCGAAATCTGATTTTGTTGAATTAGTTCTTGGAGAACGCTTGCAATATTAAATTGTGCTTCGGCATTTAAATGGACGTCTTGAATAGTCAACGTTGGTAATGCGGAATTGTTTTGTGAAAAATAAATATCTTGAATGTTGGCTGCGTTTAGGGGAATTGCGTCAATTAGTGATTGAAAATTGTGAGACCATTTTTGATGGGATGAAGTGTTTGATGGTGTCCATTTGGGTAAAACGGATAAACTTGGATTGATGTTTGGTAATTGATTTAACAAATGACTTGGTTTAAAGTCGGGTGAAACAGAATTCGGAAGTGAAGCCAGTTGGGAGACTTGGGGTTTTCGATCTTCCCAAAAACTTGTTTCTGTTTTAGAAGCAAATACAACCTGAGTTGAAGAGTAAATCAGGGTTAAAAATACCGCCATTATTTTTCGAGCTGTTCTATTCATAAACAGATTATAAATATAGCTGTAAAATATAATGAAATGATGAATTCTTGATGAAGAAGTGATTAACTTTAAAAAACTAAAAACAAGCTGAAAAATCAGGTCAAATAAGGGATAAAAACTGTTGGGCTGGAAGGATGAGTATATTTCCTTCTTTCTTTTCTGATTCTTTTCTTACATACAACTGAAAAAAAGTCATGACTTTTTTTCAGCTGTATGAAGATTTAGTTAAGCAACACCTTCGGTACCAGAGGTGATACCGCGAATGGCCATCATGAGTTCTTCTGGGTTGGAGGCTGTTTCCAGTGCATCTTCAAGTTTGATAGAACCTTCTTTGAAAAGTTTAAGGAGCGCTTGATGGAAAGTTTCCATCCCATAATATTGGCCTTGGCGAATGGCTTCTTGAACTTCAATCATCTTGTTTTCGGCAATGGCCTTTTTTACTAAGGCGGTCACAACCAAGACTTCGCAGGCCGGAATGCGGCCCAGACCAGAAGACCTTTGAATCAAGCGTTGGCAAACAACTCCCTTAAGTACATCTGATAATTGATAACGCACTTGCATTTGTTGGTGAGGTGGATACATATCAATAATTCTATTTATAGTTTGAACTGCGTCTGTTGTATGAAGAGTTGAAAAAACCAAATGACCTGTTTGAGCGGCAGTGATAGCGGTCGAGGTTGTTTCTAAATCGCGCATTTCTCCTAGTAAAATAACATCGGGATCTTGACGAAGTACATGTTTGAGGGCTTCTGAAAAACTTAATGTATCGCTCCCCAGTTCTCGTTGACTAATGATGGATTTTTTATCTTTGTAAAGAAATTCAATGGGATCTTCAATGGTGACAATGTGTTCTGAACGGTCTTGATTAATGTAATCAATCATGGCAGCCAATGTTGTTGATTTCCCACTTCCCGTTGGACCACAAACCAAAACTAATCCACGATTGAGCTGAGCGAATTTAGACATCACTTTTGGAACAGCTAAATCTTGAAAAGTAGGAATTTTTGTTGGAATTTGCCGAAGAACAAGAGCCACAGAGCCACGTTGTTTGAAAGCATTCCCGCGAAACCGACCAAAAGGGGCCATAGCAAAAGAGTAATCGATTTCATTTTTAACTTCAAATATTTTCCGTTGGCGAACAGATAACATCTGAAAAAGAATATCACGAACCAAATCAGGAGAGAGAATTGATTTAGATACAGGCGTTAAATTTCCATCAATTCGAAAGATGGGAACGCATCCTGATCTTACGTGTAAATAAGAAGCTCTTTTATCAACCATCACCTTCAAAAGGTCATTAATAATATCGATTATTCTTGGGGGGTGGTTTTGAGGCTCTCCGTTGACCGGAGGAAGTGGGGGTTGGGTTTCATCCATTATGGTCAAAGTTTAAATTTGAGAAGTTGAATTTTCAATCATTTTTTAATTTTATTTCAACTTTCGATTTCTAAGCCTTAAATAAGCTGGCCTTTTTAAATCATCTTCTGAAAAAGAAGAAGATGGATTATTTTGAGGAGTCTGAAAAACAGAAACGGGAGAACGCTTTTGCGTTGATTTTTCTGGCTGTTTATGGCTTCTCGCTGGAAAGCCTGTTGCGATCACCGTTACTTTTAGTTTATCTTCCAATGATTCATCGAAAACTTGACCATAAAAGACATGGGAACTCGTAGCGGTGGCCGAACTGACAAAATCCATCACTTCTCGAACCTCAAACATGGTGATATTTTTATTGCCTGTAATATTAACCAAAACGCCTTTGGCCCCTTCAATTGAAACGTTTTCTAATAATGGGGAATGAACGGCTTGGCGAGCGGCAGTGACGGCACGGTCGGGACCTGTTCCTATTCCGATACCCATGAGCGCTTCACTGGAGCTGGCCATAATGGTTTTAACGTCAGCAAAATCGACATTGACCAAACCATGAGTTGTAATGACATCAGCGATGGCTTGCATTGCTTGACGAAGCACGTCATCGGCGACCCGGAACGCTTCAAGAGAAGGTGTTTTTTCATCAATAATTTCAAAAAGTTTATCGTTGGGGATAACAAGCAACGTGTCTACATAGGGACGCAGTTCTTCTATTCCAGCGAAAGCTTGGTTTGAGCGAACCAAACCCTCGAATTCAAAGGGACGTGTAACCACGCCAATAACAAGTGGGGCGGGGTTAAGAGATTTCGCTAACTTTGCCACAACAGGGGCAGAACCAGTTCCCGTTCCCCCACCCATTCCAGCTGTAACAAATAACATGTCTGAACCCGCAATAACTTCTTTTAATCGATCTTCAGATTCTAATGCGGCTTCTGCGCCAAGAGAAGGATTTCCACCCACTCCCAATCCCTTGGTTAATCTTTCTCCAATTTGAATTCGAACAGGGGCTAAGTTTCGACGAAGGGCCTGCGCGTCGGTATTGGCAGCAATAAATTCAACGTTTGACACTTGAGCTTCGACCATTCGATTGACCGCATTTCCACCGGCTCCCCCCAATCCAACAACTCTAATAATGGCGGGTTGTTCTTTAAAATCCTCTGTAAATTTAATTTTCATGTTTTTCCTTTAAAAAATTTCCGATAAAAAGGTTTTTACTTGGCCAAATAAAGAACCTCCTTGACGTTTCATGCTCCGGGCGTTTTTATAGCTATCTCCAATGGGATGAAAAGAAAGCAGTCCCACAGCTGTTGCATAACTGGGATGAGAAATAATCTCCGGCAATCCAACAACACTTTGAGGTAAGCCTTGGCGAGAAGGAAGATCTAAAATTTTCTGAGCAGCACTAATAATACCAGGCATCATAGATCCCCCACCGGTTACGATAATTCCTCCAGCGGCAATTTGTTCGGAAAGTCCTGAGCCTTCAAGTTCTGTTCCAATAAGAGAAAAAATTTCTTCTACTCTAGGCGAAATAAAATCGAAGAGGGTATTGCGTTGAATTTCTCTTTGCGTTCGACCATCAACACTGGTAAAAGAAATCATTTCTTCCATATCAAGACCATTATCTTCGTCGCCTGTGGTGGCAACCAAAATAGATTTTCTTCCCGCTTTAGCGGCAACTCCGTAACGTTCTTTGACCATTTTCGCTTGAGAAAATGAAGTTCTTAGTCCGTGGGCCAAATCATTGGTAATGGCATCAGCACCAACAGGAAGTTCTTTTGTAAACCGAACCCCGCCATCTGTATAAATAGCCAATCCAGTTGTGGCTCCGCCTAAGTCAACCAATAAACATCCCAAATCTTTTTCTTCTTGAGAAACAACGGCATCACCCAAAGCCAATAATCCATACACGGGTTCACGAATGGCAAAGCCTGCATTATTAATAGACCTCCAAACATTATTTAGATGACTGGATCCTGCCGTAACAATATGGACTTCTGCTTCTAATAGTGATCCTTCCATTCCCACGGGGTTGGGAACTCCTTGCTGACGATCTAAAACAAAATCCTGGGGAATAACATGAATAATTTCACGGTCGGTTGAAATAGGAACGGCTTTGGTGGTTTCTATGACTTGAGAAACATCATCAGTGGTAATTTCTTTGTCGGTGCGGGCAATATTAATGGCGCCGTGGTGATTAAAAGTTTGAATGTGAGCGCCTCGAATTCCAACAATTAAATCTCTAATTGTTTCCTTCGACATTTCTTCTGCGGCTTCAATAATGCGAGAAATTGAAAGAGCTGTTTCATCGATATTGATAACAACTCCGCCTTTAAGGCCGCGACAACTTTGTTTAACAGCCGCAATAATTTCTACTTGATCTTGATCTGGTTCTCTTTTTCCAACGGTACATACCAACTGTCCACTTCCGATATCGATTCCCGCAATTATTTCAGGTTTTGACAAGGCATTCCCCCTATGATTTCTTCTTAATAGAATCCCAATTGTTATCCATGACGATTCTTTCATCTGTCACAAATTTTAAAAGTGCGGACGATTTCATGGGTTTCATATCAGTTAAAAC
This sequence comes from Elusimicrobiota bacterium, assembly GCA_046153645.1. Taxonomy (GTDB): domain Bacteria; phylum Elusimicrobiota; class Elusimicrobia; order F11; family F11; genus JBJXGI01. The sequence goes on along the minus strand of JBJXGI010000090.1, from coordinate 13,709 downwards.
ATGCAAAACGTTTTTGATTCTCTGCGAGAGATTTGATTGTTCCAAAATTCCCCACTCTATGATCACTCCGTTGTCCAACACAATTTTTAACATTCCTATTCTATCAGTTTCGATAGATTTTACTATCTTTAAAAAATCGGGGAACTCGTTTTTCACCGACGACAAGAAGTTTACAATTTTTGTTTTGTGTGTTGGATCAGCCATGCTAAACCAAATACTATTTACCAACTGAGGCATGGGTATAGACAAGGGAAACACTACTGATTTTTCATCAATACCAATAAGATGATCGTTCTGAGCAGAAATAGCCAGCGCGGATCTAAACTCGCCTTCAATAACCACATCTTTATTTAGATTGCGTGAGACCCTTAAAGATTTTAATTCTGAGAATTTCTTGATGGCTCTTTCTTCTAATGTTTCTGTTTTAAGGGAAAAAATTTGCGTTCCTGGTTTTAGGTTTAAAAAACTCGGCAAATTTTTAGGAATGTCTCCTTGCCAAATAATTCGATCTACTTTAAAGTTAGCAGAGTTATTCCAATATTTATTGGCAGAACCACCCAGAGAAAATACGCCAAAACCAACAACCGCAATACCTGTTAATATGCCAATAGCTTTGAGGTATTGTGTGGCTACCGATTTCGCGTATCGAGTCCTAAATTTCACCTTTTGTGGTCTGACTCTAGGTCGAGACACTTTCTTTATTTTTCGATTTGAGAATTTATTTTTAGAGCGGTTAAAAAAACTCATGCTTATATCTTATTATTTTCAAAAGATAATTGAGCAATTTCTAAGACAAGATCATGAAATGACATGCCAATGGCCTTAGCGGCATCAGGTAAAAGTGACGTTGAAGTCATCCCTGGAATCGTATTTACTTCTAAGACAAATGGTTTTCCTTGTGGTGTTAAGCGAACATCAACTCGGCCATAAGAACTACACTTCAAAGAATCAAAAGCCGCTTTTGCTATTTTCTGGCAATCGGTGGTTTCTTTTCTCGTTAAAGGTGCTGGAACCAAATGAATAGATCCGCCTTTTGCGTATTTAGAATGAAAATCATAAAAACGATGTCGAGGAACAATTTCAACGACCGGGAGAATTTTGTTTCCTAAAATCCCGACTGTTAATTCTCGACCAGGAATAAACTCTTCAATCATGGCCACTGAAGAAAATTTAAAACAATTTTCGAGTGCGCCCTTAAGGTTGTGAGTTTTTTCCACTTTAGAAGCGCCCAAAGCAGACCCTTGATCTATGGGTTTGACGAACAAAGACTTCCCCGAAAATTTTCCTATTATCTTTTTAATGGTTTGTTGATTATTAGAATCTCTCTTATGCAAAATAGACCAGCTTGCGGTGGGCACCTTTGCGTGAGAAAATATTTTTTTTGAAAGATCTTTATCCATAGCAACAGCACTCGATATGGCACCAGACCCTGTGTAAGAGATCTTAAGGGCGTCTAAACAGGCTTGAATACCGCCATCTTCCCCAAAAGCGCCATGGAGAGCGATAAAACAAAAATTTATCTTCTTTTTTTGAAGGACTTCCATAATATTGGTTTTCACATCAATGGCATCATGCTTCACATTCATATCACTGAGAGCTTTAGAAATGGCCCGACCCGTTTTAAGGGAGATGGGGCGTTCTCGGGACCAACCGCCCATGAGTACCGCCACTTGTTTTTTTTGAAGAAGTTGGAGAGTTTTATTCATATCTTAATTAATCTCTTAAGATGGGGACTTGCGGTTGTTCAACCAAAATGACTTCAGGGTGTAAATTAATTTGAAATTTTTCTTTAACTGCGTCCTGTATTAAAATCATTAACTCTTTGGATTCTTTTGCGGTCCCGCCCCCCATATTCTCAATAAAATTGGCATGTTTGGGAGATACACGCATCTTTCCCCATACTTTGCCTTTGAGGCCGGCTGCTTCAATAAGACGCGCGGCGTGATCCCCAGGAGGGTTTCGAAAAATAGACCCCACATTTTTCGTCCCAAGGGGTTGGGTTTTTGAGCGGTAATCCAATTCAAACATTAAGTTTTTTTGCGTTTCTTCTTTTGATTTACTTTTTAATTTTAATGTGGCACTCACAACCCAAGAACCCTTTAGACTTGTATTGCGATATTCAAATTTAATTTGATCTTTGGTAAGAGTTTTTATATTTCCATTTGGAAGGAAAAGTGTGACCGTTTCAATAACATCTCCTATCACACCCCGTTGAGTGCCTGCATTGGTCATGAGTGCGCCACCGATAGTCCCAGGAACGCCAGCCAGAGCCTCAACCCCAGAGAGTCCTTCTTCAGCCGTTGCTTTAGCTAATTTGGGTAAATGTACACCTGCTCCAACGGTTACACTTTCATTTTTTATATTAATTGACTCAAAATCTCCACGGAGTCGAATGACCACGCCCCTTAAACCTTCATCAGGAATTAAAATATTTGATCCCCAGCCTAAGAAAAAAACTGGGACCTGTTGTGTCAAACACCACTTATAGAAATACTGAAGTTCTTTGAGTGAATGAACTTCCATATAAACTTCCGCTGGTCCGCCAATGGCCCAGGTGGAATGTCGACTAAGCGGCTCCTCACATTTCACTCGTTCAGATAATGATGGGAATGCAAGTTTGATTCTTTCTCCGAGAGAAACCGCTAAGTGTAAAAACTGCTCCCCCACTTTCCACACGTCTCCGGCTCCCAGGGTTAAAAGCACATCTCCCGATTTGAGAAATCTTGATAGTGTCGAATAATCTGGATGGCCATTTAACTGTACCCAGTTTTTCTTTTTTAAAAATTTAGAAATACTTTGTGAGGAAACTCCTTTGATTGGTTTTTCTCCGGCGGGATAAATGGGAAGTAAAAGAAGTTGGTCTGAAATCGATAAAGCTTCTGCAAATTGTTTAGCCAAAATTTGTGTTCGAGTATAACGATGCGGTTGAAATAAAACAACCAGTCGTTTTTTTGGCCATCGCCCACGAATGGCCGACAAAGTGGCTTTTATTTCTGTGGGGTGATGGCCATAATCATCAACAACAACAATCCCTCGAGCCTCACCTTTAAGTTCTATTCGCCGCCCCACACCCCTAAACTGAGACAAGGCCTCCGCAATTTTTTGAAATGGCAAATCAATATGAAGTGCCACCGCAATGGCGGCCAGCGAATTTAAAACATTGTGTTTTCCTGATAACGGTAACGTGACCGATCCCAATTTTTTACCTTTGAGAAAAACCTCAAAAGTAGAACCTGATTCCGTTAATTTAATTTTAGAAGCGGATAAATAATATTTTTTATCAAATCCATATATCTGCGTTCGGCGCCGCATTTTAGAGAGGACTCTTTTAATTCCCTTATCTTCTCCGCACACATAAGTACACCCATAAAAAGGAACGTAATCGGCAAATTGAATGAAAGCAGACTCCAAACGTTCCATGGTTTTGTAATAATCTAGATGGTCATCGTCAATATTAGTAATAACAGAAATAGTGGGTGATAGATGTAGAAATGAACCATCTGATTCATCAGCTTCTGCCACCAAATAATCTCCTGAGCCCAACACTCCACCCGTTCCCACCGCTTTCAAACGTCCCCCTACAATGACAGTGGGATCCACTGCGCAATACGATAAAATCTGCCCCACCAAAGAGGTCGTGGTTGTTTTTCCATGAGTTCCTGCAATCGCAATGGTATATTTGAGCCGAGCAATTTCCGCTAACATTTCAATACGAGGAATAACCGGAATATTTTTTTTATGAGCTTGAATCACTTCGGGATTGGTTTTAGAAATAGCCGTGGATGTTACAACGACATCGGCTCCCAGAATATGAGCGGCTTTATGTCCAATAAAAACTCGAGCTCCCAATTCTTCAAGCCTTTTTGAGACAGCAGATTGAGACATATCACTTCCGCTAACGTGATAGCCTAATTTGAGCAATACTTCGGCAATTCCACTCATTCCACTGCCGCCAATGCCTATAAAGTGAACGTTTTTAATTTTCTTAAACATGTGTTGTAGGCAGATGATAATAAAGAATGAAAGAAATGGCTAAGAACTCGGTCTGATTTTATGAATTGGTTAAGTTGTTGCATAATATACTGTACTATGAAAACCCTAATCAACGTGCCCAAAATACTGACTTTTTCACTGCTGATGAGTATTTCTTTGAATTCCTTTGCGGTATGGGAAATGCCCCTCGTAAAGAGTTCAGTGGGGTCTATGCCTGAAGTAATAAAAAAGCAACTCATTCAAAATTCTCAAATTTCCTATCGCGCTGAGGGTGGTTTTTCAAAAGCCGAATCTTACGGGGTTATCATTAGTTGTGTTGATGGTAAAGTGTCCACACTTACCAGTATATACGACCCTCGATTTAGTACCGCCAATTCTAAATTAAGAAAAATTGGGTCCATGTCTACGGAAGATTATCTCGATTTATGGGCATCATTAAACAGGCAGGCATTATTCCAGTCCGTAGATGCTCCAGAGCCGAAAAAAGAACAATTAGACGAATTCACTGTCACCTTCTTCGCTAAAATTGGCGACGATCTTCATAATTTTAAAGTCAAATCCATCAAACGGCCCGAAGCGTCTCGTTATTTTGCGCTTCAAAACTTAATCGACCGTGCCGCTCAAATGCAAGTGTTATGGCAAAGCCACAAAACACTTTCACAACAATTAGAAGTTTACAACTCAACCACGGCAATAAATCATCGCCAAAGAGAAGAAAATAACTGATTATCATATGTTTGTAAATTTTTCAGAGGCGCTTAATAATTGTTGATTGATTTAGTCAACTATGATAATCTAAATGCATGCTTAAGCTTTCAACCAAATCAACCTATGCCATTAAAGCTCTTATTTATATAGCGCAGCAAAATGTTGTTACCCCCATTCGGTTGTCGAATATTTCTGATGATCAAAAAATTCCCCTCCCTTTTTTAGAACAAATTTTCTCTACTTTACGCAAAGCCGGAGTGGTGGAAGCCATTCGTGGTCCCCTTGGTGGATATAAACTTTTAAAGAAACCTGAAGAAGTAAGTATGGGCGATATTGTTACAGCGCTTGAAGGTCCCTTAGATCCTATTATGTGTACCCATCCCGAAAACCGAGCGGTGGACTGTCATGAAGATGGACACTGCGAAAGCAGTCAACTTTGTCAAAACATTGACGGCGCCGTCCAAGATATTCTTAATAAAAATACTTTGGCTACACTTTTACAATCAGGAAATAAATCAATTTTTAACAACATCCCCATGCAAGTTCAAGGGATTGCTTAAAAAAACGGAGAAAACAATGGACGAAAACATACTGCTCAAAATCGAGAACCTGCATGCCTCAGTCGAGAACAAACCAATTTTGAAAGGAGTTAACCTTACAATTAAAAAGGGTGAGGTTCATGCGATTATGGGGCCCAACGGGTCTGGCAAATCAACTCTTTCTAACGTTTTAATGGGTCATCCCAAATATAAAATCACTTCTGGAACAATATTTTTCAAGGGTGAAGAATTAAACGACCTTACCACCGATGAAAGAGCTCGAAAAGGAATTTTCCTTGCCTTTCAATATCCTGTTTCAATTCCTGGTGTTCCCGTATCAAAGTTTTTAAGAATGAGCTTAAAAGCAGTGCGTGGAGCCGATGTTCCCATCATCGAATTTAGGAACGCTTTTAAACAAAAAATGGAATCTCTCGGTATAAGTGATAGTTTTTCGGGGCGATATATTAATGAAGGTTTTTCAGGTGGAGAAAAGAAACGTCACGAAATTCTTCAATTGTCACTTCTCAATCCCTCTTTGGCGATTTTAGATGAAACAGATTCAGGTTTAGATATTGACGCGCTCAAAGTGGTTTCAACAGGAATAGAGAATTTTCGAGGTAGCGAAAAAGCCCTACTCCTTATTACGCACTATCAACGAATGTTGAATTATGTGGAACCGGATTTCATCCACGTACTCGCCGGTGGCCAAATTATTAAATCTGGTGGAAAAGAATTGGCGCTCGAGCTTGAAAGTAAAGGTTATGACTGGGTTCTCAAAGAAAATCAAACTGCTGCGAAATCTGTTTAAAGGGAATAAATTATGAATAAAGAACAATTGGCCCCAAAAGATTATAAATACGGTTTTCATGACGATATTATTAATGTGTTTAAATCTGAAAAAGGTTTAACTAAAAAAGTAGTGGAAGCTATTTCTGCGATAAAAAATGAACCAGAATGGATGCGGAAATTTAGACTTCAAGCCTTCGATATTTTTAACTCCAAACCCATGCCAAACTGGGGTAATAAGGAATTACTCGCTGAATTAGACTTTCAAAATATTCATTATTATGTGCGCCCTTCAGATAAATCTGAAAAAGATTGGAATGAAGTGCCAGAAAAAGTGAAACAAACTTTTGAAAAACTCGGAATTCCTGAAGCCGAAAGGAAATTCTTGGCTGGAGTCACCGCTCAATACGAATCTGAAATTGTTTATCATTCCATCCGTGAAGACCTTGAGAAGCAAGGCGTTCTTTTTCTTGGTATGGATGATGCGGTTAAACAGTTTCCTGATATTGTCAAAAAATATTTTGGGCGAATTATTCCCACTCAAGATAATAAGTTCTCCGCTCTTAACTCCGCTGTTTGGTCTGGAGGTAGTTTTATTTACGTTCCCAAAAACGTGCATGTTGAAATTCCGCTTCAAGCTTATTTTCGAATTAATTCTGAAAACATGGGACAGTTTGAACGCACACTCATTATTACTGATGAAGGAAGCGACGTCCATTACATCGAAGGTTGTACGGCTCCAACGTATTCGAGTGATTCCCTTCATTCAGCTGTGGTTGAATTGGTCGCGCTTCCTGGTTCAAAAATTCGTTATACGACCATTCAAAATTGGTCCAATAATGTTTATAACTTAGTCACCAAACGTGCCGTTGCCTATGAAGATGCGGCGGTAGAATGGATTGATGGAAATATCGGTTCAAAATTAACCATGAAATATCCTGCTGTTTACCTTATGGGTAAAGGGGCGCGCGGTGAAGTTCTTTCTATCGCGTATGCAGGAAAAGGGCAGCATCAAGATGCAGGAGCTAAAATTGTACACGCTGCTCCTCATACAACTTCGACCATTCTTTCTAAATCCATTTCTCGCGATGGAGGCCGAACATCTTACAGAGGTCTGCTTAAAGTAGAAAATGGGGCGGAAGGCTGTAAGGCCAATGTAAAATGTGACGCCTTATTAATGGATCCTGAATCCAGATCCGATACCTATCCAACCATGGAAATTGATGAAAAAAATGTTTCTGTCGGACATGAAGCCACTGTTTCTAAAGTGGGCGAAGAACAAATGTTTTATTTGATGAGCAGAGGCCTCAGTGAAAATGATGCTCAATCGATGATTGTTAATGGTTTTATTGAGCCTTTTGTCCGCGAACTTCCCATGGAATATGCTGTCGAACTTAACCGTCTCATTCAACTTGAGATGGAAGGATCTATTGGATAATCATGAACTTATCAATTGAAAAGTGCGTTATTGAAAACATCAATAAGGAGTTTGTTTCTCAATTTTCAAAAAATCGTCAGGAACCTGGCTGGGTTTTAGAGTTAAGACTTCGCGCCTTGAAAATGTTTGAGGAATTAAACTGGCCAACCAACAAAGATGAAAAATGGAAAAGAGTTCCATGGGATAAAATTAATTTAGAAAAAATGAATTTCTTTTCTCAGTCTAATGGAAATGCCACTTCAGTCTCTGACCTTACCCCAGAATTTAGGTCTTATGGGAAAAATGAAAGCAACATGACATCACAAGCATCTTGTTACCTTGATGCTTCGCAAGGTTTTGTCTTTGATATCCCAGAAATTGTAACACAAAGAGAAATTCATTGGATTTCATTATCTGAGGCTTTCATTAAAAAAGAAACCTTAGTAAAAGACGCTTGGGAAAAAGCCATTGCTTCGGCAACGTCAAATAAACTACTTTTATTAAATTTATGTTTGGCAGATGCCGGCACATGCCTTATTATCCCCAAAGGGCAGGCGCTAAAAACTCCTTTTTACACTTATATCGCAACAGGAGCTCAACCGGGCGCTCACTTCATTTTAAACTTCTTATTTGTCGAAGAAGCGGGCGAAGCTCATGTTTGGGAAGAACAAATTGGCAACAATGATGTCACCAATGAACAATTTATTTCTTCTTATACTTTTATTCATTTAAAAGAAAATGCCAAAGCGTCTTGTTATTTTTTGGAACATTGGAATTCTTCAACCTCTCATTTTCAGTTTCATGAAGTTATTCAAGGGGCCTTTAGTCGATACAATGAAATTGCAGTTTCAGTTGGAGGAAAAGCTTTCCGAAACGAAACCAATTTACAGCTAGGAGAAAAAGGGGCTGAAAATAAAATTCTTGGCGTGTTATTTGGTGATAAAGATCAATATTTTGAAAATTGGATTACGCAAAACCATACGGCTCCTAAGACCACCAGTGACATTCAATATCGAGGTGCCCTCAAAGGTCATAGTCGATCCTTTTTCTCAGGAATGGTATATATAAATAAAGACGGGCAACAATCAGACGCGTTTCAGTCTTCGAAGGCTTTATTGTTATCAAAAGATGCCAAAGCCGATGCCATCCCCAACTTAGAAATATTAGCCGATGATGTAAAATGCTCTCATGGAGCTGCTGTTGGTCCTGTGGATGATGATATGAAGTTTTATCTCCAGACTCGGGGAATGTCCATCAATGCCGCCGAAGATCTTATTGTTGAGGGCTTTTTTGAACCTGTTATTGCGGAAGTTCCGTCTCTGATTGTTCAAGAGCGTTTAAGGTCATTTATTGAGGAAAAACTGAAGAAATCATGAGTGAGTTTATAAAAGTAGGCGTAAAAAAAGATTTTCCTGAAGGACGTGCCACTGGAATTAAGGTTGGAGATCGATATATATGTGTGGCTCACGCTGTTGGCGCTTTTTACTCTTTTGATGATCGTTGTACCCACGCTGAATCTCTTATTTCCGGCGGTGATATAGAGGAAGGTGACGAAGTCTCCTGTCCCCTTCATGGGGCCCGGTTTTCGATCAAGACCGGAAAAGCACTCACCCCCCCCGCCGTTCGTTCCGTTAAAACACATGAAGTAAAAGTCGAAGGCGAAAATATTTTTATCAAACTTTCCCATGACATTTGACCCGCAAAAATTTCGGCAAGATTTCCCTATTCTCAAAAGGACATTTTCTGGGAAGCCTCTTATCTATTTGGACAGCGCTGCCACAACTCAAAAACCTAATTCGGTTATTGATGAGTTAAGTCGGTTTTACCGAGAATCTAATGCAAATATTCATAGAGGTGTGTATGCTTTAGCTGAAGAAGCCACGCAACTTTATGAAGACGCTCGAAAGAATGTTTCAAAGTTCATTGGTTCTTTGACTTCTGAAAACGTTATTTTCACCCGTAATACAACTGAATCCATCAATCTTGTTGCCTATTCTTGGGCTAGAAAATTTCTTAAAGAAGGCGATGAAATTCTAATTTCTGACATGGAACATCATGCCAATTTTGTTCCTTGGTATATATTAGCCAAAGAAAAGAACATCAAACTTAAAACAGTCTCTTTGAATGACGATTTTACGCTCAATCTTGAACTATTTCAAAAACTTTTAACACCTCAAGTTAAATTGGTTGCTGTTACCTCCGTTTCAAATGTGTTGGGAACCATTAACCCGATAGATAAAATAATTAAACTGGCTCATGCAAATGGTTCAAAAGTTCTCATTGACGGCGCTCAGTCTGTCCCCCATTTGCCAACGAATATAACTGAAATGAATGCGGACTTCTTTGCTTTTTCTGCGCACAAAATGTTGGGACCGACCGGCGTTGGCGTTTTGTGGGTTCGCCCAGAAATTCTCGAACAAATGGACCCTTTTTTGGGTGGTGGAGAAATGATTAATGCTGTTTCCATCGAAAAAACAACATGGGCCGACCTTCCTTATAAGTTTGAAGCCGGAACGCCGAACTTCGCTGACGTTGCTGCGTTTTCAAAATCAATTGAATACTTAAATAAAGTTGGAATGAATGCTATTCGAGAACATGAAAAAGAGTTGTTACAATATGCGATAAATAAATTATCCCAATTTCCTGATCTTCAACTTTATGGAACGTTAAACCCTGAAACACAATCTGGTGCGCTTTCTTTTAATCATAAAGTTGTTCATGCTCATGACGTGGGAACTATTTTAGGTGAAGAAGGCATTGCTATTCGAGTCGGACATCATTGTGCCCAACCACTTATGAAAGCCTTAAAAATTTCATCAACCGCCAGAGCCAGTTTTTATCTCTATAACACAAAAGAAGAAATTGATGCATTGGTAAAAGGTTTAGAAAAAGTAAATAAAGTTTTTGGTTTAACAGGAGCAAGCGCAAGATGAGCCAAGGAAAACTAGAAGGTGGAATTTCAGGTGGAGTTGAAGAACTTTATAGAGAAGTTATTCTCGACCACTTTAAATCTCCCAAAAACCGTGGATCCATTGAAAATGCCAATGCTGTTGCAGAAGGAATGAACCCCCTCTGTGGTGATCAACTCACCCTATCGGCCAAAATAGAAAACGATAAAATTATTGATATTAAATTTGAAGGACACGGGTGTGCTATTTCTCAGTCGGCGGCCTCCATGCTCACTCAAGCCGTGAGAGGAAAAAACCTGACCGATGTTTCAGAGCTTTCGCGCCTTTTTAAAAATATGTTTGGCATTAAAGAAGGAAATAAAAATTTAGATTCAAAAATAAGTGAAGATGATTTAGGCGATTTAATTTCTCTGGAAGGTGTAAAAAAGTACCCTGTTCGAGTAAAATGCGCGGTTTTATCTGTTAATACACTAAAAGAAGCGATCAATTCATATTTAAAAATATAACACGGTCATCCATAAAAAGAACGGATGGCGATAAAAAGGAAAATCTATGAACTCAGAAATCGAATCACACAAAGAAGAACTATCTCAGAAATTAGAAGAAAATTTAAATCAAATGGTTCAAAATTCTAAAGCACTTCCAAGCGAACAGGAAATCACCAATGTATTAATGGCAGTAGAAGATCCTGAATTGCACATAAATATTGTTGATTTAGGTCTTGTTTATAAAATTAACCGAGATGAATCGATTGGAAAGATCAGCGTTGATATGACTCTCACTTCCCCTGCTTGCCCCTATGGGCCTCAATTATTAGGTCAGACCCATACCATTATCAGTCGACTTCCTAATGTGAAAGAAGTTAAAATCAATACCGTATGGTCCCCTAAATGGGATCCCAGAACACATTCTTCAGAAGTTGCCCAAATGATGTTGGGGCTCATATAAACTTAAATAATGATTTATCTCGATTACAACGCCTCAACTCCGGTTCATCCCAAAGTAATGGAAAAGATACTCCCTTATTTTCAAGAGGATTTTGCAAACGCCTCTAGTGTTCACCAATTGGGTCAAAAAGCTCGGAAAGCCGTAGAAGATGCTCGCGCTCAGTTAGCCCAATTTATCGGAGCCGATTCTCCGGACGAAATTATTTTTACCTCCGGTGGAACAGAAGCCAATAATATGGCCATAAAGGGCGCCTTGGCTTCTAGTAAAAAAGGGAAACGTATTGTGTCTTCTGCGATTGAACATTCTGCTGTTCGAACTGTCTTAAAACATCTCGCCGAAGAAGAAAAAATAGACAATGTTATTGTGCCTGTAGAGCGCAATGGAATTATTGGTCCTGATCATGTTGACGATGCCATCACACCAGATACAGCCCTTGTTTGTATCATGGCTGCCAATAATGAACTGGGAACCATTCAACCTATTGCTGAAATTGCTGAAATTTGTCAAAAAAAACAAGTTCCTTTCCTTGTAGATGCCATTCAATTAGCTGGAAAAAAACAAATTCGTGTAAAAGAGTTAGGGGCTGATTTCCTCTCTCTTTCTGGTCATAAATTTGGAGGACCTAAAGGGGTTGGAATTCTCTATATTAAAAAAGGAACCCGTGTTCATAGTTTAATTGAGGGCGGAAAACAAGAAAAGAACCGGCGCGGTGGAACAGAAAATGTTCCCGGAATTGTCGGAATGGGTGCTGCGGCAGAGATTGTAAGTGAGAATTTATCTGCCGAAGCTGCCAGAATTTCATGGTTAAGAGATTTATTTGAAGATTTACTGCTCAAATCAATCCCTTTGAGTTTTGTTAATGGTGATAAAAACCAAAGAATTTGTAATACCTCAAACATCTGTTTCCCTTTTACCGAAAGCTCAACAGCTCTCATGGCCTTAGATCTAAAAGGAATTGCCTGTTCCAGTGGCAGTGCCTGTGCTGCGGGAAGTGTTGATCCCTCTCACGTGTTGTTGGCCATAGGTCTTGAAAAAGAACAAGCCCACGCTTCTTTACGGTTTTCACTTGGCCATCAGACGACCGAAGAGCAAATTCGAGAAGCAGTTAAAATTATTACGGAAACCATCACTAAATTGCGAGAAAACCACCCCCTCTGGAAAAAGGGTTTATGAGTTCCATGTATAATAATATCGTGTTAGATCATTTTCAAAACCCTAGAAATTTGCAGGAAATGCCTAATGCAACCGCTTTCGGGATGGGTGCAAGTCCCATTTGTGGAGATATATTAACGCTCTACCTTTTAATTGAAAAAGGGAAAATTTCTAAAGCCACCTATAAAACCATGGGCTGTGGAGCTGCTATTGCTTCTGGTTCTTTATTAACCGAATTATTAAAAGGAAAAACAGTTGAAGAGGCAACGGCAATGACCCCGGATTTCTTGGTCAAGCAACTAGGCGGCCTTCCTGCTATTAAGATGCATTGTCCAGAGCTAACAATTGAAGCTCTTCAATCTGCTCTCAAAAACTTAAAAAAAATGTGATAATGAGCTACTTTTACTTAAACCCTCAGAAAATATGTCTGAAAAACTAAAAATTATCGTTGCGATGTCAGGAGGTGTAGATTCCTCTGTCGCCGCTGCTCTTCTTGCCAAAGAAGGTCATGATGTTATTGGGGTTACGATGCGACTCCTTCCCAATGGGGGTGAAGGTTTTGGCTGTTGTGGAGCGCCAGAAGATATTTATTTGGCTAAACGCAGCGCAGAGAAATCCGGAATCCCACATTATGTTCTAGATTATTCCCCTGAGTTTGAGACCAAGGTTATCGATTACTTCGTTGATTCTTACTTAAGTGGTGAAACTCCCAATCCTTGTTTAGCCTGTAATAAACATATCAAGTTCGATAAACTTAAAAAATTTGCGGAATCATTAGGTGCAACCCATGTGGCTACAGGGCATTACGCTCGAATTGAATCATCCCCTCTTTCTGAAAACCTAAAGAAATACCGATTATTTGAATCTGTCGATTCTTCAAAGGACCAATCTTATGTCTTATACAATTTTGATCAAAAAGGCCTCAGCTCAACTTTTTTCCCGATAGGTGGAGCGGAAAAAATAAAGGTAAGAGAGTTAGCTAGAGAATTTGGGATGCCCAATGCTGATAAAAAGGATAGTCAAGAAATATGCTTTGTCCCCAAAAAAGATTACAGAAGTTTCATTAAAATTCGTTTAGAGGAAAAAGGCTCTTCTCTCCCCTCAACCACTCAGCCGGGACAAATTAAAAATGACCAGGGGCAAGTTATTGGTGAACACAAAGGAATCGCGTTTTATACCATTGGTCAAAGGAGTGGATTGGGCTTAAACGCTTTTGAGAAAACATATGTTTCACGTTTAGACCCCAAAACAAACACG
>JBJXGI010000076.1:0-16620 GCA_046153645.1 Elusimicrobiota bacterium | reverse complement strand
TTTGATGGTGGCGTGGTGAGTCATACAATTCTTTCTAAAGATGGAAAACGCCAAACCATTGGCGCAATCCGACCTGGGCAATATCATTTCAAAACCGAAGAAGGAGAGAGAATGGACATTATTTCCGGAGAATGTTTCGTTAAACTAGCCACCGAAAGTTTAGAAAAGAAATATTCAACAGGTGAAACATTCTTTGTTGCTCCAAGATCATCTTTTGATATCACAGTTAAAGAGGGCTTAACCGAATACCTTTGCAGCTTTGAGAGTTAATACTTTTCTATAAATTTTTAACCCAAGCTTAACCTGTTCTTAAAGAGATTTTAAGGCAATATAAGCCAAAATAGCTTATGAAAATCTCTAATAAAAATAGTGCCGCTCTGATGAAAAAAACATTTTTGCCTCTTATTTTAGGGGTGATTTTTATTTTTTCCGGGTGTGAAAAAGACAAAAAAGGCTCTAGCTTTTCAAACCCCACCCCTTACACGCTTAACACGCAAGGCAGCTGGACGGGTGAGTATTCCACTTCTATTTATACTTCTTCTAAAACAGTGAGTATGAGCTTTAACCAAAATGGCTCCACGGTTCAAGGAAGTTATTCTGTGCCGGATTTAAATATTCAAGGAACCGTGGATGGCTACATTTACACCGACCATATGGACGTTGTGATGAATCAAACCTCACCCTGCGCAGGGACTTTTACGGGAACAGCCGAAGGAAACAGACCGAGCACTCTTCTCAACATATTTTTTACAGGTTCAGATTGCGCCGGCAGCCACACGAGTGGCGTGATTCATTCGAATCGATAACAGGTTTTTTCTTCTCAAGTTCAATCCATCAAATAATAAACCGCAATTGAAAACTAATTTTTCAAATCGCTTAAGTTTGCTCCGAAGTTGATATGAAAAACGCGTTCATCAATAACCAAGGCTGGAACTGATTTGACGCCGGCTTTTTCAGCTTCAGAAATACGATTTTTGTCTTTTCCCAAGTGAACAATTTCAATTTGATACCTATTCTGATCAATGGCGCTTGTCACACCTTGTTCTGCGCTCACACAAACCGGGCAACCTGCGTGATAAAATATTGCTTTATTTTTCATGTTTTACTCCTTTAATATTAGAATGGCACAAACATAGCTTCTCAATATTAAATGGGATAGCCCGCACTTTTTGGTTCAATACGCACCCAAAAGTAACAGTGGCTTTTAAAAGGTTAAATGAAAAAACGAGAAAGTTACACAACACCTGAAATGATGGAATCTATTATCGGTTGCAAATGGTCGCTTCACGTATTAAACGAAATTCAACAAGGTAACCGCCGACCTGGGAAATTAGAAAAAAGCGCCAAAAATTTATCAAGAAAAGTGCTAACTGAAAGGCTCAAGAAACTAGTGGCCTTTGGAATTCTGGAAAAGAAATCATTTCCGGTCATTCCTCCCAAGGTGGAATATTTTCTCACACCTTTTGGGAGAAAATTTTCCCACCTTATTCGAGCTATTTACAAACTTGAAAATCAGGGAAGGAATTAACAACACATCTTTAACAAAACAAGTTAAAATCCTAAAAATTTTTTAAAAATGAATCTAATGAAAAGAGAGGTTAACATGAAAAATGGAATGAAAATAGTGGCGATCGTTATTGTCGCGGGGTCTCTAACAACTTTATGGGCTGGGAAAAAAGATAAAAAATTAATAACAAAAGAACCCATGATGTCAGAAGCGATGATGAATGCGATGAAACATGGCTCTCCTTCAGAAAATCACAAAATGCTTGAACCTTTGATTGGAAATTGGACAGCCGAAGTGAAAGGTTGGATGGAACCCAATGGAAAAGTTGAAGAATCAAAAGGTTTAGCCAAAAACTGGTGGGTTTTGGGTGGCCGTTTTGTACAAGAAGAATTTAAAGGCGATTGGGCTGGCCAACCTTTTGAAGGCATGGGACTTATTGGCTATGATAATATTCGCGGGCAATATGAATCCATTTGGCTTGATAACTTCATGACCGGGATGATGAAGTTTTCAGGAAAATATGACGCAACAACCAAAACTTTCTCTTCCGATGGTGATTTTAGCTGCCCTATGACCGGTGAAAAAAACAAATGGGCCCGCACAGAAACAAAAATTATTGATAATGATAACCACGTGTATTTATCTTACTCCAAAGGACCCGATGGAAAAGAATTCAAAAACATGGAAATTACCTACAAACGAGTGAAATAAATATAAAGGAAAAAATACGGGGGGATCAATGACTGAACATACAGGACTCAAATGTAAATTAAAAAGCGGCGGGCTATTAATCCTCCGTGTTTTGATGGGACTGGGAATGGCCTATCATGGTTACCAAAAAGTATTCGGTGGCATAATGCCGCGCATGGCCGAAGGACTCACACAAATGGGCATGCCAGCGCCCACCATCATGGCATGGTTGGCAGGGCTGGCTGAATTGGTCGGCGGCCTTTTTATCGCCATTGGCCTTGGCACCAGAATTTCCGCTTTTTTTGTTTTTGTGACCATGGCAGTCGCGTTTTTTTGGGCGCATGCGAAGGATCCCTTCCAAGTCAAAGAATTGGCATTTCTTTATGGAGCCGTGGCCCTTTCATTTGTTTTTACCGGAGGCGGCCGGTTTTCCATTGACTCTTTGATTTGTTGCCGAAAATGCTCAAAGAGCGCGTGAAAAAAGAAGAGAAATAAAAACAGTCAAACCTATCGCACTTTTTTGTCGGAGTGACTGTGACGGATGTTCGCGGAGATAGCTGTAAATTGACTGGCAGGTTGTAAACTGGGTTGTAAAGGATTGTTAAGTGCTAACAATGAAATTAAAAAACCACAAGACGTTAAGAACAACAAGGTTGAAACAATTTATATTTATGGGGGTTTTTGTAGCGGTCGGTTCTGTTTTACCGGGGTGGGCCACACCCACCCCGATGCAGGCCTGTCGCGCCGCCTATGAAGCCATAGACCCGTGGAAAGTGTTTGAAGCCTGCGGTCAATTGGTGGCCGATGGCGAACAGCCGATCGACGCCAATGTCTGGGATTGGCTGGCTCTCGCTGACCGTCAAGTCAGCAGCGAAATACCCGAATTGGAAACCATCAAGATGTATTGGAAACGGTCTGAAGATTCAGGCCAGATAACAGGGCGAAAGGCGTTAAAAGCGTTTGAAAATGCCAAGGGTGAAAAGGCCCGCGATGAGGCGTTCAAGAAATTCGCGGCCTATGGAAAATGGATGAAGGCTTACGCCCACAATGTTCGGGCCAATGCCTATGGAGAAAGTAAAGAATTCAAGAAGGCCGTTGCCGAAATAACCGTGGCGATCAAGCTGGTTCCCAATTACAAGAATTACGCTGAGCGTTCAACTTTTTATGACGCTCTTGGGAAAATCTCGGATCAAAAAAAGGATTTGCTGGTCGCTGTCAAACTCTCCGAATCCGTCGGAAACCTGAATTCCTATCCCCACGGATCAATGAGATATCACGACCGCGCTGGGTTCAATGACTACGTTAAAGACATGGACACTGTGAGCAAGTCCAAACGCGGGAAGGAGCTCCTCAAAGACTCGGCGAGCGCCGTTGACTGGTGCATGCATCTATTCCCCGAGGCGAATGAAAGAACTCTGTTGGCGTGTGAAGAGGCCGCTCGCGCGACGCCACACGACCCGCGTGGCCACAGCTATTTGGCCGCCACCTTGCTCAGACGACCCAACCCTGATTTTGCTCGTGCCGATGCCGCACTTGCCCAGGCGTTAAAGGTCGACCCAAAATTCGCTCGCGCCATGATCAACCGCGGGGCCTCGCTGCGCTTACAAGGCAAATTCGCGGAAGCGTTGACGTCCGTTCAAGAGGGGCTTGCCTTGGATCCCACTCTGGCCGTTCCGGCGGGGCTCACCAATTTGGGGCTCATTCACACCGGTCTTGGAAACTTCGATGAAGCCGTCAAGAATTGGGATTTGCTCCTGGCCCAAACCCCCTGGGACGACTTCGCTCTGCGCAACAAAGCCCTCACTCTGACCAAGGCTGGGCGGTACACCGAAGCGCTTTACACGTCGGCTCATCTCATTGCCTACAAGCCGTTCAAGATTGAAAATTACGCGCTTCGGGGCGACATCCACACCGCGGCGGGCAATGATTTCCTGGCCGCGCAAAACTATAAGACGGCCTCCCAAATCAAAAAGGACTTGAAGGCGCTTGTGAAATACGATCCCCTTTATGAAAAGGCCCGCGAATCATTCATCGCAAAGCGAGGCGGCGCCAAGCCCAAAAACCTGATGGAAATGTTGGCGCCCATGGCCACCCACGTTCGGGAAAAAGGAAATCTGGACCCCATCTATTCATCAATCGGGCTACGCACTCAGTGGCAGAAGGACGGCTCCCTCAGGCTTTGGCCGAAAATTTCCGAAGGCGTTTATCTTCTTCATGACTTCGAAGGCATTTATCTTCTTCCCGACGGCGTCAACTATCAAAAAGCGTTCCGCGATGGTAAGCGCGGCCCCGTGGAGTCACCCAAAACAACGTCCAGCGGGAAACACATTTATCCTTTGGGATATCGCGACCTCGCCTGGTTCCCTCCCGATTCGCTCCCATGGACTCCCTTCGGTTCGTTTTATTTCGGTTTGTTAAAACCGCTTTCCAATGAATCGGAAGGAGTTTCAGAAGGAGTTTTTGTGTACGCCGACGGATTCGATCTGCTCAGCGGTCCGTTCTTCTACGGTGTACCGACAACACTCATTAAAGAAGTGTCTCGCGTTGTTGAGGGCGATAAGACCATCATCACCTTAAGCGATGGACTGGTGGCAACAACCGCGCCTGGGCGCCAAGCGCGATTGGATATTCCCGGATTTGGTTGGTTTCGAGGTGACCTCAATGAAAAGCACTTACCCGAGACGGGAGTGATAATGGAAGACAATGGAGGCTGGTCGCTTTTTCTCAAAGGCGCTGTTGTGCAAGCACGCCGGGACCGAAGGAACATGTCCGAAATTGCAGTTATCGACCGCGATTCGTTCATCACCCTGAACCCCAATGGGGATTTCACTTATGACACACGAGTTGGCCGTGACCATACCATCTTCAATTATCCGGCTTCCGGTGTAGCGCCCTATGTTTCCACACGCAACAGCGATCGCGACTGGCGCGTTGTCGAAGCGGAGATAAAAGCACAGGAAGAAAAAGAAGCGGCGGACGCATCGTGGCGCGAATACCAGCAAGGCATCAACAGCAACCAGCCGAACAACTCTCCCAGCGTCTGTTCCCGCTGTAATGGGTCCGGTCAAGTTTGGCAAAGCGGAGGCGCAAGTCAAACGCGTATCTCGGCGCCCAGCGGCGCAACCGCGTCGCAACGTGAAGATTTTTATAACTCCGCTGGCAGCATTCGCACCTCCCACAGCTCGGGCGGTATGACCACCTGCTCCGCTTGTGGCGGAAGCGGAAGCAATTAGCAAAGTAGGCACTATGCGAGCAGGCCGCCAGGGGAAGAACATGGCCCATTCAAAACAGATGTGGGATGTGTCGTTTTGGAGGTATCATTCCCAAATCGCGTAAACGGCAACAAGTAATTTTTGGGGAGGTGGCAGCGTCTTGTGCAGTCACCTCCTTGGCAATAGTCGTAATGAATGGAGAGGTGGCAGAGTGGTCGAATGCGGACGACTTGAAAATTGAAGATCAACCAAACCTATCGCACTTTCTCGTCGGAGAAGCTGATATGCGTGTTGATGCAGATGGATGTAAATTGACGGGTTGGTTGTAAACTAAGTTGTAAAGGGTTGTAAGGGGATCGAAAACCTAAGCCCGGGTTTTTATTTGAGTCACCGTGCTTAAAGGAGGGATTATGACAATAGCTGATTGGGTGATGGTTGTAGCAGTACTGACTGGTCCGCTGATAGCTGTTCAGCTAACGCGATATTTAGATCGAAAGCGTGAAATCAGGGAACGAAAGCTTTCAATTTTTCAGACGTTAATGGCAACCCGGAGCTACACCATTACATGGGCGCACGTCGAAGCACTAAACAGGATTGACCTTGAATTTGACAAAAACGAGAAAAAGGAACGCGCAGTTCTAGACTCATGGAAGGAATATCTTGACCATTTAGGTCAGACCCAAATTCCAGTTGAACAGTGGGCTATTAAACGAATTGATCTGCTTGTTGAAATGCTACACCGGATGGCGACCGTGTTGGACTATGACTTCGACAAAACACACATAAAAAATTCGAGCTATTCACCTATGGCACATGGGGCGATTGAAGAGGAATTTCGGCTTCTTAGACAAGGAGCAATTGAAATTTTGCAAGGTAAGCGTTCATTGCCGATACATGTGGCCGATGATTTACCAAGAACGCCCGCGGTGCAACCCGGTATCGTTAAGAAAGACGGACACTAATTTTAGGAGAGGTGGCTGAGTGGTTTAAAGCGCACGCCTTGAAAGCGTGAGTGCCTTCACGGGTACCGGGGGTTCGAATCCCTCCCTCTCCGAATTTTTTACTCATGCAGAGTTAATCATGGAAAAAAACCACAACAGCGATGATCTTGTTCACCCAAGCAGAGCCTCCCTTCAAGAGGCCCTCGATCTTTCCGGGGATATTCTTAGAAATATCGAGCTAAGCGAATTGCCATTGGTAAACATCGCGTTAAAAACCAGCCGTCTCGCAAGAATCTTAGGCGACTTTGATGTTCAAAAAATCATGGCGTATGAAGCTGGTGGATATCCATCTGAATCTACTGGCGTCGCCCAAGAAGTTTGGCGTCTAGCAGTTGTCGCTGGCAGGAAATTTTCACAAAGCGATCTCACAAAGATAGCGCGTGACCACATTTACACGGAAGGGATCGCGGTATTGGAACATTCCGTTCGAATATCAGAAATGACTCTAAGTGCCGCAAAAGATCCCAATGTATCGGTGACTTCTGCTAACCCAAATCAAACTGTTTTTAATCCGGTTGGAAATACCTATGAACGCAACCTCGCAAAACAAGACGCATTGCAAGCATCTCGTCGATTAGCCTCAAGGAGAACATTGATACATGAGTATGTTCTTAGAAAACATTACGAATTAAAACTTTCCGGTATTGCTGACGACATTTTCTCGCGAGTTAGAGCAAGAGTTGATGCGGCTATTGGAGGTTTAATTCCTGATGCAGTTCAAAAGTTTTCATCCATCCATGAGAATTTGAAGTCAGATAATACAAAGGAGATAACGAAGCAGCTCAACAATCCAATGTCCAAACGAACTAACGATTAAAAGAGGAGATATAAAAACTGATACCCAACTGATTGATAAAAGGACATACTATAATCATCAAATCTGTTACACCAATAAAGGAGAAAATAATGAAAAGAAAAATACTATTACTAACAATGCTGGGCTTATCAGTCTCGTTCGGTTCAATGGTTCACGCGCACTGCGGGAAATGCGGCGTCGGCGATGAGAAACCAGCCGAAGGAAAAATGGGCAAGATGACTGAAGCGCTCGGCCTTACACCAGAGCAAAGCACGCAAATTGAAACCATAAAAAAAGAGAAACACGAAAAGATCAAAGCGATCCACGAAGAGACTCGTGAGAAAATTAAAGCGGTCTTGACCGATGAACAAAAAACCAAATTCGAAGCCATGCATCAACACGGCGAAAACCACGAACACGGCATGAAATGCGGACCCGAATGCAAAAATGGATGCACAGACGAGTGCAAAATGAAAAAGAAGATGGATAAAAAAATGAAGAAGGATAAAAAATAAAAGTCTCCCAAAATAATATTCAAGTGGTGATGCCGACACATCCATAAAACGCGACTGCCCCTCTGGCCGATTATATAGGTATCGGCGCCTTCGGCCATAGGGGCAGTGATTTAGTAATATTTTTTGGTTTCTAAAGAGCCCATATGACCACAGATCAAATTCGTTTTGATAACGGTGCCGCTTATGAAAAACGCATGGGATATTAGAGCCAATTGGTCGGTGGCACTTTCTTAAAATGGCTTTCGCCTAAAGATTTAAGTGGACGGCGAAAGCTGGCCCGAAGAATGGCTTGATACCCACATCACTTTTAATCTATCCAAAGGAAAAGGCAAACCTGCACCGAACGATTTAAAGATTGATGATTGGAATTAAACAGAATAAAAACTTAATAATTCAATTTTTCAATTTCAACAAAATCAATGAGCGCTTTTTTGTATAGCATTATTTCTTTTGAATTAAGCGGCACCCAGAAAAATGGAAATGCAATTAAATGATTAAATGCGGGCCTGTCTATGTAATACTTTTTTTCCCTATCGGAAATCGTATTTTTAAAGGTAAGGACAAATTCTCCGCGTCTTGTTCCCCAACTTGGAACCAAGCCAAATGATAATCCTGTCAGCCATTCCTGTGGTAAGGCGCTTAAAAATGGTCTATACAAAACAGAAATTAATAAATTTGCTTGGTTGTTATCAGTCACCAATTGCGCTGTGCAAGCCGTTTCATTAAAAGCGTCTTGGGTCACCTTAATATATCGATCCACCATCTTTGTGGGTACATCCTCCCAAAAAGGATATTGACCATGGAGGAGTCGCGGTTCATATTCTATATCGATAGAATACTTAAACTCACAAGGCTTCTTTGCGACTATTGTCGCCGACTTAATACTTTTGCTATTTCTTAATCTATAGTAAGTAAAAGTACAACCTTGTAACGACAGAATAAACAAAATAGTCAGTAAAAAATAATTTTTAAAATATAATTTATTCATAAATTATCGGCCATTTTTAAGTTCATTTTCATATAGCCAAATGGGGTGCCATACCAATGTTGGGTAAGTCATTACTGCCGCAATAGGCATTCCAAATGCATTCCACCTTCCACGGGCCCCAACTCCCCAATGTTTTTCTAATTGGACTTGAAATTGATCATGCATTCCGGCAACAGTATTGACGCCAAATATATTATTAGAGAATTGCGAGAAAGAATTACCTTCATCAAAAAATGTTTTAGGAGTCCCCATATGAGCAATACCAATATTATTAAAACCCTGAATTCCAGCATCTAAAGATGGGTCTTTCTCAGCATATCCTCTTCCTTTATAACTGGTCGCAGAATAACCAACAATAGCTCTATAAATATAACTACCTCCAAAACCTATCAATGAAGCCAATGCCCGTTTTTCTTTTTCATTCACATTATGTCCAAAAATATTTGAAGATAATTTTTCATAACTTCCCGAATTCAAAAAATCATCTGAAAATGAATCAACTATAGCCCATGTGAAAACTGTGGTGGGGCCAGAATAAATAACAGGCAGTTGTTGGATTGTAACAAGAGAGGACAAGTCAGAAGTGCGCGGATTTGGCATTCCAAGCTTACCAGGATTTCTGGGAGACGTTGGCCTATTTTCTGAAGCACCAGAATGTGGGTGACCTGGAGATTGAGATAAAACTGATTTCAACAAATCTCCAACTTTGCTCCAGGTGTTACTTAATTTCCATTTATTCCCTGATGGATCTGTGAGAATCAGAGGGTTATTTCTAACATAGGCATATCGATTGAAGTTTTGGGGATCAACAGGATCTTGAACAATGGTATCTGGGCTAATAAAACGTCCATTGGCGGCATCATAATATCGAGCTTGTATTACATTCGGTGCTGAACATAAAATAATTAGTAGTAAATAAATTTTAACTTTCATTGCAATTATCTCCTGATTAAATTAAATGTTGACTCGTCCAAAAGATTAAACAATGAATATAAATTTAATGTAAAACCAACAACAATAAATCAAAAATTAAATTACTGTTCATCGGACGTGCACTAAATACTCTTCCAATTTATCGAATGACCCTGTCCAACCTTGAGTCATTCCAGCGCGCATCTGTATAAAAGCGGCGAACTCTTCGGGTTTGACATTACCAATCGGTTCCCAAGTTACAGTGACACGTGTTTGGTGAGAACCTTCTTCAGAAAACTGAACCGTTGTTTGCATGGTTTCAGGGTACGTGGGTACCATCGGGTGGTGTGAAATATTTTCGTGTTCATCACAAAATTGTTGATTGTAAACCAACGTGTGTGGACGTTCGATTTTCAAGTATTCGGCACAGCCATACAGAGTCATACTGCCGTTTTCAGCAGTCATGGAATAAAATGTTTTACCGTTGGGGCGAATGTCAGCTTTAATAAACTTCATATGAAAACCGGTGGGTGCTAACCACTGTGAAAAATGTTTCGGGTCAGTCCACATGTCGAACACCACATTAATAGGAGCGTTAAAACTGCGATTAATCACAAACACGTCTTTGCCACTCGCTTTTTGTTTTAAGTATTCCGCGAAGCGGTCCCAAGTAGAATCGCCACCTGCTTTTTTAATAAATTGACGTGTTTGTTCGGCGGCTTCTGCTGTCGCTAAAGCCATTGTCATGTCCATTTCTGTTCCGCCTTTCACTTCTTTAAAGTAAACCGTCACGCGGAAAAGCGGAGCGCGTTCATCATTGCCGCCGTGGTCATAGTGAAGTTTCTTATAAGGAACCACTTCGAGATATTTGGTTTTGTTCACATAATCAGCGCCATTGGGGCCGTGCATCGTGTAATGCCAATGGCCGCCAGTCGTAATATCTTTGCTGTGTGATGTGAGAGTAAAGCCGCGCGGACCCCACCATTTTGCTACTTGTTCAGGTTCCGTCCACGCATCCCAAACCGCTTTCACAGGTGCTTCATAAAAACGAATAAGTTTTATTTCATTTGATTTTTCTGGAGTGTTCATTTTTCTTTCCTTTGAATACATTATTCCTTTATTGATTCGCCGATTTCATCAGTAGGCAGCTCTTCGCTTCCAGGTGATACCACAGAGCCTGTTGACTCTTCTACCTCAACTTCAGAAACAATGTGATGGGCTCTGACCATTCGCTCATAAAGAATAGATTTTCGCCGTCCCATAAAACCGTTTTCCTTCATGGGGTTCCATTTTCGTGGACTTGGCAAAATAGCGGCCAGCGCAATAGCCTCATTTGCCGTTAAGGCAATGGAGGATTTACCAAAATGATGTTGTGACGCCGCTTCAGCCCCGTAAATTTCAGGCCCCCATTCAACAACATTTAAGTAGAGCTCAAGAATTCGATACTTGGGTAATGTTTTTTCGAGACGGCGAGTGATCAGCGCTTCTTTGGCTTTACGAAGTAAATTTTTATGAGAAGACAAATATAGCGTGCGTGCTAACTGCTGCGTAATTGTGCTGGCGCCAAAAGCAAAACGTTTACGCTTCCAATTTTCTTGGAAAGCTTTTTTAAGTTGTTCAAAATCAAAACCATGGTGCCGATAAAAAGTATCATCTTCAGCGAGAATAACGGCATGAATTAAATAAGGAGATATATCCTTAAGATTGCGCCATTGCATGGATGAATGCGGCTTTTTCCCTTTTTTTATTTTTTGTTCCTCGCGATAAATTCGAATGGCGGAGGTTTTGGGATTTGTGGTTTTCAACTCGCTTGTCTTTGGCAAATGAGTGAGATACCATAACGGCGGCAATAGAATAACCAAAGCTATAATGAATATTATTTTTTTACGCACAACCTATCATATGAAAACAAAGAGAATTTAAGAAAACCTCGTTGCATTAATATAGTTTATAGTTTATAGTAAACTATAAACTATGAAAACCAAAACGCGATCAGAAATCATTGAATTGATAAAAAAAAACCAAAAAATGAGGCCCGTCGAGTTACGAGAACACTTGAATATTTCACCTCAAATTATTCATCGCCATTTACGAAGCCTCGTTGAACAAGAAGTTTTGGAAGCCATAGGGTCACCCCCCTTAACTTATTATGCTTTAGCAGGGATACCGGATTTTGAAGCGGTCTCCCATTGGATTAACGCCAAAACTCTTGACAAAAATCCTCAGCAATGGGTTTGCGAAACAAGAGAAATTTTTAATGCCCGATTGCCTCATTTGAAATCTTTTATGAACAATGGTTTATCAGAAAATATTTTGCCTTTGGTTATTTCTATTATCGGTGAAATTGGTAACAACTCGTTTGATCATAACCTTGGACAATGGAAAGATGTTCCGGGCTGCTGGTTCGAGTCACAAGTCACGGGGCATCATCTTTGGGTTTGGATTGCGGACAGAGGACAAGGTATTTTTCAATCACTTATCAAAATTCATAAACACTTGAAAGACGATCAAACCGCTTTAAAAGCTGCGTTTGAAACAATTATTTCAGGAAGAGCGCCAGAACAACGAGGAAACGGATTGAAATATGTTAAAAATAACCTTTCAACAACTCAAGGGTGCGGCGTTGCTTGTATTTCGGGAACGGGACACGTCCAATATGGAGAGCAAGGTGAAAAATGTGCGGCTCTTCTGAGTAAGAATTTCTCGAAAGTTAACGGGACCTTCACCCTTATGACTTGGAGACTAAAATGAAAGTAAATTTAAAAAAATTTGGAGAAATTCTTACTTCTCGGCCAGCGGGTAAAGAAGCAGGGCTTACTATCAAAGCTTATTTTAAGCCCAAACAAGGAGAGAAAATTGCTCTCGATTTCTCTGGAGTCCTTGCTATTGGTCCTTCATGGCTAGATGAAGTTTTAACGATTTTGCGCAAAGAATACGGCAAGGGGCGTGTGGTCTGCCTTCCCAGCAAAAACACTTCTGTTACTGAATCACTAAAAATTATTGAAACACAACACAAAAAGTAATCAAAAAATGAAAATCGCCACTTACAATTGTAACTCCATTCGTAAACGCATGCCGATTGTTTTAGATTGGCTCAAAAAAAACTCACCTGATGTTTTGTGTTTACAAGAAACCAAAGTAGTGGATACTGACTTTCCGCTGCAGCCCCTGCAAGCAGCAGGTTATCATGTGACGTTTCGTGGAATGAAAGGATATAACGGAGTTGCCACACTCACCAGAGAAAAACCAGAAAAAGTAATTTATGGATTTCAAGATGGGCCAGACTCAGAAGATTTTCGGTTGCTGCAAGTTGTGATAGGTGGAATTCAAATTGTAAACACCTATATACCTCAAGGATTCGAAATTGAATCTCCCAAATATGAATACAAATTAAATTGGTATGAACGACTACAAAAATATTTTGATTCATATTTAAAAAATAAACTTCCCACCATTTGGGTAGGCGATTTAAATGTGGCCCCTGAACCCATTGATTTGGCTAACCCCATTCCTAACAAAGATCACCCTTGCTTTCATATCGCCGCTCGCGAAGCGTACAAAAAAACCATTCATAACCGTTTCGTTGATGTTTATCGAATGAAATATCCTGATACGGTGAGTTACACCTTTTGGGCGATGTTCGCCAATGCATTCAAAAACAATAAAGGCTGGAGAATCGACCACATTTTAGCAACCCCTGACCTGGCCAAAACTTGCACAGATATTCAAGTAGACCTTGCCCCCCGCCAAGCCCCTGAACCATCAGACCATACCGTGTTATGGGCCACGTTTAAACTTCCAGAATAATTCTCGGTGTAGTAATCTTACGGAATGAAAAAACAAATCAAACCCATTTCTGTTATTAAAAAACCAAAAGAAAAGCCCCCCGTAATCCACAAGGAGAAGGGTGGAGAAGGTAAAACTGAAGCCGATCGAATGGCAACCAAGCAGCGGGATATTTCCGTTAGCGAATTTTTTCTTAAAAACCGCCATTTACTTGGATTTGATAACGCCAAAAAAGCCCTGCTCACCACTGTTCGCGAAGCGGTAGATAATAGTTTGGATGCATGTGAAGAGGCAAAAATTTCTCCTGAAATTTCAGTTGAAATTAAAGAATTAGAAAATGACCGGTTTATTGTGATTGTAACTGACAATGGACCCGGTGTTGTTAAAGAACAGATACCTAGTATTTTTGGAAAGTTGCTTTATGGTTCGAAATTTCATTCGATGAAACAAAGCCGTGGACAACAAGGAATCGGGATCTCGGCCGCGGGCATGTATGGACAGTTAACCACGGGTTCACCGACAAAAATTACCTCCCGCATCTCTGCGAAAAAACCAGCGCATTATTTTGAAATTCAAATTGATACCGCAAAAAATTTACCCACTGTGGTCAAAGATGAAATTGTGAAGTGGGACCGACCCCATGGCACCAAAGTTCATATTGAACTGGAAGCCAAATTTCAAAAAGGTCGTCACTCGGTTGAAGATTACGTAAGGCAAACGGCACTAGCCAACCCACACATTGAACTTATTTACAAAGGACCTGACGGAACCAAAGAACATTATAAACCAGCAAGCAAATCACTCCCCATTCAACCGAAAGAAATTAAACCGCATCCTCACGGTGTGGAACTTGGCATTTTAATGAAGATGCTCAAAAGCACGTCCGCCCGTTCAGTCAAATCATTTTTAGCGAAAGATTTTGCGCGTGTGTCAACCAACGTAGCAGGGAAAATTTTAAAAACAGCCGGCATTGATCCAAATGCCAAACCAACAGACATCGCCCACAGTGATGCTGATAAACTTCATAAAACCATCGGCCAGACTAAAATCATGAATCCCCCCACCAATTGTTTGTCTCCGATTGGTGAAAGTAATTTACTGCAGGGAATTAAAAAGAATTTAAACGCGGATTTTTATACCGCCTTAACCCGTCCACCATCAGTTTACCGAGGGAACCCCTTTCAAATTGAAGTGGCGCTGGCTTATGGTGGCGATCTGCCTAAAGAAGAATTAGCAGAAGTAATGCGTTTTGCCAATCGTGTTCCCTTGTTATATCAGCAATCGGCCTGTGCAATTACAAAAAGTGTTTTGCAAACAGCTTGGAAAAATTATGGCGTTGATCAATCAAAAGGTGCTTTACCCAGTGCACCGCTTTTAATTGCTGTTCACATGGCGAGCGTTTGGGTTCCCTTTACTTCGGAATCAAAAGAAGCCGTGGCCGGTTATTCTGAGATCACCAAAGAAATTCGTTTGGCCCTACAAGAATGTGGGCGAAGACTTGATGCTTATTTACGACGCGGTTACCGTGAAGCCGAAGCCAAACGAAAAAAAGATTATATTCGTTCTTATTTGCCACACATTGGTATTGGACTTCGAGAAATTTTGGGATTCAAAGAAAAAGAAGAGAAACGTGTATTGAACTTACTCACCGATATTTTGGAAAAGGATAAAACCCCCACTCATGGATAAAAAAACCGAAAAGTTAATTTACGAAGCAGCCAACCGCGTGTATCAAGATGTTCTCAAAAAGTTGGCACCGTCTATGGATTTCCCCATTCGTAGTCTCGAGAATGTGACCTACGATAAAAAGAAAGGTTACTTTGAAATAGGTGATCGCGTCAAAGAGCGCGCACTTACCTACAACACCGTCAAAACATTTGCACAAACCATGCGCATGATGGCACTCTCTCACGAAATTGTTCGCAAAGACGATATGGCAACCAAAAGAGAGGCCTACTACGTTTCCAAAAACTGGGGCGAAGCTCGTTTCCACGAACAACCTGAATCCGACACAATTATGGACGACATCGAAGCGCATTTCAGATTAAATCGCGAAAAAATGGGTTTTATTCCAGAAGAAAAAGGCGGCGACGTAGCTGGAAAATTAATTGTAATCGATAAAGACCCAGACTCTGGTAAAGACATTCGAATTGACTGTACGAAGTTTGGAACCGGTTCTTATTCTATCCCAACCGCCTGCGAGGAATTAAAATTCGAAACCAATGCGAAATTTATTTTGGCCATTGAAACCGCTGGTATGTTTCAGCGATTGGTCAAACATAATTACTACACGACCGCTAACTGCATTTTGGTTTCAATGGGCGGTGTTCCCACACGCGCTTGTCGCCGCTTTATTCGACGATTGGCTGATGATAAACAACTTCCGGTCTATGCTTTTGTTGACGGCGACCCTTACGGCATCACCAA
This sequence comes from Elusimicrobiota bacterium, assembly GCA_046153645.1. Classification (GTDB taxonomy): domain Bacteria; phylum Elusimicrobiota; class Elusimicrobia; order F11; family F11; genus JBJXGI01. The sequence continues at coordinate 786 of JBJXGI010000076.1, read as the reverse complement.
TATTTATCGCACCCTCAAAGTGGGATCTGGCAATAACGCGCACTTAAATCAATTTTTTTGCGTTCCACAAGCCAGCTATTTAGGTGTAACCCCTCAAGACATTATTGATTACAAATTAAAAGATGCTACTCACCCACTTGAAGAAGTGGATATTAAACGCGCCAAAGACGCACTTAAAAATGACCCTTTCATCAAATTTCACAAACCGTGGAAAGCCGCCATTGAACAAATGTTAGAAATGGGTGTGCGTGTTGAACAACAGGCCTTCGCCAAACATGGGCTTAATCACGTTATTGAAAAATATTTACCCATAAAACTTAAGAAGCCTTCAAAGTTTTTGCCGTAGGTGCTTTATTTTCCAAAACCTTTAATTCGTACTGGTTTCTTCGGCTCATCTAACAATAATTGAATGGCTTCAAACACCACCGCATACTTACGATCAAATTTCTCTTCTAATTTTTTGATCTGTTCTTGTAGGTCATGATGTGTCGTTAACCATTCTCGAATTTTCATAAATGCTCGCATTATGTGAATATTCACTTGAATCGCTCGATCACTATTCAGGACGGAAGATAACATAGCAACACCTTGTTCTGTAAATACGTAAGGGGTAGTATTTCGACCGCCCCAACCTCGTTTCCCTCTGAAGAAACTTGACATCGCAAATTGGGGATGGATTAGTAAATTCTGTTGATAATTGAACATGTTTAAACTCCATTCCCCGTCTCCAACTAATTTTTCTTTGGCGATAATTCACATGTATGAATACAAAACATGTGAAATCCC
>JBJXGI010000033.1:0-14447 GCA_046153645.1 Elusimicrobiota bacterium | reverse complement strand
CTTTTGGTTGGATCTCGCGATGAATGGACAATTGATTACAAAGAAGTTGAACAGAAATTTCTGACAAATTCCGAAATGAAAAAAGATTTAGCCCCTCTTAAATATGATCATCCCTTTTCTTTTTTAGCAACTTCTTTTGTTCTCGATGACGCTGATTTTAGAGAATATTCTAAAAACGGAAAATTAAATACTGATAACAAACCACTTCTTGAATTCTCTGCGCCCCGTTACTTGCACCGTGGACAACAAAATCTTATTCAAGAAAATTTATTTAAAGCACGGCAACGCAATCTGCCTAAAAATCTGATTAATCTTAATTCAACACCTAAAGAACAAGCTCTTCTTTTTAATATTGCTGGAGAATCATTTTTAAGACATCAAGCCGTTGGACCTGCTGAAAATTACTTCGCGGAAGCCTTTAAATTAGAACCTAAAAATCCCCGCACGCTTATTAACATTGCTCGAATTTTGAATCTTTATAATAAACATTTACAAGCGGAAGGATTTGCCAGAAAAGCGATTGATATTGATCCGCGCTACGCGTTAGGCTGGTTTCACTTAGGAATGCTTTATTTAGAACAAGGGATTGATTACAAAGGTATTGAAGCTTTAAAAAAAGGTTTGGAACTTGCGCCAGGTGATCCCATGGGAACTCTTCAATTAGCCCAAATTTACTTAAAAGAAGGTTCACTGAATAATGCTCTTAAAATTATTAATCACTCGCTTAGAAAAAGACGCAGCAACTCGTCTATTTATATTACGCTCGAAAACCTTAAAAGAGAAATCGAGCTTCGACTCAAATAAAAAGACCTCTGACTGCATTCACAATCAGAGGTCTTTAAAGAAACTCTACTAGCTGATAATTTATCTACGGACCATTTTCGCTTTTGACACATCCCCTTGTTTATCAAGGAAATAGAGGAACCCTTTTTCTTTTTTGATTCCCACTTTCTGTACTTTTTGTACTTTGCCGCCCTTTTTTCCACCACGAGCCATTTTCGCTCGAGAAACATCACCTTGTTTGTCAATGAAGTATAAGAACCCTTCTTCTCTTTTGATACCAGCTTTCGCGACTTTTTGAGCCATCTTATTAAGCCCTCCTTGGTCCCGCACCAATTTTTGATGCGTATTTACCGTCGAATTATCGACGACGAACAATAGAGTACATGAAACCTAAAAATGAAGTCAAGCAAAATAATAGTTTTTTTCCGTCGGATTTTAATGATATATTTATTTTGTGGAACAAAGTGAACATTTTAAGGCTATGATTAAGGAACGATCGATTGAACTGCTTTTTTTGATAGAAGAATTAAGAGGTAACTTATGAGACTAAAGGTTGATAAGAAAAGTGACGCCCTATATTTTAGGTTGGATGACAGTCCCATTGTAGAATCAGAAGAAGTAAGACCTGGGATTATTATTGACTTCGATAAAAACGGAAAACCAATAGGGGTTGAATTCTTAAATATTAAATCGAGGATTTCTGAAAAAGAGCTTTCTTCTATTCAATTTCAAGCCAGTTAAACCTTTATTCGATTGTCGAGAAGATCATTATCTTACATTTCTCTTGGTTCTAATTTAGGAAATCGTCTTAAAAAAATAAACCAAATGGTTTTTCTTTTGGGCGATCTTCCCGATAGTTCTATATCTAAAGTTTCTTCTCTTTATGAAACATCACCCATCGGGGGACCTAAACAACGGTCTTTTTACAATGCTGTTGTATCAATAGAAACAAAACTTTCGCCAGCGCTTTTATTGACTAAACTCCAAAAAATTGAAAAACAATTAGGGCGCAAGCGTATTGTTCGATGGGGGCCTCGTGTTGCGGATTTAGATATTTTATTAATGGGAAAAATAACTAGAAAAAAAACTCCCCTTATCCCCCACCCACGATATCATGAAAGACGTTTTGTTCTGGTTCCTTTATGCGAGATGGCCCCAAATGAAATTCACCCTCTTTTTAAAATTAAAAATTATCAATTATTATCTCAATTGACTGACTTAAGTCAAAGAGTTACCATGGCCGCCCAATGGAAAAACAATCAATACGTTCTCTTAAAGAAAAAAAAAGAAACAAAATCCCCTTAGTGGCTCTCACTTGTTATGACGCTTTTAGCGCCCAATTAATAGACCAATTAGGAGTTGATATTGCTTTGGTGGGCGATTCGTTAGCAAATACACGTCTTGGATATCCGAATACCATTCCTGTTACAATTGAAGAAATGCTTCACCACGTTAAAGCTTCAAGCCGTGGAATTAAAAATGCGCTCTTGGTGGCAGATATGCCTTTTATGTCTTATGAAATGGCTCCGTGGGAAGCAGCAAAAACAGCTGGAAAATTTATTAAATCTGGTGGAGCTCAAGCAGTTAAAGTGGAAGGAGGAAAGAGAATTGGCCCTTCTATTAAAGCAATACTAGAGGCAAATATTCCCGTTATGGGACATTTGGGCCTCACCCCTCAATCTATAAATATAGATGGCGGCTACCGTGTTCATGGAAAAACAACCGCTGAAGCCAAATTAATTGAAAAAGACGCTTTATATTTACAGAGTTTGGGTGTTTTCTCAATTGTTCTAGAAGGTATTCCTGAATTATTGGCCAAAAAAATTACAAAATTATTAAAAATTCCAACCATCGGCATTGGCGCCGGCATTCATTGCGATGGGCAGATTTTGGTTTTGGATGATGTTCTTGGTTTTAATAACACGCCAGTTCCAAAATTCGTCAAAAAATATGCGCAGATTCGGCCATTGATGGAGAAAGCATTGGAACGTTTTAAAAATGATGTTCTCAACCGTCAATTTCCTGGCAAAGAAAACTCTTACCATTAAATGATTATTTTAAAAACCATTGCCCAATTAAGAAAATGGCGCGCAAGTGTCCCCTCTTCCAAAATGATTGGTTTTGTTCCCACCATGGGAGCTCTTCATGAAGGACATATGTCACTTATTCAAAGGTCAGTCAAAGAAAATGACCTTACCATTGCGTCAATTTTTGTGAATCCAAAACAATTCGGCCCAAAAGAGGATTTTAGTCGTTATCCAAAAACCTGGGAAAAAGACAAAAAAATGCTTATAAAGTACAAGAACAACGCCTTGTTCGCTCCTAGTGCTTCAGAAATGTACCCAGAATCTTTTTCCTCACAGGTGGAGGTATGGGGACTAACCGAAGTTTTATGTGGAAGCCCGCTTTCTCGTGGACCAGGGCATTTTAAAGGAGTTACCACAGTTGTCAGTAAACTTTTTAATCTTGTTCAACCTCATAAAGCTTATTTTGGGATGAAAGATTTCCAACAATTAAGAGTTATTGAAAAAATGGTAAAAGATCTTAACTTCCAAGTGAAAATAATTAGATGTCAAACTGTTCGGGAATCTGATGGATTGGCGCTTTCAAGTCGAAATACGTATTTATCTCCTAAAGAGCGGCAAAACGCAATAGGCATTAGACAAGCTCTTCAATGGGGTGCCCAACAACTTAAAACCGTATCGTCATCTCGGGGCACCGTAAGCCGAGATGGTGGGCTGAAGACTGTGACTAAAAATATAGAAAAATTACTTTTATCTCTTGTTCCTGATGCGAATATCGATTACATTCAAGTAATTGATCCAACTTCTCTTAAAGCCTTTGGATCAAAGAAAGGCCCTTGCGTTATTGCAGCAGCGGTTTGGATTGGAAAAACGAGGTTAATTGATAATATATGGGTCAGTTAATGCGTAAAAAACTATTAGTGAAACCTAGATTTCAGCTGACTCAATTATTATGGGTTATCTCACTTGTATTGATTTGTTATACCGCAGGTTATTTTTTATTTGAAAGCGCAATTTCTAAATATCTTTTGACGGGACCTATTTCGCTCCAAAATTGGGGCGAGATCAAAGATTCTCTTCGCTGGGGCTTTGCTTTAACCTTACTCATTTTAGTGATAGGGATTGGAATTGAACATTATTTTTTGTTTCACACCATAGCTGGTCCTCTTTATGCTTTGGAAAAAGGTTTAAAACGCCTTTCAGACGGAAATTTCGAAGGAACCACCCAAATCAGAGAAACCGATCAGCTTTCAGATGTAATTATTGCTTTCGATGAGATGAAAAAAAGTGTACAGTCTCGTATCGAGCAACAAGAAAAGGTAGCTCAAATTTTATCGACAGAGTTAAACAACGTGATACTAAACAACACACCTGAAAATATACAAATACTTCGAGAAAAAATTAAAAAGATCCAACAACAAGTGGAGAAGAAAGCGGCATGATGCGATCTCTCTACTGCGCCGAGGTGGGGTTATCCCACGTCGGTCATGAAGTACAGTTGGCTGGTTGGGTACATTCCAGACGTGATCATGGAGGGGTTCTCTTTATTGACTTAAGAGACCGAACCGGTTTAGTCCAGGTTGTCTTTGACCCTCAAAACCAACATATTTTCTCAACAGCCGAGCAATTGCGCAGTGAATTTGTTATTCAAGTCATTGGTAAAACAAGGCCTCGTCCAGAGGGAACAGTAAATCCCCACTTAGCCACCGGTGCCATCGAAGTTTTAGCTGATAAACTTATCATCTTTAACAAAGCCAAAACGCCTCCCTTTGAAATTTCTGAATTCAACCAAGCTTCTGAAGATGTTCGTTTGAAATATCGATATTTGGATTTAAGACGTCCCCCTCTCCAACGAAATATTCGAATTCGTCATTCTTTAAGTCAATTAATTCGAGAAATTCTAAATAAAGAGGGGTTTTACGAAATTGAAACTCCCATGCTAACTCGCTCTACACCTGAAGGAGCGCGTGACTTTTTAGTTCCTTCTCGACTGACACCAGGTGCTTTTTACGCATTACCCCAGTCTCCTCAACTGTTTAAACAAGTTTTAATGGTTTCAGGGTTTGATCGTTATTATCAGGTTGTCCGTTGTTTCCGCGATGAAGACTTAAGAGCAGATCGACAACCAGAATTTACCCAAATTGATTTAGAAATGTCTTTTGTTGAAGAAAAAGACATCATGTCCCTCATTGAAAAATTGGTTATTGCCTGTTTCAAAAAAGAGTTGGATATCGACATCAAGCTTCCCCTCAGGCAAATGTCTTATTCTGAGGCCCGCTCTAAATACGGAAGCGACAAACCAGACTTAAGAATTCCAGGTCACATGATCGACTTAACTCAAGTTCTTAAAAATACCGGATTTGAACGAATAAAAAATAATATTCAATCAGGCGGATCAGTAAAAGGACTGCTACATAAAGGCGGCGCAATTTTTTCTCGAAAAGAAGTTGATGATCTCACCACTTTTGCTAAATCAATTGGGGCACAAGGCTTGGCCTGGCTTAAAGTAAGCGCTGATGGGTCCATTGAATCTCCTATCGCCAAATTTTTAAGCGACACAGAAAAATCTCAAATTATTCAAGAAATGAAAGCCTCTGCAGGAGACATTGTTTTCATTGTTTCTGATAAAACAAAGACCGCTGAAAGTGTTATGGGTGGCCTGCGAATTCATTTATGGAATCAATTTATAGTGAAAGGAAACTTGCCAGCATTAAAAGATTCGTTAGAAATATTATGGGTCACTGATTTCCCCTTATTTGAGTGGAGTGATGAAGATAAAAGATGGGTCAGTGTTCACCATCCCTTTACAACTCCACGCCCGGAAGATATGGACGCTTTAAGTAAGTTAGACCCCAAAGTTGAGGTAACCAATCCCAATTCAGTTTTAGGCACATTCAAAGCCAGGGCTTATGATTTGGTTCTAAATGGAACAGAGCTCGGCGGAGGCAGTGTTCGTATTCATGATGCTGATGCCCAACGAAGCATTTTGTCTCTCTTGGGTTTATCACGAGAAGAAATGCAGGATAAATTTGGTTTTTTACTTGACGCATTAGAATCCGGCGCCCCGCCACATGCGGGTATTGCTCTTGGCCTCGATCGATTTGTTGCCTTAATGGTTGGTGAAACTTCTATTCGTGATGTTATTGCTTTTCCGAAAACAGCCAAGGGGACATGCCTTGTCAGTGGCGCTCCGGGATTACCCGAACCAAAACAATTGAAAGAATTAGGTGTTTCAGTCAATATTCCCAAACCGCCCACAGCCTTCCCTCAAGAACCAGTCATTAAAAATGTATGACAACAAAACGAATTCACCTCAACAACCAAGAAGAAGCGCTTAGTCTTTTTGGTCAAAATGACCAAAACCTAAGAGAATTAGAACGCCGACATCATGTTCAATTTTTTGTTCGTCCTTCCACTATGCCCAGCGGAGAGGGGTTAACTTTAGCCGTTCGAGGGCGTGCGCCAGATGTTGACAAAGCCATTTTAGCCTTAGAACTACGCCGACAAAGCCCCGCATTGGCTTCTTCAAAAACATTGACTGAATCTTTTGAAGCTTCTATTAATGATTCATCGAAAAAAGAAGTAATTGTTCGATCAGTTAACGGCACGGCCATTTCTCCACGAACATCCACCCAAAAAGAATATCTTAAAGCGATGAGAGATTTTGACATGGTTATTGGCATAGGCCCGGCGGGAACGGGAAAAACATTTTTAGCGGTGGCTTATGCAATCGCGGAACTTCAATCTGGGCGATTTAACAAAGTCGTTTTAACCCGACCCATTGTAGAAGCCGGTGAAAAATTGGGGTTTTTACCAGGCGATTTTTTTGAAAAAGTTCACCCCTATTTAAGACCTCTTTATGACGCGTTTTTTACCATTGTAGGGCCCGATCGTTTTAGGCTCATGAAAGAAGATGAAATTATCGAAATTGTTCCTCTGGCTTATATGCGTGGAAGGACCTTAGATGATGCTGTCATTATTCTTGATGAGGCTCAAAATACAACACCAGAACAAATGAAAATGTTCTTAACCCGAATGGGCAATAAATCAAAAGTCATTATTAATGGTGATATGTCTCAAATTGATTTGGAAAATAAAAAACGTTCTGGTTTAATTAAAGTTGAAAGTATTTTATCTGGAATAGAAGGAATTAAGTTTATTCGTTTTACAGGAGAAGATGTTGTCCGGCACGAATTAGTAAAGAAGATCATTGCCGCCTATGACGTTTATGAGAAAAAACAACAATCAGATTCTTTATCTTAAATGAGAATAGTTGTTGAATTTCTTAAGACAACCCTTACTGGCCTTCTAGAAAAACTGAATCAATGGGAAGAGGCCTCCCCCCGCTCTAAAAAAAATTCCTGGTACCGCTCTGAATTTCATTTCCCCACCTGGGTTGTCGGACTTGTCTCATCTATCTTACTTTATGTCGCTTTATTTTTAGGTGGAGAATTTAATGTAGCACAATCATTGGTTTTGGCTTTATTTGTTCTTATTGTCAGTGTTCTTTTCAGCGTTTATCTTCATCGAGATCAAAAAACATTGGTTGATAATGATGACGCTATTGCATTATTGGGCGTTGTGTTTTTGTTTACTCTTATTTTGATTGAAGTTTTTGCTCATTTTCCTAAAAAAGTGTTCCATCTTTCTCCTTATTTAACTCCCATTTCATTGGCCCCTTTAATTATATGTTTACTACTCAACCAAAGATTGGCGATCGTTTTATCATTTGTTATCTCTCTTATTTTCGGTATTGCAAATCAGTTTTCCCTTTCTATTGTGATGGTTGGCGCTTTTGGCGGAGTAACAATGGTTGCTGCCGCCTCAAAAGCCAAATCCGCCAATCAGGTAGCCCAGGCAGGAATTATTACTGGAGTGGTTCAAGTTCTCATTGTCATATTTTTGGGAATTATTTTAGGTTGGAGTAAAAAACATTTTATTGAAACTATGGGAGCCTCTTTTTTATCAGGAATCATAGCGAGTGTTTTAGGATTAGGTTTTTTACCGTTTCTAGAATCTTTTTTCTCACGCATTTCTAACTTAAGATTAGTTGAATTAGCCTCAGGCAATCATCCCTTATTAAAAAAAATGAGTTTAGAGGCGCCAGGAACCTATCATCACTCATTAATTATGGCTTCATTGGCGGAAGATGCCGCTCATGCTATTGGCGCTAACGGACTTTTATGCCGCGTTGGCGCTTATTTTCATGATATTGGAAAAATGGTTAAACCTGAATACTTCATTGAAAATCAAGGAGCCCTGGGAAACCCTCATGATCAAGTGAGCCCGAGTTTGTCACGTCTTGTTATTACTTCACACATTAAAGAAGGGTTGGCCATCGCTAAAGAATACAACCTTGATCCGCAAATTATCGATTTTATTCCCATGCATCATGGGACATCGAAAATTGAATACTTTTACTTAAAAGCATTAAACCTAGAAGCCCAAGAAGAAGATGATGAAAGAGAAGAAATAAAAGAAGAATCTTATCGCTACCCAGGTCCTCGTCCACACTCAAAAGAAACAGCCATTGTCATGCTCGCTGATTCTGTCGAGGCTGCCAGCAGAACGTTAGAAGAACCCAATCATCAAAGATATAAAGATTTAGTTTCTAAGCTCATTAATCGAAAGTTAGCCGATGGCCAATTAAGCGACACTCCCTTAACCTTACGAGACTTAAAAATTATTGCAGAACGATTTACCTCGACGCTTTCTTCTATACATCATTCTCGAATTGCCTACCCTGAAGCAAAGGCGTCTAAAGAAAATAAAAATCCTGAAGACAACTTTCCTCTTTCCTAATGATTTCCAGATCATTTGTTGGAATATTTCCAAAGGTGAGCTTTCCCTCTCTCAATTTCATTAAAAAAACCATTTCAATTATTTTTAAAATAGAAAAGAAAAAATTAACTGGCGATTTAAACATTATTTTCGTCGATAAAAAAAATATTAAAAAAATTAATATGGAATTTTTAAATGAGAAAAATAGCACCGATGTCATTGCGTTTCCATATGAAATACAAAAAAATATAACAGACCAAGTCTTCGGTGATATTTATATTTGTGTTCAAGAAGCGACCTTAAATGCAAAGGAATATTCTCAATCAATCAAAAAGGAACTCGTTAGACTTATTGTCCATGGAACACTACACCTTCTTGGTTATGATGATCACAAAAAAAAAGATTATGAAAAAATGTGGGCTCGACAAGAACTGATTGTTAGTAAACTGTTTAACAATAAAAAATGAAAACCTATACAAGTGCTGGCATTGTCATCAAACGTGAAAAACATTTAGAGTCTGATGACAGACTCATTGTTTTTACAAAAGAATGGGGGCGCCTGTTGCTCAATGCCAAACTTTCTCGCAGACTCTTTTCAAAACTAAGATCCGTCCAAGAACCATTTGTCGAAGCCGATTTTTATTTCGCGATGCCTGAACATGCTTATTACGGTCGTCTTATTTCAGGAAAAGTCATTGATTCGCATCAGGGCTTAAGAAATCATTTATTGGCCTATGGAATTGCTTCACAGTGCTGCGAAGTGATTAACAATTTACTCCCTTTTCGTGCCCCAAGCCCTGATGTTTTTGATATTCTACGCACTGTTTTACGGGTTATTCCTCATTCACAACCCCGGTTTCTTTGGGTTCTTTTCTTAAGACGTTTTTTGTGGGTTTTAGGTCACGGAGATTTGACATCAAATCTTATGGATCTTTGTCCTCCTCAAGAAAAAGAAAGATGGGAATCACACTTTCATTTGGAATTTGAAAATAAAGATTGGGGACAGGCTGAATTTGTTTCTCCTGTTATCGATCAATTGACTCATTTTTTAGAAGAAAAATTAATGGAAATCCACCCGTGGAAACTAAAATCAAATGGCTTATTACTAGGTTTAACTCACTAATATGAATTTTCAAGAAATTATATTTTCCTTAGAAAAATTTTGGGCAAAACGCGGTTGCCTTATATTTCAACCTTGGGATTTGGAAAAAGGAGCGGGAACATTTAATCCCTCTACTTTTCTTCGATCTCTTGGTCCTCAACCCTGGGCGACGGCCTATGTTGAACCTTCGAGGCGCCCCACGGATGGCCGCTATGGCGACAACCCCAATAGACTGCAACGTTATTATCAATTTCAAGTCATGATGAAACCAGCTCCGAGTGACATTCAAAAGTTATATTTAGAATCTCTTTCTGCCATTGGGATTAATGCGAAAAAACATGATATTCGTTTTGTTGAAGATGATTGGGAATCTCCCACTTTGGGTGCGTGGGGGCTTGGGTGGGAAGTCTGGTTAGATTCCATGGAAATTACCCAATTCACCTATTTTCAGCAAATTGGGAGTATTGATTTAAACCCCATTCCTGTTGAAATTACTTATGGCTTAGAACGACTGGCCATGTTTTCTCAAAAGAAAAATAGCGTCTATGACGTTGAGTGGTCCAAAGGTGTCACTTATGGACAAGTTCATAAAGAAGACGAACGCCAATTTTCTCATTTTAATTTTTCCATGAGCGAACCTGAGGTATTACGACGTCACTTTACAGATTATGAAGCCTTAGCCAATAAGCTTCTCAATGAAAACTTGCCTCTTCCAGCCTACGATGCCACTATGAAATGTTCCCATCTATTTAATTTGTTAGATGCGCGGGGAGCGATCTCAGTTTCTGAAAGAACAGGCTTTATTGGAAGAATTAGAAATCTCGCAAGAAGAGTTGCAGAGACATATTTAAAGGAACCTGTTTTGCTCAAAATATAAGCTCATGAAAAAAGAACTACTGGGAAAAAATGCGTTATTAGAAATTGGAATGGAAGAGTTGCCGGCAAGATTTGCCACACCAACACATCTCCAATTATCAGAAATCGCCAAAAATACTTTTACTGAATCGGGATTAGATTATAAATCTCTTCAAGTTTGGGGGACCCCCAGAAGACTGGTTTTGTTTATAGAAGGGCTTAGTGTAAAAGCCAAGGATCGAACGGATTTGGCCATCGGTCCCCCTCCTGCTTCGGCAAAAAATACTGAGGGCCATTGGCTGCCTGCGGCGATAGGTTTTGCAAAGGCTCAAAAAGTATCTCCTGAAAAACTTATTTTACAGAATACACCCAAAGGTGAACGCTATTGCGTTATCCATGCCATTAAAGGGCAAAAAACTGAAATCCTTTTAAAAGACTTGTTTCCACAAATAATTAAGTCATTGGTCTTTCCCAAAACGATGATTTGGGAAGAATCACAATTTAAATTCGCTCGCCCCATCCGCTGGTTTGTCGCTCTTTTTGGGACAAGCGTCATTCGATTCACTATTGCTGGTGTAACATCTGACCGTACAAGTATAGGCCTTTTATCATTAGGAGGGCTCAAAATTCCAATCGCAAAGCCAGAGAAATTTAAATCGCTTTTACAAGGTCGCTGTATTTTAATCGATCCTGAAGAACGCAGAAAAAACATCAAAACTCAAATTGAAACCATAGCCAAAAAAATTAAAGCGCAACCACTTGTTACAGACGAACACCTTAATGAAGTTGTCCATTTAAATGAATATCCTTCAAGCATATTGGGTCATATTCCAGACAAATATTTGATGTTACCCAAAGAAATTCTCGTTAGTGTTCTTAAAAAACATCAAAAGTTTTTCCCCTTAGCCAATTCTAAAGGTCAGCTAATGAACATGTTTGTGGGGGTTCGAAACGGCCCTTCTGACGCACAAGAAAATGTTAGAGAAGGATATGAAAGAGTTATTAATGCGAGACTTTCTGATGCCAATTTTTTCTTTCAGCATGATTCAAAACTTTCTTTTGATGATCTTTCTGAAAAATTAAAAGGTGTTGGTTTTCATCCTAAACTCGGTTCACTCTGGGACAAAACTGAACGAGTGAAATCACTCGTTGAAATCCTCGGGAATCATTTGCATATTGATCCTAAAATCATCCGTCAATCATTCAGGACTGCGCAGATAGCCAAAGCAGACCTTCTTACTTTGATTGTAGGCGAATTCCCTGAGCTGCAGGGAATTGCTGGTCGGTTTTATATGACTGGCAAAGAATCCGATGAGGTGGCCACCGCCATTGAACAACATTATTGGCCCATTACAGCTGAAAGTAATTTACCAGAATCGATGCCAGCCATTTTATTATCTTTGGCTGATAAAATTGACACTTTAGGCGCAAACTTTTCTGTTGGTATTATGCCAACAGGGTCCGCAGATCCCTACGGATTGCGTCGATTGGGAACAGGAATTATTAGAATTTTAATTGAGAACAAATTTAAAATTTCTATTCGAGAACTATTAGATTTGGCTTTTGCTGAACTTAATAAAATTCCCAATAAAGACCCCAAAGCGCTTCATGTATTAGAAACTTTTCTTATACAGAGGACTCAACAATTCTTTTTAAATGCTGGATATCGTCCAGACGAAGTGGATGCTGTTCTCGTCAAAAGAGATAAAAGTTTAATTTTGATGAGTGAAACACTCCTGGCATTACAAGAAATCAGAAAAAAAGAGCAATTTGATTCATTGACTGTTGCCATTAAACGGGCTAAAAATATTCTTAAACAAGCAAAAGAGAAAGGAATGGCACCGAAATCAAAGCTCATGGATGCTGGTCTCCTACAAGATGAATCAGAGAAAAAATTGTTTTCCGTCATTGAAACAATTCGACCCCAAGTGGAGGGGTTTATTGCATCATCTCAATACAAAGAGGCTTTTCTCTCGCTTGTTACTCTTCGAAATCCCGTCGATGAATTTTTCAATAAGGTCATGGTTATGACTGACGATATAAATTTACGAGAGGCAAGGCTTGCCCTCTTACAAGGTGTTGAAGAATTATTTGATGGCCTGATTGACTTTTCAAAACTCCAGGGAATGTCTACGGTCGCACCTTAAAATAGTATGCCTCATTTTAAGCTTCTCACTGTTGACGTAGGAAATACATCTACTTCTTTTGGGTTTTTTAAACTTAAAAAAAACAATAAATTAGCTTCTCCTCACCATATTAAAACAGTAACAACGCATGATATTCATTCCCCCCATTTTTCTAGCTGGATCAAAAAAAATATTCCACAGAAACTTGAGCACGTTGTTATATCAAGTGTTGTTCCAGCGGTAGACTCTTCTTTATTAAAAAATCTTACTTCATGGCTTGGGGTTAAACCTTATTTTGTCACCGCCAAGTCCCCCATGAAAGTAAAAGTAAAATATAAAACCCCTTCAGAAGTTGGCGCCGATCGAATTGTTAATGCGCGAGCGGCAATGACAATCACAAATAAGCCGGCAATTATTATTGATTTTGGAACGGCCACGACCTTTGATTGTGTGAATGAAAAAGCCGAATATTTAGGCGGTGTGATTGCGCCAGGACCTGTCATATCTGCTGAGGCTCTTTATAATAAAACAGCTAAACTTCCGTTGGTTGTATTAAAAGAACCCGCCCATATAATGGGTAGAAATACGCTAGAATCCATTCAGGCGGGCCTGTATTTTGGTTATCGTGGACTGGTTAAAGAGATTGTTCTTAATTTAAAACAAAAGATGGGGCAGTCTTGTATGGTTTTCTCTACTGGAGGACAAGCCAAGTGGATTCTCAATGGACTGAACATTGTAAACCACTACTATCCTCATCTGACTCATTCGGGACTTTATGAAATATGGAAAGACTTAGAAAATTCAACTCATTAATTGAATTCTTAGAGTTTCCATATTAAACTAGGTTTAACTTATTTTGGAGGCAACAAATGATAAAAAAGTTTATATTGATGGGTCTATTTCTCTTCGTTTCTTCTCATGTAAAAGCTGATGAACTAAAAAATAATTTTGTTGCCAACTTAACTCAAGTTCCCTTAGACTCTTTAACCAAAGATTTAGGGGCTGTCATGGGTGGCGGTAGTTTTCATCAAGGTAAATCACTTGGGTTTCCTCTGGGGGTTGATTTCGGCGTTCATGTTCCTGTTGTTAAATTAAAAAAGGAAAATGTGATCTTAACTGATGATGAATCAGCCCTCTTTGGTGCTTTTGGTCAATTGGAATATGGTTTACCAGGAAGAATCAATCTCATTGCTCGTACTGGAAAAATTTACGATGGGACTTTATTGGGTGGTGGTCTTCGATTTGGAATTATAAAATCAGCTATTCCAGGTTTGCCCAGTTTATCTGTTTCTGGTTTATATAATCAATTATCTCACGATTATATTGATGTTAAATCATATTCTGGGAATGTGGTTCTTTCTTTTGATGTCCCTTTTGTTCACCCCTATATTGGTGCTGGCTATGATAAAACTTCGCTTGAACCTACGGCTCAAGCGTTTCAAAGCGCGCCCGCCTCGGTTTCAAGATCACTAAAAGGTGAATCAGAAGGGTATCGCGCAGAAGTGGGTGTGAATTTAAGTTTTATTCCATTTACTTATCTTTCTTTGGGTGCCGGCCTTGCGAATGCGGAGACAATGTATCATTTAGGACTTGGGGTAAAATTTTAACCATATGAATGATAAGTATTTTAATCAATGGTCTAAGGTTCTTTCTGAATACAGAGTTGAGCGTCAAGTTTCTGTAAAAGAACGAATTGAAACAGGACATGCCTTCTCTCCCCAAGATTTCTACAAGATTGCCATTAATAATATCGATAAAATTCTCGAACAGTGGACC
>JBJXGI010000063.1:0-57110 GCA_046153645.1 Elusimicrobiota bacterium | reverse complement strand
TCGCCTACGAAGCGAAAGGTCGTAGGTTCAAATCCTACTGGCCACAATTTCTTTGATGAGGGTTGATGATGGTTGTCAATCCGAACTGACACATAAACTGACACATAGCCAGAAAAAATCGGATGCAAAAAACAACTAAAGACATTGAAAAACAAGGCATTTGGAAGCAGTAGAGAAAAATGGGAGCATCCGACTACGAAGCAAGGGGTCGCAGGTTCAAATCCTGCTGGCCACACTTTTTTATGAATAATACAGATCTTCCTTTCATGATGATGGCTCTCAAGCAGGCTCAATTGGGTGCTCTAAAAAATGAAGTTCCTGTGGGAGCGGTTTTAGTTAAAGAAGGAAGAATTATTGCACAAGGTCACAACCTCACTCGAGCCCGTCATGATCCCACCGCCCATGCGGAAATTGTGGTTATTCGTAAGGCGTTAAAAGTTCTTCAGAACGAACGATTTTTAGATACGAAACTCTACGTGACACTTGAGCCTTGTTCGATGTGTGCTGGAGCGATTATTCAGGCACGAATTTCTGAAGTTATGTTTGGTGCCTATGATCCTAAAGCAGGGGCCTGCGGAAGTGTTCTGAAAGTGATTCCCAATAAGAACCTAAATCATTGTCCCCGTGTTTTAAAAGGCTTCATGGAAGAAGAATGCGCCGAGATACTTCGGGCTTTTTTCCGAGTTAGAAGGTAGAATAGAAGCATTGTTCTTTTACAATTTATGGGGGTGAACTGGTTTCGACGGTCTGTGGATCAGTGCCCGTTGCAAGTCGGAGTTGGTCGGAGGCTCCGTTATCAAGTCGACCAAAACAGTAACTGCTGACCAAGAGTTAGCACTCGCAGCCTAATACGCTGTGACGTTCTGCCTGAAACGCCCGGTATCGGGGTCAGAACGCCATCACTGGGATCGGAAACGAAGGCGCGTCTCGTCTTTCATTTCTTAAACAACACGAGGCTGGCGTGAGAGTGGTTCTGTCTTGTGACAACTTTCGCGCGAGATCAATACAAGGCTAAACTTGTAGGAACGACACGACTCTCTCTCCGGACGCGGGTTCAATTCCCGCCACCTCCATTTTTTTTGATTCATATTTTTTAAGTTTTTAGTTCAAAAAACAAAGCCTTCGTTTTGTTCCCGTTTACAATCAAAGAGATTCCTTGCTTTCCTGAGTAGTATTCTCGCGTCGTCACTTTTTTTAAGGGGAGTTTTAGGTCACATTTTCTCTGCTCATTGGGCTTTAGATTCGTTTTAAGGCCCTTAAAGACCTTTTCGCTATAAGATCCGTTGGCTTTAAGTAAGTTGGTAACAATATCAATAAGGACAGAATGAGTTTTTTTATCCTTATTTTCAATCTGGAACTGAATAGAAAGAGTGTCGCCTAATTTTAATTTCAAAGGATTTAGTTTTAATTGAGAAATTTCAATTAAGTCATTTTGTTTGATTCCTATGAGGTTGAGGGCGAGTGGATAGCCTTTCTTAATAAGAGTTCTAAGTGCGTGCTGAGTGATCCATTTTATTTTTGAAAGTTCCGATGAGGGGGATTGTTGAATCCATTTCTCAAGGATGGTTGTCACCATTTCAGAGTGATCTTTGGCAATGTCGTTTAAATGATTCGCCACTGATTTCCTAACATAAAGTGAAGAATCGTATTTCAGTTTTTCCAATATTTTTATTCCTGGAGTGGGATCTTTAACGGCATTTTGAAGTCTCAACGCCCAGGGAAGGCGGGGCCTGGTTCCTTCGGAACAAAGTCTTCGTACATGTTCTGATGGATCATTTGTCCAGCTCAAAATTTCGGCATAGGTTTTTTCTGGTTGAGAAACGATGAAATGCCGGATTGGTCCTTCCGAACTAAATTGTTTGGTGATGGTCTTGAGCATTTTCATTGATTCTTCAAAATGGCCTTGTCCCACTTGAGCAACATATTCACCAAAAGGAAGTAAAAGGAACCCATTCAAACCTCTCGGATGAAGGGAGAATGTGTCCTCCGCTGAATTTCCTAAAGGTTTAGGGTTTTCTCCTTTGACAATTGTTTGTTCTATTATTTTGAAAGCTTCAATGGGATTGGGTGGTAATATTTCTTTTAGAATTTGTGTGACAAGATCGGAGCGTTGTTTTAGCTCTAATGAGGGCAGTTGAGGAATGGCTTTTTTGACGGCGATGATTGCCCCTGGTGCTCCGGCTTTTTCTAGTTTTTCCCCTATATATAATAAGGATTCTTTTCTGAAAATTTCTTTAAATGGTGTCATGGTAGAGTCTATTTAAGCATTTCTGTGAAATTTCCCTTAAAGAGGAATATTTTTTCTAGAATCTTTTTTCAATTAATAATCAACTTGGAATATACTTATGATCACTCAACAATATTATGTTGGCGCCTATGCCGCTTCTCCCTGTTTAAATCAATGGGATCCTAAACTCGAGAGGGAGTTTTACTTAGGTATTCGCGACTTTTCCTTAATTCAAGGTTTGGAGCACCCTTTTTATGGTGAAGGGTTGCATCGATTCGATGAAAAGCTTTTTTTAGAAAGCATTAACCCCAACTGGAATTTTGTTTTCACTTGTATTCCCGGGACCATTGGGAATTTAAAACAGAATCCTCATTTTGGTTTGGCTTCTGATTCTGAAGAAGGAAGAAAGGCCGCTGTTAAATACACCAAAAAAGCATTGGACGCGCTCCATCGACTCAATCAATTTTTAAGGCGAAAGGCCGTGGTTGCCGTTCAACTTCATTCGGCCCCGTCCATGACCAAGCCCCATGTCAAAGCCTCTGTTGAATCATTCCAAAAATCATTATTTGAAATTACTTCCTGGAATTGGGAAGGCGCGGAACTCATTATTGAACATTGTGATGCATTTAACTCAAGTGTTCCTCCAGTCAAAGGCTTTATGTCTTTGGAAGATGAAATGAAAACGATCCTCAATCATTCTGAATTATTGGGGAAAGTGTCGTTGGGGCTCAATTGGGGAAGGTCTGCTATTGAGGGAAGAAATACAATATTACCTCTTGAACACATAAAAGCCGTTGCCGTTCAAAACCTTCTTAAAGGATATATTTTTTCTGGTGCAACAGCGCAGGATGAAAACTTCGGACAATGGGATGATTCTCATGCTCCTTTTTTAAATGAGGAATACACTAAAAAGGCTTTGTTGTCTCATTCGCTTCTAAGTAAATCAGAATTAGGCAAATCCTTAAATTTATTACCTTTAGAAAAACTTACCTATTTGGGATTTAAAATGCAGTTTCTGCCTGGATCGCTTTCGGTTTTAGAACGAATTGAAGGAATTCAAAGTTGTTTGGATTTGTTAGATCAATCAATGGTCTCAAAACTGCAATTAAAATAGGGAGTTATGTTTGATTTTTTATTTAAAAAAGAACCACTGAAAGTTGGCGAGCTTGCACCGGATTTTTCTTTGCCTTCACAGAATGGAAATGTAATTCGTTTAAGCCAATTTCGCGAACGAACTTGTGTCGTTTTGTATTTTTATCCCAAAGACAACACTTATGGCTGTATTGCAGAATCATGTGATTTCAGAGATAGTTACGAAATTTTTAAAGAGTCCAAAGTTGAAGTGATTGGAATTAGTTCCGATTCTCCTTCTTCACATAGAAATTTTGCCGAAAAATACAAACTTCCTTTTATTTTGCTAAGTGATGAAAAAAATGAAGTTAGAAAACTCTATCGAGTTCCTCCAACAATGGGTGTTATTCCAGGTCGTGTTACTTTTGTTATTGATAAACAAGGTATTATTCGGCATGTGTTCTCTTCTCAATTTAATCCTAAATCACATGTCGAAGAGGCTCTTCGTATTATTAAAGAGTCTAATTCTTAACCCAGAATAGTTGGTCTCCTTCTTTTAAACTTTTAGAAATTTTTGATTTGGCTGGTAGTTCGAGAACATGGGTTGCGTTCACTGTGTCGGTTTGTTGTATGTCTGTTGCCCATTCTGTTGAGGGGTGTTTTTTTAGATCTCTATAAACTTTTATGATTTTTAGATCTTTCGTCATAAAAAAAATGTCTAAGTTTAAATAGGTGTTCATCATCCAGAATTTTCTAGGGCCTGATTGTTCATAAAAGAAGAACATTCCTTGGTTACCTTCGAGTTTTTCATTTTCCGGACCGCTTAACCCTTTATTTTTTTGTTCGTTGGTGAGGGCCATTTTTACAAAAATCTTTTGTTTCTTTTGGGTTTGTAAGATGGCTTTTTTTTCAAAAATAACCTGTGTCGTTGTTGTGGGAGGCAAGTTTTGCGCTAAGATGGGTGCAATGATAGCCAACAGAAGAAAAATAAGTTTTTTCATTGTATTATCATAAAAAGGATTTTGAACTTTGTGAAACTAAATAATTCAAGTTGGTTGAAATTGTTTTTTGGTGTTTTCTTGTGTGGGAGTGTTTTGGTTCTTCTAAAGCTCTCTCCATGGGGACAATATTTTACACTGCCATTTTTAATTGAATGGGTTGAGCACGCTAAGGGAAACCCCATGTTAACCGCCTTGTTTTTGGTGTTTTTTGTTTTTGGTGTTCTCTGGCTTCCTATTACGCCTTTCCCGATCATTGGAGGTGTGTTGTTCAATTTTTGGGTTGCCATCCCATTAAATGTGTTGTGTGCCACTTTAGGGGCTTGTATGGCTTTTGGGATATCTCGTTATTTTGGTCGTGACGTGATAGAGTCGTTTTTAAAAGGGAAATTTAAAACTTTTGACCAAATTACTGCTGCAGAAGGGTTCAAAACTGTATTCTTATTGAGGTTTATTGGTATTCCTCCTTTTATTGTGAGTAATTATGCGCTGGGACTTTCTGGTATCTCTTTAAAGAAATATTTTTTAGGAACTCTATTAGGAATCATACCCTGGATGGTACTCATAACAGCATTATCACATTCGTTATGGCAGGCCGTTCTTATCAGTGGTCAAAAAGGCTTCTTCCAGGCATGGGTGGCGTTAAGGCCATTATTCTTTGTTTCGCTCTCTATTGGACTTATCTCGCTCATTTATCTGATTTATAAAAACAAAAAACAAAAGAAAACCAGTTAATCTATTCGAATTTATAGCCAAAACCTTCAATTGTAGTGATGTGTTTTGCGCCGTCGGGGCCTACTTTTTGTCGAAGGCGTTTAATGGTGGCATCAACAGTACGATCCGTCACTGGATAATCGGTCCCCCAAACAGTTTCAATCAAATAACTTCGGCTAAGAACTTGCGGACTTTTTTTCATCAAAACATAAAGCAAATCAAACTCTTTGCGGGTGAGTCTGCCTTTGGGAACCCCATCAACTTCCACCATGATTTGGTCAACTAGAATTTTCACATTGGCTTTTTCAAGAATCTTTTCTGTAGGGTTTTCATGTAAAGTTCTTCTTAAAATAGCTCTAATGCGAGCGACCAATTCTTTTGGTTCGAAAGGTTTGGGGAGATAATCATCGGCTCCAAGTTCTAATCCTTTTACTTTATCTTGAACATTGGCTTGAGCGGTTAACATCAAAATGGGGATATGTCTAATAGAGGGGTCTTGTCTCATGACTCTACACACTTCCATTCCTGGAATGTCCGGGAGCCCCAAATCGAGAATAATCAAATCTGGTTTTTCATCATGAGCCATCGTGATTCCAGTTCCACCGCGGAGGGTTGATACGACTGAAAATCCTTCTTTTGGAAGTATACTATCAAACAACATTAAGATTGCTTCATCGTCATCAATTGCCAGGACCTTTGATTTAAGCGCATCCATATTCCCTCCGAGTCAATAGCCGTAAAAGGCCTAATAACACATATATGCCCTGAAACCCTCTAAAAATCAATAAGAAATTTTGTCATTTGTTTGCCTCATATTTATCACGGTAAATCCGTGTGATTTTGGTCAACTCATCACAAGGGGGTTTGGTAATGTGTATAATTCGTTTTTATGATATTCAAATTAAGAGATCTCATTTTTGGTAAACCCAAGAATTTTTTAGACCCAAAAGTTTTTCATAATATTTCCTTGGTCGCTTTTTTCGCATGGGTAGGACTGGGAGCTGATGGATTAAGCTCCTCGGCTTATGGTCCTGAGGAAGCCTTTCTCCAGTTAGGGAAATATACCCATCTTGCTCTATTGTTGGGAATTGCGGTGGCAGCAACCGTTTTTCTGCTATCAGCTAGTTATTCACAAATTATCGAATTATTTCCTTCAGGGGGCGGGGGGTATTTAGTTGCTTCAAAACTATTAGGACCTACTTCAGGGTTGGTGTCAGGTTCTGCTCTTGTTGTTGATTATGTTTTGACTGTGGCTATCTCTGTGGCGGCGAGCATGGACGCCATTTACAGCTTTTTACCTATTCAGTATCAGCAGTTTAAATATATTTCTACTCTTATCGTTCTTACATTCCTTATCATCCTTAATCTGCGTGGAATTAAAGAGTCTGTTATGATTCTCACTCCTATATTTATTGTTTTTTGTCTCACCCATTTTATTTTTATCACCTATGGCATTGTTTCCCATGGCGGAAATTTAAAGCCGATGATCGTTGATACGATTGTCGAAACTCATATGGGAATTCAAGAAATTGGATTTTTCTCCATGCTTTTTATATTTGCGAAAGCATTTTGTCTGGGAGGAGGAACTTTTACTGGGATTGAAGCCGTCAGTAATGGACTGCAGATTTTAAGAGAACCTCGGGTGAAGACGGGCAAAAAAACCATGTTTTTTATGGCCACTTCTTTGGCTTTTTGCGCTGGCGGAATATTAATTAACTATGTTTTAAATGATATTCACCATGTCCCTGGCCAGACACTCAATGCCACATTGGTTCACTCTTTAGTTGATCATTTACCTGGAGGAAATATTTTCTTTCTTGTGACGATGATCTCAGCCGGGTTTCTTTTAATTGTGGCAGCTCAAGCCGGGTTTTTGGATGGTCCTCGGGTTATGTCCAATATGGCCATCGACAATTGGCTTCCTCGTCGGTTTAAGAATTTGAGTGATCGTTTGGTTATTCGTGATGGTATTTTAATGATCGGGATTGCTGCGTTTGGGGCGCTTATTTATACAGGGGCTTCGGTCAGAATTCTTGTTGTTATGTATAGCATTAATGTTTTTTTAACCTTTACGTTATCCCAATTGGGCATGTTTCTTCATTGGGCCAAAAGAACGGACCCAAGATGGTCATCAAAAATATGGGTCAGTTTGACGGGGTTATTATTAACTCTTTCCATTCTGATTGTGACAATCACGGTTAAATTTAAGGATGGCGGTTGGATTACTCTTCTTTGCACAGGATCGTTAATTGGTTTTTGTTATTTTGTTCGCCATCATTATTTCAATACGTCCAAAGCGCTCAAACATTTAGACGAGTCACTCGTCGATTTGCCTGTCCAACCAGCAACGTCGATTCCTGAAAAAAAACCAAATGAGCCAACCGCCATTTTAATGGTCACAGGTTACAATGGCATGGGCGTCCATTCGCTTTTATCTATTCTTAAATCTTTTCCCGCTTATTACAAAAATTTTGTGTTTGCTTCAGTGGGTGTGATTGATACCGACCGTTTTAAAGGCAGTAGCGAGATTGAAGCCCTAAAAGAATCAGTTAATAATGATTTGGCTAAGTATGTTCAGTTAGCTAATAATCTTGGCTTTTACGCAGAAGGGCATATGACCATGGAAGTGGATGCCACTGAAGGTTTAGAGGAATTGTGTCAACAAATTGCGCCGCAATGGAAACGGCATATGTTTTTTGCGGGGCAATTGGTTTTTGAAGAACAAACCTGGTGGAATAAAATTCTCCACAATCAAACCGCATTTATTTTGCAACGTAAACTTTTATTTAAAGGTCTTGAAGTCGTAATTCTTCCTATTCGTGTTCGACTTAAGAACCGTTAAGAAAGTGAAATAATTGTTGACAGGTTTAATTCTTATTTTGTATTAAGTTTTTCACTTACGCAAAGTCGCCTAAGTTAAACGCTTGCTCTTAGTATGTCAACTGAGAGTTTAGCTAAAATAGGGCATAGATGCTCCGGTTATCCAATGTGGATGGTCGGGGCTTTTTTTTTGTCCAAAAACTTAAGAAGGGGAAATAATATGGGTACTTGTTACAAAAGAAGGCTGAAATTAGCCTTATTTATGATGCTGATGGCCATCACACCCGCCATCGTGCCTTCCGTTTATGCGGAAGATGCTGTAATAGCAGCACCAGCAGAAGCAGTTCCTGCGGGTCCTACTTTGTCTGAACTGACGGCTCAATTTGAGCAAGCCAAGTTTGATAATAAAGTAGCAGTCGATACAATTTGGGTTCTTGTTACCGGGATGCTGGTGTTCTTTATGAACTTAGGGTTTGCCCTCGTTGAATCCGGGTTTGCTCGTGCTAAAAATTGCGTCAACATTCTTTCTAAAAACTTCGTTGTTTTTGCCGCTTCAACTATTGCCTATTGGGCTATTGGTTGGGGGCTTATGTTTGGTGATGGAAATGGATTTATGGGAACTCAGGGCTTGTGGTTTTTAAATGGGGCTGATAACAGTCCTTTAACTGGCGCTGCCTACCAAGGTGTTTATTCCTCTATTTCTTGGGCCACTGTTCCTTTTTTAGCAAAGTTCTTTTTCCAATTGGTTTTTGCGGGAACTGCTGCGACAATTGTTTCAGGTGCGGTTGCTGAAAGAATTAAGTATGGAAGTTTTATTGTATTCACATTTTTCTTGGTTGGGATTATTTATCCTATTACTGGTCACTGGATATGGGGTGGCGGTTGGTTAGCGAAACTTGGCTTTTGGGATTTTGCCGGAGACACCGCTGTTCACTCTGTCGGTGGATGGGCCGCCTTGGCTGGAATTATTGTTCTTGGTCCTCGCTTTGGAAAATATGGTTCTAATGGGAAAATCAATGCGATACCAGGACACAACTTAACATCAGGTGTTACGGGTTGTTTAATTTTATGGCTTGGTTGGTTTGGTTTCAACCCAGGCTCTACCATGGCTGCAGCAGCAGGTGACATAGCGCGGATATGCGTGACAACGAATACCGCGGCAGCAGCGGCACTTCTAAGTTCAACAATCACATCTTGGTTTTACTTAGGTAAACCTGATTTGGGAATGTCGATCAATGGTTGTTTAGCCGGTTTGGTTGCCATTACCGCTTCTTGTGCTTTCGTTAGTGTTGGTAGTTCATTTATTATCGGACTCATTGCCGGTATTTTCGTTGTTTTTGCTGTGGTGTTCTTCGATAAAATCAAAATGGACGATCCTGTAGGTGCGTTGGCTGTTCACTTAGGTTGCGGTGTATTGGGAACCATTTTCGTTGGTCTTTTTGCTCAAGATCAGTTTATTCCCAATACCACGGGCAATGGTCTGTTTTTCGGTGGAGGAACAAAATTATTAACCGCACAACTCATTGGTGTTGCCGCCGTTGGAGCATTTGTTTTCTTTACATCTCTGATCGTTTGGTATTTAATTAAAATTACGATGGGTGTCAGAGTTTCTTTAGAAGAAGAAATTGAAGGCTTGGATATTGGAGAACATGGGCAAATGGCTTACCCAGAATTCTTAACTCGAAAATCTAGCCATGCATATGTTGCCGACGGGAAACCTGTCTCGGTTGGGAAATAGGGGGATTTATGAAAAAAATTGAAGCTGTTATTAGGCCAGATAGTTTGGACGAAGTGTTGGACGCTCTTCAAGCTGCCGGTTATCCTGGAATCATGGTAACCGAAATTGAAGGTCATGGCCGTCAAAAAGGCGTGACTCAGCAATGGAGAGGTCAAGAATATAAAGTGGGCCTTCTTCCCAAAGTGAAAATTGAAGTTGTCGTTACCGATAAAGAAGCACCTGAACTTGTCAGTACAATTGTAAAGGTGACCAAGACCGGTAAAATTGGTGATGGAAAGATTTTTATCACTGATGTTGTTGACGCTTTGCGTATTCGCACGGGAGAAAAAGGTGACACCGCTCTGAATTAGTTCTTATTCATAGACTTATTAAAAACCCCGCTTCCCATATGATTTATGGGTTGTGGGGTTTTTTCTTTTCTTGTGGGAAGAAGTGATTGTATACTCATTGCCTATGATAAATAAATCGCACAATTCACTTCGTCTCTTATCTTTCAAAAAATCGTTTTTACCCCATGCGGAAGGTTCTTGTTTGGTCAAAATGGGTCAAACGCAAGTGCTCTGTGTTGCTACCGTTGAAGAAAA
The DNA here is from genome assembly GCA_046153645.1 of Elusimicrobiota bacterium. GTDB lineage: Bacteria > Elusimicrobiota > Elusimicrobia > F11 > F11 > JBJXGI01. The sequence continues at coordinate 46,958 of JBJXGI010000063.1, read as the reverse complement.
AGCGCCTCCCCATGCGATAGAAAAAGGAATAGGTTGGGTGAGCGCAGAATACGCCATGTTACCAAGATCGGGACAACAGAGAAGTTCACGCCAAAAATGTTCAACGGGTGGACGGGCACAAGAAATTTCTCGATTGGTTGGGAGGTCTCTTAGATCAGCCGTTGATTTAAAACTCTTGGGAAACCGAACGATCACGATTGATTGCGATGTCATTCGAGCCGATGGGGGAACGCGGACGGCATCTATTAATGGTGGGTTTGTGGCGCTCCATTTAGCCATACAAAAAATTTTTAAAGCAGGACTTATCAGTGAATGGCCAATAAGAGATTTTATCGGTGCAGTGTCAGTGGGGCTTTATAAAAACAAAGTTTTCCTTGATATGAGTTATAACGAAGATAAAGACGCTCAAGCGGATGTGAATGTGGTCATGACATCTCACGGTGAATTAATAGAAGTGCAAGGAACCGCGGAAGAAAAACCTTTTTCGATGAAACAATTTGAACAAATGATTGATTTAGCAAAGAAAGGAATTTCTCAAATTACGAAAGAACAAAAGAAAGTTCTGGGAGTCAAAAAATGAGTTTTCCTTTAGATCGAATTGTTTTGGCGACGAATAATAAACATAAAGTCACAGAAATTAAAAGTATTTTGAAGAAAGCAGGACTCTCATTGAAAGTTTTGACTTTAGCTGATTTTCCAAAACGAAAACCCGTTGTTGAAAACAAGAAAACAATCGAAGGAAATGCGAAGAAAAAAGCTATTGAAGTGGCAAAACAAACTAGATGTCTCTCTTTATCAGATGATACGGGTCTTTTTATTGATGCGTTAAAAGGGGCGCCCGGAGTTTATTCTGCTCGTTTTGCAGGCCCTGGTTGTTCATTTCAGGATAATAATGAGAAGGTTCTAAAAAAACTAAATAAAACACCCTTTCAGAAACGAACCGCCAGTTTTCGATGCGTGGCTGCTCTGGCAACTCCGAGCGGAAAAACAATTCTTGCCAAGGGAGAGATTCGAGGGTTCATTGCTGAAAACATATCGGGACGTCAAGGTTTTGGTTACGATCCCGTGTTTTGGGTTCCCCAATATAAAAAAACCTTTGCTGAAATGTCAGCCAGTTTAAAGAACAAAATAAGTCACCGTGCCCTTGCTTTTAAACAGATCCCAAAAAACGTCCGAGAACTTTTTAAAAATTTAAACTAGAATAGCTTTGTTTCAATCGTCCTCGTAGCTCAGCTGGAAGAGCAACAGCCTTCAATCTAGGAGCCCATGTAGGGAAACAAACCTAAATGGTGGATTGGGCTATATCGGTGAAACTCCCAAAAATGGACAACACCGAGGAAACTGTAGGTCACTCATGAAGCATCACACAAAAGATAAAGGTGACATAGGCGTCTTGAAGGCTCAAGCGGACTTGGCCACGCAAGGTTTTATGGTTTTAAAACCATTAACTGAACATGCTGAGTTTGATTTGGTGATTTATAAAGATAGCTCCTTCAAAACGGTGCAAGTGAAGTATCGGTCAATGAATAAGAATGGTTGTATGCCTGTATTTTTTAGATCTTCATGGTCTGATAAGTATGGTGTCCATACCAAACATATTGATAAATCCAAGATTGACTTATATTGTTTGTATTGCCCCGAAACGGATCAATGTTATTACTTTGATCCAAAGAGGTTTAGAAAATCACTTAACTTGAGGGTAAAGGCGTCGAGAAATAATCAGAGTAAAAAAGTTCATTTGGCTTCTGATTTTCTCGAGGTTCCGTAGAGACTATACGCCCAAGGGCTGAAATGCCTAAGATATAGTCCAGACCACAACAGGAAAGAAATTTCCTGATCTAAGGAATTAGATGTGGTACGCTAAGCTGTGGGTCGCAGGTTCGAATCCTGCCGAGGACACCATTTTTTCTCTTGATTTTCTGGCACTTCTGTTGCATATAATATCTATGTCTGATCCTCGAATTCATCTTAAGCAATCTGTTTCTCCTCAAAATGCTATTCGCACTGTTTTGGTTGGGCGCGTTAAAATGGCCCAGGCTATTCAACTTCCAGAATCTCAATGGGCACGGCTTATTGGTGATATTGAAAGAGATCCTCTTTTTCAGGATTTATTAAGTGGAAAATCAGAAGGAAAAAAGGTTATTCGCTTTAAGCGTTTTGGTCAAACTAAATTGGCCAGTCAATTTTATGACAACCAAGAAACCAATGTTGCTGGAGGGCATGGCAGTGCCCCAGAAACCATTCTTAATCAAAAAATACATTTACTTAAACTAATTCAAAAAATTGGGCAAGATAACTTTGAGAAATTTTTTCTTTATCGTGAAGAAGGCGAGTCATTAGAAAACATTGCCGAGGTTTGTCACTTATCTATGTCAGAAACCAAGGAAATTCAGGATCTTATTTTAGATGTTTCCGTACAGGCCGAATTTTATCATCCCTCCGCGCTTGAGAGTAATGATCTGGCTCGCCCACAAATGGTGGGTAAAATTATTCCCAACGTGGACGGAACTTATTCAATGTCTTTTTTTTCACCACATTTGGCGCGTGGCATGTATGAAATTGATCGAGATGCCCTTAAACGCTGGCAAAAAAACAAGGGCCTCAATCGAAGTGAAGCTGCTCGATTAAGAAAATATATTGGAGTTCTTGAACTTTCTAATATGAAGCAAGGGGCTTTTTGGCAAGTGACTGATTTCATATTAAAAGCTCAAAAAGCCTATTTTGATTCTAAAGATGAAACCAAATTATCCCCTATCTCTTTAAGAAAAGGTGCCAAAGATCTCCATTTTTCTCCCAGTACATTAAGTCGAGTGCTGGCGCTCAAAAGTGTGTTATTACCTTGGGATAAAGAGGTTTTAATAACAGATTTAATGCCTGGGCAAAGAAGAGTGGTGCTTGTTGCACTCGATAAAACGTTACACGAAAATAATCAAAAATGGACTGATCTACAGTTGGCGCATCATTTAGCAGAAAACTATTCACTTCATGTGAGTCGCCGTACTATTACTGCTTGTCGTCACCTTATCTTAAAAGAAAATTCAAAAAACCCTTAAAGCTTCCTCAACCTTCGAGACTCTGACTTGCTATAATTCAATTATGAAAAAACATTATTCATTATTACTTTTTATTTCTTTTTTTTATTTTGGTGTCTCTTTTGCACCACTCAATGCCAATTCTGGTGTACAAGATGGAAATACGATTCGTACTTTTATTGATGGAGAAAACTTTACTCAAGCTCGAAAAGCCATTAAATCATGGCAAGATAAAGATCCTAAAGCTTCAACTCCCTGGGTTTTCTTAGCCGAAGTTGAGTATCATGAAAAAAACTTAAAAAAAACAATATCCGCAGCTCAAAAAGCATTAGACCGAAATCCTATGTCAGCAGAAGCCTATTATTGGAAAGGAATGGCGCTTTCCGGTCAAGGCAAACATTTGGAAGCTATTAATGAGTTGAAAGCTGCGCAACGAGGTCCTCATCCTCATATTCCAGCTGCGAAAGCTCAAGAAAATATTGAGGCCAAATTGAATTTTTCTGCTCAACAAAAATAATGCTTCAACTTTTTGCGCAGGTGGTGGAATGGCAGACACGCCAGTCTCAGAAGCTGGTGGGCGAAAGCCCTTGTGGGTTCAAATCCCGTCCTGCGCATTTATAATTATTATGAGGAACAACTAGAAATGAATATCCTCTCGAAGCTAAAGAGTATATATATACACAGTAAGCTATGCTCTTTCATTACCTATATTGTTGGTGAGTACCCTGATATTTATTTGAGTTCTTTTTTTAGACGTGCTTACTGGAAATTATTGCTAAAAAAGTGCGGTCCAAATTTCGTTATTCGTGCGAGAGCAATTATTTTTTCTCCAGACCTTGTCGAAATTGGATCTGATGTTGCAATTGGCCCAGGTACCAACATTGTTGCGAATTCATCTAGGGGAATTTATATCGGGGATGATGTTATGATCTCTAAACAGGTTTCCCTACAAGGGGTTAATCACGGAATTGAAGACCTCACAATGCCAATGCGAAAGCAAGGTCTAAAATCATTGGTGGTGAATTATAATAATCGAGAATATAGCATTGTCATTGAAAACGATGTGTGGATTGGTGCAGGAGCTATTTTGCTTTCGGGAACAAAAATTGGTTCGGGATCGGTTATCTCTGCGGGCGCGGTTGTTTCAGGTGATATTCCTCCATACTCGGTTATGGTGGGGAATCCTGCAAGATGCATGTTTAATCGAAAAGAAAAATATGGGTCTTTGGTTAAGTCGTAAAAATTTCTCTTATGTCTAGTGAAATTGCAACTATTCTTAAAAGTGTTGATTTGAATAGTTTTCCCTCATTGATTTCCGCGATCCAAGAATGTGATCAGAAAACAGAATTAAAAAAAGAAGATCTCAATATTTTTTTTCTCCGAAATTACACCCTAGAAAATATTGAACCATTTTTGAAATTTCACGCTTACCAGTCTGGACTAAAAACCAATATTAAATTTGGTGGTTACGGAACTTTCCACCAAGAGATTTTAGGAGGAGAAGTAGCAAATCAAAAAACTGATTTGGTTGTTCTAACTCTCATGCTTGAGGAAATGACTTCTTCTTATGGGATGCCTGAGTGGAATGGAAAGAATGAAAAAGAAGAAATTGAAAAAATAATAAATGAAGTGATGAATCTTACCAGTGCAACGCTGGTTGTTAATAGTTTTCTGAGGCCGTTTAATTTTTCTATTGGCAGTACTCAGGGGAATCATTTAGAAGTTGTGGATGTTGTTGATGAGATAAATAATTTTTTAAAAAATTTATGTAAAAAATTTGGCCGGCGAGTTGTATTTATTGATTGGAATATAATTCTAAGTCGCCAAGGAAGAGAAGCTTCTCTTAATTATCGGGATTGGTATACATCCAAAGCGCCATTTAAAAAATCTTTTTTAAATAAATTTTCTGAAGAGATTAATAAGGTTTTGGTTGCTTTGAAAGGGAGATCAAAAAAGTGTGTTATTCTGGATTGCGATAATACGTTGTGGGGAGGCATTTTAGGGGAAGATGGTCTTCAAAAAATTCAATTAGACCGGCATGATTATCCTGGGAAAGTTTACTATGAATTTCAAAAATCACTTTTGAGACTGGTAGATAGGGGTATTATATTGGGATTGTGTAGTAAGAATAATGAGAGTGATGTGATGGAGGTTTTAGAAAATCATCCCAATTCTCTAATTAAAAAGAAAGATTTGGCTATTTGGAAAATTAATTGGGATTCAAAGCTTAAGAATTTATTGGATATCGCTAAAGAGTTAAATATCGGATTAGACAGTATCGTTTTTGTTGATGACAGTTCATTTGAATGTGAATTAATTAATAAAAATGCTCCTGAAGTTACAGTCTTACAGGTGCCAGAAAAGCTTCATCAGTATCCTCAGCTCCTATCAGAAAGTGGATTGTTTGATCATTTGGCGGCAACAGCGGAAGATCTTATTCGTACCCAGCTTTATAAAGAGGAAGATCAAAGAAAAAAAAGTGCTGATAATTTTAAGGGTGTTGAAGATTATCTTATTTCTCTATCGATAAAAGTTGAAATTCACACTGCCGTATCGTCAGATCTTGATAGAGTTTCTCAGTTAACTCAGAAAACCAATCAATTTAACTTAACAACCAGGCGATATTCTGTGGGCGAAATCGAGCAAATAGCGCAATCTCCAGATTCGATGATTTTGACTATGAGTGTTGAGGATAAATTTGGTCAATTGGGGCTTACGGGTGTGTGTATCATAAAAAAAATAAATAACGTTGCAATAGTAGATAGTTTTCTTATGAGTTGCCGAATATTGGGGAGAAACCTTGAAATGGCGTTTGCTGATCACTGTTTTAAATTGGCTAAAACAGTCTGGGGAGTTAGTCAGTGGCAAGCTTCTTTTATTCGAACTGAAAAAAACCAACAATGTAAATCATTTTGGCCCCGGTTTGGGTTTCGCCCCATTTCTATCAAAGAGCGAGAGATTTTATATGAGTTGAGTGAGCGTGATCGTGTTGTATCTAATATTAGCTATATAAAAATTATTGAGGAGAAATGATGTTGGAAACCAAGGTAGGTTTAAAAGTTAAATCTGTGATGATTCGAGTATTTAATTTGAATGAGAGTGATATTTTAGAGACTTCATCTCAAGATACTATTTCGAATTGGGATTCTTTGCGGCATATGGTTTTAATAGAAGCTCTTGAAGATGAATTTTCTATTGAATTAAAACCCGAACAAATATTTAAAATGAGAGATGTTAAAGCTGTTGTTGCCACGATCGAACAAGAATATCGAAATTAGAATTTTTAATTATTATGAAAAATGACAGTAAAGAAAAACCTGAAAAAAAAATAGTTGCTACCAATCGGCGGGCACATGCGAAATATGAGATCCTTGAAACATGTGAAGCGGGGGTGCAGTTGTCCGGGCCCGAAGTGAAATCCATTCGAGCAGGGAATATCAATTTGCAAGATGGTTTTTGTCGTATTGAAAATGAAATTCCTTATTTATGGAATGTTCATATTTCTCCTTACTCAATGGGGTCATTGCACGTTCATCAAGAACCCACGCGCGTTCGCCGGTTGTTGATGAATAAAAATGAAATAAAAAAATGGATGGGAAAAACAACCATTAAAGGTTTAACTGTTATTCCGCTTGAGGTTTATTTTAATAAACGAGGTTTTGCTAAAGTTTTGTTGGCTTTGGGAAAAGGAAAGACTGGTCCCGATCGAAGAGAAGATATTAAGCGCAGAACCATTAACAGAGAAATGCAGAAACAATTTGCAGGGAAACAGAAGATAAAGTGAAGTCGTCATTCCCGCATGTTGTTAGCGGGAAGCTGAATTTATGGTGGCCCTTGTTAAGCTGCAACGAGGGCCATAAAACTTTAATTATTTTAATTTAAGGTGTTTTATGGAGAGGTGGCTGAGTGGTTGAAAGCGCTCGCCTCGAAAGCGTGTAGGGTCGTAAGACTCTCGTGGGTTCGAATCCCACCCTCTCCGCCACTTTACCCCCAATTTACGAACCGCTGTTCGGAACGTAGGTTGCGGAGAAGGTGGCTCTCCAACAAAGTTGTTATCGCCAACGCCGTCATTCCCGCGAAAGCGGGAATCCAGTTTTTCAACCTGCTTCATAGCAACGTGGCCTTTCGGTTTCGTCCAACACCTCTCATCCAACGCCAACTGAAGCGCCCCCACTGGCAACTCGTGTAGCTCTACGCCAATTTTGTCTCGCGTAATGGCCACTCGTTTGATCAAAATGCGGAGCGCATAAATCTGCAACTGAATGGGGATCTTGTAGATGAAACGCGCAAAGCGGTGAAGTGCGCCCTGAATAGCGTCCACATCGTAAACCGCGCGCTTCCGTTGGCTGATCTGAGCGTCGATCTCAATTGTTTTGGCTTCCATTGGCCTGATCATCGTTGCGGTCGTCGCAGTGGCCGGGATCGCATATTTCATTGGAATTTATAACGGCCTCGTTGAAGTCAAAAATAACATTGATAAAGCGTGGGGCAATATCGATGTCTTGTTGAAACAGAGACACGATGAAATTCCAAAACTGATCAAGACCTGCGAGGCTTACATGCAGTACGAGAAGAGCACATTAACAGAGGTTATTGCTCTTCGAAATGCCGCCAGCAGCGCGCGGACTGTGGGAGAAAAAGCGATCAAAGAAGGGGAGCTGACCGCCAGTTTGGGAAGACTTTTTGCCCTGTCCGAAAACTATCCGGATTTGAAAGCGCAGACTAATTTTCAGAACTTTCAAAAACGTGTCTCGGAGCTGGAAAGTGATATTGCTGATCGTCGAGAATTTTATAACGAATCCGTCAATAATTACAACATTCGTATCCAATCTTTCCCGGATAGTCTCGTGGCCAACAATATGAACCTGCAACCACGCGAAATGTTTAAGGTCACCGAAGCAGAGCGAAAGGATGTAGACGTCAGTTTTAAGGTGCCTTGATCCGTTCGTTTAAGGACCGATGGACTTAAATATCGGCTTTCTTCAATGGACAACCGATTCACCGTGGACGACCGTCGTGGTCGTCCTTATTTTTGGGACCATCTTCTTTATACATGGGTTCGCGCGGTTAAAGCTTCGCCGGAGAGTCAGAGGCCTTGCCACATCCAAGATTCGCTCGATGGCTATTGGAACTGTGGAATTGGCCGGAACTGCCGCCCGCGACGTTGAACTTGTCGATCCAATTTATCTCCAGCCATGCGCTTACTATCACATCAAGGTGGAAGAAGAGCGGGGATCCGGCAAACATAGGCGCTGGATTACCGTCTATGAAAAACATACCAATGGAACTCCGTTTTATTGCCAAGATTCGACCGGTAGAGTACTTGTCATTCCAGACTCACCGGAAGTGCATCTAAGCAACAAACTGACGAGACGATCGTCGATGTTGACCAGCTTCTCAGGCAGTTCGGACAATTTGAAGTTGGTGGCGGAAATTATTCGAGAAGGCGATCCGCTCTTTGTTATTGGGGTGGCGCAACCTCTGCCAAAAGAAATGCGTGTCGGTGCCGGAGTGTCTGTCCGCGAAGCAGCCGAAAATCTCAAAAAAGACACAGAAAAAATGAAACAAATCGACGCCAACCGAGATGGACATGTGGACGCTATTGAATGGGAGATGGCAGTCGCAAAACATAAAAAGGATCTCGACAATCAAAAAGCGTTAGAGGAATCAAAAACGCCAAAACAAGTCGACCTCTTCACCTCCACCGCATTCGTTTCAAAAGGCCCGGGTTCAAAACTTGTAATCGCAAACGATGAGAAAGAACTCGTTGCTAGATTGGGCCGATATGCTTTTTTAGAGGTGATCGGAGGAGGAGGGGCGATAGTTTTTGGCATCGTTCAGATCTTCAAGTTGCTACGCGTGTAGTCGGGACCTCATTGCTTACCCCCCAATACCTCTGCAATCACACCTTGGATTAGGAAAGCCCCGCCTGCCGAAAGGCGCGTTGAACCGATCGGTAAACGCCTTCGAATTCTAGGAGCGTCGACATCTGCGCGGAGAGCCGCATATCCCACAGCTTTTTGAACCGCGCTTCCTTCGCTTTAAATTCACCTCGGACGTCAGTTAGTTTCTTGCCACGGAAATCCAGCTTCTTTTCCACGGCGTCGATCAAATGGTTCAAATTCACATGGCTCTCCGTCACCAGGTGCCACACATCATAAAGGTCACGCGGTTCGTTTCTTGCGCGGTCCATGAGGGCCACCATTTTCTCGGCGGCGATCTCCTCCAGCGAGTAAACACCGACGTGCGCATCTTTCGGCAAGTCCCCATATTCTTCATAGCCGCGCAAAACAGTACGCTTTGCGATAGGGAAAGCCATCCTCTCTTTGATCGTGATATCCACTTTCACATCTTTGCCGCCGGAGGTTGCGGGCAAAGGGCCGTCATAGCTGATGTAAAACGTGTGGCTGTTGGCGTGGCTCTGGCGGTCTTCGCGAGCGTATTGGAACACAATTCCTGATCGCTGGCCGACATCTTCAAAAACAGGTTCCAATTCTTTGCGGATAATCTCAAAGGTTGTCTCTTCCGTCAGAGTGAAATCCAAATCTTCTGAGAACCGGTAATCCCCGAAGTAGCAACGCTTGAGCGCGGTGCCCCCTTTGAAAACCAAGCGCTGTCCCAATTTCTGGCGCGACAAGCCCACCAAAAACCATGCGAGGCAGTAGTCGCGTTCAAGCACGGCTTCTGGAATGCGGCGCCCGCCGCCTTTGGCCAAACGATTTGAAAGCAGAGAAAGGTTGCGTTGAGGAATCATGTCTTAAGTCCGCAGGAGGGCTTTTATTTCTTCAGCGCTTACGTTCAATCGAAGCCTCCAACGAGCCAGGAATTTCCCCTCGGCTGGTAGAAGCGGATCAAAAAGGACGTAGGTTGCCGTTAACCGTCTGCGAAGTGATTCCAAATCGGTCTGAGATCCGACTTCAAGGACTTCCATGAGATGACCCAAACGATTAATCACGGCGGTCACGTCTAACCGGACGGCGTATCTCACGAGCTTTTTCGTATCAATCGCATCTCGTCGCATCCAGAGGGCCTTGGCCACTTCGGTGATTCCTCCGCAGTATTCAGGAGCTTTTAATCCGTCCAGGATGGTGCGTTCCGGATCGCTCACCATAATCTTCTCTTGTTTGTTCACCCAAGACTCGGCGACACCAAATAAATGATTCGGCTTGCAGCGGATAAAACGGAATTCCGTGCCGAGAATCGTCCGGTTTCTCATCGGCCTGGGAGAGGTGACATGCACAACGAGCTGGGGCTGGGTGGTCATGCGATGAATACTCATCGCTGAGCCGTGGGAAACGTAGTAACCCCGTCCTCCAATCAGTTCGCGGGCAACGACATAGGGATTTCCCATGAACTCTTTTTCACGCCCTAGCTCAAACGGGACCAGATTGTAGAGCCCGGGACGAAGACGCGCGGCGATCCCTCGCCCCACCAATTGCCGAATAAAACTTCGGGCGGAGGCGGGCTTTAACCCTGTAATCCCGATGACGTCTTCCAGCTGGAAGAGAAGGTGCTGCCGCTCGTGCAGTGCCGTCACAAAGCGGGCAGCTTGGGGCCCAAGCGTTTTGATAGTGTCGTTATATTTTATGCGCATATTGTGCTGCTACATAGCACACTCTACACTTAAAATATAACTACCGCAAGAAAGGAACCAAAAAACACTGATATTGAATGGCTTTTAGTTGTTGGGCCGGGTCACTTTGAGTTTCTCTCTTGAATCGCGCTCCGGCCGATAGCCCCTTCGCTTAAGCCAGTAAACCCGCGCGCGCACGTTGGCAGCGACATCGCGCCCATTGCACGAGGCGCTGGCCCTGCGTTTGAGCTCACGCACGATGCCCCGCATTGTCATCCCCCCTTTCAGGAGCATTGCGTCGATCAGCGGGGCAAGTGGCCTGGCGGATGCCGCGGACTCCTGGGACATGTTAGTCACGACCTCCCTATTTTCCTTCGATGCTCGAAGCGGATAGCCCGCCGAAACGGAAAACCGATTGTCGGACTGGAGGCTTTTGAGTAAGATCGCCTTGTTCGTCACCGAAATTATTCGTACCGGAATACCGGTTGCTGTGATGTAACGGCCACCGGTTTTTATTTTGTAGGCACTCATGGGACGGTGGCGGCCAGTTCCTCAAGAACCTTCTCGCCGTTCACAATCCGGCCAAGGTTGAAAGGCCAGGACAACTCAAAAGAAGGAATTAACTGGGTTTTTCGGCTCTGGGGAACAAACGGCGAAATCTGGGCAGTTTGATTTTCGTCCCATCGTGCCCGATTTTTTTGGGTAGTTTAAACTTATTTAAAACTGGAGAAATCGTCTGTGAAGAAAGTTATTTTTTTTAGCTTTTTTTTTCTTATTTCCGATTTATTGTTTTCTCAAATTGAAAATAATTTATTGTCTCTTCGTGCTGACCCCCCTGGTTTTTCTCCTAATAGAGATGAAGTTAAAGAGCAGGTCTTTTTTTATCCTGTTTTTCAGGGAAAGGATCAGCCCTTGCGTTGGCGACTAGATATTAGAAATAGTAAGGGCGGTCGAGTGGCGCGAATGTCTGGCCCTGGAGTTCCTGCTCTGCTTAAGTGGGAAGGATTAGATAGAAAAGACTCCGTCGCTATTGAGGGAAAATATCAAGCTGCATTTTTTGTCTGGACCCAAAAAAATAATTATAACGCTTTGGTTGATTTTGCTTTGGATATTACAGCACCAGAAATTAATATTCATAGTTCTTCTCCTGTTTTTACAAGATCTATGGTGGATGGGGGAGGGGTTAAATTTAATGTCAGCGTTAAAGACGCGTCTCCTATAGAGAAATGCCAATTCCAGGTCATGGACATGACTGGAAAAACGGTTTATTTAAAAATGATGGAAGGGTTTAGTAGTGAATTTGAATGGGATGGAAAGAATTCTTCAACTCAAGTTTTGGTTCCTTCAGGTAAATATCGTTGTGCTTATCAGGGGTGGGACGTTGCTGGGAATGTGAATGACCCTGTTTTTATTGATGTGGAAGTTCAAGTTTCACCTCGAGAAATGTTGGAACAAGTTCTTAAAAAAATTAAAATTTTTGTAACACCAAATGGGCTTCTGGTACAAGTTCCTCGTGAACAATATTTCCAAATTCCTAATGGAAAACCTGAAATATTAAGTTCCGCTGATGAGTTGATGAAGGAGTTGGGGATTATTGTTAATGCCTATCCTCAGGCGCCCATAAAACTAGATGGTTATTCTTTTTCATTAAAAACGGTAGCTTTGGATCAGGATATCAGTAGTTTGTTTGCGTGGTCGGTTTACAGCTATCTTGTCAAGAATGAAAATGTGACAGCTTCTAGAATGAGTGTTCGTGGTCGAGGCCGATCCCCCATGTTTGACCGACGCGCTATTGATGTTCCGGTCATAAAAAACGGAGTAGAAATTTTTATTGAAGAAGCAGATGGTTTTTAGATTAAAAGAAAGATATGGAGCTGATCGGGATCGAACCGACGGCCTCATCGTTGCGAACGATGCGCTCTCCCAGCTGAGCTACAGCCCCTAAAGTGGCGGAGAGGGTGGGATTCGAACCCACGAGGATCTTACGACCCTACACACTTTCCAGGCGTGCCGTTTCAACCGCTCACGCACCTCTCCAATTGTTCAACGTCAAGGGTTTTAGCAGTTTTGGAGGAACTGGCCAACTCGTTGGTGTCCAAATAGTGTATATCACTCTTTTATTTTCCATAAAACCCTCTTGAAATCAATGTGATTTAGATGAATTCTTATAGGGTGATAACCCCAATGAGGAAGATTCTTTATTTGGCATCGATTTTGATGCTTTTTTCAGCTTATTTTCAAGCGGCTGATATAAAACTGCGCATTTATATGAAAGATGGAACCTTACAATCCGGGAACCTTATCACAGAAAACTCAGAAACTTTTGTTGTTCTTGGTAAAGATGGACGTATTGAAATCCCCAAAGATAAAATTATGTTTATTAACGGAAAAACCCTTAAACAATGGGGAGATCGTCCTGATAAACTGTTTCAAACAGAGATTATTCCAAGTGAAATTCCAAATCCTGCCTATGTTAATAATAAAGCAGTTCCTGTTCCGGTTATTGAACCATTAACAAAATTAGATTTAAATGTCGCTCCCAAACCGGCAACAAAAGACGCTCAGATATCCTCGAAGTCGACTAAAAAAATAAAATCTGTTGAGGCGCCTGTCGTTAAAGAAGAACCAAAAGAAACTCTTGAGAAAGTGGCAGAATTTCCCATCGACGAAATTAAAAAACCGATTGAAGAACCAAAACCAGAAGTTGAGAAAAAACCCCTAGTCGCAGCTCCTACCCCCGCGGTTGTAGTTGCTACTCCCCCGGTCCATGTGGTAGAAAAGAAAAAAAGAATAAATAAGCTTGCAGAGACTCCAAAAGTCGAACCCGTTAATAACAAAGAAGTGAAAAAGGCAGCAATTCTTAGCTCTATTCCTAGAGAGAGAAAACGGCGGCTTACTGAAAAAGAACATGTCGATTTTTCACAAATACATTACCAAGAGGCCTTGGCCAATTTAGAAGCCGGAAATCGCCCAGAGGCCTATAAGAATTTATTTGTTTCGCGCGCGCTTGATTCAAGAAATTCTCTTCCTTCTTTTATGTTGGGAAAAATGTTGTTAGAAGATCAGGTTCGTGAGAGAGCGCTTAATTATTTATCTCACCCACGGCTTAAAAAAGATGCGCAGGCACAAGAAATTATTGCCCAAGCAGAAGCGACTAAAAAGCTGCAAGAAAAAAACAGATATATTTTATTTGGTTTTACTGGTTTTGGATTAATTGTATGGATGCCTATATTAATTGTTAAACGAAAATTATTTAAAGAAAGATCTAAGAAGAAAGTCGTTATTACGGCGGACACCGCTGAAAAAATAATTGAAAGTCAACAAACAAAAATTTTATTGGAACCCCTTGTTGTTGAAAAGTTAGTTAAAGAAGTTCCTACAGTGGTTTCACCGATATTATCTGCGCCGCCGATGTTTCAGAATGCGAATGAGATAAAAAAACCGGAGTCTTTACCTGAACTAAAACCCCTTCAAGCACCACCCGTTTTTAATAAACAAGAACCTATTTCACCCCCGCCTCAAGAATGGTTGAAACCCAAACCGCCAGCAACACCGCCTGTGCTTCCTCCAAAAGAAATTTTATTGCCTGTTGAGCCAGTGGTGATATCTGAACTTATCCAATTTCCACAGCCTGCGGTGGTAAGCGCTGAAGAAAGCTTTAAGCTCGGTCGACAGGTGGATCGTTCAATTCAACGCGCCAATGACTTGGCATCGGAGGGGAAAATAGATTTAGCGCGCCGTGAATACAGAACATGTTTGGCTCTTGATTCAACTTGTGCCGATGCTCATTTGGGTTTGGGATATTTGTGTTTTATGGAAGGTAAATTTGATTTGGCCTTAGATCATTACGCCTATGCGCTAAAAGTGAATTCCAATTTGGCAGCGGCTCATTATGGTGTTGGTAGAATATACATTGAAATGGATAGAGAAGAAGATGCCGTTGTTGAATTGCGTTCCAGTTTAGAGATTGATCCCACCTTAGAAGAAGCGCGAGAAACCTTAAGTCTTTTAGGAAAAGCTATCTAAATAAAGTTAATAGATAATTCGCAGAGAAACACTGTGGATAATTCCAAAATTCTCTTCGTTTCGAAGGCCATAATCTAAGCCGAATTCAACTCGATTGGGGGAAGTTAATTGATTTTCAAATTTTAGGTTAACTTTGTTGTTGGGTTCGTCTTGTTCTGGTGTATTTTTTGTATCGGTCTTTTCAATCTTCATCGCGCTGTCGCTCATAACGCTTTTTGGTATTTGTTGATAGCTGGTGGCCAATATTTTCCCTGTTTCCGTTGAGACAATTCGGCCGGCCAATAAGAGTCGTTCATCAATTTGTTCCACGCTGCCAAGAAAAATCAATTCGGCGCCAAGAGATTTTCCCATTGCAATCGAACTGCTTTCGAGTTGATTCCTCGCAATTCCATTTTTCTCAATAAGATCGTATATTTTCTGTGGTTCAATTAACGTGTACTCTTGAGTTTGAAAAAATTCAAGATGAATAGCGGTTGTTAGTTTTTTTGAGTGTTTAGGGTCATCAATTTGGAATGGAAAAACTGCCAGTGACGCTTGAATAAGGTCTGGGCGACTATTTTTAAAATCCAGAGTCATGTCGCGAGCCATTTGATCCATGGCAGTGGTCAAAACAGCATCTTTGTCTGCGGCAAGATCTTTCGTTTTTTGAGTGGAGTTTGATTTTTTTGATTTTGAAGGAGTAAGATAACGGCTACCTTTTTCAGGGCCAGCCAATCGAAGACCAATACCACCCGATGGTTTAATACTGGTATCGTGTTGAACCCCGGCGCGCAGATAAAGAATTTTTCCTAAGTTATATTCGGCGCCCAAGGCTTTTCCTAAGACGCTGTCCCTGGTTTGAATGACATCTAAGGAGAGCAAAAGGTGACCAAATCGACTTGTGATTCCAGATCTTAATGCCGTGGGAAGAGGGTCCGACTCTGTTTGAAATTGAGTACTTGAGCCAAAATTGATAAGCGAAACTCCAAAATTTGTTTTTGAAGATAGTTTAAAAATAGCACCTGTATCAAGAGCGAAATTCTTGGCGGAAATATTTTGAATGGTTTGCTCAAGATATCGACCTGATAAACCCAATGAAAGCCGTTCTGAAACGGGGACGGCAGCGCCAACTTGAAATGTTTGCGATTTTAAAGAGAACTCACCACGTTTTGCTCCCAAGATAGTTCTTTCTTCGTCCTTTGCTTGGAAACCACGATAGTTGATTCCCCAAAAAACTTTCGACCAAGGGTTTTCATTATTCCATGGACCATTTTTCCCGAAAAGATGCATCGGAAAACCAACACCGATTGATTGTAGAGTGACACCTTCAAAATAATCAGTATACGAGGCAAGGACATCTGTCCTGTGAATTTTACTTAAGCCGGCAGGGTTGTATTCAATGGCACTGATGTCTCCGTCAATGGCTGTATAGGCGCCGCTCATGGCGGCAGCTCTGCCTGATAAAGGAATTTTTAAGAAATTGGCATTGGTCGTTCCGGCCCCGTCAAAAACACCCGCCTGAGAAAGAGTTTGAAAGAGAAAAAAAATCAATAAAGTTAAAGATGTTTTTTTCACTTGAGTACCGTTAATTTCCCTTTGGTTTCCCCTAAGGAAGTTTTGGCAATGTAAAAATAAAGGCCGGAAGAGACGATATTTCCATCTTCATTTTTTCCATCCCATGCGTTGGTTCCTGAAATCGTTTTTACTTTTTCTCCGGAGAGCGTTAAGATTGTTATTTCAATACCAGAGCTTCCCAATTGAGAGGGGATTGAAATAGACATTGTTCCGTGCGTTGATGGATTAAAAGGATTTGGATAAGGGAAAGATTTATTAGGAGAAGAAGGATTGGCGGTAAAGATTGTCCCGCTGTTGACGGCTTGTAATGCTTTGGTCGCATTTAATCGTCCAAAGCCAAATGAATGATCAAAACCTGTAGCTCCTAAATCATCCGCGGTAAAATTAAGATACTTTGTGACATCTAATAATGACATGTTTGGTTTGAGAGATTTGATGAGCGCTGCGACTCCTGCCACCATTGGAGATGAAAAAGACGTGCCGTCAATGTCGTTGCCATCCGATTGATTGGTTGATCGAAGTGAAACAATGCCCACTCCTGGAGCCACCAAATCTAAACTATTTCCTGTGCTTGAAAAAAAAGCCAATGCGTCTGTTGAAGTGGTGGCGCCAACGGCAATAACTTTTTCAACAGAGGCAGGAAAGCTAACAGCAGAAGCGTTTCCACTATTTCCAGCGGCGGCAACGACCACAATATCACGGTTAAAAGCCTGTTCAAGGGCAGCGCTTACCGCACTCGATCCTCCATCGCCTCCCAAACTTAAATTAATAACATTCGCTCCGTTATTGACCGCATATAAAATAGCATCCGCGATTGAAGAAAATGTTCCGAACCCTTCTTCATTGAGGCATTTAACCGCCATGATCCTTGTTCCTCGCGCAATGCCGGCAACGTGCGCTGCGTTATTGGTTTCAGCTGCAATAATGCCCGCAACACGTGTTCCGTGATAAATAGGGTTATTGTTATCCAAGGGGTCATTAGAAGCGCATTGTTCATTGCCGAGTTCTGCATCTGAATCAACACAGTCTCCGTCTCCATTAAAATCTAATTCCGTTCTTGATCCGTTGACACCTGAGGTTCCTGAGGGGGATGGGTTTATCCACATGTTGTCATTAATATCTGGATGGTTATAATCAACGCCGGTATCAATGACAGCGGTGACAACAGAAGCATTTCCAAAAGTAATATCCCACGCGGGTTCAATATTAATGTGAGTTGAATTTAAATAGTACTGAGAATCATATTTTGGGTCATTTGGGGCCGTAAAAGCTTTCATGATTCCGTTGGGTTCGGCAGATTCAACGTAGGGGTTCGATTTCATTTGTTCTATGAATGATTCGATCGTTTGGCCTTTGGGAACCGGGACCAATTCCGTTTCAATTTGAGTGAGTGTTTTTTGCGCCTGGATGCCAAAGGATCTCTTAACGCTTAATTTTCCGGTACTCATTTGTCCTTTTTTATAACGGACAAGAATCTGGTTGGGGACAGCCTTGATTGTTCCTTGATTGGTTTTTATTGAAACAAGGTCCGCTGAGATGGATAAATTAAAAATAAAAAGTATTAAGATTCCGAATACCGTTCGAATAGGGGTAATGGTTAGAAAGTTTCCATGTTTATGTTTGAGTGACATTCTGTTTCCTTTCTTATAGGTTTTTTTCGTTGGAGATTTGAGCCAATTGTTTGGGATCTTCAATTAATCCGCTTTTTAATTTGGCTAATAACTCATCCCGAACTGGTGAAAACGCTATCATTTGATCTTTGGTAAGAGAAGACGCCGCTGGAAAAGACATCGCTAAAAAATTCCTTTGGCTTCCATCTACCAACATTTCAAAGTGTAAATGGGGTCCGGTTGATAATCCAGTAGATCCTACATTTCCTATATAACGACCTTGATCCACAGCTTGTCCCACTTTAACAGCAATTTTTGACAAGTGACCATAACGTGACACGTAACGCGCGTTATGGCGAATGTCGATACAATTGCCATATCCTTTATACCAACTGGCTCTGATAATAGTTCCTTTCCCAATGGCCGCCACCGGGGTTCCAGCAGAAGCCGCATAATCAGTTCCATGATGAGCTCGATAGGTTCTCAAGATGGGATGAAATCGTTTTCTATTAAAACCAGAAGATACCCTAAAAACTCCTTTGGTGAATGGCGCTCTTAAAAATACCCTTTGAAGGGCTTTTCCTTCCCGGTCAAAATAAGAAGGACGTTTTTGTCCTTCTGGTTGGAAGCGAATCCCATAATTTTCTTTTTGACGGGTGGCTTGCCCATAATAGGAAGCGGCCAAAATACGCATATGTTTTCCACCAGGGATGGGTTTATCTTGACCAATAATATATTCCTGCTCTAAGAAAACTTCTAGTTTATCACCCACGCGCTGTTCGGAGAAGAAATCTACTTGCCAACCAAACACGTAATCGCCTAGTTCATAGGTTAAGTTATCTATGAGATTGGGGTCATACCCCGCTTCTCTTAAATCAACTTCTAAAAATTTTTTAACAGTGACGGTAATTTTTTTCTCCACCCACACCGTTTGTTCCACCATTTCTAAAGCATTGAATGTATTGCTGCTGGAACGATTAACTCTATAAGCTTGAGTGGGGTCAATTCGGTATATGAAATGGTCAAAAATTTTATCTGTGGAGAAGTAAATTTCAAAATTTTTTTTTGGTTGAATTTTTTCAATTGAAAAAACTTTATTAAGGGCCTGACAAATTTTATTAACGTGCTCATTATGTACACCATTTTTTTGAAGTACTTTGGCCAACACGTCATTTTCTTTGATGGTTCCTTTTACAACAATATATTCAGGTTCAAACTTCAGTGGAAGTTTTGGTTTTAAAGGGCTTTTATGAATGAGAAAGGCAAGAGACGCGATGGACACACTGCCGATAAAAAGCGCTATTCCCAACCTTTTTTTGGGCTTCTTATGAGGCTCTAAAATGGGGGGGCGAATAGAGTCGATGGTAAGCTCCTTTCTATTTTTAAAATTTTTGAAGCAAAATTATACAACATGTTAATTTTGTTGATTTTTCCCTATGAAAATCGTTTTTTCTCCTGCGAATAAAATAATTGACACAAACTACATGTTGTGGTAGATAACACACCTCCCACACAACTTGTGGTGAAATTTTCAGGCAAAGGTGGAATGTGACTGTGCCAATGCAAACCCTAACTAACACAAAAAACAAAAAAGGTTTAAAAATTAGCCCTCGGTTTACTCGTGCGGGACAAAACCCTTACGAGATCATTAACTGGGATTTCCGAAGCTCTATTATTAGTAATCCAGATGGTTCCATTGTTTTTAAAATGGATAATGTCAGGGTTCCTCATCAATGGTCGCAGGTGGCCACCGATATTTTGGCTCAAAAATACTTCAGAAGAGCCGGAGTGCCAGCCATCTTAAAAAAAGTAAAAGAAAGTGGAATTCCCGAATGGCTTCAACGATCGGTTCCAGATACGGCTGAACTTGACAAAATAGCTGATAATAAACGATTTGTAGCCGAAGTAGATGCGGCTCAAGTGTTTCACCGCTTGGCTGGTTGTTGGACTTATTGGGGCTTTAAATACGGTTATTTTGCCTCCGAAGAAGATGCGCTTGCCTATTATAATGAGATGGTTGTCACCTTAGCCAATCAAATGGGCGCTCCCAATTCACCACAATGGTTTAATACAGGTCTTCATTGGGCTTATGGTATTGAGGGCCCAGCACAGGGTCATTACTTTGTAGATCCCTTAACAGGTCAAATGACTCGTTCCATTAATGCTTATGAACATCCACAGCCACATGCCTGTTTTATTCAATCGGTATCTGATGATTTAGTTAATGAAGGTGGCATCATGGACTTATGGGTTCGTGAAGCGCGAATTTTTAAATATGGTTCAGGAACGGGTTCTAATTTTTCTGCCATTCGTGGTTCTGGTGAACCTTTAAGCGGTGGTGGAAAATCATCTGGACTCATGTCTTTTTTACGTATTGGCGATCGATCGGCGGGAGCCATTAAGTCAGGAGGCACCACTCGTCGTGCGGCTAAAATGGTGACACTTGATGTCGATCATCCAGACGTTGAAGAATATATTAATTGGAAAGTCATCGAAGAACAGAAGGTTGCCGCGCTTGTTACTGGTTCCAAAATCTGTGAAAAAAGCCTAAACGAAATTATGAAAGCGGTTCACAGTTGGCCTGAAGAGTCCGAAAAGTTTGATCGCAAAAAAAATACCAGGCTTTCTGCGGCCTTACGTGTTGCCTCTGTTTCTAGTGTTCCTGGTAGTTATGTGGAACGTGCCTTGGCGTTAGCTCAGCAGGGTGTTAAGGAAATAAGATTCCCTGTTTATAACACCGATTGGAATTCAGATGCTTATGTCACTGTTTCTGGTCAAAATTCCAATAATTCATTGCGTGTCACCAATGCTTTTATGGAAGCCGTTGAGAACGATGATGAATGGAATTTGGTATGGCGTGTTGAAAAAACAAAAGCGGCTCGAGAAAATCGAGAGCCCAATCCGTGTAAAACCATTAAAGCGCGTCAGTTATGGGATGAAATTTCTTATGCCGCTTGGTCCTGCGCTGATCCTGGTCTCCAATATGATACCACCATTAACGAATGGCATACTTGCCCTGAAGATGGTCGTATCAATGCTTCCAATCCTTGTAGCGAGTACATGTTTTTGGATGATACCGCTTGTAATTTAGCCTCCATCAATCTCATGAAATTCCATGACGCTCAGAGCGGCAAGTTTGATATTGAAGGATATCGTCATACCTCTCGGTTATGGACCATTACACTTGAGATTAGTGTGCTGATGGCTCAATTCCCCAGTCATGATATTGCGCAGAAGTCTTATGATTTTAGAACCTTAGGTTTAGGTTACGCTAATCTAGGCGCCTATTTAATGGTGAATAGCATTCCGTATGATTCTAAAGAAGCCTTGGCCATTTGCGGCGCTTTAACCGCCATTATGCACATGACAGCCTATTCAACTTCAGCAGAAATGTCTCAAGTGAAAGGTCCCTTCCCACGATATTACGCCAATCGAGAAGCGATGGCGCGTGTTCTTCGAAATCATCGCCGAGCCGCTTATAATGCAGATCCAAAAGAATATGAAGGTCTCACTATTACGCCTCTCGGTATTGATCCAAAGTTCTGCCCTCCTGATTTATTGAAAGCAGCTCAAGAAGATTCTGATCGTGCTGTAGACATGGAACCCTTTGGATATCGTAATGCCCAAGTCACCGTTATTGCGCCCACTGGAACCATCGGACTTGTGATGGACTGTGATACCACTGGTATCGAACCTGATTTCGCGCTTGTGAAATTTAAGAAACTGGCTGGAGGGGGATATTTTAAAATTATTAATTCCTCTATTCCTCCTGCGCTTGAAAAATTGGGTTATAGCCAAAAACAAATTGACGATATCATTCAATATTGCCGAGGCAGCGGTTCTTTGAAAGGTTGTCCTCATATCAATGTGGAAAGTTTAAAAGCCAAAGGTTTTACGGATGAAGTGATTGCCAAAGTAGAAGAAGGTTTACCTCAGACTTTCGATATTAACTTTGCTTTTAATAAGTTCTCTGTCGGTGAAGAGTTCTGTGTTAAGAACCTCCATATTCCTGCGGCTCAACTCAATGATTGGAACTTCAACATGTTGAAGTTCCTTGGTTTTACGGGCGAACAAATTGCAGAGTCCAATGAATTTGTTTGTGGAACCATGATGTTAGAAGGCGCTCCTCATTTAAAACAGGAACATTTGGCTGTGTTTGATTGCGCTAATAAATGCGGAACCAAAGGGAAACGTTTTATTTCTCCTTCGGCCCATATTCGTGCGATGGGGGCGGCTCAGCCTTTTATTTCCGGCGCCATTTCTAAAACCATTAATTTCCCGTCAGATGCCACTGTTGAAGACATAAAAGCGGCTTATGCTGATTCTTGGAAGTATATGATTAAAGCCAATGCTCTTTATCGTGATGGTTCGAAACTTAGTCAGCCTTTAAATACTTCTTCTGATCAAGTTGATGATATGCCCACTTCCACTGAAGTTCCTTCCACACCGCTTCAAGTGGCGGAGAAAATTGTTCACCGATATATTGCCAAACGCCGTCGTTTACCAGATCGACGCGCGGGTTACACACAAAAAGCCAAAATTGGCGGGCACACCGTTTATATTCGAACCGGCGAATATGAAGATGGAACCGTGGGAGAACTTTTTCTTGACATGCATAAAGAAGGGGCCGCCTTCCGAAGTCTTATGAATTGTTTTGCGATCGCGATATCGTTGGGTTTTCAACATGGCGTCCCATTGGAAGAGTTTGTTGAAGCCTTTGTGTTCACTAAGTTTGAACCCAATGGAATGGTTAATGGCAACCCACGCATTAAAATGTCCACTTCAATTATCGATTATATTTTCCGTGAGCTTGCGATCACCTATCTTGATCGACAAGATCTTGCTCAGGTGAAATTGGAAGATCTCCAAGGTGATTCTGTTCGAAAAAATGTGGAATTTGAATCAGAGGAGGTTATGTTTGAACGGATTGTTCCTTTTAGAGAACCCTCTCCTTTTAAATTCACCTCTCCTCGTTCTACACATCTTAATCACGAAGAAGGAAATACAGAAAAAATAGAAAAGTTAGATATTTCTAACCCTAAAGTAGAGGCCTCTGCTGTTTCCACTCCAACGACACCTCGTCTCATTAATTCAGAGACTATGGAAAGTGGACATGCTTCTGTTGCTGTGGCCCCTCCCTTAAGCCCTACTTCTATGCGCGGTTCTTCTCGTACAGAAGGAGTGAGTCGCAAAGTTCAGGAAGCTAAAATGAAAGGTTACGAAGGGGACCCCTGCCGCGAATGTGGTCAGTTCACCATGGTTCGAAACGGCACCTGTCTTAAATGTAACACCTGTGGTGCTACCTCTGGTTGTTCGTAAGAATTCAACGTTATCCCAGTAAAATTAAGATCTAAAAAAGCCCGCACTAGTAAACTTAGTGTGGGCTTTTTTATGATTGCACCGTTCAACGATATCCCCTAAAATCGAACACCCTGTGTGGTTCATCTGTTCTATCGAAGGAATGAAACGAAATGAAAAAAATATTTAAGGTGTTTTTATTTTTGATGGTTTTTTTGGGATTTTTTCTAATCGCAATGGCTGTGGTATTTAAAATTTTTGTTACCCCTGAAAGAGTAAAAAGTTATTTGGAGCAAGTGGCATCACAAAAACTCAACCGATCCGTGGTTCTTGGCCCGATTCATGTGGGGCTTCAAGATGGCATTAGTGTCAAAAATATTCGGCTCTCAGAACGGCTGAAAAAAGAGGACTTATTTTTTTCCGTCGATGAGTTAAAAATTCAATTGCATTGGTTGCCACTTTTGAGTAAAAAAATAAGTGTAAAAGAAGTGGCCTTGGTTCATCCCACGTTGTATGTCGTTAAATTAAACGCGAAAGGGGAATATAATTTTTCTGATTTAACAGCCTCTTCATCTGAACCTTCCTCATCCCTACCCTCAGCAGAATTGTCAAAGCCGCTTTTGTTTCTCATTTCACATATTCGAGTTGCCTTAGGAAATATTCATTATATTGATTTGGAAAACCCTAAAAATTCAGCTGAATTGAAAGATTTAAATTTAAATATAAATGGTTTTTCACTTGATTTTCCTATGACGTTGGATGCGGATTTTGATTTGATTGCCCGCGGTTTTCAGTTAAATAATAAAGGCCAAATTAAACTTAATTTATTTTCCAAAGATCTGTTTTTCCCGAAGTGGACCATTTCCGGAAAAGAAATAAAGGCCACCATAACTGGCGATATTAAATCTTTTTTAGAAAAACCGCAGTTGGGGCTTCGTTTTAATTTGGAAGAATTTGATTTGGATTTATTGGGTAAATTAGGTGTCCCAGTGTCTTCAATGAAAATGAAAGGTTTGTTGTCTGGCCAATCAGATGTTGTGGGTGCGCTCGACCAATTGTCGTTGAAGGGAAACCTTGTGTTGGATCAAGTGTCATTGGAAGCGCCAGAAAAGTTTATAAAGCCCGCCCTTGTGCCATCTTCACTCCAATTTGATGTGGATCTTCTTAAAAATAATGATGTTAAGATTAAAAATTCTAAATTCAAAATTGAAAATATCGAGATAGATACCCAAGGTTTAGTGGCCTCGCCATTAGATTTAACCATCGAATCCAACGAAATGGATTTACAACAATTAGCTGTTTATGTCCCGGCTATCAAACCCTATGAACTAAAAGGTTTAGCGAAATTACAAACAACGTTTAAGGGTTCCTCCGATGTGATGGCATTAAAAGGAGATTTGGATATTAAAAGGTTAGTTTCTAATTACATAACATCTGATCAGGCCTTATTATCGTGGGATTTAAATCAGCTGACCTCTGGTTTGTCTAAACTGTCTGGCTCGGCGACTTTGAATTATGGCGCGGGAGAAATTGTAAATTTAAAAAAGTTTGTGGAAAGCTCTTCTGTTGCCAAAATATTTTTGTCTCCGTTAGCGGTTTTGCAAAAATTGAATAAGGCTGGTGGAAAGATGGTGTCGTTGCCATCATTGGATCATTTGAAGTATTCAAGTATCGAAGGAAATTATCTTTTTAAATCGGGTGTCATGGCTATTCAAAAATTTAATTTGAATGGAGATATTTCTGCCTCTGCTCAAGGGACTGTTCAGTTGTTTGGGCTTCAGTCTGTAAAAATGACAGCTGAAATAAAAACCAGTTCTGAAACTTTACGTGGAACGGTGGGGCAACTATTAAAGAATGATTCGGGTGTTCCTGCGATTAAAATGAAAATAACGGGAACGATGGGAAACCCTGTTGTAAGTTTAGACGTGTCTCAAGTAAAAGAAAAATTAATAGATAGCCTTAAAAAATCAAATCTTGGTTCTGATTTGATGAAGAAATTTGGTCTTACAGATGAAGTTGATCAGCTGAAAGGAATTTTTAAATAATTTATGTCAAAATAAGAATGTTATCTTAGACTTAAATACTTTTGGTACCTAACGTGATTAATTTATTAAAAAATTCCCCCACTTCCTTTCCGATTGATTTGGGTCAGGCTCACCGTTCACTTCAAGCTCTCCTTGAATCGGCTCCCGTTGCTATTATTTCTTTGGATTTATCTGGATGCGTTACTTCGTGGAACCCTGCCGCTGAAAAGATGTTGGGTTGGTCTAAAAAAGAAGTCTTATCTAAACCTATTCCATTTGTTCCTGCTGATAAAAAAACGGAACATTTTTGGTTATTGGCTTCTAGTCTAAAAAATGAAATACAAAAAGAAATACAAATAACCCGTCTTAGAAAAAACCAAAGGTTAATACACTTAAGTGTTTCAACCGCGCCCTTAAAAAGTACTGCCGGAAAGGTTGAAGGGGTTATGATGGTTTTCAGTGATGTGACTGATAAAAGAAAAGACGAAGAAAAACAAGAGCGCTTTTTGAATCAAATTGACCATGAGCGTAAGCGTTTTTCCAATTTGGTCAGCAATATCCCCGGTGTTGTTTGGGAATCTTGGGACCAAATTGATATTTCGTCTCAACAGCTTAATTTTGTCAGCAAAAATTTAAAAGCAATAACGGGATATGACGAAAAAGATTGGTTTTCCTCATCCTGCTTCTGGAAAGAAATTGTTGTTAAAGAAGATAAAAAGTTGGCAAAAGAATTTTTACAGTCAATTCGAAAAAATGGGGAAGCTTACGCGTCATTTCGTTGGTCCAAAAAAAATGGACAGTCTATTTGGGTTGATCTCCCAGGCTCCTGTGTATATGACACTGAGAAAAAACCAATTGGCCTTCGCTGTATTGCTTTTGATGTCACCGATCATAAATTAACCGAAGCGGCCCTTAAAAAAAGCGAACAACAACTGGTGCAAGCACAAAAGATGGAAGCCATTGGTCGTTTGGCTGGAGGGGTTGCTCACGATTTCAATAATCTGTTAACCGCTATTATTGGTTATAGCGAGTTTTTACTTTCTTCTTCTAAATATAAAAATATTTTAGATGATGTTAATGAAATTAAAAAAACCGCCCTTCGCGCAACTGATTTGACTCGACAGTTGCTTGCCTTTGGTCGTCAACAATTACTCCAACCAAAAATGGTTCATGTGAATTCTGTTTTATTGAGTTTAAGCAAAATGTTGCAACGGTTAATTGGAGAAGACGTGCAATTAATAATAGAGACGGAGGCTAATTTGTGCCCCGTGTTTGTCGATGTGGGGCAAATGGAGCAGGTGATTGTTAATTTAGTGGTGAACGCGCGTGATGCCATGCCAAAAGGGGGGGTGGTCAGACTTATCACGAAAAACATTTCTGTTAAAGATTCTCCTCCCAACATTCCCGTTGGAGCCTATGTTCTTCTTAGTGTTATAGATACAGGTATGGGGATGAGTCCGGAAATATTGAAAAACATTTTTGAACCTTTTTATACCACCAAAGAGCAAGGGAAAGGAACGGGATTGGGACTGTCCACTGTTTATGGAATCATTAATCAGAGTCAAGGACATATTCATGTAACAAGTCGAGTGGGTTCTGGGAGTCAATTTGATATTTATTTACCCCAACAAGCCATGACGGTTAGACCACGAAAGCCAAAATTAAAAAAAACATCTAATTTTCGTGGATCAGAAACTATTCTTTTGGTTGAAGATGAAGAATCTGTCCGGCGTTTAACCAAAAGACTTTTGCTCGAAAACGGCTATACCGTTATTGAGGCTTCTAATGGAAAAGAAGCATTTGAATTGTTTCGCCAGAAAACAACAGATATCGACTTTTTATTGACAGATCTTGTCATGCCCTTTATGGGAGGGCTGGAATTGGCCCGACGGTTAAAAAGAGAAAACAAAAAATTACCAATCTTGTTTATGACAGGTTATACCAATGATGAGGTGGTTAAGTCCGATTTAATAGACGACGAAATAGACCTTATTGTTAAACCCTTTTCCCCTTCTGATTTAATGTCTAGGATTCGGTTGAGTTTACGCCGGGTTTAATTTTAGCCACTGAGAAAAAGCGGGGGGAAGAACTCCGAATTTTTCCATTAACATGGTGGCGATAACATGTCGAATGTCAGCCCTTTTTGATTCATCTCTGGATAATTTGTTTATCATTGTGGGTTCTTTATTTTTCCATTTCAAAAAGTGGGTATAGTATGAAAAGCCCAAATCATCTTTTATATCCATATGTATGGTATTGGCAATAATAATCATTTGGTTGAATTCTGTTTCTTTCGATAGTTCTTGGAGAATTTCGACTCCCGATTTCCCAGGAAGTTCCAAATCTAAAATGAGGATGTCAGGTTGCCATTGTTTAATAAAGAGGAGGGCTTTATTCCCATGATTAATGATTTCCACGTCAAATCCCAGGGGAGCTAACGAAAGAGATTGAATAGTGGCAGTATCTTCATCATCTTCAATAATAAGTATTTTATATTTCATCATATTTTTATTTCTTATAAGGAAATCGCATCGTGAATCTAACGCCTTGATTTTGATCGATATTTTCCGCTTCAATGGTAGCCCCATGCATCTCAATAATTCTCTTCGTGTTAGCTAAACCAAGCCCAGCCGTTCCTTCGAAGCCATTTTTTATTTGAAATCCTTCATTGAAAATTTGGCTTAAATTATCGGTCGGAATAGATGGCCCATCATTTTCATATTGAATTTCAATTGTTTCCCCATTTATTTTGCTTCTTACTTTAATAGTGCCATTGATGGGAGTGTAACGAACGGCATTGCTGGTTAACCCTTCAAAAAGGGAAATGAGGTCTTGAGTGTGTCCCATAATACTTTGTTTTGGTATCGCCATTTTTCGATCATAATAAATATTTTTTTTATCCAAACTAAAACGATAACTGAAAACACCTTTATCAATAATTTCCTCTAAATCTACAAGAGATAAATGATATCGGTTTCGTAAGGATTCATCTATCATTCTAGATTGATGAGTTAAATAATAAAGGAAATCAGCCAAGCGATTTAAAGGGCGTTGAATCCTCTGATACACTTCTCTTTTAACAGGATTTTCTGCGATATGGGGGTCTATATCCGCCAGTACATTAAAACCATGAGCAAGTGGTTTTAAGTATTGATTCATGTTATGTGCCCATTGTTTTGTTTCTGAGGCGGCTTTTGATACGGCTAAAACATAACGCAGTGCCACTGAGGTTTCATTCGCAATAAATGATAATTCGTTTATTTCATTTGTAAAAAAAGGTTTTTTATCTTCTTTTTCTCCCATTAATATAAAACCCACAACTCGGTCTAAAACAATAAAAGGAACGGCTATTGTTGATTTGGTTTGAATGAGCAAATCAAATTCAACCGTATTGATTAAATCTCTTTGGTAATTTTCCAATCGTTTTGTAAGACTGTCATTTTGAAGGATCTGTGAGGGAAATTTCATTTTAAATTGGGAGGGAGCCTCAAAAGAAAAATGTGTGCCACTGTCATTCATAATATAGATGGCACAATTTGATACGGGAAAACTGTCAAGAAGAATTTCTCCTACGGTTTGGGCTAATTCTGAGATTTTATACCCAGAGTTTTTAATTCGATCAGAAATGGAATTGATTTGTTTAATTTGACCACGGTTTAACAATCCACTTTGAACTTTCCATAAACCGATACGGTTCGATAGCTGTTTTTGAAGGGCAGGGAGTAATAAAAAGATAAGAAATGAAAAAAAACTAATT
Source organism: Elusimicrobiota bacterium (assembly GCA_046153645.1). Taxonomy (GTDB): domain Bacteria; phylum Elusimicrobiota; class Elusimicrobia; order F11; family F11; genus JBJXGI01. The sequence goes on along the minus strand of JBJXGI010000063.1, from coordinate 18,084 downwards.
TTAAAGTTGTTGGTAATGGCAGCGATTAAAATTGCGAAGAAAAAGCTTAATATTCCAGTGGTGAGTAAATAGTGCCCAGTCGCTCGAACCATCAGTTTGGCATCCATTAAGCGGTAGCGGATCATGGCATAGGCAGGGAAGGCGGTCAGAGGAAATATTCCATAGATACCAATTCGAGAAATAAAAACAGGAATTGGGAAAAGGGCTGCCAGAATGAGATTAACGAAGATAGCAATCACACAAAAAATACTGAGTCCTAAAAGAATATAGGTGACTTGAACTTTGGCCAGGCCGGTTAAATTTCGCCATCGATAAAATAAATAACCAATACCAATAAAAACATAACTTGCATGAACAACAGCGTAAAGAGGGAATAGCGGGCCTGGAATATAGATGGCCTGTTTCCCGATTTCAAAAGTGACATCGGTGATGATAAGTTTGGTAAATGAACTAATTCCTAAAAATATAATGGGAGAAATGAGGGCTAATTGAGTTTTTGGATTTATTTTTGAGGTGGGAAAGGAAAGGCAAAATATCAAGATAAAATAAGCGGCAAAAATAGCCGCAAAAAAATCTATACCAAATAAAATTCTTAAGAGAAGGTTGTTTGAAATCTCCGCTTGTAAAAAATTACAAAGCGCCCAAACCCACACGCACCAAATAAAAAATGCAAATACACGGTTGGCTGGGTTGTTGGAGCGTCGTTCATAAACTTTGACGCTCAGCCACCCAGAAATTCCCAATACAAAAACGAGAAAAAAATAATCCGCCAATAAACCCTCTCATGATCGAATAACGTTCTCCCATTGGGATCGACATTCGCATTCAATCTGTTTTAATAATAATGATTCATGTGTTTGTCGAAACACATGGAAAGCCTGGTTAAATCGATCTGTGCAATGATCGCAATTTTTTGGATAAGAGATTGGTTTGGGTTCTTCATCAAATATCCCTACGTTAAACTGAGGGTACTTTTCGACCCTGTTCACCACCTCTTTAATACTCCATAACCAAGGGGAACGAAATTCTCCTTTATTATACGCAATCTCGAAAGCAGTTCCTTTTTGAACCATCGCTGCTTCTAGCATTACAATGTCTGAGCCACAGTCAATAGCGTATTCAACAGTATCGATGGCTTCTTGGATGGCTTTTTTCTCGGTTACTGAATAAGGTTTCATAAATACGTAGGATTGCACTTCAATTCCCATGCTTTTAAGTCTTTTAAGGGTTTTTTCATAGGCTTCTTTTGAAAGTCCTTTGTTAATAATGACATTTCTTAAATAATCGTCTTTGCATTCAAGACCAATGCCAATGCGAATTTTCTTATTTCCAATTGCTTTTAAGCACGCCTCGAGTTTCCGGTTAGATAAATATTCTAATTTCGATTCAAAGAGAACTTTTTCAAGTGTTGGATGGTGTTGAGCGAATTCCAAAATGGCCATTTGAGCAGGTTCCACAATTTCGTCATTGTTAATAAAATTCCCGCCGTTAAAGAGGGATAAAAGATTTGGTTCTGCCGCGCCAATTTTTCCTAATCCGAAGTGAAAGAAATCCATCATTTCTTCAAACGGAATGAGACGGCCACCTGTGACTTCGTCGATACGATCATTGAAAGCACAGAAACTGCATCCTTTGTGTTTTTTTCTGGCCCACGCACAGCCTGAACCTGGAAGAAGTAAAGTCCACCTTGAAATGGTTCTTCCAAAAACACCATCGTAAATTAAATCTGTACTTGAAAAAACAGATTTTGATTCTTCAACTAGAGTTTTAACTGGGGTGATGGTTATATCAGTGTTCATGAGCCCTCCTAGATTTATGTGAAATGAATGCTAACGCTGTCGAAAAAAAAGGGAAATTCTCTCTTTTGAAGTGCATAGAGAGGGTTTTCAAAAAAACCCAATACACCGTAGTTAAGACTTTCAGGGTCTTCAAAATAGTTGGGAAGGGGTTTTAGGGGGCAAGCGTTTACTTGGCGATAAAAGTAAAGCTCAGGATCTAGCATTTTTCCTTTTGATGTTCGGGCTTTCATATATTCATCAATTGTCATTTTCGCGGCATATTTATGATAGCTCGGGACTCTTGCTCCAAATAAAACACCCTTCAATTCTAATCTCATGGACAGCTTGGCGGCCGCTTTAATGAGTTTAACCGCCAACTCTTTGGGTGAGCCTGGAGATGAGCTAAGGCTTACTCCGTAGAGACAATCACCTTCAGGATTGTGGGAATTTTTAATAAATCCGTTATCTGTCACCCCAAGCCAGGTAATTTCTTTATCACAAGAAGAGCTATTAAATCGAATGAGACAAATATATCCCAATAGTTTTTCCTGAGAAAAAGCACCAATCATTCCTTCTGGAAACGTTTCAAGTCTAGATTGAAACATTTCTCGAGTGGCCGCCATTTCTTCACCCCAAGCTGATATTTCGACTCGTAGCAGTTCTTCAATGTCATCTGCTCTAAGGTTACGAACTGTAATGTTTTCATTTTCACGGCTTAATTGGTGGGTTGCGTATAGCTGAGGGTTGTATATTTTCCAGCAATTAGCTTGTCGCCCAGCACCTCTCCTATCCCATATGCCATCTTTGCCGCTGTTAAGTCTATTTAGAAAATTAATTATTTTGGATTGAGTTTCAATGGTAGGTAAAACTTTGATGCGGCATATATATAAGGATGGAATATTTGAATGTGGTTCTGTGCTTAGAACCTCCCCTGGTATTTCTATCGACTCTTTTGTTTGGGATCCGATTTGAACTCCCAATTGAATTCTTTCTTTGGACTCAAGTTTTTGTGCGATAAAGCAGGATAGGCCCTGCTGATTAACATCATTTATTTTTTTAATGGGGACAGCAATTCCAAGGCGATGAATAAATAAAAATGACGGATAATGCCGGTATGGCACCCACCGATTGGTGATACGACGATCAGTCATAAGAGCCGGTTGAGAGATCTGCATCTAATATATGAATTATATGATAAATATGAATAATATGTATAATAAGTTTTATTTTTTCTTTCCGTCATTTATTTTCTTTTAATCGTCGGAAAATGAGCTAAAATGCTTAATATGTTATCGTACGGAGAGAATGTTTATGCCTGATCGAATCTATACCACATTCCAAGTGAGCCAGTTTTGCTCGGTAGATATCACCACTGTCATGTCTTGGGTTAATCAAGGGAAATTAAAGGCTTATAAAACCCCCGGAGGTCACCGCCGCATTCAAGAGCAAGATCTCGTTGAATTTTTTAATAAATATAAAATGCCCATTCCTGATGAGTTAAAAAATCAAGAAAGGCGAATTTTAGTTGTAGATGATGACGCGGAATTGTTAAAAATCATTTTGCGGTCTTTAAAGAAAATATCTATTCCATTCATTGTTGAAACCGCTAAGGATGGGTTTTCTGCGGGACAAAAATGGGTTTCGTTTAAACCAGATTTGGTTGTTTTAGACTTGTATCTGCCGGGTGTTGATGGTTTTGATATTTGCGCTTCAATGAAAAAGACTGAGAAAAAGAAAAAGACAAAAGTTCTAGCCATTACTGGATATGTTACACCAGCCAATCAAAAAAGGATTCTTGATTCTGGGGCCAATGACTTTCTCGCCAAGCCATTTATACCGAAACAATTACTTAAAAAAGTAGAGCAACTCTTAGCCAGTTAAGAATAATTAAAAACACATTCCATAATTAATACTGAAAATCAACTCGTTTTTCCGTCTGTGACTCTGGTCACTCAATATGGCAATTTAATGACATCCCTGCTACATTTTTGTCAAAGGAAAATGTTATGGGAATTGATGTTATTAAATTAAATGAAGACGCTGGAGAGTTAGCCAAGGATATAGATTTCAAGAAATTGGTTAACCCTCAGTATCATATCTACGACGTGCATGATCCTAAAATGTCTATTTGGTCAATGACAGTTGAGGCCCGGCAGGCCTTATTCCCCTGGTGGAGTTATAAAACAGATATAGATGGCGATATAAAACGTTTAAGTGATTATTGGAATATTACCCACTCCCAGAGTTTATTTGATGCCATATTCCTTTCAATGTTAAAGAAAATAGGTGGATCTAATTTATTTGTCATTTTTCCAGGGAGCTTAAAAGATTTGGCCTGGCGTAATTTAAAAGAGTCAGACCGGCAAACTTTTTTAAAAGGTCAAGGATGTGTTTATTATTTAGAGGGGTCTTATTCTGGTAAGTTAAGTATTAATTGGGTTCCTTTCTGGCAGCCTCAAAGCATTGTTAAAGATCCTACTTTTGGAAGTTTATGGAGGCTTTTTGTCGCGAATCGCTCAGAGGATGATACCAATGGCATTTCTTTCTTTTCCTTGCCAGACATGAAAAAGCTCCCAGAGGTAGTCAATTTACTTATTAAAGAAGATTCTCAAAGGTCTCAGCATCTCACCGAGTTGGTTGATTGGTTTGGTATGTATACTTCACCAATTTCTAATGACAAGTACGGTACTTGTGCAGTAACATACACCAGTAACCCCGCTTCGTTACTAATTTTTAAAGAGTTACAACAGGAGTTCTCACAAATCTTGAAAAACATACAAACTCTTCTTTTAAAAGATCCCACCCCGGAAACTGTTATCCGGTTTGTGTCTCGACAACTTGCGGTTTAGTTTTCTTATTTGGCGTACTTTATTCCTAGCCATTCTTTTCGGATTGATTTCACCAGCTTTTACTCAAGTCCAATCACAGAAAATTCGTCATATTCTTATTAACAGAAAAAATCTTTTTGATGGAACCCCTTTTCAAAAAGATTTTCCTTTTTCCCTAGCCAATCGTCTTCATATTGTCACGAAAGAGAGTTTTATTCGTCGAGAAATTCTGTTTCAAGAGGGAAATTTTATTGATTTAGAAAAGCTCGAAGAGTCAGAACGCATTTTGAGGCGGCGCCCCATTTTCAGGTCGGTTGTCATTCAGGCACAAGTCATTGATGAAGAATCTGTAGATATTTTGATTGAAACTCAAGATGTTTGGACCACTTCCATTCAACTCACATATGGAGCCGCGGGAGGCGAAAACTATTACCGTTTTGGTATTTTAGAAAATAATTTTCTTGGCCAAGGAATGGTTGTGGGGGCTTATGTTCGTCAAGACGCCGATCGTTTTGGAAACGGGTACTTTTTTAGAGACCGTCAATTTTTAAAAACCAGATGGGAATTGGCAAGTACTTACGCCGGTGATAATAAAGGAAATGAATTGGTTGTTGATTTAAGTCGGCCTTATTTTTCGCGTTATACCCCTTCATCGCAGGGTGTTCAGTGGAGAAAAGCAAACAACGAAATTGAATTTTATAGGGATAGAAATATTATTTCTAAATTTGATCAGAAAGAAGCTTATGGGCGGGCTTTTTACTCGCATAAAATTGTAGAGAGTTCTGATAAAATTATCCGTTGGTTCGGCGCCTATGAATTTGATGAGAGTCGATTTTCGAATATGGAGCCCTTTTCTTCTATTCAATTACCTCAAAGAAGGACACACAGTGTTATTTTAAGTGGGTTCGAATTTTCCCGGCAGAGATTTATTAAAGAGCAAGGACTTTTTACCTTTGATCGAGTTGAAGATATTAATTTAGGATGGCAAGCTACAATAGAGGGGGGGCCATCACTTAAAAGTTTAGGTGCCACTCATAACTCTATCCATTACAGAACCAAGTTCACTAAGAATTTTTCCTTTTTCCCAAAACAGTATTGGATGAACCATTATGAGTACGATTCTCGATATGAAAGTGGAAAAACAATAGCTGGAACGAGTCGATTGGTCAGTTTTTATTTTTTTAAAGATTGGTGGAAATCGCATACCGCTTTTTCTCGTTTAGAATATAAAACGTTGATTAATCCAGATCCTGAGGATCAACTGCTGTTGGGTGGTGAAAACGGGCTCCGAGGATATTCTATTCGTCAATTTGATGGAAATAAAAAGGTTTTACTCACTTTAGAAGATCGCCAAATCCTATTATATGATTGGTTAAGCCTCATGCACTGGGGTTGGGCTGTGTTTGCTGATATGGGTGTGATAGCTCGGGAAGGAGAAAAACTGTCAATGAACAAGGTGAAAAGCAATGTGGGGCTGGGGCTTCGATTTGCACCATCTCGTTCAGTAGATCCAGGATTTATTCGTATAGATGTCGCCTATGCTCTTCAGAATAATGACCGAAAATCGCGACTCATTTTTAATATTGGGGCCAGTCTTGGTTTTGGTGAAAAAAATAATAGGAAGTTTAAGCGATAATGAAATTCTTTGTTTTTTTAATTCTTTTTTTATTTTGTATCCCTGTTTTTTCTTCTGATCAAATTATTTTGAACGAAGGGAAATCTCTCTATGGGAAAATCATTTCTGAAGATCATGAAGAAGTGGTTCTTGATATAGGGGCCAATATGATTTTGCGCGTTAATAAAAAAAAGATATCAAAAATTGTAAGGTCGGAAAGCGTTGTTGAAATTCCCAAAAAAGTGATTACGTATCATTCTCAACTGGAGTCTCCCAAGCCCATTCCTTCTGTTCAACCTGATAAACTAAAGCCCGCTCAGATCGAATTGAAATCCTCAGTTCCTGTTGCGGCGGGCCAAAACCAAAAAATAACGCAATCAAAAAAAGGGGTTTTAACTTCTAATGAAAGAATTGCTAAAACTGAAATGGCTATTTCTGCTGAAAATTTCTTAGAGGCCCAGAAAAAAATTGAAGCTCAGTTAAAAATATTGGAATCAGATGCTGTCGTGGGCACTAAGAACGGCCAGCCTGTTCTGACTTTTAGTTGGACTGGAAACTATAGAAATCAAGGTTCTGGTTTTCAATGGGCCGATGTTATTTTAGATTCGAGTATGACAGTGCGTACTTTGTACTGGGCAGAAATTAAAGAGGCAAGTTCTCATGATTTATCTTTATGGATGAAATATCGGGAAGACCTGAATGTCTATCAATCGGGTTTTGAATCTATTCTTCAAAAGGAAATTGATTCATTCGCAATTTCCATGTCCAATTTAATTGGGGTTGACGAACAAGAGCTTATGGCCGCTTCGAATGAATTGTTTTTGAAATTCAAGAAAAATGTCGTTTTTAGATTTCGTGGATATTTTCGCCGCGAACAAGATAAAAGGGCCCGCCAAAAAAATAAATTGACTTCTCCGACGAAAAACTAGTATAAATATTTTATTAGTCCCCTTCTTTTTTCTCCTTCTGTAAATCCCCTCCCAATTTATGGGAAAAATTCATTGTCAAAAAAATAGATATTTTTTGTTTATAAACCTTGGAAATGCCACGGTTGAGGCTGCTTTTATTTTTCCTTTAATTGGTTTGTTTTTTTTGGTCTTGTTTGATGTTGGTTTGTTGGGGCTTGAGAAGATTTTTTTGCGTCGCACTGTTATTCATCTAATTCAGCATATTGAAGGCAAGTCATTTAAAACGCCTGAAGACGCCAGAAGCTACGCGGTTCAATCTCTTCATAAGCAACATTTGAAAGTAAGTGAAATTAAGTATTCGGTCCAAACGTTCCCCTATTTAAAAAATATTGTTATTTGGAATTTTTCCTTTACTATACAGCGTCGATTTGGATTTTTTCCTTTTTATAAAAAACTAACAACTCATGATTGGGTTATTAATTCTTTATGAATCAAAAATGTAAGGGTTCAGTATTGGTGATGTTTATATTTTTTCTTCTCATTATTTTTATGTATTTCCAATTTGTTTTATGCGTTTCGCAGGTTGTTATTCAGGTTGAAAAAATAAACTCTAAAGGAGAAGCGCTCCTTTGTTCACTTTTAAGACTCAAATCTCAAATTTGGGAAACTATTCCCTATCGGTGGAATGATTTTGGTTCAAAAATATTTCTTAATGGGTCTCGTCAATTGGCCTTTACCGAGGTTGATCGTGCGTTCATTCTCCAAAAAGCAAAAGAATTAAAGAATGCCATTCCGGCTTATAAAGCACGATTAACGTCTTATCAGAACTTAATGAAGAAGGTCTATGACGTGTCTAGTTTTTCTTCGTTTTCCACCGGCATTAAAACTTCTCAGCTTGAGTTGGAACCAAAAGATGGCGTTATTATTAATCAATTTGGTGAAAAACTTTTTGTCCAAGGGCTGTGGTATAAACGGCTTTGGAAGTTACCTGGAATTAATCTCGAGGAAGGAAATGAGTCCATGTTGACGGCAGAAAAACAATTCCAATTCCAATCAATGGTTGGGTTATGGAATTGGAAAGTAAGGTCTCAATATAGAGGACGAATTCAATCTCGATTGGCCAAAGAGAAAGGCTTCAATAGTGGATTCCCGGAAAATGAAAGTGATCTCATATTTGAAAATAAATTTCTTCCTTTCCGATATCCATTTTTTAAAGTGAGTTTGGAAAGTGTTCAAAATTGAACGTGGAGGAATATTGGTGGAATTTATTTTCATGATCAGTTTGTATCCCATTATTCTGATATCTATGATTGGACTGCTAGAGATTCAACAATTGCGGCTCCATATGATATCGGCGGCGAGGATAGGTGCTAAATTGGTCGCGAAAGAAAATATTAATGAGAATGAAGCAGCGCTTGCTTTAAGGAAATATTTTCAGGAAACATCAGGTTATGGAAAACTTCTTAAAGACATCTCTATACATCGGTTTACAAAATTTCCCTCAGCATTATTTTTTGAGCTTTACGAGATCAAAATTAAAGCGCTTATAAAAAATATGCCATTAGAAGAATCATTAATTATTGAGGAGGAACATCAGGATGAAATTAAATTATAAAAATAAAAATCTTTTGCTCGGTATATTTTTGGCAATGGGTGCAATGAGTTTATCTTACCGATATTTATCAAAAACAGAGTCTTCATTAAAACAAAATTTGAAATCTCAGAAGGTATTCGTTGCCAAGAAGGATTTAGAGGTGGGTCAAATTGTGATCCCTGATATGATTGAGGAAAAAGAGGTTTTTATATCGAATCATGATTATCAGCGACTGTCTTCTATTGAAGACTTAAAAAATAAAATTGGTGATTGGAGGTATCGAGTTGGTATACCTTTATTAAAAGGCGAAATTATTTATCTGAAAAAATTAAAAGGAGGCGCTTCGGATCTGGGCTTGGCCTGGAACCTAGAAGAAGGTTTTATCGCTATGACATTTCGATGTTCGCGTGAAGCATCCTTGGCCGGATTATTGAAACCCGGCGACTTAATTCATTTGATTTGGACATTTGAAGACAAGGCTGTTCCTATGTTGTCGAATGTTTCTGTTTTGGCTGTAGATCAAGAAGTATGGGGGGGCGGAAAAACAAAAAATCATTCAGCTGAATACTTTGAAAAAGAAAATTATTATGTCACTGTTATGGCACCCCTGGAAAAAGGGCCTCGATTGGCGTTGGCGCAAAGTATTGGTAATGTTACAATCTTACTGGCTTCACCTATAGAAAAAGATCAAGGGCATTTAAATTCTGTGAGTGTAAAAAATATAATTCAAGGAATATAACATTGATGGATAAATATTCGGTTGACCCTAAACAAGAAATTATTTGTCCCCATTGTGGTGCTAAAAACCCTCTTCGAGCGTATTGTTGTCTTTCCTGTTTTAAAGTGATGTTTGCCAAGCCAAAGGTTCCGCTTTGGCAGCTTTATGTTCGGCCCAGTATGGGTTTTTGGTTGGTTTTTCTTTTGTTGATTGGCGGTGGCATTTTTTATTTTAAACGTTGGATTGAAAAAATTGACGCTGAAATCACCTTGAATTTAAAAGCCGCTGATTATAGTGTTTCTGTTGTTGCTGAAAAAAATAAAAAAGTTCAAGAATCAAATTTAGAAACCCCTTCAAATTAGATCCTCTCCAAAAATAACCCCTCCTTATTATCTGTTATAGGAGGAAGTTATGTTAGCTCAAAGTGATGTGTTGTCTGGTATTCTCGGCCCTCTTCGTGGTTTTTTAAATGATTCGATGGTCCAGGAAATTATGGTTATTAAGTTTAACCATATTTTCATTGAAAAAATGGGTCAAGTGATTAAAGCAACGGAAAGCTTTGATTCTGAAAATCATCTGAAATCTGTTATTGATCAAATCGTCTCTCATGGAAATCGTCGGGTAGATATTGCGGCTCCTTTTTGTGATACGCGTCTTCCGGACGGCTCTCGAGTTCATATTGTCCTTCCTCCTGTTGCTATTGATGGTCCTATCTTAACCATTCGTAAATTCACTCAAAATTTTCATTCTTTAAATGATCTCGTTTACGTGAAGAGCATTTCTCCTGAGCACACCGTTTTACTGGAAAATGTTATTCACAATAGGAGTAATATTCTTATTTGTGGAAATACCGGTTCGGGGAAAACAACGCTTATGAATGTTATTTCTCAACTTGTAAATGAAGATGAACGAATTCTAACTCTTGAAGATACCGCTGAGCTTAATATTCAAAAGCCTCATGTTGTCCGAATGGAAACCCGTTTAAAAAATACTGAAGGGCAAGGCGAAATTTCCATGAAGGATTTGGTCATTAATTGCCTTCGAATGAGGCCGGATCGAATTTTGATGGGTGAGTGTAGGGGGGAGGAAGTATTACCTCTTATTCAAGCGATGAATACGGGGCATAAGGGATCTATGACAACCTTGCATGCCAATTCAGCCCAAGAAGCTCTTTATCGTTTAGAAGTATTGCTTTCCATGGCGTCTCCGAAATGGCCGATTTCAGTGGTAAGACAACAAATTATTTCCGCTTTTGATGTGGTGATTTATATGGAAAGGGTCGGTGGAATAAGAAAACTAAAAGAAATAGCCGACGTGGATAAAGAAACTTTAAATTTTAAAGTTATAAGCCGTCTCAATTAAGCCATGTTCATTTTCATTATTTTTGTTTATGGTTTTTCACTTTTCCTCATAGGGGTGGAGGTTATGTTGTATGAAGAAAAGATAAAAAAGTGCTTTCAACAAGCATTGAAGTTCTTCCAGAGAAAAGGGGTAAAGAAGTTGATGGTGCTTCAACAAAAAAAACATTTAAGTTTTTTGGTGTTAAGTTTAAAAAGTGGCGCTTCTCTGGCACAGTCGTTAAGAGATTATGTCGAATATGCGCCTCACCCATTGAAAAGTGATTTATTGCAACGTGTTAAAAGCGTAGAAGTAAATAATATGAAAGAACAAATTCAGTGTTTATTTAAGGGGCATGAAAATCAAATGATAAGAGCGTTTTTAAATTACTCTTATGTTTCCGGAGCTCCTGTTTCATCAAAAATTAATTCTTTTATTAACGCTGTAAAACAGAAAGAACATTTTGTTCAAAAAGCCCAAGCCCTTTCTGCTCAAACTCGAGTTTCAGCCTGGATTATTGGGGTCATTCCGTTTATTTTCTTTATTTTATTTTCATTTTTTTATCCCGAATATTTAGAACCTTTATTTAAGACGTTGTTGGGGCGAGTCCTGTTATTTTTATCTTTGGTGTTGTCGCTCATTGGACTCATATTTGTTCAGAAGTTGGGGCGACTTGAATGATATTGGTTTTTACCATCATCATATTTATTTTTTCATTCAGATTTGTTTATTTGCGGCATAAAACAAAAATTCAGAGGGAAAAAATTGATCAAGAACTGCCATTCTTTCTGGAATTGTTATCAATGGGTTTATGGGCAGGGTTCAATATCGATAAAGCTTGGAAAGAGGCCAGTCAATATCTAGTCGAATCCCCACTAAAAAAAATGCTTGATCATATTGAGTTGTCTTCAGATCGAACACAAACTCGAGCCGACATATTAAAACAACAAGCTGTAAAATTTGAAGGTCAGACTTTTGGGGTCGTTTGTTTGCTGATTGTTCATGCGTTAGAACGCGGAAGCTCGGTTGAGCTTATTTTGAATGAAATGGCCTCTCAAATGAGAATGGAGCGTTTTATTCATACTGAAAAAGAAATTCAACTTATTTCATTAAAAATGCTTTTGCCCTTATTTTTGTTCATTGTTCCTTCCGTTATTATTATTTTAATGGGACCCATTCTTATCCAACTGATGACAGGATCTTTGTTTAAGTAGGATTCTTTTAATTTGCGATTGAAAAAACAATAAACTTATGGCATCTCTTAAGAGGTATTAATCCACGGAGGCCTATGCTCAAGTCTCATTCGTCAAAAAGTTTTTTTATTTGCGCTTTACTGACCTTATTTGTTTTATTCCTTTCCATCAAAGGTGTGTTTGAAGCCTTGGAACATAAATCGGCGGATTTTAGATTTAAATGGCGAGGGGAACGCCCTGTTAATTCCGATATTGTTGTTATCAATATTGATGAAGAGTCCATCGCTAAACTGGGACGCTGGCCTTGGCCTCGAAAGATTCATGGAGAATTAATTCGAAAATTGGCTAAAACGGGCGCAAAAGTTGTGGCCTTTGATACTTTGTTTACTGAAAAAGATGATGAAAATCCAACTTCAGATCAAGTTTTGGCTTCTGCTGCACAAGACACGGGCATTTCCGTTCAGGCTTTCTTTTTCAAATCCGGTATTTCAGAAATTAATGCGAGTGATCCGTTATTTCCATATGAGAGTCTCAATGAAAACTCACGAATTGGTTTTGTTAATCTAGATCCTGACTCTGATGGAATTACCAGGCGCGCCAAACTCTTTGCCATTTCTGGCGAAGATGCTTTTCCTTCCTTTGCTGTCGAAACGTTGGGGGTTGCACAAGGAAAATCTTTCGCAGAATTACAGACTGCTTTGCCTATTAAATTTCGTCCCGATTCTCATGAGTTCGAAAATAGTTTGGTGATTAATTTCGCCGATCCACGTTATTCTCCCACGGGGTTTCCCTACCCAACATATTCTTACGCCGACATCATAGACAATCGAATAGATTTAGATAAATATTTTAAAAATAAAATTGTTTTTGTGGGTGTGACGGCCGCAGCCCTTTTTGATTTGAAGGCCATCCCTTATATTTCTATTCACCCGGGGGTGATGATTCACGCAAATATAATCGATAATTTAATAGCAAAAAACTATATTAAAGAAATCTCCGTAGAATCTTCTCTGGGATATATTTTGTTGTTGGGCCTTCTGTTTGCGTTTTTGTTAACGCGTTTTCCTACTTGGGGGAAACTGTTGTTATTTATCGGAGGTTTGGTTTTACAGGTGGTTGTTGCTCAGGTTTTATTCAATAAAAAATTCATCCTTATCCCTTTGTTTACACCTTTACTTTTGATGGTTGTCAGTTATGGTGGAGTTCTGTTTTATCGGTTGGTTATTGAAGAACGAGAAAAAAGAAAAATTAAAGGAAGTTTTAAACAATACTTATCCCCAAAAATTATTGATGTTATCACCAAAGATCCTGGGAAACTAAAATTAGGAGGGGAAGAGCGTGAAGTGACCATCTTTTTTCTCGATATCGCGGGTTTCACAACGATGTCCGAAGCCTTAAAACCATCTCAGTTGGTTGAAGTGATGAATTATTGTTTAACAGATTTTTCAAATATTATTTTGAAACACGATGGCCTTATCAATAAATATATTGGCGACTGTATTATGGCTTTTTGGAACGCTCCGGCAGATCAACCTCGACACGCGGCTCAAGCCTGTCAGGCCGCTTTAGAATGTATTTCTATATTGCCCGATATCAACCGACGCTTTCATGAAAAAGGATTGCCTAGTATTGATTGTCGTGTGGGAATAAATACTGGTGTTGTGGTTGTGGGAAACATGGGTTCCAGTGAGCGATTCGATTACACGGTGATGGGAGACCCGGTGAATTTGGCTTCTCGTTTAGAAGGAGCCAATAAACAATATCACACGCGCATCATGATTTCTGAAGGGACATTTGAAAAAGCCAAAGATGAAATTGAAGCGCGAGATTTGGATCTCATTCGAGTGAAAGGGAAAAAAGATCCAAAGAAAGTATTTGAAGTTATTTGTAAGAAGGGAGAAATGACGGAAGATATTGTTGAGGGCCGCAAAAGGTATCATCAAGCCTTGGCTCTTTATCGACAAGGACAGTTTGAAGATGCTATTCAAGTTTTTCAAACAGTGTTTGAGTATCTGCCCAATGATCACGTGACGAGAGTATATTTGGAACGAGCGCGGTCTTTTATGACTCGCCCTCCGCATGCGGGCTGGGATGGGGTTTTTGAAATGCAAACAAAATAAATATCAAATACCAAATAATAAAATCCAAACAAACAGAAAAAAATAAAAAATTAAAACGCAAATATATTTGCCACAGTTGATTATTTTGAAATTTTAAGTTTGTTTGGATTTTATTATTTGGTATTTGGAATTTTTTTAATAGTGACTCAAAGATCCGTCTTTTTGCGAATGCTGAAGAGAAAAGTGAAAAGCAAATATCCCTGCAGGCCAGACGAGAAGTGTAAAAAATATAAGGTAAACCAGATGCTCTTGAATATCCCCCAGAGAAGCGCCATTAATGAGGCTTTGTCGTAACGCTTGAAGGGCATGTGTCATTGGAATCCATTCTGAAACAGATTTCATCCAATCGGGAAGTATGTGAGTTGGAAAATAAACGCCCCCGAAAAGCTCTCCGGCTGTTGCTATCGCCCAGGTAATGGGATTCCCTCTCTTAAAAACAAGAATAAATGCAGCGGCCAAAATTCCCAATCCCATAAAAGAAGTAAGGGTTAAAACCAAAGAGATTATAAGCGGAAGAATATTGACATGCGGAAGTTCTAATCCAAAAGCGGAAAAAGCCACAATAAAATAAATAACCACTTGGATTGAAGCATAGAAAAAGTCCCATAAAGCTGAGCCGGCTAAGAAAGTGGGAATTCGAATAGGAGTGACCAAGACCGATTCTAATGTTCCAAGGTATTGTTCTTGTCGGAGGGACTGTGCAAAAGAATTGAGACCGACGGATTGATAGGTTGAAAAAGCGATCCCAATTAAAACGAATGGAAAATAACCGCCCGTCAAATTTTTAAGAGAATCAGACCCATTATCAGAAAACAATTTGGCCACAAAATAGAAAGTAGCAGCACTAAAAACAATTCTTGTTACATCCAATACAAAAGCAAAACGGTAACTGATGGCTTGCTTAAAATCTCGAATAAAAAATGCTTTTAGTATGCGGGATATCATGGTTTTTTTTGTTCATCGATGGTTTTCATATAAAAATCCTCGACAGAAGATGTTTTTAGTTCTGTTTCAAGATCGTCAATATTAATATTTCGGACGATTTTTCCCTGGTTTAAAATAAGAATCATATCGGCTGTTTTTTTGGCTTCCTCTAATAAATGGGTTGAAAGAAGGATTGTTTTACTCTGAATTTTAGCTAGATGGTTTTTAATCAAACGGCGCAGTCGAATCAATGTATGCGGATCAAGATTTCTTCCTGGTTCGTCCATCAGAACAATGGAAGGCTCATGGAGCATGGAGCGAATAAGACCTACTTTTTGTTTAATGCCAGAAGAAACGTGAAGCAATGTCCGGTCTAATTCTTCAGTCATATCAAGCTGAAGGGCTAAGTTTCCAATGGCTCTATCCATATGCGCTTGATCTAAACCCTGTAATGTTCCAAAAAAATTGAGGTTTTCTCTTCCTGTTAACCGACCGTAAAAACCGCTGCGCTCTTCAGCTGGCATCCAGCCCACATGAGCGCGACATTTGAGAGGGTTTTCAGTGGGACTCATTCCTTGAATCGCAATTGATCCAGAATCGGGTTCAATAAGACCGGCTAGAATTTTAAGAAGAGTTGTTTTTCCTGATCCATTGGGGCCTAATAAGCAACAAATTTTTCCAAGGGGAATTTGGAAGGAAATATTATCGAGAATCAGTCTTTTTCGAGACCCTGTTCCATATGATTTTGAAAGGTTTTTTACCTCAAGTACGATAGGCGCTTCTTCCATAGGGTGAGATTGTCTTAATTTTGAAGTGTGTTTACAATGAGATTATTAGTGATGCACCCAAAAAGCGGCGGTAGCCACCAAACTTCCCATTACAACAATTCCAAGAAGAAAAAACTTTCTCCACTTACGGTGTCCATGTATAACGGGTAAATCTGTCATATCCATAATGGTTGTAGTTTACAGAGAAGCTGTGACATTGGAAGGACAATTCAAAGAGAATTGAAAGGCAGCGTTTCATTTCGCGACGGGCTCTCAACTTTGTTACAAGAAATTTACAGGTTATTCATGTCAATTTAAGATCAAATCAATAATATTTAATGATAATGAAACCGCATTCATGGATATCGTATTTTCGAGGTTTTTTATTTAAAAGCATGGCCGTGCTTTTATCCATGTCTATTTTTTTTACTCAGGCGCTGTTTGCTCACTCAGTAGAAAAAAGTATTTGGGAAGAACGGAGAAAAAACACTCGCCCAAAGGACAGAATCATCAATCCTTCGCATGCACCTTTGACTTCGAAAGTTGATGTTATTTTCCTCCAAGATATTCATGGTCACACAGAAGCCCAGCTTTTTATAGCCGATACTCTCCGTCGATTTCTTCACCCCGCCAAACCTCATGAATTCGTTGTTGCTGTGGAAGGGGCGGACGGTTTTTTCAATTTCTCACCATTTCGCTGGACACCGAATATGTCTGTGACTAAAAAACTGGCGAAGCAATTTCTCAATAACAAATATATCTCTGGGGTTTCTTATGCAGGGCTTACTTTGCCAGCGCCTCTGCCCGTCTTTAAAGGTGTTGATGACGCCCTTGCCTATAGAAAAAATGTTGAAGCTTATCTTCAGTCA
The DNA here is from genome assembly GCA_046153645.1 of Elusimicrobiota bacterium. Taxonomy (GTDB): domain Bacteria; phylum Elusimicrobiota; class Elusimicrobia; order F11; family F11; genus JBJXGI01. The sequence continues at coordinate 1,432 of JBJXGI010000063.1, read as the reverse complement.
GTATCAAACCGCGAAAAAGTATCGGAAGAAATAAAAACCGCTCGCGCCCAGCTTGATCATCATCTCTTGGCAACAGAGAATGCCACTCTTTTAAAAGCACTTTTTCTGCGCAGCGATTATTCGATGGGGAAAAATAAACTGGAACAATACATGTCGGAGTTGTCACAAATAGGAAAAAAAGTAGCCTTGGCACCCGGAGACCAGTTAACTCAGTTTTTGGCTCTTTGTGAAGAAGAACGGGCTCTTCAATTTGAAATTATTGAGAAAGAAAAGAAAATATTAATGACTCGTTTGATGGAAAAGTTAGATGAAACAGGTCAGCACGATTTGTTTTCTTTAACAGAGGCGCTCAAAAATAAAAAAATAGTCACCGCTGACTTCTATAAAATTTTAACTGAGCTTTTATCAAAAAATAACATCAACCTTTCCCATTCGCCGCGATTTAACTCTTATTTAGCTTATGTGCAGAAATCCAAAGAGTTAAATATGACTGATATATTAAATGCTGTTGACCAATTTGAAGAGCGTGTTATCCTGGCTCTCGCCAAAAATGAACAAGAAAATAAATGGGCAGTTGAAGATAAAAGTTTAATTTTGTCGGAAAAGCTTCACAATTATTCGCTTACACCATCAGAATGGGCGCGTTATAAGACGCTTAAGCCCGTTTCCGGGAATCTTCCCTCTTTATTGTCTTCCTTTGAACTCTTTTATTCATATGTCGACATTCGCAGCCAAAAAATGGCTGAACGTGTATTGGCATTAAACCGGGACGGAGTCCGGGTAATTTTGGTTGCTGGTGGGTTTCATACAGAAGAGGTTCTCCTTAAACTTAAAAAAAGCGGCCTCTCAGCCATGGTCATAAAACCACAAGTCAGTTCGTTAGAGTCTGGGTCAACTCTTGATTACCTTTCTACTTTTTCTCGTGAACACACACCCATTGAGAAAATGGTCTCGGGAGAAAAAATTTCTTTAGTTAATGAAAATGAGTTGATCGGCGCCCCAACAGTTCACCGTGTGGACATTGCTTTTAAAGCAGCACTCATCAAAGAACTTGGTGGCACAGTAAAGCCATTGAGTCGATTGACACGTGTTCTTCGCTTTTTGAAGTATCTCAAAAGATTAGGTATCAAAAAGATTCCTTTGTCACATCCCATTGACACTCTTGATCTCGGCGTGCGCGATTTTGGAGCAGAAAAATTAGATGGGAAACCAGAAAATAAGGGAACAGTTTCTGGTTTTGTGATGCCGCTTTTAGAAGAAGCGCTCCGGTTTGTCGCTATCTTATCTTTTGGATTGCCGGGTGCTTTTGGTTACATTTTCATTCACGCGCTCCTTCACTTTTGGATTGACGTGTATGGTGCCAGAGATGAAGACCGTGTGACAAGAGCGCGGTTCTTAAAACACCGCCTTTTTGTCCGAATGGTTTATTCTT
>JBJXGI010000058.1:0-23640 GCA_046153645.1 Elusimicrobiota bacterium | reverse complement strand
TTCTTCTCTTGAGTCATTCAATTCTTTTATTTCGATATTTGTTTTTTTCTTTGACTTTGTGATGGAGTCACATTTTTCTAGTAGGCTTAATAAAATACTGAACATCTGCTCGGGATCTAAGGTTTTTTTTGTGCTTATTTTTTTTATTAATTTTTCATAATTCTTTGATAGCTCTTCAGAACCATCATCGTCATCCTCAGAATCACCATAATGTTCTTTTTCTAGTTCAATAAATGAAGAAATATCTGCCAAAATTTTCTCTGTTTCTACTTGGATTGTTTCTAACTCTATTTGCGGTAAAGAATCAGTCTCAATATTTTTTAAGGAACTGCCTCCGGGAAATAAAACCCCAATACTCCTAAGTAATTTAACTTCGAATTCATTTAATATGATGTATTCGATTTTTCCGATTGCGGCCAAAGCAAACAATCGCTCAGTGCCTTCGTTTTCGGTTAAAACTGACGCCATCGGCCACCACTTTGGAAACCATGGTTTATCTCTAAAGGCCCAAACAATAAGGTTATTTAAAACATGAACTAAAAACGCGATAGTAAAAGAAGATGTTGAACTGAACCCCCATGCAGGATTAAAGGGAAGAGAAAAAACAAAGAAAAGAAATCCGATAGCGATATAACTTTTTGAATTCAGTGGTTGTTGGTTTTTAAGTATTTGTTTAGCAAGGGCATGGACACCCACCGCAATGGTCGCAACCGCCAAGGACGAAAGCCAAAATGAAGAAAAAACATGTGTTTGTAGATTTGATAGCCCAATGTCTTGAAAGAGAAGGGTTTCAAGAAACGGCATTAGAAAAAGAGGAATCAAAATAAAAATGTTTTTTGTTCTCTGTGGAGTTACGATGTGTTGAGTTGGATCATCGTTTGTTTTTTCAACTTTAAGCGTAGTGGTTTTCCCGCCAACTGGAATCTCCACGGTGCCTAGGCCATTTATTTCTTTTTCGAATACTCCCTTAAGGCGGGCTGCGGTTGGTGGAAATTCAACGTTTTGGTTCTGTAAAGCCAGGAACAGTTTTTCTCCCTTAAATATCTTTTCAAGTGGTGTCTTTTCTCTGGAAAACGCTGTTAGGTAGGCAGATCCACTGCCTTCTTCTATTTTGGTTATTTTGGGAGAGAGAACAATGTAAGAAATTTTTTGCTCTCGGAAAAGCTGGGTCATTTGGGCGGTGTGAAAGCCGCCAACGATGAGGACTGCGGGTCCTTGTTCCTTGTTCCTGGTTCCTAGATTTGAGAGCAGTTTTTCGGTCATTTTGTGGCTACGAATGTCCGCTTGTTCGTAGAACGCCTCAAATGGTTTTAGCGATAATTCATCATTTTTCTGATTGGGAATGACGGCATTATATTTGCTCCATTCTTTTGGGGTGAGTGAAAAGTCTATGAGTTTTTGGGTTAGTAACAGTTTTTCACTGTTAAGAATGAGAGTTCTTTCATCTTCTGTTTTGATGAGGTTTTCAGCGATTTCGTTTTCAAGCTTTTCAATGTCATCAAATAAAACTTCTGCTTTAATGCCATCAGCCAAAAGCACATAACGAAGATAATCAGCAAAAGCAGGTGTTTTGTGTAAGGCAATTCCTTTATGATCGCAAAGATCTTTGATTTTGCCGTAGTAACGGCCAAAACTCATTCGTCCCATTCTATAGGCGAGGCTTTGGGCAATGAGTTCGTCTGTTTCATTTTTAGTTAGTTTTTTTGCCAAAATTTCAATCACACTTTTTCGTTCGGCTTCGACATGGTTAAAATTAAGTCGCTGTTCCATTGAATAAGCTTCTGCAAATCGTTCTAAGGTTGATAAGGGGTCAGGTTCTTGGAATGTGAATAATTCTTTTAAATATTTTCCAATTCCGAGCTCTTCTTTGTGGTAAGCGGTTTTTAAATCATCAAAACCTTTGAGATGGGGTGAAAATGTTTTTGCTTTTCTTTCATTTAATTCACGTTCTTGGACGACCAAGTCATTTGAAATATTTTTTTTAAGAGGGCGGGAATCTAAATAAGCTTTTACATTGGCATCATAATGCTTGCGCTCATCCACGCCGAAAAAGAGGGGAGGGTCTTTTTCACTTGTAATTCCCACGTAAGAGGGCGCAGCTAAGAGGTTTTTGTTAACGAAGGCTTCGGTAATCTCTTTGACTTTCTTTTTATCTTCATAGCTTCGAAAAGGAGCGAAATTAAAAGTATTAAAAGCCCCTTCAACACCAACAGCCCCAATTTGTTTTTCATCTATAAGTGATTGGATTGTTGCCGCAATATTGTTTTGCGCTTCATGATTGAGATGGATGTCTTGAATAATAACAATGGGAGGGTTTTTATTATTACCAGAGTCGTAGGTGTCTTGAATGGTGGCATTTGCAAAAGAAATGGCTTCTGCAACAGGTCGAAGCCGGGAAGAAAGTTTCATAATCATTGGCTCAGCCGACAATTTCATTTTACCCAGAGGGGGCAATGGCATTTGAGGTCTTTCGGTTGGTACGGCTGCCATTTGGTAATCGAGCTTTTTTCGCCTTTCAGCCCAAATACTCGAATCAGCTTGATTTCCCAACGCGATTTGCGTGGTGAAATAAGCAAAACTCACAATAAAAGAAGTTATTTTTTTAAATGAGGAAACCTTCATCGTCATATGATAATAGTAGTGTTGCATTAAGACTTTCTTATGACAAGATGAAGATTTCCCGAAGATTTGTGCCGTGAAGACTTCTCAATGAATGGTTTTATAGGCCTTTTAAAAAATAAAAACAGATGTCCCAGTGAAATGGAATCTCACCGAGACATCTGCCTCAATCCCTAAGTTTTTGATTAATGCGGTCGAAACCGGAAATGGAATTGTTCGTCTACATCTTTACATCCTTGGGGTATTGTTACCGTAAGGATCTTGTCGCCGGGGTATTCATTTAGCTTTTGATTGAGAGATTCGACTTTTAAAGTTACTCCCAGGCCTTTATCTCCAACTATGTCGACGCCGCGAATGCCTTCTGTACCGTATTCGTTAGTGTCTCCATCTTTTCTAGTACCTTTGTACTGGAGGGTGGCCACGGTTTTATTGACTGTGGAGCCCAAGCTTCAAACCATTAAAGGCTTCCGTTATTTGCCCGTGCTCAGATCAGCGATGCAAAGACTCAACAACAAAAAACAAAATGAAAATCTATTGTTAGCGGCTTGAGATCTTGGTCAAATTCCAACTAAAAAAAAAGATTGCGCCTTTTGGCTTGAACGAACTTTTGGCAGGCGTGAAGGCTCTCCTTCGGCGAGCGCGTCCCGTTGTGACGACACCTGCTGTTACGCCCGCTTTTCCTCCTCAGTCCACAGAAGAAAAAAATCCGAAAAACGAACCGGAGCTCCACGATGCGGACACCCCCGACCGTCCGCATCTTTTTAATCTCGTCAAACGGTTCTTCTCGGTTCTGCTGTCGCCCGCGCAGTCCTTCGACCACATCAGTTCTCGCTCCGACATGCTCATCTCCGTTTTGGCGGTCATTGCCACCGCCGTATTCTCAAGCTTAGGTTCCGTTTCGAAGCCCAACGCGAGCTTCGACTTATGGATTGGGGATTTCTCACTCGCCTTGGTGGTTAACGTGCTGCTGTGGCTTTCCACAAGCGGCCTTTTGGTCTTGGTGCTGCCATTCGCCGGAATTGTTCTTCCCACCTCCACGGTGATTTGCGCCGCGGGCCTGGCCTGGGCCCCCCGCCTGTTGGGCGCGTCGCTCTCCGCGCTGTATGCGTTGCTCGCGTCTGGTATGGCCGGCGCCGATGCAAAACCATTTTTCGCCGGGCTCTACCTTATTCCTGGCTTGCCCACGGCGTCTTGGGTGGAAGCTTTGTCGAGCATCAGCGTCTTTGATGTGTGGGCCGCATTTCTGGTGGTTCACGCGTTTCGGTCGTTCCGGAAAGTTTCGCCATCCAATTGGGATGGGCTCACCATTTTTGTGGGAGGGATATGCGTTTTGTGGGTTTTCCTCAAGCGACATGTTTAACGAAACGTACCCACAGTTCGCGCCGTTTTCCATGCGAATTCAGTGAATTTTGGCAAGAAAAAAGCCCCTGTCCGCTGAAGCGGGCAGGGGCTTTGAGACCCTATGGCCTACTGCAACCAAAAAGGACCGTAAGTAAGCATCACCGGTTTGTTGCCAACGAAGGAAGCGACTATTTGGCCATTTTCCTCGCGAACCGAATCTACTACACCACCGAATTCGCTATGAATACCTTCGGAGAATCGACCAGCGACGTTAAGGGTGCGGCCCTCAACCTTCTTCGGTATGAGAACCGGTATGCTCGCGGTGACATCGTTGGCTTGGTCAAGTTGATTGTGTGTCAAGGTGGTCGTGCAACCGTCGTACCAGCTTCCGTGGTAAATGTGGATGTCCACCAAATTGTTACCAGCTTGTCTGATGCGCGAGACGATGGTGGCTACGCCGGTCGGAGGAGTCTGTCCTTCCCGAATCGACATATTGCCCAGAACGCATTTTGGACCGCCCGTCTCCGGCGGTGGCGTTACCTCGGTGCCGATCGGCGTGGGTGAAGGCATGGGTTTAACGGTCCCAGAGATTGGCAGGATCGTTCCCATGCTGTCCAACGTGCCGTCATCGCTGCCAAGTCGGGTATCATCCGCCTGAAGGTTGTGTCCGACTCCCAAGGTGAGACCCAAAATCAAGGCCATGTAAAGTTTTTTCACGATTGTTTCTCCTTTCGTTTTCATTTTTTTCTGATTTCAAAATCGAAAATCACTGATTTGGGCTCACAACCAATTTCAACATCTTTTGTTTGAGCATCGATGGCTTGATAAAGCGCGGGGAGGTCTAGTGGTTTCGCCGTCAATTTGAATGCTTCGCTTTTCAAGGCCTTGAGCTGCGTTTTCCCTTGATGAAAAGACGATCCGTTCACTATTCTTATTTTTGGGACCATAATCTCTCTGTTTGTGTTTGAAAGACTTGAATGGAGGTTAAATTTTATGGAGAAGTTATGCGCTGGATTAACTTTCGCATTGATCGTGACGTCTATCTTTCTCAAGCAGCCCGGTTCCCCGTTATTATCATCTGGAGCAACCTCGCCCTCCTCATTCACCTCGCCTTGGTCGCCTCCTGCGTGGGTAGCGCTGCCGGTTTGATCAATAAGCGTTTCTGTTGAGAGTCCTGTTTCGAGAACGTTTGATTTTATGGTTTCTGCATAAGCTGGTGAACTTTGCAGAAGAGCAATTGACAATAGCATTAGTAATATGCGATTCATTTGAATCTCCTTGTTTGGGACATTTGAAAGTGTGGTCTTTGTTTAAAAAAAAATCAAGTCAAAAAAAGGGTTGATGATGCATCGTTGATTGTAATCGGGAATATAAACCTGTTCTTAGAAACAATTGGCGTTTTTGATGGTGGAGTTTTTAAGTTGTTTATCTGGGTTTCGAGGACGATTAATTATCGAAAATTGGTAAATTTCTTCAAAAATTATCGATAATGTGATAAATTCACCCAACCTAGAGAGTTTAATTTCAACCTAAACACGAAATCTAGTTATTTTTTTGCGTCCGTAGCTCAGCTGGAAGAGCGTCTGGCTTCGAACCAGCAGGTCGCAGGTTCGAGTCCTGCCGGGCGCAGATTTTTCGAAGAAAAATCCTTCTATATGCTCATGCTAATTTCAACTGTAGTTTGGAGCATGAGAAAATAGAAAGTAGAAATTAGAAGTTGCCTGAGTTGCGTAGGTGGACGGGTGGCGGAACTGGCAGACGCGCGAGGCTTAGGACCTCGTGCCCGCAAGGGCTTATGGGTTCAACTCCCTTTCCGTCCATTAAAACTTCTCATTTCTCATGCGAAATTCTAATTTCCAAGAGAAATTGCATAGAGAAATAAAATTTAAAAAGCAGAAATTGGCATGAGAAAATAGAAATTAGAAGATGTCAAAAGCAAAGGAATGAATATGGTATTAGGATTATCAAGCAATGAAATTAAAGTTAAGGTTTCCTCTGAAAAAGATTGTGTTCAAACTGTTTCAGTTGAAATGCCTGTTGATAAAGTAAAAGAGAAAATTGAAGCGGCTTTTGTTAAAGTTCAGGCTCAAGCAAAAATTCCTGGTTTTAGACCGGGTAAAGCCCCCATTGAAATTGTTAAAGAAAAATTTTTGGGTTACGCCCATGAAGAGGCTCAAGATACTTTGCTTAGAGAAGGCGTGAGTGAAGCTATTAAGATAAAAAAAATCCAGGCCGTACACACTCCTATTATTCAATCGGCTAAATTCGTTCCAAATAAGCCTTTCGAATTTGAATTCCAAGTTGAAGTGGCCCCTACGTTTAAAGTGACAGGTCATAAAGGAATTAAAATTAATAAAAAAGTAAAAACGATTGGAGATGAAGATATTAAAAAGACCCTTGAAAACGTGGCTCAAATGAACGCCAAATTAACTGAAGCTTCAACGGACACTCTTTCTAATACTCAATATGCCGTCATCGATTATCAGGGTTTTCTAGACGGAGTGGCTCTAAAAGGAGCCGAAGCAAAGAATTTTTTAATGGACATGTCAGCGCCTCAGGCTATTGCCGGTCTGGCTGAGGGATTGGTTGGAGCCAAGGTGGGAGAAGAGCGAGAAGTGAAAGTGAAGTTTCCAGAGGATTCTCCTGCCAAAGACTTGGCTGGAAAAGAAGCTGTTTTTAAAGTGAAACTTCAGGCCATTAAAGAGAAAAAACTGCCGATAATTGATGAAGAGTTTGCTAAGGATTTGGGGTTTGAAAATTTAAGCGCTCTCAATGCTAAAGTGCGTGAAAATTTAGAAAAGGATTGGAAAACGTCGTCAGCAAGGGATGTTGAAAATCAAATTGCCGATGAGCTTCTTAAAGAAAATTCTTTTACCGTTCCAGCCAGTTTAGTCAACGATCAGTTTGAGCAGATTTTGAAACGTCAACGGGATCGAATGGCTCAACAGGGGTATGGAAAAGAAGAGCAAGATAATGTTGTGGACCGAATGAAACCAGACGCCAAAACGCAAGCGGAAAAAGATATTCGATTGGCTTATATTCTCAATGCCATTGCAGAGGCCGAAAAAATTGAAGCGACTGATCAAGATATTGCCGCCAAAATTGAAGAAACGTTAAACACCATTGATCCGAAAGATCGAGAAACACTTTCGAAAGCTTTTAATGGCCCTTATCATGATCGTTTAAAGTCAGAGTTGCGAGAAACAAAAGTATTTGAATGGCTTTCTGCAAATGCCAAAATAAAAGAAATTTCTGGAGGTTCTTAATGCTTGTCCCGTCGATTATTGAGAGGTGGACTCAGGGTGCCGTTGTCGGATACGACGTTTTTTCCCGTTTGCTTAAAGATAGAATCATTTTCATTGGCGGCTTTGGTGGTGCGGTAACTACTGATTCTGCTAATTTGGTTATTGCTCAATTACTTTATTTAGAAGCAGAAGACCCGGATAAACCCATCAACCTTTATATTAACTCTCCTGGTGGCATGGTAACAGCTGGTTTAGCTGTTTACGATACAATGCAGTATATCCGTTCTCCTATTACAACGATTTGCATGGGAATGGCCATGTCTTTTGGTGCCGTTCTTTTAACAGCAGGAACTAAAGGTTCTCGGTTTGCATTACCTAATTCAAGAGTGATGATTCATCAACCATTGTTATCAGGTGGAGGTCTTTCCGGTCAGGCAACAGATATTGGTATTGAATCTAAAGAGTTAGTTAAAACCAAAAATCGATTAACGGAAATTATGGCCAAACATACCGGTCAACCTTTTGATCGAATTTTGGCTGATATGGAACGCAATCATTATTTATCAGCGGAACAAGCCAAAGAATATGGAATTATTGACGAAGTCATTGTTCCTCGGAAAATTGCAGATATTCTAAAAAAATAAGCGGGTTTTATGGACAACGAATACGGTTTTTCAGAATCTCCTCAATGTGTCTTCTGCGCTAAAGGCAAAAGCGACGGTTTAAAACTCATTGGCGGACAGGGCACTTATGTTTGCGAAGAGTGTATCCGAAATTCTTACGCGCTTCTTCAGAAAATTTCAGACGAAGAACAGCGTAGCGCGGTGCGAAATTTACCTCGGCCCACTCAAATAAAAACAGCTCTCGATGAATATGTCATTGGTCAAGAACGAGCCAAACGAATACTTTCAGTCGCTGTTTATAATCATTACCGACGAGTAGAACTTCTAGATCGTTCCGCAAAAAGTGGTTTAAAGACCAATGATGTCGAGTTAAGTAAATCGAATATTTTATTGGTAGGCCCCACAGGAACGGGAAAAACATTATTAGCTCAAACTTTGGCACGGTTATTAAAAGTTCCTTTTGCTATCGCTGATGCGACTGTTTTAACTGAAGCGGGTTATGTTGGAGAAGACGTTGAAAATATTATTTTGCGCCTTCTTCAAGCTGCCTCTTATGATGTTAAAAGAGCCGAACGCGGGATCGTTTATATTGATGAGATCGATAAAATTTCCCGTAAATCTGATTCACCTTCCATTACACGTGATGTTTCAGGTGAAGGGGTTCAACAAGCATTGCTCAAAATTTTAGAAGGAACCGTGGCCTCTGTCCCTCCTCAGGGAGGACGCAAACACCCGCAACAGGAATATATTCAAGTTAACACGGCCAATATTCTTTTTATTTGTGGTGGGGCTTTTGAAGGAATGGATAACGTCATTCGAAACCGTATGGGACGTCAAGGATTAGGGTTTGGAGCTGATGTTCAAAATGGGAAGAAAGTTCCTCACGGTGAAATGATGAAATATGTTCAACCCGAAGACCTTATTTCCTATGGGCTTATTCCAGAACTCATTGGGCGTTTACCTGTTATTAGTACATTAGAACCTCTTGGACTGGGTGCGCTGGTTGATATTCTTACCCGCCCTAAAAATGCTCTTGTTAAACAATTTGTCAAAATGTTCAAGTTAGAAGGGGTTGATTTGGATATCACTGAAACCGCCCTTAAAGAGATTGCCTCTATTGCCATTAAACGGGGATCGGGAGCCCGAGGTTTACGTGCGATCGTGGAAGATATGACTCTTGATCTCATGTATGAGCTTCCAGAACAGAAAAATTTGAAAAAAGTAGTCATAGATGAGTCTGTTGTTCGCAAAGAAAAGTTGCCGATACGTATTTACGGCGATGCAGATAAACAAACCGCTTAATTTCAAGAAAAAAATGCCTGAATCTAAAAACATTCATCAAGAAAATATGCCTTTCCCATCAAAAATGCCGATTCTTCCGGTAAGGGATCGTATTGTATTTCCCTCTGTTTCAGCTCCGTTGGTCGTTGGAAGAGAAAAATCTATTCAAGCCATTCAGAAAGCTTTTGAAGGCAATAAGCTTATTTTTATTACCGCTCAGCGGCATATGAAAGTAGAAGATCCCAAGCAGGGAGATCTTTATGAGCATGGCACTGTTGCTGAGATTCTTCAAATTGTCAATTTGCCTGAAGGCATTATTCGAGTGAAAGTTGTTGGTCGCGCTCGCGCCCATTTGCTCGATATGTCAGAAAAAGAGGGTTATTTAGTGGCTGATGTTCAGCCTGTGATTGTTCCTTCTCTGAATAACGAAGATCCACTAAAATTGGAAGCTCACCGCCGGCTTGTTATTAAAAAATTTGAAGATTATTCGAAAAAAACAGGACGCATCCATGTTGATGTGGTTGCTAATGCCAACCTTATTACTTCATTGGACCAATTTACTGATTTTATTTGTGATGCGTTATTAATTGGTTTAGAAGAAAAACAAGATCTTATTGAGACGGCCTCTATTCCTAAACGATTGGCCCGATTGGTAGAAATTTTAGATTCAGAAATTGAAATTTTAAATATTGAGAGAAAAATTCAATTGCGGGTGCATCGCCAAATTGAAAAAAACCAAAAAGAGTATTATCTAAATGAGCAAATGCGCGCCATTCAAAAAGAGTTAAAGAAGAAGGATGATTCTGGTCAGGAAATAGAAAATTTCCGTCAAAAAATTAAGGAATTGAAACTTTCCGCTGAAACCGAAGAAATGGCTTTGAAAGAAGTAGACCGTTTGGAAAAAATGATGCCTTTTTCTCCTGAAGCCACGGTTGTTAGAAATTACCTCGAATGGATTGTCGGTTTGCCTTGGAATACATTGACAAAAGACCAAATCGATATGCGAGATGCTCAAAAAATTTTAGAAGAAGATCACTTCGGTTTGAATAAACCTAAAGAGCGTTTGTTGGAATATTTGGCGGTGTTAAAACTAACCCAAACTTTGAAAGGGCCGGCGCTTTGTTTTGTGGGGCCTCCTGGAGTTGGGAAAACATCTCTTGCTAAATCTTTAGCAAGAGCCATGGGACGAGAGTTTGTAAGAATTTCTTTGGGTGGGGTTCGAGATGAATCTGATATTCGTGGTCATAGGCGCACCTATATTGGGTCTATGCCAGGGAGAATTATTCATAGTTTAAGGAAAGTAAAAACCCGTAATCCGGTTATTTTATTAGATGAAATCGATAAAATGGGCTCTGATTTAAGGGGTGACCCTGCAGCTGCTCTTCTTGAAGTTTTAGATCCTGAACAAAATAAAAATTTTGTTGATCATTATTTAGATGCTGGTTTTGACTTGTCTCAAGTGATTTTTATTACGACGGCAAATTCGCTTTATGGAATTCCGAGTACTCTTCAAGATCGTTTGGAAGTGATTCGTTTTAGTGCGTATACCACTGATGAAAAAGTATCTATTGCCAATAAATTTTTACTTCCCAAAGCTTTAAAAGATCACGGGTTAGAATCCAGTTCAATTCAGTTCGAAGAAGAAGCTTTGCGGAAATTAATTCACACTTATACCCAAGAAGCCGGAGTGAGAGAGTTGAGTAGAAAAATTGCTCAAATCTGTAGAAAAGTAGCAGTTGAATTTGTTAGGAATTCTGAGAAAAACGTCAAATCAGCTGTTAACGCTATTGCGCTAAAAGATCTTTCTCGTTACTTGGGGGCTCCAGATTTTATTCGAGAGAAAATTACCGTCAACTCAGTTGGGGTTGTGACGGGTCTGGCCTGGACAGAACATGGAGGGGAAACCTTAACCATCGAAGTTAATACCATGCCTGGAAAAGGAAAACTAACCTTAACAGGAAAGCTTGGTTCTGTCATGCAGGAATCAGCTCAAGCGGCCTATTCTTTGATTCGATCACGTGCTTCGAAGTTGGGGCTCCGTCAGAATTTATTTACTAAAACCGATATTCATATCCACATTCCAGAAGGAGCTGTTCCCAAGGATGGCCCCTCTGCTGGTATTGCTTTAACCGTTGCTATTTATTCCGCTTTGTCTGGGAAACCAGTTCAAAAAGATTTAGCTATGACTGGTGAAGTGACTTTGCGTGGACGAGTTTTACCGATTGGCGGTCTCAAAGAAAAGGTCGTTGCCGCTTTTCGAGAGGGAATTAAAGTTGTTCTCTTCCCTAAGGGTAACGAAAAAGATTTGGCTGAGATTTCTGAGAAAATTTTAAAACAAGTGAAGATGTATTCTGTTGAGTCAATCGATGATGTTTTTCACAAAGCGATTGTTCAGAGTCCCTCTTCAACCAAAGCCGAGACGAAATCAAAAGTATTCCCTCTGTTAAGGGATTAGTTATAAAAGGAGTGATAAACGTTTCATGAAGAAATACTATTTATTAACCCCCGGTCCGACCCCCGTTCCTGCAAGAGTTGCCGCTAAATCATCCGAGCCCATTTTGCATCATCGAACAAAAGAATTTGGAGATGTTTTTTCTTCAGTTCAAGAAGGAATGAAGTATGTTTTAAAAACCAAACAAGATGTGATTATGATTTCGGGTTCCGGTACGGCGGCGATGGATGCGGCGGTGGCCAATTTAACTTCTGCCGGTGATCCTGTTCTTGTTGGAAGCATTGGTTCATTTGGAGAGCGTTGGATCGGCATTTGTAATGCTTTTGGTCTAAAAACCCATATTATTCGAGAAGAATGGGGAACTCCTTTGAGTCCTCATAAAGTAGAAGAGGCTCTTAAGAAAAATCCTGAAATTAAAGTGGTATTTGTTCAACACACAGATACTTCAACAGGGACTGTTAATGATATTAAAGCGCTTGGTCAAGTTGTTTCAAAGACAAATGCGATTCTTGTTGTTGATTCTGTTTCGGGTCTTGCTGGAGAAGAACTTCATTTTGACGATTGGAAATGTGATGTTGTTGTGGGTGGCTCACAAAAAGGATTAATGACGGCTCCTGGAATTGCCATGGCAACTCTTTCAGATAAGGCCTGGGAATTAAATAAATCCGCGAAGTCGCCTCGTTTCTATTCAGATTTTAAAACCATTCGTGCCTCTATCAAGGATAATGAAACACCTTGGACTCCGCCCGTCACATTATTTGCATCACTGAGTGAAGCTCTTAAAATGATTAAAGAAGAAACAATTGAAGGTGTATGGGCGAGACATTTACGCCTTCAAAAAATTGCGCAAGCGGGTATTGCTGCGATGGGCTTTCCTTTTCTTTCTTCTCGGCCGTGTTCTGTATTAACTGCCGCCAAACTACCAGAGGGATTTGATGGAAATCTTTTAATTAAAAAGATGCTCCAAGATCAGGGTGTTTCTATTGCTGGCGGACAAGACCATTTAAAAGGAAAAATTTTCCGATTAGCACATATGGGGTATATGGACGAGTTCGATATGATGGTGGGGCTAACGGCTCTCGAAAAAACTTTAACCCAGATGGGTTATAAACTTCCCAAACCAGCCGCTGGTATTGAAGCTGCCAAAGCGGCGATGGTCTAAATGAGCGAGGATAAGAAAATGGTAAATGTTTTAGTGAGTGATCCTATTGATAAAGAAGGTCTTGAACCACTATTGTCAAATTCTAAATTTAATGTCTCTATAAAAACAGGATTAAAACCTGAAGAATTATTAAAAGAAATCGGAATTGCCGATGTGTTATTGGTCCGTTCAGAAACAAGGGTGACACCAACGGTGTTGGAGTCAGGAAAAAATTTAAAATTAGTGGGTCGTGCTGGTGTTGGTGTTGACAATATTGATTTAGCGGCAGCCTCAAAGCAGGGTGTTATTGTCATGAACGTGCCCGGTGGAAACACTGTTTCAGCGGCTGAACATACGGTTTCTCTTATTATGGCATTGGCTCACAACGTGGCTGCGGCCGATAGCAGCATGAAACAAGGACGCTGGGATCGTAAAAAATTTACTGGAAGCGAACTTGTCGGTAAAAAATTAGGACTCATCGGCTTAGGTAGAGTAGGCAGAGAAGTGGCCACTCGCGCATTAGGTCTTGAAATGCAAATTATGGCCCACGATCCTATGGCCGACCCAGAATGGTGTAAGTTGGTTGGAGTCAAATTGGTTTCGTTGGAAACTGTTATTGCAGAATCCGATTTCATTTCAACTCACGTTCCTTTAACGGAAGCGACTAAAAATATGATCAATGCTCAAACCATTGCCAAAATGAAAAAGGGTGTTCGTATTGTTAATTGCGCGCGTGGCGGGGTTATTGATGAAAAAGCTTTGCTTGATGCGCTTAACAGCGAACACGTGAAAGGAGCCGCCCTTGATGTATTCGAACAAGAGCCTCCAACTGATTATTCAGTTATCAAACATCCCAATGTTGTGGCCACGCCTCATTTAGGCGCCTCGACAGAAGAAGCTCAGTCGAAAGTTGCCGTTCAATTGGCTGAAGCTGTTGTTGAATATTTTGAAAAAGGAATTCCTCGCAATGCGCTGAATCTTCCTGCGGGTCTTCCTCCGGAAATAAAACCTTATACAGTATTGGCAAATCGATTGGGTCGGTTTATCGGTCAAATTGTTGATGGTCCTATAAAAAAGATTACGATTACAGGGGCTGGAACTTTAAGTCGACATAATTTGTCTCCGTTAACCGCGGATGCCACGGCGGGAATTTTATCCTCAAGAACATCAGGGATTACGGCTGTTAATGCTGTTGGCAAAGCGGCCGATTTTAGTATTGAGATTAAAGAAGTAGCTGAACCTGATTCTAAAGAATACACCGGTTTATTATCGATTGAAGTTGATACGGGCCGCACTCGTCGAAAAGTGTCAGGAGCAATTTTTAGAACGGATCAACCTCATTTGGTTGCGATAGACGACTTGGTGTTAGACATCATCCCTGAGGGGAATATGATTGTGTTAACCAATATCGATCGCCCTGGTGTCGTTGGGTTTGTGGGAACGATTTTGGGGGCCGCTCAAATTAATATTGCTGGTTATGACGTTGGACGTCGGGCGGCTGGTGGTGAAGCCGTTAGTATTTTAACGGTAGATGAAAAAGTAACAGATAAAGTTCTCGAAGCCATTCGTACCAATGCGGCCATACTTGATGTGAGGCTTGTTCAAATATAAAATTTATACATGACAGATTCAGCTACTGTATTATCCATAAAGAATCTTTCAAAAGTTTACAAGCGCTCTCATTTGGGGCGAACGACGGTTCATCGCGGGATTGATGAAATTTCGTTTGATGTAAAGGCAGGAGAAGTATTTGGACTCCTTGGTTTAAATGGTTCTGGTAAAACAACAACCTTAAAACTGGTTTTAGGCCTTCTTTTCCCAACGAAAGGGGAAATTTCTATTTTTGGAAATCCCACCCCGCATCCCGAATCACAAAAAAGATTGGGGTATTTACCTGAAGTTCCTTACTTTTATCGAAACCTCAATCCTGAAGAAGTACTTACCTTTTACGCTGAATTATCACAGTTAGTTCCGAGTCATATCAAAACGCGAGTTGATGAGGTTATTCGATTGGTTCGCTTAGATCATGCCAGGAAAAGAGCCATGCGAGAATTTTCAAAAGGAATGCTTCAACGCGTGGCCTTAGCGCAAGCTCTCATTCATAACCCCGAATTTTTAGTATTAGATGAGCCTATGACAGGTTTAGATCCGCTGGGGATTCGTCAATTTCGCGAGCTTTTTTTTGAATTAAATCAAAAAAAAGGAGTTTCCATTCTCATCTCGTCTCATAGTTTATCTGAATTAGAAAAACTGGCTCATCGTGTGGGAGTTCTTATTGACGGGCGTTTGGTGACTGTTTTAGACCGGTCTCAATGGGCACAATCACCAGGAAAATTAGAAGAAATTTTCATTCAAACCTTAGAGCGTCATGGAGCTACTTCTAATGCATAACCTTCATTCTATTTGGGCGATTGCTAAAATTACACTCATCGAGCAGATTCGAAATCGCCTTTATCTTATTATTGTTTTTTTTGGAGGAATTATTCTTCTTTCCTCTCTATTACTAGGGCAATTGGCTCCAGGTCACACTCCAAGGGTCATTTTTGATTTGGGATTGGTTTCCATTGAACTATTTGCTCTGGCGGCGGCGGTGTTTGGGGCCGTTACATTAATCACCCAAGAAATGGAAAGTAAAACCATCTATTTGATTTTAAGTCGCCCTCTGCCGCGAGTTTATTATGTGTTAGGACGATTTTTGGGGTTTAATATGGCTGTGGCGTTGACAATGCTTGTGATGGCTTTTTTTCATCTTGTTATCTTATTAACTCAATATAGTGAGTTTAAAACTTTTTCTTCATCTTTTCCTTTTTGGAGCAGTTATCCCATTTTGGTTTTTATGTCAATTGCGAAAATTTTTGTCACGATTTCTATTGCCTTATTTTTCTCTTTGTTTGCTAGCTCATCGGTCTCAGCTTTGGTTTTCACTTCTTTCTTTTGGGTTTCTGGCCATTTTAGTTCAGAAATTTCTTTTTTAATGAAAAATATTTCTTCAGATATTATTCGATATGCTTTTAAATTTATTTCTTGGGTTCTTCCCAATTTCCATTATTTTAACTTTCGAGATCATTTTTCTGTTGCTGGTTTTTCTGGTTATTCTTCTCTTGGTTGGGTGTTTCTCTATTCTGTTGGTTATGCGGGGTTTTTTCTTTCTTTAAGCACTTATCTTTTTTCTAAAAAAGAGTTTTAGTGTGATATGACAAGTCGGGTTCTCTTTTCATTTGTTTTTTTCCCTTTTCTTGTGGGGATCAGTCAGTATTTTCTTAGTTCTCATGAGAATTGGAAATATCCTCATCTTCGAGAATTGGTTTTAACTGAATATTATTCATCTGATATGGGTTTTGTTTCATTAGGTGCTCGGCGGTTGGCAGCCGATGTCGGTTATATTCAATTCCTTCAGTATTATGGTGTGAGAGAAAATGAAAACAAAGATTTGGTAACGAAAATAGATGAACAGGGAAATAGAACCGATTTTACTATGCGTGGAAAGTACCCTCGCTTGTACGAACTGGGACTTAGATATTTGCGGTTAGACCCGTTTTTTAATCATGTGATTTTAGAAGCGGGGGGAGCGCTTGCTTTTAACCAGTCTCGATCGGAAGAAGCCCTTTCTTATTTGAGAGAAGCCATTGTAAGAGATCCGACCTTCTGGCGATATCATTTGTACGCCACGGCGATCCTTTATAAGAACTCCGGAGAAGATGAAAAACTTATTTCTATTTTAGAAAATACGACAAAGTACCCAGATTCGCCGGTTCTTTTTAAATTTGTTCTTGCTAATCTCTTTAAGAAGATAGGGAAAATTGAAAAAGCAGGAATGTTATATAAATCTATTTTATTAACAGCTCCATCGGAGAGTGATCGAAATGACGCTCGTAAAAGGATCGAGAAGTTATTAAGAGAGCATCCGTCTTTAGCCGCACAAATTTTGTCAGAGTAATTTTTATCTTTTTTGCTATACTCTTCATCCTTCGCTAATGACTTTTTTATCTCATTGGCGTTTTCTTTTTCCAACCCGATGTCATTATTGGATTTTCCTATAAAAACATCTATCAGCCAGTTGGATAAGTAATTCGTGCCCGTAGCTCAGCTGGTAGAGCATTCGACTTTTAATCGAAGGGTCGAGAGTTCGAATCTCTCCGGGCACACTTTTTTAGCCCCCATCGTCTAACGGTTAGGACATCGGCTTTTCAAGCCGTAAATCGGAGTTCGATTCTCCGTGGGGGCACTCCTTTCGCATCGAAAATGCTGCTCCTGTTACATTTCGTTTACCAAAAAATAACTTCTTTTTAATGTTTTTGATATCTGATTAAAACCTGAGAATGTTTCAATATTGGGCAAAGAAACCAATAGGAGACATTTGTGATAAATAAATTTTTTTCTTTTAGTTTGGCGCTCATATTTTTTTTAAATCATGTCGTTTTAGCCGGAATAGCTGAATCTCATGTCTGGAGTGAGAGAAAAAAAACACTTCCCTCGAATAATCAATTTTCTTTTGGGCATTCTCTTGGAAATTCAGTTTCTTCTTCTCAAAAAAAATCTCCTGATGTTATTTATATTCAAGACGTCCACAATCATGTCGAAGCTCAGAAAAACATGGCCGAGAAGATTAAGGAATTAATCGACAAAGATAAAGTTTCATTCCTTGCTCTTGAGGGTATGAATGGGAAAGTAAATTTATCCGGCTTATATGGATATCCGCGTAAAAATATAGCTCAGGCGGTAGGGGAATTTTTGATTGAAAATAATAAGATTCCCGGCCCTGTTTTTGCAGCTATTACCGCGCCTAAAAATAATCCTACGATTATTGGTGTTGACGATCCCCATCATTATCAAAAAAATATTGATGCTTACCTTGGTTCAAGGGAAAAAATAGTTGAATTTAAAAACCAGCTTAATTTGTATCAAAAAAAAATAAATGAAGAGAAAGAAAATAGCTCTCTACCAGTGAAAATATTTGTTGACCAAATGACTCGGTTTCATCAAGGAAGCCTTTCTCTAGGAGAGTATGTCCATTACTTATCTACCACACTGGGTTATTCCAGTAAAAATGTCGCTTTATTTTCCAAAGCTCTGGATATTGAAAAAAAATTAGATTTTTCAAAAATTGAATATGAGAGGAAAATGTTTCTCACTGCGCTCATAGGTAAAATTTCACAACAAGAACGCAATTTCTTAAATGAAATTAGTCAAAAGATTAAATCTGGTGAGATAAAAGAGATTGAGTTTTATGCTTTTATAGAAAATTTAAGAAAAAGAACCCATGTTCTTATCCCTGAAAATTTCAATGATTATTTGTCTTACATTAAATTTGTTAATGAAGTCGAAGGCGAAAATCTTTTTAAAGAAGTTCATGAGATGGTCAACCAATATCCCTTGAAAATAAAGGCTTCTCGGCGGGAGAAAAGGTTCATTGAAGATGTTCAGTGGTATTTTCTTTTAGCTAAATTGTCCGATTTCTCTTTAACACAGTTTGAATGGGCTGATTATAAGGTGGTTTCAACGCAAATGAAACTTCGTTTTCATCCTGCTGGAATTGAGCCATTTGAAAACTTTTATTTCGAAGCAGAAAACAGAGATAAAAGTATGTCAAAAAATATTATTGAAGCGTTGGTAAAAGAGAAAAAGAGTTTGAGTCAAAATAAATCAGTTGTGCTTGTAACGGGGGGGTTTCACTCTTTTGGAATTGAACGAGAATTGCGAAAAGTTGGTTTAACTGTTGAACGGTGGCAACCTCAGTTTTCAACCGCGGATAAAGGTTCAAAATATTTGTCTTTTTTTGAACAGGAAAAAACCCCTGTTGAAAAACTTTTCCAAGGTCAAAAGCTGTTTTTAAGTGGAAACCCTGTGAAGTCGTTGCCATTATGGGTTTTGACTATTGTTGCATTGTGGCCGACAAACAAGCCTTCAGAGCAATTAAAAGTTTTAGCCCCCGGCTCTCATGCTCATTCAGTTAACGTGACCACCACTATTTCAAAAGATGGAAATCCAACTTCATCAATAACAATTCAAGCGGGGCCTCAAAAAGCCGGGGTTGATGTTCAATTTGATAAAACTCCTTTAAAAATAAAATCAATTAAAGAAAGAGAAGCTTCTGTGGGATTTTTTAGTCGTTTGATCGAACCAACTTTTTCCCGCGAAAATTTAAAAGGAAAAAAACTAATTTTATTTATAACCCCATTACTTATGGGGGCAGGTCCTGCTGCAAAATATTTTTCTGATCCTTTTTTAGTGACAGGAAACTTCATTTTTTTAATTTTACTTTTAAGTTCTATTGGTTTAGGTATTCGATTTTTTGGATCAACTACTAAAAAATGGATCAGTTATTATCTTCGTAGAGCACAGTTAAAATTAAGCCACGTTAGACTAGATTGGCCTTTGGTAAAGCATGGTTCTAAATGGACTTCTCTGATGTCAGGAGAGGGGCTTTTCGCCCGCGCCTATAAGTCAATTTCGTTAAGAGAAAACGTGAAAATTAAAATGAAATCCGGGGTATTAATTTGGCGGTCAAATGATTTGGACGTTCTTCATCAATTCTCAGAGATAAAAGAAACCGCTTTGAGAATTCAAATGAAGTCAGTGGTTATCATTCAGGATTTAATTGATTTTATAGCTATAGCAAAAGAGAATAAAACAAAAGCCAATTATTCTTGGTTGAAATTTGATTTAGAAAATGGATTGTTCTGGATTTATAAAGATAATTCAGATTTAAAGCAGAATTTTTTAAGCGCATTTCCAAAAGTGATTAAGTACAAAAATAAATATTATTTAAAAAGTGAAGATTTAATAGATTTTGAGAATTTTCTTCAATCACAAAAGAAAACTATCATTGATAATTTGACTTTAAATGATAATGGGAAAGGAAAAGTTTTTGAGGAATTAAAGATGGATAAAATTAAAACTCCATTTGAAACTTTTTCTAACGGAAATCTCTATTTCCCCCAATGGGTGTTAGGGTTTCCTGTTTATTTTACGGGGTATGATAAAGATGGTAATAAATTTACTGACTATTATGAGAATTTTTATGGAAATATTGAACAAATCACACGTAGGTATCAAATGCCCAGTGTTAAAAGGAGTCAAACTCCAAGCACGATTCGTTACTATGAACTTAAGGTTGGAGATCTAGATTATTATTGGAAAAAAGGGCGATGGGTAAGAAGTTCATTAACTGATAACAAAGGAGAACCCGAAGATGACATTTTTAGGCAACCTGAACAGGCCTTTTCACTTGTGTTTGACCGCGTTTCTCAGCTTCGATTATTTTTGGATAGAAGTCTCTTAGAGAAAAATCATATTCCTTTTGGTGATTTTGTGAAAAAAATCGATTCAATATATCAAACCTCAGATATCAATAAATCTTTTCGGATAGGGTTGCCAGGTTTTGCGGGATCAGGGAAATCAACTATTATTAAATTAATTATGTCGCTCTTAAGGTTGACAATGAAAAAAAATGGCAGAGAAAGACCTTTTTTTATTTTTGAAGCAGATGACTTTATTCGTCCTAAAAATGAAAGAGTCCCAAAGAATACAGAAGAAGTGAATAAAAAATACGATATAGATGATTTTCAGCGTGTTATTGATGAAATTTCATTAGGTAACTCAATGGTTCTTATTCCATTCTATGACACGAAGCTCAAAGGGAGACCTCAAATTAAATTAGATACAAATGGTGATCTTTTACTCCAAATTGGTTCAAAGAATGTTGTTTTCCAATTATCTAAAAAATATAAAGAAAGAATGTCTTTTGATCTTACTTTGGGCCGTACTCTGGTCAATATAAGATCTATAGACCAAGATAGGGTTTTGATTGTTTTAGGACGAGAAGGGAGACAAATTGAGATTCTTTTAAAAAAAGAGGCGAATCAGTGGAAGGTCATTCTTGGGAATAATGATAAGGAGTATCTTAATTTAGGGAATTTGTCTGATGAAAATTCGATTGTCTTAAAAAGATTATGGCTTCCCAATCAAAATGAAATTTTTATTGGAGAGGGAATTTTAGTCCCATTTGTGCATCAGAGCAACTTCTGGTCGGTTGTGGGAAAAGTCCATGCTGATGATCTTATTCGAATGGTTCGTCAAACAAGGCGAGCTATATCAGAAGGTCAAGTGACAACTCCGGCTGAGGTAAACGAATTAATTGAAAGGTTAATTCAGAGAGGGGTAGCTGAAGAAGCGGTTATTCATGTGAAAAATAATAAGTTCCTTGAAAGTTTGGGTAAGGTTCCTTATTACCAAATTGATAATACAAGAGCATCGGAAAGTCTTGTGACTCATTATTGGGCTAAACCATGGAAAAAATGGCTTGGGGAATTTCTAAATTCGATTGGTGTAAATGTATATTTATTAAATAGCGATTTGAGCGCGATGAAAACAAAGTATCTTCTAGATCAACTTGAATCTTCCACGCAAGACCCTGATTTAGAGTTATCGTTATTAACCAAAGAACAAGAGAAGAAACTGAAAAATTTATTTAAGAGATCTAAGAAACTGTTTGTTCCAGGCGATATTGTTTTTAAAGAAGAGCAAGCTTATTTAATAACCAAAAAAACCGTTGGTTTCATAGACACGTTAAACGAGATTAACAATGAAATAGAGCGTATTGAAAATGCAGATCGTGACTCACAAAAGCTAGCACAATTAAATGCTGAAGCAGTATTTATTATTGAAAATCTAGAGAAATTTATTGGGGAACTTATAAATGCCGGTTTCCAACCTCCTTCTGATATATCTGATTTTGGAATTAACTCTAAAAACAAAATAAGAATAAGAAAATTTGATGGTTTGTTGCTGGTTAATAATAATAATAATAATGAAAAGTTAAACCTTCAATTTTTAGAAAACTATCGCAGGAGTATTCCTGCTCGATTTCAATCCACTTTCTCCATATTGGAAGGCAGGATAAAAGAAAATTCCAACGACGATTTTTTATTATTGTTGAATGACCCAAAAAGAAAAGATAGACAGAAAAAAATTCTCACAGTTTCTTTTGTCTCTCAGCAAATTGATTATTTTGATGAATTGTTTTTTAACTTATATTTAAAAGCGCTTACTTTGGAGTTCGGCTTAGGAAACCATAGTATTGAATTTAATGGTGAACTTTCTCCTCGGGAAGCCTTTTTTAATCTTGTTATTAGTCGCCTACCACTTGCTGAATTTGAGTTTTTAAATTTTTTAATAAGTGAATTTATTGAAGAAATAAAAGAGTCAGAAGATTTTGACCTAGATGATTTAAAAATAGCTGAATTAATTAATCACATTAAAATAAAAGCTCAAGAAAAAAATATATCTTTAAAAAGAGATTGGGAAATAAAAGTTTTTGAAAGAATTGTAAAAATTGCCTTTTCATTTCCTGTGGATGATAAGGAGTTTTTGAATAAACGATATTCAAAAGAAGACTTAATTTCATTATGGGGTAAAACTATTGATGGAAAAGTTTTGAATGTTCTTCAGAAAGAAATTATTCCAATTGTAGATCGGGTATTTGTTGAAAAAACAATTCCGCGAAAAGAAAACTATAAAATATATTCGGGATTTGTTTTTATTTCTATTGGTTTTGTTCTATGGAGCTTCTTGCGATATGCGTTTGAGGGGCATTATGGGTCTTGGCACGTTTTTCCAATCATAGCGGCAATTTTCTTTTTTTCTTGGAATAAATATAGCCACGTACTTTCTGGCCATTTTGGCCGTGTGTTGGTTTTAACGGAAGAGGGAGAATATGTTTATCGATTAACTGACCCAGCTCAAGACTTACCACTTATAGGGAAATTATTCCAAAGGGTTATTTTTATCTCCGCATTTTATTTGTCTATTATTATTTTGTTCCTGGGTTTTAGCGATCTCAGTATTGCTGGGCAGTTATTGGCTCTTTTGATGGCTGGGTTTCTCATCTATTTTTGGATGGATGCAGAGCATACTCATTGGAATAAAAGTTTGCAGATAAAACCCAGAGCTCAATGGGTAAATGGGCAGTGGCAGGGAGGTATCCCCGCAGGTGTTCAATTAGAGTCTTCTAAAAATTTCCGGTTTTTTCCTTATATTGTTTCCTTGTTTTTACTCTTCTCCCCAAGCTTTGTTTTAGCCCAGAACTCTGTTGCTCCTCATTCTCATGTATTTAGCGTTAACCAAATACAACCTGAGGTAAAAAAATCCTTTTCTCTAGAAAAAGATTTTATTTACCTATCTTTTGGAAAAACATCAAGTGGCGGAGATTTTGAAATTCGCAAGCCTTTTGTTGGGAAATCAATTGCGGATGCTAAAAATAGAGGGGCAAAAGATGTTTATTTTTATCTCCATCCTCATTTTTCATTTTCGTATTTAGAATTTCTACAGAATAATTTCCTGAGAGAACGTTTAAATAATTTTACAGGTGATAAGAAAGAATTATCATTAATTCAGAAATTCTTTTTAACATGGAAAAATGCTTCTTTGGAAGAGAAAAAAAATATTTTACTTTCCAATGACCCCGAAACCAACTTGGTTTTGAGGATATGTTTAAAAACTCAAAAAGAAACAACGGATAATAATCCAAAATCTATCCCTTTTTGGGTTCCTGTGGGTTCTTTCGACGCTGCTGTTCATGCCGAAGTAAGAGAAAAAGGCTACCGCGCTATTCAAGGGGAACAGAGCCTTGAACTAATGAAACTATTTCTTCTTGTAGGAATATATGACCGGCTTTATAAAGATTCTGTAATTTTGGGGAATTATGAAAAAGTTTATTTTTTTTACAAACAGTACTTGGACGGACTATTTGAACTGGAGCAGGTAGCTTCGCAGGAAGCAGTTAATAGAATCAAAAAAGAAAAAAATGTAAGACCAGATTCTGCTGTTTTATTGTTTTCACAACCATTAACTTCAACTTTTTACAATTCAAGTTTTGGTCAGGATTATCATCTTTCTACCCAGATACCGTTGGAGGCAGAAAACCTTATTTATCCTTAT
>JBJXGI010000056.1:0-80686 GCA_046153645.1 Elusimicrobiota bacterium | reverse complement strand
AACGCTTACACCGTGGCGATGAGTCTGCCCAAAAACTCTCTCGTTATTATCGGCAAGAAAAACCCGACTCAGATTTTTGAGTCCATTTATCTCATCACACGGAAAAGGAAATGGGCCAATCCAATCGTCAACTTCTTGCTGAAAGGCTTTCAACTTTCAACAAGGCCCACCACTTGACGACTCAACAATGGAAACTTGTCTGGAGTGTTTCAACCGAACAGGAAAAACGTTGGACCAAGCGCCGACTTAATGGCGCCAAAGAAATGCTCAAGGCCGCTTGATTTTTCAGCCTACGATGACAGGGAATTTACACCCAAATAACTTGCATGACCCCGAGAAGAATCCGCGTGATTTCGTGTAATCGCTCGCCAACGCGTAAAAAGCAAGACTTGCTTCTTTCAGCTCTTGGGTTAGTTTTTCTCCGATACGTCGAGCCATTTCTTCTTGACTAATATTTATATCGTGGCCCGTCTCTTCCTTGGTTGAGGGCATGAAGATGGGATTGGGAAGCTGCTCGGATTCCCTCAGGCCGGGTGGCAAAGGAATGCCGCAGATGGACCGCGACTGTTGATACTCTTTCCATCCGGACCCAGCCAGATAACCTCTTACCACGCATTCGATGGGAATGGCGCGTGTCTTTTTTACAAGCATGGTGCGACCCGCCAACACATCGCGATGGGGTTTAAGATGGCCGTGCTCCGGTTAACACCACCCCTTTATTGGGGATGCCCGTCGGAAAAACCCAATTTGATCATTCATATTGGCCTCTCTTTCCGGACAAACACATCAACGTCGGACATGAAAATCGTCATATCGTAATCGTCGTAGTATGTTTTGGAGAGGTGCTCGACAATCGAACGGGCAATGGCCTCTTCACAGAGGACCTCAATTCGCACATCGCGGTTGGCTTCCCATTCCGCATGGCGGAGACCGCGATGATCTTCGCCGCGCGACTCGACAAGGCTGTAGCCTTTTGCGCCGAGGCGCTTCATGTCTTTGAGAATCAAATCCTCAATAGCTCGTTCCGTGACCACCGTAAGCAGTTTCTGTTTAATTATTTTCATCGTATCCACCCATGTGCCATTCGAGACATCCAATAAAAGATCTGGATCCCAAAGGTTAAGTTAAAGGGAAAGGTCACTCCCAAAGAAGCGGTCAGATAATAGGTCGGGTTAGCTTCCGGTACAGCAATCCGCATGGCGGCCGGGGCCGCGATGTAAGAGGCGCTAGCGGCTAGCGTAGCCAATAGAGCCGTGCCCCCAATCGACAATCCTGCCACTGCTCCCACCAATGTCCCCAAAAGTCCAGAAAAAAGCGGCATCAAAATGCCAAAACCAACCAGAAAAGGCCCCACTTTCTTAAGATCGCCCAATCTTTGAGAGGCCACAATGCCCATTTCCAGAAGGAAAAAAGCCAACGCCCCTTTGAAAAAATCGAAAAACAAGATGGTGACAGGACCAACCTTTGCAGGGCCCACGAGGGTTCCGATCAGGAGTCCTCCCACCAAAAGAAAAACGCTTTTGTTGAGAAGAACCTCGTGAATTAATCGCCCGCGCGCCAACGGTTCTTTGGCCGTCTTGATCCGGGCAATAAGAATCCCAACCGCTATGGCCGGAATCTCCATCACCACCAGTAAAACGGTTGTGAACCCTTCAAAGGGAACCAGGAGCCGATCCAAGAATGACTGGGCAACGGCAAAAGTAACGGCGCTCACCGATCCATAATGGGCCGCGATCGCCGCCGCATCGGGCCGTGAGAATTTTCCCATACTCCGCAAGACTCCGTACGCAATAACAGGGATGATGACGCCTAACGCCAACGCCCCCGCCATTGGTAAAAGGATGGATGAAATCTCAGTCTTGGCCAGTTCGACCCCACCTTTGAGACCGATAGCCAGTAAGAGATAAATACTTAACGATTCATAAAGCGCGTCTGGTAAACGAAGATTGGACTTAACAAGACCCGCCAAGAGCCCCAAGACAAAAAACAGAACCACCGGATCAATTAAATTCTCAGTCATGATTAATCCTTAAATAAAAATGGATCATGAAAACCTAGCCTTGGCTATGCGCTGGAGGCTTTCTTCTTTGTGGTGCCGTTCATCTGAAAACGAAGGAAGCGTTATCTCTTGTTCCGATTTCAGGCTCGCGACACTAGAAACAGTCACGGACACTTCAGCTGTAACGAGATCACCTCTCTCCATGCGACCTATCCTCCATTGACCCGATAAGATTCTCTTGGATCCGTTTTTAACAAACCATGAACTATCTATAGCTAGAACATGCTTCCATTTAAAATATATATTCTGGTTCACATCGATCTATTAAATGAATGGATATTTCATTGGGCCAAGGCTCTTTTGAGAAGGGATGAAGATTGGCCCGTAGGTGGGCAGTGATTTTCCTATTCGCAGGGAATTTCGCAAATGGTGTAAAAGTTCCGGCTCATATCACCGACCAAAAAAAGTAGGCAATTGATGCACCTTCTCATCAGGCCCGTATATCAGTCATCACATAAAGACGGTTGGCGCTTCTGCCAATTCATATAGAATTGATCAGAAAAACGATCATCCATTCATTTCATTAGATGTTGGGCATGCCATTGTTGCTGATAGTCAAAGAGCATTGAGGGTGTCTGGCTATATGAGTGGTAGTTCACAGGGCTACCGCGCTCTGAAATTGCTCGATTTAGGAGATGAGACGCGGGGGCTATTGAGAATTCAGAGCCTCATAGAACCGTCGGATGACGGGGTCGCACTTAATGTCTGTTTCCAGGATGGGTTTTGCTAAATAGATGTCGTTGAGTGACCGGCAGCGGCTTAACGCGACATAAACCTGCCCGTAATCGAAAGCCCCCGAACCTAAATCCAAGCGAACGTGATCCAGTGTTTTTCCCTGACTTTTATGGATGGTGACCGCCCAAGCCAACATCAATGGGAACTGTATGTAATAACCCGTAGTCTCGGGAACGATCATGCCTGTCCCATGATCATATTCATACTTATAGGATTCCCATATGACCCTATCGACCTCGTAAATCTCACGATGGTTATTTTCTGTCACCTCAACGCGAATTAAATCCTTCTCAAGGCCCACGACCCGACCAAGTGTCCCATTGACCCAGCGCCTTTTTTCATCATTTTTGGTGAACATCACTCTTGCGCCAACTTTGAGCGATAAATTAATAGGTGAGGGCAATCTTTCGTCGTGAACGACAAATTTTCCTGATACCTCACCACCGTAGGTTTGCGGGGGGCCCGGTAATTTCCCCAGTTTCGTATCGTTAATTTCGTCCGCCACCCTGTTCGTTGCCGCCAACGTGATACATTGTTCATTGTCCTTATCAGGTTTCATGTGTCGCTGGTTCAGCTTTTGTAAGGCACCTTCAATATCTTCGGCCCGTCGAACTTTATTCAAGATGGAGATAAATCCAACATCCTTTTGCCTATAAACCTTCGTTAACTCTTTGGACACCATCTGCGATTGCATCAATCCTTTTGCACTGAAGAAATATGGGCTTTGGTAACCCATAGTTTTAAGAGCAACGGCATCACGATGTTGAAGGACTGGCGGCAACTGGAATAGATCACCGACCAATAAAAGTTTGACCCCACCAAATGGTTCCGAACTTTCGCGATTCCTCTGTAGAAATTTATCTATGGCATCAATCACTTCAGCCCTTACCATTGAAATTTCATCGATGATCAGAAGCTTGAGCGCACGGTATAGACTTCTATCTCGGACCAATTTAATGTCATCGTCAGTGACGATTCTGGGCGGAAACCGAAAAAAAGAATGGATGGTTACTCCATTTACATTAAGTGCCGCAACACCAGTCGGAGCTACAACAACGGAGTTCCCCTGAAATTTCTCTCTTATGTATTGAATTAAGGTTGATTTTCCAGTGCCAGCCTTCCCCGTTACAAAAACAACCGGAGAGTCGGTACTCAACCATTCGACAATTTGCTGATAGTCTGGCGTAACCTCAATATCCAAAGTTTTCGGAATTAGGGGAGCCGATTTTTTTGGATTTTTTAGGGCAGCTTCATTTAGGCGATTGATATGAATCGGACCAATTCCAACGGGATCGTCGACATCATCCCAGGCATTCATACCGCCTCAAATGTTCCCACTGGGAACCCTTCGGTGTCGATAAAATATCCATCATCTTGGATGAGATGATTAGCGAAGTACGCGTTGTATTGCAGAACATACCGACCATACATGGCCAAACAGAACGCATCGGCCAAATCGGGCGAGTGGCCAAGACGTTTTTTCATATCGTCTTTGGGTTCGACTCGAATTCGACCAGATGAATCAACAATAAATTTCGATGCTGCCAACTCCGCCATCAAGTGTTTGTTATTGGGCAACGCAAATATATTTTGGTTTTTGGGATCCAATGCTTCACGCGCCGCCCACCACACCTCACTTCGAAGATTGACGAACTTTTTCTCATTGCGGGCCTTTGACGCCACATTTACGGGATAAACAATCACCCCCTGCTCAGCTAATCGGTCACAGACTCCAGACCCAATTCCGATGACATCGACAAATGCCGCACCAGCCTTGTGGTTTTCCATCTCAAATTTAACCCGTCCTGCCACCTCCATAGTATCAGCCCCTTGAAGGATGATTGGGTCCAACGCTTTTAGACCCTGGATAGGAAAGATAACCGTTCGATCATCGCCAAACCGGGCGACGTCCACGCCGAGAATTGGATATTCGTTTGACACTTCAGCTTCTCGCACCATTGCGGCTTCAATCCAATCTAATGGGATAAGGGTGTCGGGTTCTTGTTTCGGCAGGAGGGCTTTTACTTTAGTTCTGACAAAATCTGAGTCTTCTCCATACTCTTGAACCCAACGATCAACAGTTTCTTTGGTAATCATCCCCGGGATTATGATCTTGCCCTCTTTCACGTTGGGCGTGATGGCCGCGGGGATCCGAATGACGTTGTATTTCCCGCGTTTAGATGTCATGGCCTCATAAATTTCTCCGCTCGTCACAACAGGGTTGCACGAAGCCAGAAGCCGAGTGGTGCCACCGGCCATCGCATTTTCCAGCGCCTCCCAAATTTCTTGCTTCAATCCCTGGGCATCATCGATGACAATCAAATCATGAGGCCCGTGGATACCGAATACTCCCATTTGGTCCTGAGGGCTAAATCCAAGCGCATACCAATCGTCTCCGAGCCGATATTGGAGGGAGAGCGGCATCATTTCACCGCCCAGTCTGATTCGAGACGCGCTGTGCATCCGAGGGATTTCGCGCCAGAGGTTGATTTTGAGTTGCCGCTCAGTAGGGGCAAGGCAAAAAATACGCGCCATCGGTGCAAAGGCCATTAACCACCAGAATACGAGCCCTGCCGTCGCATGGGTCTTACCAGACGAAACACAGCCTGCCACCATCGTTTTGGGATTATCCCGGACCGACTCAATGATTTTGATTTCCATTTCCCAGGGGTTTTGCCCAAGACATTCACGGAGAAAAAACCCGGGATCTTGAATGATTTTTTCCTGAAATTTTTTCAGGTCAGGGAGTTGATCCTTTGATTGCGGGGAATCAAATTGTAGGACCACGTGCTACCCTGTTTTTTCAACTACCGGCGGTGCAGATGGAAGCTGGGCAGTAATAGAAACTTTGTCTTTCGAAGACGGAAAGAGGCCATCCAAAGTTAGGACAGATTGCCTGAGAAAGTTTGGAGCTAAATGAGCATAACGCGCCGTCATGGCCGGTGACTTGTGACGCAATAGGGTCTGCACTGTCCCATGGTTTCCTGTTTTCATCATTAAATGAGATCCATAGGTCCTACGCAGGTCATGGAAGTGGAGTTGAAGATTGGACTTTTGGCGAGCGCGTTTCCACATCCGTTCAAAATTCTTGAAATCGAGCACCAAGTCAGTATTGTTTTCAAGCCCAGCTACGATCGGAGATAAAACCTCATAGAGTTTTTCGGGAATCGGAATCCAACCGGACTCCCCATTTTTACTTTCGGGAATTTGAATCACACAACTATCCAGATCGACGTCGATTTTCTTCATCCGCCTCAGCTCGCCTATACGCATTCCAGTTAAAACAGCGCAATAAACAATGGGCCGCAACCGATCCTCACAATCATCAAGTAGTCTCCCGAGTTGATGTTCATTCAAAAAAACTTTCCGCCAATATGGACGCTCGTTTTCCAATGGGACACATTTTCCAGATGCAGGGTTATCTCCCCGATGGAGTTTTTCTTGGATGGCCCAATTAAAAAGCCTGCGTAACGCCCGGTGGTAATGGTTTGTGGATACTGGAGTCATATCTTGATCAAGATATTCTCTCAAACGAACCACGTCGCTGGATTGAATATCCTTAATCATCTTTCCCTTGAAAAACAATTTCATCTTCCGAGCATAGATCGCAACTTTATGAGCTGACTTTTTGAAGGTGGGACAATCCCGTATAAAAACGTCGGCCACCTCTTCAAATGTGCGGTCCTTAAATTGGCGCTGCGGGAAATAACGACCTTCCTCCAAAGCAGCTATCATCTGCCTTTCAACAGCTTCCGCCAACTTTTTATTGCCGGCGACCACCTTGGTGTAGTGCTTCTTCTTAAACCAAAAGGCAATCCGGTATTTCTTTTTTTCGATATCAATCAGCTTAATTCCCACAAACTCATACCTCTCTGGCGAAACATAGCGAATGACTGATCATTGATCAGATCAGGATGCTTGATCAAGCAGTTTTTATCCCCATCTGGCCGTTGGACTTGGTCCATTCCACCAGCTCGTTCACATCGAACCGCAAGAGACTGCCGACCTTTCGGTGTGGAATTTTTCCAGCGCTGGTCCACCCATACAAAGTGAAAATAGACACACGCAGAAATTCGGCTGCTTGCTTAGCCGTTAATAGTTGGTTTTGCTCCGACATTGTTGCTGGCATAATTTTCCTCCGTTATTTTTTGATTGAAAAAATTACACTCATCGCCCCACTGCGCCCAGCCGTGACGCATTTCGCGGGAGAAAACATCGATCCTTGGCCCAGGAGAAGCTGATTCCACAATTCGATAGAACTCATCCGGCTTTCGACTATGTTGGCGCCGATCGGCCAGGAACCAGGTGCGAAGATCCCGGCGTAATAATGGCAATCGTCCACGGACACCAAATAAGATTTGCTCACTAGAGTTCCTGAAATGGTTGCCTACCCCGACTTGGTGCTTTACCCACGTGATAACCGTCTTGTATGAAAACCCCCATGCTTCCATTACGCTCACACCCTCTTTGATGAAGGCATTAGGAATCCACAAGTAAAGATGTGCATTTTCATCGGAGATGTCTCTTATTGGAAACAATTTAATCTCATCCAAGGTGAGCAGGTTATAAGTTGGACCGACGGACTTTGGTTGCCTTCTGAATTGCCAAGGTGGATCACAGACAACTGTTTTAAATTTTAAATTTTCAATATTTTTGAACATAAATCTCTTTCATATCTCCAACACCTCGACCATACATTGACAGCCAGGTTTTCGATCGACTTTGACTAATTTGGCTTTCTCTAAACTCGTTAACCCACGCGACAAAGAAGCTCGTGATACATTTCGTTTTCTTGCAACTTTGAAAAGGTTGAACGGAAAACGTCTGGATTTATTTACTCCCGCCAAAAACCACAATTCACAGCCCACAAACAGAGCTTTTCCTCTAAGTATTCCAGCCCTTCTGGCCCAATCTAAAGGCATTCTCCTGATATATGCTGCGGGTTTGTTTTCTAAAGATTTTTTCTCAGATACTTCCGTTATCCCAACGTCAATCTTTGTGGGTATCCTCATGGTTTCAATATCTATATCACTCATAAATATAATCCCTCTTACTGATCTCTCTTAATTACTTAGACGGGTGTGTCAAAATGAACCAGGCCCCTGTCCACTTATTCAGCAGGAAGCTGTCTCATAAGTGAGCAATCCCATCACCTCATCCCACATCACCTTGCCTCTTGGGTCTTGATAGCGGTCTGGAAATCGGACGATCTTTGCATCCGAACGGAGAGAAAAACCACTTAAAACGACCTCACTGGCTTTCGCCATCAAGGCCTGAGAAAATCTCGTTATTTCTTCAATTTCGTTTGCCGGCGCTTCGATCAAAATGGCGTCATGAACCGGCGCACAAACACGAATACCCGCCTCCGTCAGATAACAACACGCAAATCGCAACATCTCAGCTCCATTGGCTTGCATCGGAAAATTCCGAAGTGATCTCGGGTTCGATTTATCCTCAATAAATAAATTCCATCCAAACGTTGTCCAAAGTCGATTATGAAGCATGGCGTAATCCTGGACAGCGTCGGACCAAGCCCAGAATTTCCTAAAGGTTTTTCGGTGTAACGTCAGTAGCTCACGGGCTCTTTCAATTGACCGCCCTAATCGAGTTGCCAGTGAAATTTCCCCCATCCCATATTGCACGGCCAACACACAGGCTTTGAATTGATCTCGTATGGCTGAGTGGGTCTCCTTACTTCCTTCTGGTGGAATAGCACCGGCTTGTTTTGCAAATGCTAAATAGGGGTCGCCGCTTGAATAGGCTTCCATCATTACGGGATCAACCGACAAACCAGCAGCGATGCCAAATTCTTGCTGGGACCAGTCAAGATAAGCGATCGCCATCCCATTTTCGGGCCTTATAAGTCCCCGCAACCAAACGGAGGGACCGTAAATAAATCTGCTGTTGCTGGGCTGGTTACGTCCTGTTTTGCTCCGAAAGGGCGATAACATGCATCGATTCCTTCCATCAACGCCGACCTCAAGATCAGCTAGCCGCATTTTTGACAGTGAATCACGCAACTCTCTAATTGGAGCTACAGTCGGATAAGCTCTAGCCATTTGACGAAACGTCTCGTCATCCAATGCTAGTCTCCCTGAATCCAAACGGGGCCAGGGGATCTTGTTTTTAATAAGCCAGTTACCCCAGAGATCAGAGCGAAATGATGAACCTTCAAACACTCCATACTTTGAATCAACATTTTTTATTAGCTGGTCCTTAATCCCATCCCACTCATGCTTCAGACGTCCTAACAACTCAAGATCAATAGGAACTCCGCAATGCTCGATTTTGCTGACCGCTTTCATGTACCGTCCGCGTTGGAGCGCCCGCGGAATATCAATTTCACCGAATATTTTTCCCATCAATCGCTCAAGGGCAATCACATCAGACTCACAATAATCGAGAATCTCCTGCTTCTCTTCCGCAGACCATGGCCCACCGGACATTATTTTTTGTCGCATGGCGTCTTTTTCGGCGGCCCCAATCGAATCGATTCCGTGATAGGCAAGAGCTCCAACTAATCCATTTCCACAATTTGGATTAAGTCCATTGGTTTTATTTCGGAACTCCGCGAATAAATCAAGAATGTTGGTCGGAAATGGCCAACCCAGTACCAAATGGCAACTTAATTCGGCCGGGGCATAGAAACACACGAAAAGGCTATTGGAATCCAAATCATAGGGTGGGAGCTTCATCGAATTTAATTCCTCTCGCCACACCCGATATTTAGCCCCACTGAGAATATCTCTTGCCACCATGCACACTGGTGAAGGATTTTCCCCAGGATCGTGTTGATATTCAAAATCCACGCACCAAATTGACCTATAGCTCACATTGATTCCCCTCGAAGCTTTTTGAGAATGGGGTGATCCACATTCCTAATGTAACGATCCTTAAATGCGATGTTTAAGATTTCCTGGAAAGTTATGTTGGGCCATTCGGGGCCGGATAACTCACCCTGAGGAATAAATACTTCATAGCTACCAACTGCTTTATTTGGATTAAGCCGAACCCACTCTTTCATTGCAGCATGAGCGCCATCCAGCGCTGAACGACTCCAATTATCTTGCCGTCCATCTTTTCCAGGCATACGTATTGGCCACAATGAGATATCACCCTGGCGGGAAATAACAGTGAAAAGAATTTTTGGAACTATTTCAGATGAGAGCTCTTCCCATAAACTAGGATCAATCAAATAATTTTCACTTTCACCTTCGCCCTTGTACTCCAGAATATAGGTCGTCATCCGGAATGACTCATCGGGGTGTGTCTGAAAAAATTGCTGCTTATGCGGTCGCTTAACATTAATATTAAGGACTTTCTTTTTCACTCCTCCTATTTCAGCGTAGTTTTGGCCTAGTCGGAGCTTTTCAAGATCGATATCCGCCGCCGCATTGGTTTCATCATTATTTATGTTCTGACTTGCATCGCTTTTGATCTCATCTTCTTTCATCTCATTCTCCTTAGATTTAAATTATTTATTCCCTGCATGAAAAAACTTCTTCCCGTCTGGACGATCGTAATTCAACTTGCATTTGATTCGATTAACGTCTTCGAATGCATATAACCGCCATCCGAATTGGTTCCTTTTTGCTGGCAAGACTCTTTTCCTATCCCATTCACGTAACGTGCTCGATGAAATTCTCAAGCAAGACAGAACTTCCTGAACACTCATCAATTCTTTCATTCGCATCCTCCTCACATGTAATTCACTTGAGCACGATAATGGACCTTCCGGATTGTTTGCTCAACCAGAGATACAAAGCAGAAACAAAGCAAAAACCCAGCGAAAGCCAGTGGAGGTTTACGAGAAAGAAAGGGCGCGAAGATTTAGTTACTGCGGAGAAAGTGAGGAGGGAAGGTTAGAGAAGGAGAGGCGTATCGAAAAAAATTAACTCGGCTTGACGATCTGTATCTCGTCTTTAATGCGAAAGTGCCTATTGTTCGATGCTTCTTGGAAAAGGGCCCGCCAAATGTGCCTCTTACCTCGGAACACATCACTGAATTGCGCGATCGTGCACTGTCGTCTATTTTTCAAATACCTAAAAGCAAGATGCTTTGAGATTTCGCTTTCACCGGATAGCGTCTTCTCAAAGGCATATTGAATTAAGAATCGAACCTCGGGACGACCAAGCTTGTGAGTTTGATTTCCGATTCTAATTGCATCAGGCATTAGCTTGCATGGAATTGATGGTTTTGGCTTGTGAATTAGGCTTATTCTATTGGGGGCAGGATTTGATTTTCCCAATTTGGATTGTCGCCGGAGGGATAATTGAACCGAAGAAGGATTTATCTTAGCTCTCTGCCTTTTATCCTCTTCTATTGATTCGTCAATTATTTTTGACAACGCAGCAAAGGGCTTCGGATTTATTTTTAGTCGAAATTTTATAACTCCATTTTTCTTAACCTGTTTTTGTTTTGAAATGACCTTGTACTTCAACAAATAATCAATCCCTTCTATCCGCTCTTGGACGTGGAAATCTCCCGTATTTCCAGTCGGAGTCCATCCATCGTTCCCGTCGCTGACCTCAATTACCTCTTCGCTTTTCTTTCTGGTTTTCTGAATTTCGAATATTAATTCCCGAACCGAAACGAATTCGGAAATCGTTTTTAAATCACTACTTAGTGGTGTTTGATTGATTACTTTTCGAGCCATAGAGTCCGAAACCAATGCCCTGACTGGGTCTATTTTGGTTTTGGATAGTAATCAGATCTGTTTTGGATCGATCCGTCTAGCGCCTGTTGGCTACGCTAATGGGATTTGATTTATGGCTTGATAGCTTCGGAAAGAGTTGTGGCGCTTCCTATTCTGATTTCTCTTTCTGGTCGATTTGTTCAAGCGGTGGGGAATGGACAGCTGCAAAATATCTATGTGCCCAATCAGCGAGTGAATCGACGTTGTGCGTCACGTTCAGCAATTGAGCGGGCTTCCCGATGCCGTAGGCCAGCAGCAGCTTGAGCGCCTCAAAGATTAAATCGAGATCAGGATATAGATCGATCTCCTTCCCATCTCTCTTGACCCGATAGCTTTCTCCGCGCGCAAGGCCGATCAGCCGCTGGAATCCTTCCTTCTCCGCGAACTCCCGGCACGTCAGCACACGACTGGACCCTTTTGGTCGCCCGTGCCCCACCGCCGCCGTGTTTCCAGACTTGAATGGCCTACCAGGCATGCGTTTTGCCTGCGTTTAAAAACGTAAAACTCATACCAACAATTCTCTGATCAATTCGGGGTATTTGCAATAAATACTTCTGGTGACCATGACTTCAGCGAAATAGAAATAAATAGAACGAAGCCTAATGGCGCGGTAGAATTGGCTACGACATCAAAAACAATGATTACAAAACCCGAACTACAACAACTTATCCGAACGAAGCTTAAAGATGTCGATCTAACAAAGCCTGATGCATCGACTCAAATCCTTCAGGCCATGCTGGGAATCATGGGGACCAAGTACCAAGAGCTGGATGATGAATGTAAAGCTATGGCCGACACGATTCTCAACAATATGGAAACCCAATTGACAGAGACGGTTTCCAAAATGCCGCCATCCAGTCAGAGGAAGAAAATGGAACGAGGACTGGCGAGTTTATCCAACCCGAGCCTAAACGCAGAACATACAATCAAATCGTTATCGCAGCCGTTGCCAGATCAGCCCAAGTTCTTGAAAGACGCGGATACTTTGTTCAAGAAGCACCTGCAAAGTGTCTTAGATCTAACCTCAGACGTGACAAAAAAGAATTACACCGGTCCTGCTGGAGTGGCCCGCATAACGCTTCTATTCGGATGCATTAATGAACTTTTGGCAGCGCACTACCTCTCGCAACATTACCTCGTGAACCAGGCGAACTCTCACATACGAACGATCCTTGAATTTTCAGACAAGATTAAGCTTTTCACAGTCGATCCTGCCTCGGTAAAACATTGGCTCAATACCGAAGAGGATCGGGAGGCACAGAAAGAAATGCAGCCTGGAGAGGTTCGTAAGAAACTCGGGAAGCCAAAATTCGACCCGATCTATTCGTTTTTTTGCGCGAGAGGACCGCACGGAACATTCGAAGCAATAAAATCTTTCACGTCGATCCAAAAGAACAAAGAAAATCCGAAAAACATCACACTCACCTGCTGGATTGGTCCTACGCCTAACCTCCTAAAATCTCTTACGGTCAGCATCATGTTGTTGTGGAGTGTTATGGTTGTCTTGAATACGATCGTTGAAAACTTTGGCGATGCACTCGAGAACGACGAGGTCTACGATGTGTTTACGGCTTCTACGAAGGAACTCAAATCCTACCTCGATGAGCATCTCTTCGCAGACGCGGATATTGAAAGACAGGAAGTGAAGGAATTCATGTCGATATTTGATAAGGCACTGCAAGAGATGGATGAACTAAAGAGACAAAAGGACGGCGGATCCGACTTGAAGAAGTGATCCGGTTACTGTTCGATTGGAAAATTAAAGGGTGCTAAGAGTGCGAAGCGTGGGTTACGTCAAGTGAACCGTGTTGTTAGCAGTGTTAATTCAGATTTGATTTCCGATGTAAAACGCCAGTCATACCCAAAAGCTTTTTTTCGATGCCCATATCCAGTTGTACATGGTTTCCGTAAGCAAACAGAACTGATCGATGAAACACAATTCATATTTTTGGCTTTACCATTTTCTACCAACCACTTTGCTGCCGCATGTTGACTTGGAAATACTCTTAAAGTCTGCCCTGACTGTAAATCAAGCATCTGAACTTCTTTACTGAGTTTCGCTCCGGCGGCCTGAGCTCTTTTTTGTGCATTTGCTTGCGCTTGCTGAGGATGTTTATCGCGCCATTCTTTTAGCGATGCTTTTTTCTTTTCAATAGCTTTTTGGCTATTACGCGAATTTATTAGTTTTTCCTGCCAAGCTTTATATTTTTCTGGATTTTTCTCAACCCACTTTTCAAGGCTAGCCTTTCGCTTGGCTTCGCGTTCAGGGGTTTTGAGTTTTTCAAGATTTTTCTTTCTTGCTTCAGCATATTCCTCGGGCTTTTCAGCCATCCACTTAATGATTCGTGCTCGGGTCATCTCGCGGTATTTGTCTGCACTCATGGTTTCTTTAATTCTTTGACTACGCGCGCGAAGTGCTGGGGTATCACCTGATCGAAACGCTCTTTTGGAAGCTTCGAGCATAGGTTTAAATTGTTCAGGATGTTTTTTTATCCATTCACGTTTTTTTTCGCTCGTTTCTGCTATGGACGGATGTTTACTTGTTCCACCTCCGCCAGCAACAAGATTTAGACACTTCTCGTCAGACAAAAGGTCAACATCAACAATCGAAGCCTCAAGTTGTTCTGTTTCCTCAGCAGTTTCACATGTCGCGATGTAATAACGAACGAACCGATGGCCATTAATTTTGAATTTATTTGAAAATTTTAAACCAGATCCTTGATATCGCTTTAATACACGCCATGTGGGGCGATTGGCTTTACCGATATAATATTCGCCACTTTCCAAATCTATTTGGATGTAAATTACCCTATAGTAGCCGTCACTATTCCGTTTACGTACAACCTCGCCTGGAGTTAAAACATCAAACCAGCGATTCCTAATTGCAATACGTTCTTTATTAAAGGCAAGTTCTACCCAAGAACGTTTTGAGTCAAAAGGATTAAATTCCTTCCAAATTCTTATATTTTCATTGATTGTTGTTATCATGGGTGCTCGTCTTCATCCTAAGTAGAAAGGCCATTTGAAGTGATCGGTTTACTGATCGGCAACAGTGCTAAATAGGCCAAAACAAAGATAAATCCAACTCAACAGGTAACCTACTTTCTCGCCTTTGGACAAAAAAAAGACGCTCCGGAAAACTCCGAAACGCCTTGAGATTCTAAGCTGACTTAAGTTTTCCCTGGTGCTCTTAAGCTATGTTTTAAATGGTTGCGGGAGTAGGATTTGAACCTACGACCTCGAGGTTATGAGCCTCGCGAGCTACCAGGCTGCTCCATCCCGCGCAAGATGTATACCATAATCTATCCGACGATGTAAACAGGATTTTCGCCCCCTCCGAATAAAAGACTAATTTAACAAATGACAACTCGACTCTCTTAGAAATAAAATCTCAAACTCCGCTTCCTGGTTTAATATTTTTTTTATTGCCGTTTTGTATATCTTGGCCTGTGGTTGGTAGTGAGTCAATATTTCTGAAAGTTTTTTCCCTTTTAACTGATTGGTTTTATAATCAAGAATAAAAATTTTATTGTTATCTTCATACACAAGATCCATAACTCCTCTCATGGTTAGCGACGAATCTTCTTTTATTGGCTCAAGGGCATACATAAACGGAACTTCACGAGCTAGAATTTTAACCTTGGTTAGCTCTTTATATTTGGCGCTATTCAAGAACCCACCTAGGATCGCAAAACACTCATCAACAACTGATTCATATTCTTTATTATCTGGATTGAAATCAAAATAGTGTGCCGCTTGATAGATGTGTTTCTTTAAAACTTCATGCACCGCTTTGAGAATTTGAAAATCCCATTTCTCAAGAACTTTATGACAAATATGCCCAATTAAGATTGATTGCTCAGGTGAAACACGATTTTCATTTCCATAAAAAAACATGGCACTATCATCCAATTTCGAATCGGATTCACTCATTTTAAAACTGGGCGAAATAATAAGTTTTTTGACCAAGAGCTTTTCGAAATCACTTTCTCTTTTACTCATTTTCTCTGCTAAAGACGAGGGAGACAAAGCATGGTTGATTTCAAATAAATCTTTTGATTTTTTAAATGGTTTGGGGCGTTTTTCCTCTAAAATTTGAACCGTAATACAACTCTGGTCTTTTAACAAAAAATCTTTAGATTCATGAGGCCAAAATTTTCCGCCTTTAAGAATACTCACATAAGGAGGAATTCCTCGCGATTTTTCTTTAAGCCCTAACATAAGTTTATTTTTAGCGCGCGTAAGAGCGACATAAAAAACTCTTACTTCTTCTGCTTTTTCTTTCATTTCAAGTTCTTCCTCAAGAATAAGCATAGAAGAATTAATCATCCCAGAAGAAGGCAAACGAACACCTAACTTCTGTGTCCTCCAATCGAATATTTTTTGGGGTTTTATTTGTTTAGAAGAAGCCAAACTCGCCGATAAATTAGGGAGAAACACGACAGGGAACTCCAAACCTTTTGCTTTGTGAATGGTCATAATTTTAACGGCATTAAACTGGGCATCAGCCAATGGGTTTTCACCTTCCTCACGCTCATCTTCTCGATGATCGCGGAGACGTTCGACAAATTCTTTTAAGGTCAAACTTTCTTTTTCAAGCCAATCCATTGCCATTCGTTTAATTTTAAGGACATTGGCGATGCTCTGATCTCCATCGTGGCGTTTGAAATTAATCTCTAAAACAGGTAATCGAGCAAAAACTTTTTCAATAAAATCACCTAAGGGATCATCAAGACAACATTCATTTAACTCTTTAAGAGCTTCAAATAAAAAACCAGTCTTCTCTTTTAAAACAATTGATTTTCTTCGATAATCCAGCGAGTTAGATTTTTTTAATTCAAATATTTCAGCATCAGTAAACCCTCCGAGGGGAGACCTCATCACACCAACCAGAGCCAAAGTATCTTCAGGATTAAGAATTGCTGATAGAAGGTTAAACATCTCAGTTACTTCAGGCCGCTGATAAAAAGTTTTTTCTCCCTCTGTTAAATAAGGAATACCATATCGGCGGAAAGCTTCTAAATAAGGAAAAAAGGCGTGAGAACCTCGAAGCAAAAAAGCAATATCTCGGTATTCTAGAATTCTTTCTCCGCACTTTTTACCGACCCATTCATGAATCCACCTAGCCATGGCATCGGCTTCAACTTCTCTTTGTTGAGAAGCAGATAAACTTGAGTCACTTTGAGACTGCAAATAAAAAATTTCACAGGCCGTTTCAAGGGTGCCATCAAGATGCGATGTTAGTTCTTCATACTTTGGCTGAATAAGAGAACTTTCTACCATCCCGATTGAAAAAATTTGATTAACCGCGGAAATAATTTGGGGCTCACTCCTAAAATTGGCCTTTAGTATGGCTTCATAAGCCCCTTGATCTCGCATTAAATTCCAAAAATCTTCAAAAGCGGCAATATCAGCCCCTCTAAAACGATAGATGGATTGTTTGGGATCACCCACAACAAAAAGACGCCCGGGCTCTAATTGAACTTGTCTCCAATTCAAAGCGGATTTTCCTTTCACTTCAGCTAAATAAAATAAGATTTCTCCTTGAAGAGGGTCAGTATCTTGAAATTCATCAATTAAAAAAGTGACATATTGTTTTTTAAGCGCTTCTCGCACTAACAAATGATCTCTTAATAAATTACGGGTAAACATGAGAATAGAATCAAAAGGAATGATTCCTTGTTGCGACAGTTTTTTTCGCACCTGATTAATAAACGGAGTTAATAAATCATTTAATTCATAAAAAATCTTATCGTTAACCAATAATGCTTTTTTTAAAAGCCGAAGAGCTTTTTTATAAACGATGGGAGCATCTTCATCTTCTTGCCATTCTTTTGGAACATAATCACTTAAGTTACTTATCTGCT
The DNA here is from genome assembly GCA_046153645.1 of Elusimicrobiota bacterium. Taxonomy (GTDB): domain Bacteria; phylum Elusimicrobiota; class Elusimicrobia; order F11; family F11; genus JBJXGI01. Next base: position 63,330 of record JBJXGI010000056.1, on the reverse strand, counting down.
CTACCGAATCTTTTGTAAATTTCCCTTCATTGATTAGCTGCGATAAAGTTTTTTCTATTAATTCAAACCTTTCTGAAAACCCAGAAGATTTTTTGGGAAGTCCCATCCGATTTTTTAATTCTTTTAATTGAGAAAATATCGGAATGAAGATATTTTTAAATTCACTTGCCTTTAAAGAGTCAGACATATCATCCGAAAAAGAAGCCATATTCTTGGCAAAAAGCTTAATATCATCCATTCCCATTTCATTTAACATCTTAAACCACTGTTCCTGGCGAGGCGCATTTTCGCCCAATTCGACATAAAGCCATTCCTTCCAAAGAGATTCAAACAACAGGTGAAATCCATCACCTTCATCTTCTCGAAAAGAAGGGTCCACACCTGCTTGAAGTGGATAAAGGCGCAAGAGATGCCCGGCAAAACCGTGAATTGTGCCGATTTGAGATTTTGGAATATCGAAGAGTGCTTTTTCGGCAAGTTTAATAACTTTCTCAGGGTCGCCGTACTTTACAGGATTTTCAACAATATCCCGCAAACGATCTTCTAGGCGTTCGCGCAGTTCTTCTGCGGCTTTTCTAGTAAAAGTTAGAGCCACAATTTTTTCGACGGGAATCTGCTTAACAAAAATCAACTCTAATAAACGACCAATGAGTAACGTGGTTTTCCCTGTTCCAGCACCTGCCATTACAATCACGTTTTCATCCAAAGATGAAATAATCCGATCTCGATCAAGCTGGTCAATAACTATTTTCACTGACCTTCCCCCTCACCTAAAAATTCAACTGGTAATGTTTGTGATACTCGGTAATTCGAAATACTGTCGTTCACTCGACAAACTTGTTTTACATCACAATAGTCACAGGCATGACTAGGAATAAGCGGAAAAAAACCTTTCTTAATTAGGCCAACTCGATTGTTTATTTTCTTAATGAGCTCTTCTCTATTTTCATGCCACTGTTCATAAGTAAAATTCCAAAATGAAGTGCCATCTTTAATAAAGAAATACGTGAAAGATAATTCTTTCATATCCATCTTCTCATCTTTAAAATACTGCTCAACAAGAAGTAAATATAAAGAAGCTTGGGCTTTTTCAAGAGTTAAGACCGATTTCAAAATATCACTATCTCGTTTAGGGCGTTTGCCCGTTTTGTAATCCAAAATACGAACTTCTTTTGAAGACATATCGACTCGGTCCATAACACCACGCCATTTGATGTTATTTAAGGGCGAAGGCAACTGAGATGTTTCAAAACTCTTTTCAAAATAAGTCGGAATTAATTGTCTTTGGTTTAGATCCTCAGATAAAGTTCGAAAAGCGGCCAACAAATCTTCAAACAACCGGGTTTTTATTGATTTCCATAGAAGGGGATAAATATTAATTTTTGTTTTATCAATTGTTTCTGAAAAACAATGTTGAAAAAAAACATCAAAATTAAAATCTTTTTCAACTTTTTTACCTGCGAATCGCTCAAAGAAAAACTGAAAAAAATAATGGACAATTTTCCCTTGAATTTTTGCCTCTAACAACTCCAAAGTCTCAATACTTTCAACACGCGACAATTTGAGCACGTCTGAAATAAAAAATTGGAATGGGCAGCGACCAAATCGCTCCAAAGAAGTCGCGGATAATCCATTTTGATAAACATAATCAGCATTAAACCCTTCTTTGAACACGGCATCATACTCATGGGAAGCTGAGAAAGATTCCAAAGACTTAATCATATGCAAAGAAGAACCAAGGTTAAGTATTGGCAATTGCATTTCTTTCCAGAATTCACCGGCTTTTTTATCATCTAAATACAAATAAGCCATTAATAATTTTCGTTTATCTAAAAATTCAAATGATGTTACCTTCAATTTTTCAATCAACGGACGTGGAATTAAATTAACGACATCATCTAATTCAAAACCGAGATCTTTGTAAAAAGATCTCAAGAAAGGAGAGACACCTACAATTTTCCCATCATCGTCTGTTCGTTGAAAAGAAAAATATAAAAATTTTTGAGCAGAATCCTTTAGGATGCGAAACAACAGTCGCTCTTCTTCAACAGCGTTCATTTTGGCGCCTATTTTATGGCCTAAAGTATTAAAAATAACGGTTCTGGCATTATCACGTAAAAAAGGATCCTCTCGAATGGCTCTTGGGAAATTTTTCTCTTCTAAACCAACCATAAACACCACATCAAAAGAAAGCCCTCTCGCGGCTTCAGCGTGGAGGAGTGAAACACCTAAATCATGCTGTTTCTTTTTTGGAAGAGTTAATATTTTAAAACGATCAAGCGCTGTCTGAAGAAATTCTTCCCAAGAAACATTATTTTTAATTAATCGATAACACCGCAGTTGTTCAATTTCAGAAATAACCAAATCCCAAATAGGCGAAACCTTTTTACTCTGGGAAATTTTTAATTTTTCAACATAAGGCTCTAAAACAACAATGTAATCATTCCAAGTTCCATAAGCAGGAATAGATAAAACCTCTTTTTCTGGAAAATCAAGGGGGAGCAGCTCTTTGAGTTCATTTTCTCTTCTTAAGACATCTTTTAGTTGCAGGGTTTTAAATAAACGATCAAGTAAAGCGAATTGAGGGGTTATGACAAAGGAGGACTTCCCGGTTGAATTAAAAGGAATATGAACAGTCTCCAAAAACCCTGCCAAACCATTAAGTCTTAACTCCGAACGGGAAATAATGGCCATTTTATAGAACGGTATTTTTTCCTGATCATGCAATCGCCAAATTTCAGTTGATAGGGCCCAAATTTCATCTTGAATTCCAGAAACGCTAAAAGAATACACTTGTTTCTCATCGGAGCGAATAAATGATTTAAAAAGAGTAGGGGTTGAAGATTGCTCAAGCCTATAAATGAGGGGTGATTTGATTTCGTCTAAAAAAGTTTCTTCATGAGGAATTTTCTGTAATACCTCAATACGAAACCTTCCGGAAAATTGAAAATCAGAATCTAATTTGTCAAAGGGCAGAAAAAATGAACAAGGAGCACTTGAGGAAATCTGCGTTAAAAAATCGGACTGTAACCCAGTCATATCATAAAAACCATAAAAAATAATTTCTTTTAAGGATCCAATAATTTCCGATTCTTTTAACTGTTGAATAACAAGAGGCAATACCTCAGACCTAGGCAACACAGGAAGAGCGCCTATTCTCCTTAAATACAAACGGTAAAGCTGCATCAGTTGTAATAAATTTCCTACATCAACATCGGCTAACGCAAATTCATTATGTTCTCTTAAAGCTTCTCCTAACTTATCCGGCTCTATTCCCGCGTCAATGAGATCTCTCAACGTTGAACGAACACTCGGAGGAAAACCATCTGGCACGGCAAGATCTTCGAAATTACTAAAAGGACGGTCTTCTCTTAATATGTCTTTGACCAAATTGTCATAAAAATGGGAATCGGAAAAAATAGGTTTGGGGCAATTAACTTCGTTTGAAAAAATTTCATCAACAAAAGATGAGAACGTATATAGCTGGATATTTATAAATCCACTTGAATGATGAGACAGAAGAACAGTGAGATAATTCAACATTCTAGCGGTAGGAACAACAACACAAACTTTTTGCCAGGAACCATCTTGAAGCTGAGAAATTCGTGAAATTAGCTTCTTTTCAAGATTTTTATAGGAAGATGAAGAAAAAACATTCAGCATAAGTATCCAAAACACCTCTAATAATCAACTTGTTTATTAAACCACAAGCTCTATAGGCACAGACGTTGCATGTAAGTTAACGAATAACTGTCACAAAACGAAAAAATATGGAAAAATCAGGGCGACATCACAACCCCGGAGAATAAAAGATGTCTATGAATGGTCCTTTTACGGACGATACATCAACAGCGCATTCGCACACAGATGAAAGTACGCAAACGCATTCTAACAAGCAAACAAGCGTACTGAAATCGGGAATAATTAGCGAATCCGATCGCATACAATTTGAGCTGGATACCCTTCGTAACAAATATGAAGGAGATCGAGACAAATGGGTTACGTATGAACGAAAAATAAAAGAATGGCGTAATCATGTGCTGATGATTATTGAAAAACTAAAACAACAAATTCAATGGAAGGAACGAGAAAACAACCGCTTAAAAGAAGAAATTAAAGAAAGAGATCATAGAATACTTCGCTTACTACAAAACAAACAACCCACCAAAACTGGATTCATCAATAAAATTTTCAGATAATCAACTGCTTCTCTGCTTGCCTTTTGACCTCCCTCGCGAGACAAAAGAACAAGCAGAGTGCTGTTGAAAATTTTATACCGCTAACGCTTCAACTGTCGAAAAAGCTGCAGTTAACTCCCACCTTTTTTTTAGCATGAGTGGCGATTGATTTACCAAAGCCACAACAATAGCTCGGTTTTTAAGAACCTGTAATTTTCTTCGAAGAGAATCTTCTTGTCGAATAAGTTCCCCTTCAATTTCAACAAACTGAGACAAATACTTCTCAATTCCAGAAACAATAACAAGCGGAGTCCACCACAAAGCATTGGGGGCTTCTTTTGAAATACCAGTCAATGACTCTCTCATAAAATAGGTTGGGGCATTAAATTCTTTATTATCAGGAAATGCCCACAGGGAAGGTTTAGGAATACTTATTAAAAATTGATCTAACTGATCTTCATTTGTAGGCCGACAATATCTGATGGCTCGAATAATTCGAACAGGATCAAGCCCTCTTTCGCGTGCTTTGGTTGCCAATAAAATAGGGTTATAAGTTTTTGCCAAATCAATCCAAATAACCTGCCCCACTCGTGAAGGCCGACGATGAAAAGACGAGGCATTAGAAAACCCGGCTACCAATCGTGCTCTACTGGGAGTTTCAGTTGAATCAATCTCAAATATATCGATTAACTTATTCATAATTTCATTATTTAGATTCCCTTGACTATCTACCAAGTACACTCCGCGATTAACTGGGCCTGCATTTAGAATTCTATCCAGAGTTAAACTTTCTCTTTGTTGAATAAGTGTATTCATATATTAGCTCCTGTTAAATGACCTACGAAGTTCAATGACAATTCCTACAACATCAAAAGGTGTGTCTTTAATGGGTTCATATTTAGGATTTTCTGGTTGGAGATAAGGCCCCTCTTTAGAAACTTTGTATCGTTTTACCGTCGCTTCATCTTCAATCATTGCCACCACAATATCACCCGCATTGGCATAACGCTGAGACCTAACTAAAACAATATCACCCTCTTGAATTCCGGCGTCAACCATGGAATCGCCTTTGATCTTTAATGCAAAATGGTGCGATATGTTTAGATTTTTCCCTACTGGAACATGACCCTCTACATTTTCAATAGCGGCATGTAAGGGCCCCGCATGAACCCGCCCCAAAATAGGAAGAAAACCGGAAAGCGTAGGGAGTTTAAGCGACCGAGCTTTGGTTTGGGTTTTATCAAGGTAACCTTTGCGTTGAATGGCTTCTACCTGATCTTGTACGGTGCCAACCGAAACATCAAAATGTTTTCCGATGTCTCGGAGCGAAGGGGGAATTTGATTTTCATCGATATAAGATTGAATGAACTCAAATATCGCCTGTTGTTTAGGTGTGAGGGGTATTTTCTCCATAAGCAGCAAAATACACTACTTATGTAGGTATGTCAACTTATTTCTTTATTTAATATTTTTGCTCTTCAAATCTCGCTGCTTTGCATACATATCTTGATGGGCGGCGTGAATAAGAGCCTCAGGAATAGAATTTTCTCCTGGATAAAAAACCACTCCGGCGGACAGCGAAAAAGAATGGTCAGCATATTCTGTGTTTTTATCAAAGAGATTGCGCGATACCGTATCTGAAACACGTGAGATAATTTGCTGAGCCGATTCAGGGCTGGATGGTTGAACAATCGCATAAAATTCGTCTGTTTCACCACGAAAGGCTTCGTCATATTCTCGCAAAGAAGCGCGAATGCTTTCCCCCACTTTTTTCAATAATAGATCGCCACTCGATCGCCCAAACTTATTATTAAAAGAAATAAACCCATCTATATCCCATAGAATAAGCGCCCATTTTTCGTGGCTCCGGTTTGACTTAGCCATAACCTCTTTTATTCGCTGGCGTAATAATTCAAGACTATATAAACCTGTTACCGAATCCCGAAAAGGATCGGCCACCGGCGCCTGTTTAAACCTAGATTTTTTTATTGATTTCCCAGATTTTTTATTCAATTTAGTTTTCCTCAGGTACAAATTTAGCTATGACCAAACCCAAAAGTCCAAAACCGACAATCGCATCTATAAACGCAGCAAATGTGTGGGCGGTCGAGAAAAAGAACCAATTCCAATAAGGAATTTCAAAAGAAACCCAGCCAATAAACCCAATCGTGACAACCGCCGCCACACGAGTGAAATATGTCTTCACGGAATCTTTCATGCGAAATAAAACCCATAAACATAAAGCAGCGGTTATAAGCCCTGTCAAAAAACTAATAAGAAATGTTTTCCCATTCATTCCCCCATCATTTATATTTAAGGCCATAAAACCATTGGGGCCTTGTCGCATGGACTCTTGAAGCACACTCTGATCAAGCTTATTGCCATCAGAATCTATTCCTGAAGGGAAAAAATAAACACCTGGCTCTTTAACCACTGTTTTAATGGTATCCCGAATCAGTCTTTCCTGAGGAAGAGGTTTAAGCGCTTTGTTATGAAGCGGAAGGACCATCCAAGAAAGTGTACCCCAGAAAAACAACACCACTGCTCCTAAAATAGACCCTATTATAAATTTCATTTAATTTTTCCCCCCACTTTTTTGACTTTGAATATCATTTTATCCATAAATTTAGGGAAATAGACATTTCCCCAATACAACAACTTCGCATCAAAGGTTGGCAATAACTCACGTTCTTTTTTCTCACAAGCATTTACAATCATTCTAGCGATCTTTTCCGGAGAATGGAGCTTGTATTCTCTATTTTCCGATTTTCCATTATTAGAGTAGAAGGGTGTATCAACCCCTGCCGGACAAACTGTCATCAAATGAATATTTTTAACCATAAGTTCCGGGCGAATGGATTCGGCTAAACCCTGGAGAGCAAACTTAGAAGCGCAGTAAGCTGAATTAAACGGAATCCCTCTTTTTCCAATAATAGAAGTAACTAAAATAATCTGGCCTTCCCCACGCTTTTCAAAATAAGGAACCACCGCTCGAATTCCATAAACACTTCCCATAAAATTAACTTCCATTGTGTTTCGAATATCTTTTTCGTCATTTTCAAGAAGAGAACCTTTGGCTGGAGAAATACCGGCATTACAAATGAGCATGTCCACTCGCCCAAATTTATCCCAGGATTTTTTTATTAAACTTTCCATCTGATCCCTTTGGGAAATGTCCGTTGCGATAGGTAAAGCTTCCCCACCTGATTTCACAATGAGAGAAGCGTTTTCTTCTATTAAAGGAATTGATCTGGCAGCTAACACAACCTTAGCCCCTCGACGTGCATATTCAAAAGCCAACTCTTTTCCAATACCAGTGGAAGCGCCGGTGATAACAATCACTTTGTCTTTGAGGATTATTTTTTCCATTAAAATGGATTCTATTGAGATTCGTGATAAAAAGCGAGGAATAAACTAGGCCACTGAAAAATATTTAGAATAAATTTGGCTCATCAATAACACGAAAATTCCAATAAGGAGAGAAAGTGCCAGATTGCCTGACCACAATCCTAAAACCCCCATCAAAACGGCCAGTTCTTTTTTTGCCTTCAAACTTTTTAGCAATAACGCATGATAAATTCCGATGTATATCACCATACCACCCAAGAACCAGGTCGGGATATGTTTTAGGTATTCAATTCCATATTTCAAAGAAAAAAAGGCTAAAAACAGAAATAGGATCCCTGAAAAAAATGTTGATTTATAAGATCGAGCCCCAAATCGGTGATGTGCGGTTAACCCTCCAGATCCATGACACAGAGGAAAACCACCCAAGAAACCCGTTATAATATTGGCCCATCCCAAAGATAAGCCCAAATTACGAACCGAAACCCGATGAGCTTTTTCTCCATAATATTCTTTAGAAAGATCCGTGGTGGCGAAGAGAGAATTTCCAAGTGTTAAGGGAAGTTGCGGCAAAACCAAGGCAAAAAAAGCTTTCAGAAAGTCTTCACCTTGAGGGAAATAATCCGCCCTTAAAACGGAAGGGACCTCCATAGTAAAAGAGAAAAACATAGTGATGCCGGTTTTAATCAAGATGAGACCCGCTCCAAACTGAACCCCTTTAATGATCACTGGCGGGAACAAAAATTGAGCCCATTCAATACCACGGGTCAAAGAGACAAGAATTAATACAAAACCCATCAATAAACCAGCCGCTTTGACGACTGGGAGTGGAAATTGAGAGGCAATCACCAAAGCCGCCATGGTTTTTAAGGGTTGAACGGGAATGGGAACCTTAAAAAAAATCGCTGCCGCCACATAAAGAAAGCCAGCGCAAAACAACGTAGGAAAAGGGTTTAAACCAACAACCAAAACAAGACTTGAAAATAGAGGAACAAACGTTCCCACATCTCCAAAAGCCCCGATCAAATCACCGAGAGGAAATAATTTCTTTTTTAAAATTGTTTTTTGCATATTCGTATTCTTCTTGAGTATCGAGATCAAAAAAACTCCAACGTGTGACCCCATTATGTTTCAATTCTATTTCTGGCACAAACTGGACGTGGAGAGCCGTTAAAATTTCCTGTAGTTTATGATGATTGTTCGTTAAAGCTTGCTCAAGAAAGGGAAGAATCTTTTTAGAATACAGTCCGCAAAGCGGCTGAATGTTTTGATCCCAGATGGGAATCGTGGCCAATGACTCAGAACAATTTTTAAGAAGTAATTCAATGAGATTGATTTCAAGAAGAGGAATATCACAACTAACAATAAATACTTTATTCGTTGGCGCTTCTCTGAGTGCCGTAACAATCCCACCTAAGGCATGAAAATCCTGAAAATGATCTTCAATTATTCGGATTTTTTTTAAACCAGCAAGCTTCCATTTTTCTTTTCCAACCACCATGACATGAGGGGTCAATGAACATAACGTGTGCGCCAGAGTTTCTATCACTGTCTCCTCTCCCCAAGGAGCCAAAGCTTTTTGAGAGCCAAACCGTCGACTTCTTCCCCCCGCTAAAATAACACCGGTAAACTCTTTCATTATTTAAGCCAGCGAAAATTCAAAAAATCACCTGGTTTTATCTGAGAAATTCCAATGGGAGCGAGTGCAAGTGCATTGGCTCGAGTGGCCATTCCCATCATGGCCGCACCTTGAGGGCGAATAATATCAATCTGAAATTGATTCTCTAACTCAGTCACCTGACAAAAAATATACTGCTGACGGTTCATGGGTTTAACATAAGAATTTGTCACATTTCCTTTCAAATGATAGCTGGGATAAGTGGGCTTTTTACCTTTTAAATTTTCAAGAGCTACACGAACAAATTCTTCTAAACAAACCAAGGCCGACACCGGGTTCCCAGGTAAACCAAAAACATATTTTGGACTTTCGGAATCCATTTTTTTAGCAAACAGAAGTGGTTTTCCTGGTTTTATGGCCGCTTTCCAAAAAAGAATTTGGAAACCCATTTTCTCTAATGTTTCTTTCGTGAAATCAAAATCTCCCACAGAAACTCCACCAGAAATAATGAACAGATCATTTTTAGAAAGTTTTTTCCGCAAAACCTCTTCTAACTTTTTTGAATTATCAGGGACGATTTCACATTCAATAGCCTCAACCCCCCAATGCGCTAACGAAGAGGATATCGCTGGACCATTCGAATTGCGTATCTGCCCATAAGAGATCGCAGACGAAGGGGAAACCAACTCATCTCCCGTAGAAATAACACAGACTTGAGGCAAACCAATCACATAAAACTGTGTTATTCCTTGAGCCGCCAACAAAGAAATTTCATACGACCTTAAAGAAGTTCCTTTTTTAAGTAATAAATCATCCTTCTTGACGTCTTCTCCCATTTTGCGAATATGATCCCCACCAGTGGCAGGATAAAAGAATCGAACTTCGTCTGAGGACTGAGAATCAGTGGTTTCTTTAATGGCAATGGCATCAGCTCCCAGTGGAATGGGAGCCCCGGTCATAATTCGAATGGCATGTTTTTCTTTTAAGGAAAGGGGAGAAGATGTCCCCGCTTTTGAAACAGATTGAACAGGTAAAACAATCGGAGAGGTTTCTGAGGCCCCTGACAAACTGTTCGACTGAACGGCAAAACCATCCATGGCAGAATTATCAAAAGAGGGCAAATTCTCAACAGCCCAAATATCTCGCGATAAAACACGACCATAACTTTTTTCCAAAGAAATTTTCTCTTCAGATAAAGGCTCCGTGTTCTCTAAAATTATTTTTAAAGCTTCATTTGGTGTGATCATGACCTAAAATCATTTGGTGCGCATGTTCAAGCAAGGGCAAAATTAACCTTAACGATTTTTTTGCTCCCTCAGGGTTCCCTGGAAAGTTGATGATTATGCTTTCCCCTCTTATTCCGGCCAGCGCGCGAGACAATACGGAAAAAGGGGTTTCTTTTAACCCCTCTCTTCTCATCAACTCAACCAATCCTGGCAATTGTTTCTCTAAAACCTCAATTGTGGCCTCAGGGGTAACATCTCTCGGACCAAGGCCCGTCCCTCCTGTTGTGAGAATTAAATCGATATGTTTTTGATCAGCCCAATGAATCAAACACTTTTTAATTTCTGATTGTTCATCAGGAATAATTTCCTGAGCGATAATGACCCATTTTTTTTCATGAATAATACTGGCTAAAGCCGGCCCGCCCTCATCTGGGCGAATATGATTAAAAGATCGATCACTAATCGTTAAGATACCTACCTTCATAAAAAATCAAACCTCGCCTTCCAAATAGGAACATTTTGTTTAATTTGATCAACAACCTCTGCACACGCGAGAAAAGCTTCTTTGCGGTGAACACCCGCACAAGCAACCAACAAACTGGCTTCTCCCACTTTGACCCAACCGACCTTATGTTTTATTTCAACTAAAACATTTAAATTGTCTTGGGTTTTGAAAATTATTTTTTCCAATTCTTTTTCAGCCATTTCTGCATAAGCTTCATAAAAAATACCTCGAATGGCTTTCCCTTCCTCTGTATCTCGAATCGTTCCTGAAAAAGTAACAACAGCGCCTTTCTCACGATGAAAAACCTGTGGCATCAGATCGTCAAGATTCAAAGGATCATTTACTATCCGCTTTATTTTATCCGCCACTGAAAGGGGGCATAAAGGCAATTTCATCTCCATTTTTAACCTCCGTTTGAAAATCAACCATCACTTGATTAATGGCTACCTTCAGAAAACTTTTCCGATTGTTTAATTGAATGAATCGTAAATCTTTTTCTAATAGTTGCTGAATCGAAATTGAAGAAAAAAGTGGAATTTCTAATTCTTTCACCTTCATCCAGTCCGAGCACTGCGCAAAAAAAAGACAACGAACCATTATATTTTTCCTCTTTTAAAATGCCCTGATTTCCCGCCTTTTTTTTCGGAAAGATAAATGGGCCCAATGACAATATTTTTATCAACGGCCTTGGCCATATCATAAATGGTTAAGGCGGCAACACTCACAGCCGTGAGAGCTTCCATTTCAACGCCTGTTTTTCCCTCACAGACAACTCTCGATTGAATTTGAATGGAACGAGTTAAAACTTTTATAGAAACATCTAAAGACTCAATTTGTAAAGAGTGACATAAGGGAATAAGTTCATCCGTCCTTTTTCCCGCCATAATTCCGGCCAAACGAGCCGTCGATAAAACATCACCTTTACGCATAAGCCCGTTTTTGATCAATTTAATGGTTTGAGCTTTCAAGTGAACTTCCCCATAGGCAGAAGCTTCACGCATGGTTGTTGACTTCCCACTCACATCAACCATTTTTATTTTACCTTGAACATCCACATGCGATAATGATGGCCGTTTCATATTTTTTCAATTTTTACCGCGCAGGCTTTGAATTCAGGCATTCGTGAAACCGGGTCTAATGCCGGATTCGTCAATTGGTTAATACATTGTTCCCCTCCCCAATGAAACGGAACGAAAACAGTCAGAGAATTCATTCCCTCCATCACTTTAACTTTTATCTCAACAGATCCTCGTCGGGTAATGAGGCGAACAAGGTCTCCCGATTGAAGAGAAAGCTTGGCTGCTACTTCAGTTGGTATTTCTGCTTTTGGTTCTTTATTAAAAACTTCCAATTCCGGAATTCTATGCGTTTGGTTTCCCGTCAGATATTGGTGCAATAAACGTCCTGTTGTAAGAATATAAGGAAATTCACAATCAGGCTTTTCCGCAATAGGGCGATAAGAAACATCATGAAAAACAAATTTTTTATTCGGATGCCACGACTTTTTATCTAAAAATAACCTTGGAGTACCCCTATCTTCTTCTGAAACACAAGGCCAATGAACCCCTTTTTCTTTTCTAATTTTGTCGTAGGTAATTCCAGAATAATCAGCAATTCCATTCTTCGTGGCGAGAGTAAATTCCTCAAAAACATTTTCAATCAAATCAAATAAAAAACCCTGAGGATGGTTCAGATGTTTTGCTAACTCACAAAGAATTCTCCAATCAGGCTTCACCTCAGGAGGCGCCTGAATGGCTTTCTCTCGCAAAAGAACCCTTCCCTCTAAATTGGTCGTGGTTCCCATTTCTTCTGCCCACATGGTGGTGGGTAAAACGACCTGCGCCAAATCAACTGTTTCTGAAGGAAAAAAATCGACGACCGCCAAAAATTCTAATTCTTTAAAAGCTTTTTTTATCTCTTTGGCTTGAGGAGCGGACATGACGGGATTTGACCCCATGACAAATAAACCTTTAATTTCTTTGCGAACAATAGCATCTAATAGCTCATAAGCGGATAAACCGGCTCCCGGCAAATCAGCAGGATTGACTTGCCAAATTTTCGCTATCTCTTCTCGATGTTTTGGATTTTCAATCTTGCGGTAACCGGGAAGTTGGTCTGCTTTTTGACCATGTTCTCTACCCCCCTGACCATTTCCTTGTCCTGTCAAAGTTCCAAAACCACTTCCGGGAACACCTATTTTCCCTGCGACCAAAATAAGATTGATCAAAGAAATAACAGTATCCACCCCTTTTGATTGTTGCTCAGCTCCACGAGCAGATAAAATCATGGCAGTCTCACTGAGAAATAAGAGCCGGGCTGTTAGTTCTATCTCTTGCACCGGAATGCCCGTTAACTGAGAAGCTGATTCTAAAGAAAATAACTCCATTGATTTTTTTAATTGGGAAAAATTTTCCGTTTGAGTTTCTATAAAAGAATAATCCACCCACTTTTCTTTAAACATCACATGTAATACAGCTTTAGCAAATTCAATATCGGTTCCCGGTTCAATACAAAGATGTTTATCGGCAACTCGCATGGTATCTGTTTTTCGAGGGTCAACTAAAAAAACCACCGCCCCTTTTGAACGTGCTTCTTTAAAAACATCCATCATAGGAGGAAGACATTCAGCAATATTGGCACCCACCAATAAAATAAATTTTGCCTTCGCAATATCACTCACGGGGAAAGGCATTCCTCGGTCAACCCCAAAAACTTTATTTTGAGCTGCCGCTGCCGAAGACATACAAAACCGGCCATTGTAATCGATGTTCCGTGTTTTTAAAACAACTCGGGTAAACTTAGAAAGAAGGTAAATTGTTTCATTGGTTAAGGCGCCTCCTCCATAAACAGCAAAACTATCAAGCCCATATTTTTCCTGAATAGCCTTTATTTTTTCAGCGCACTCAGCGAGGGCACGACTCCAAGAAACGGGCGCAAAAGAGGCCTCAGGATGGGGCCGCATAAGAGGGGCTAATATTCTATCTTGGTGATGAATTTGTTTTGTTGAATTGGTCCCTTTTACACACATGAGTCCGTGCGTTGTTGGAAAATCAGGATCCCCTTCCACCCCAATGACTTGATTATTCTCAGGTTCAACCAACAGTTGAAAACCACATTGCATCGCGCACAAATTACAATGGGTTCTTACTTTTTTAAAATTTCCTGGAATAACTCGGACAGGCACGGTTTAGCCGCCCACTTGAGACATTTGCAAAGAAGAGCTCACAAAATGGTCAGGACGAATAAAATGTTCAGGAGGTTTAATAAAAAGAGCGGCCCTAATGGCTTTTGAAATATCTTCATTCGAGGATCCTTTTCGTAATAACGATTTCAAATCAACAACATCATTTCCATGAAGACAGGTTTTAAGCCCCCCCGTCGAAGTTAAACGAATGCGATTACAGGATCCACAAAAATGATTTGAAACAGGACTCACAAACCCGATTTTTCCTTTCCCCCCTTTTATTGGATAGGTCCGCGCGACCCCTGCGATTGGATCTTCAAAACCCAACTGAACATATTTTTCAACTTCTGTTCGGATAGATGCTACAGGGAAAAAAGCGTCTTTGGTTACCAGGGACGTTCCTTCGAACGTATTTTTGGTGGGCATGAGTTCTAAAAATCGAACTTCAACAAAATGATTATAAGCGAATCGAACAAAATCTGGAATTTCGTCATCATTCCAGCCCTTCATAACAACCATATTAATTTTGACAGGGCTTAAACCCATCTCAATGGATTTATGAATTCCCTCAATAACTTTATTTATATTTCTAGAAGTTGTTATTAATTCAAATCGGTCCAAACGAAAAGTATCTAAACTAATATTAATTCTCTTTAATCCTGCCTCTTGAAGGGATTCCAAACGACGCGCCAAAAATATTCCATTGGTTGTCATGGAAACATCTTTAACTCCTTGGAGATAAATATAACTGAGAACCTCTTCTAAACCTTTTCTTAAAAGTGGCTCTCCCCCCGTGAGACGTATTTTCGTAACTCCCAAAGAAGCAAACACTTGAATCAATCGTTTCAATTCATCATTGGTGAGTATTTCATCTTCAGGAAAAAAAGATATTTTCTCTTTTGGCATGCAATAACGACATCGTAAATTACAACGATCCGTTAGTGAGATTCTTAAGTAAGAAACTCTTCGACGAAAACCATCTTCAGTTGTTACGACAGGAGGTTGGAAAGAATTACTTTCGAATCCCATTTATTTCGTCTTTAAATACTTTTATGGCATGGCCTATTCCCTTGGCAAGATCAGGGAGTCTTTTCGAACCGAACAACAGAAGAACAATCAAAAAAATAATGAGCAATTCACCCATTCCTAAATTTCCAAACATAATTCCCCTCCTATTAACATACCTATTGATCAACGACAGCTTCCATCTTAACTCGCTCTTCACCGGAAGCTTCTCTATCTTTTTTTTGATGCGATTGATCTTCTAAAAAATTGGTGAGTCTATCTCTCATCCAAAAATAATCTGGGTGATTAAACAATTGAGCTTGATCGCGAGGGCGATCAAACGGAACAGAAATAATTTTTCCAATACCCGCCGCCGGACCTGATGTCATCATGACAATTCGATCAGACAAAAACAAAGCTTCATCAACGTCATGAGTCACCATAAGCACTGTTTTTTTATCCTGTTCCCAAATTCGAGTTAATTGGCTTTGAAGTTCAAGCCGCGTTAAAGCGTCAAGCAAACTAAAAGGTTCATCTAAAAGTAAAATTTTGGGCTCCATAGCAAAGGCGCGCGCAATTCCCACTCGTTGCCTCATCCCCGCCGACATTTCATTGGGATAACGGTTCTCACTGCCTTCCAATCCAACCAACTTTAAATAATACTGGGCCAACTCTCGTTTTTCTTTTTTTGTTTTTAAATTATGAACCTGGTCAATCGAAATAAGAATATTTTCAATGACTGAAAACCACGGAAAAAGACAGGCCGCTTGAAAAACCACGCCTCGGTCTATTCCAGGGCCATCAATTTCTCGTCCTCCGAGGATAACACCTCCATATGATAATTCGCTTAACCCCATAACAATAGACAGAACGGTTGATTTTCCGCAGCCTGAATGTCCCAAAATAGAAACGAATTCACCCTCTTGAATGTCCAAATTAAAATTTTTAACAATAACAGCCTCTCCTCCACTGGGAGTGGGGTAGGATTTACCAAGTTGAGAAATTTCTAAGATCTTTTTCATAAATTTTTTATTAAAAAATCAACAATCTTTTTTTTAACTTCTTTATAACCTGGTTCTAAGCTCAGCTTTCGAGTACTCCGTGGTCTTGAAATATGAACAGGTATTTCATCACCTAAAGTGGCCCCGGGCCCTTTAGTGAGTGGGAAAATACGATTCGCTAATAAAATAGCCTCATCAACATCGTTTGTGATCATGATGATGGTTTTTTTGGTTTCAGTCCAAATTCTTTGAAGTTCATCTTGCAAAGAAGAGCGTGTTAAAGCATCTAACGCACTAAAAGGCTCATCAAGAAGTAACACTTTGGGCTCCATCGCTAATCCACGCGCCACAGAAACCCGTTGCCGCATGCCACCACTCAGTTCACTGGGTTTTTTGCTCATCGCCGCACCCAACTTAACTAAGTTGATATACGATTCTGTTTTTTCTTTTTTTTCTTTTGGGGAGAGATTTTGAGAAACCGCATCAACCGCCAAAAAAACATTTTCATAAACATTCATCCATGGCAAAAGAGAATAGTTTTGAAAAATAACGCCTCGATCTGGCCCAGGAGCAACAATTTCTTTTCCAGCCAAAGTTATTTTTCCTTGATCAGGCCGGATAAGCCCTGCAATCATAGAAACCAAAGTTGTTTTTCCTGAACCAGAATAACCCACAATCGAAACAAACTCACCTTCCTCCATAGAAAGGTTAATGTCTTTTAAAACATTAATCTCACCTTTTTCAGAAGAGAAACTTTTGGCACCGTTTTTAATTTCAAGAAAACTCATAAATTCTCTTAACCTACCTGAAATTTCTTTTCGACCATACCCATCATGCGATCTAAAATAAAACCAATAACACCGATGGTGATAATGGCCAAAA
Organism: Elusimicrobiota bacterium; assembly: GCA_046153645.1. Classification (GTDB taxonomy): domain Bacteria; phylum Elusimicrobiota; class Elusimicrobia; order F11; family F11; genus JBJXGI01. Next base: position 46,386 of record JBJXGI010000056.1, on the reverse strand, counting down.
TAATATGGGAATAAATCAAAGCATTGTATTCCTGCCACAAAAATCCGCCAATACCAGGAGACCCCGTTAACATTTCACTGGCCACAATCACAAGCCAAGCGATTCCCAAACTTAACCGATATCCGGTAAAAACATAAGGCATGGTCGCCGGCATAATAATCTTAAAAAACATTTTTGTTGGGGATAACTTTAAGACACGACCAACATTAAGATAATCTGTATTAATTCGACGGACACCAACAGCCGTATTTAAAACCGTTGGCCACATCGCACAAACAGCAATAGTAAAAATACCGGCGGGTTCTGATTTTTGAAAAATAATCATACCCAGTGGCAACCATGCCAGCGGTGAAATAGGTCTAAGAACTTGGATAATCGGATCAAAAGCCTGAGACATTTTTTTTGAAAGCCCAATTAAAAAACCTAAAGGCGTTGCCAAAATAAGAGCCAGTGTAAACCCTTTTGCAACCCTGACAAGACTGTAAAAAGCCAACCGTCCCATTCCTTGATTCATTTCTCCTTCCTTGAAAAAAGGATTGAGAATATATATTTTGCTTTCTTGCCATGTCACCCAAGGTGTGGGCAAGTCTTTTGCTATCGTTTTACTCACCATTGTCCAAAGAATAAGAATAAAAATTATTCCACAGAAAGGTAAAATGACTGATGGCCAATCAAATTTTTTAGTCACATTGCCTCCTTTAAGCCAAATTATGAATAGAAAAACTTTTCGCGTAAGCTTCAGGATTTGAAGGATCGAAAATTTTTCCATCAAATAAAGTTTCTTTTTTCATATCTTCTGTTGGAACAGACAACTTCATTTCTTTGGCTACTTCCCTAAAAATATCAGGTCGATGAACCTTATTGATAACCGAATTATAATCCGGCGTCCCCTTGACCATTCCCCATCGACGAAACTGACTCATAAACCAAAGCCCATGTGATTTATATGGAAAATTGGTATTTCGATCAAAAAACGTCATGTAGTTTGGGTCTTGCTCGATCGGACTGCCATCTCCATAGTTATACTTTCCTTGAAGTCGGTCTAAAATCACTTCTTTGGGGCAATTGATGTATTGCGGTTTACAAACTATTTCAGCTACTTTTTCTCTGTTTTCCATTTTGTCTATAAATTGACTTGCTTCTATAATCGCTTTCATGGCTGCTTTTACAGAATTCGGGTTTTTATGAGCAAAATCTTCAGTGAAAGCCAAAACTTTTTCAGGATGATCTTTCCAGATTTTCTGAGAACTCGTCACAGTAAACCCAATCCCATCAGAAATGGCTCGCCCATTCCATGGTTCGCCCACGCAGTATCCATCCATTTTATCGATTCGCATATTCTGAACCATTTGTGGAGGAGGAACTGTAATTAAGGACACGTCTCGATCGGGATGAATACCTCCTGAAGCCAACCAATATCTTAACCACATCGCATGAGTTCCAGGAGGAAACGTCATAGCAAAGTTGAGAGGGCTGCCCCCCATTTTAGCTTGGTAAACAAATGTTTTTAAATCAGCTGGATTTTTTACTTTTCCAGCATATTTTTTTTGAAGTGTGATGCCTTGTCCATTTCGGTTCAGTACCAACGGAATGACCATCGGTCGCTTGGGAGAACCCAAGAGGCCCATCGTAGAAGCATAGGGCATTCCTAATAACATGTGTGTGGCATGATTTTCTCCCAAATTCAATTTATCGCGTATAACCGCCCAGGACGCTTCTTTAGAAATAACAGAATTAATTCCGTATTTTTTAAATAAACCCAATTCATGCGCCATAACAATTGAAGCGCAATCTGTTAAGGCAATAATTCCAAAACGCATGGTTGTTGTTTCCGGAGCATCAGAAGCATAAGCACCTGGAATCATCGATTTAAAAACGCTTGGGATCATTAAACTAGCCGCTAATACCCCAGCCCCTTTCAAAAAATTTCTTCTTGAAATTTCTTGATCTAAATTCGTCAACAAATCTTCTTTTTTATTTTCATTATTTTTATTTAAATCTTTCATGTTTTTCTCCTTTGAATTAAAATTTAATGGTGCTCATAACATATGCCCAGTCAGAAGCAGAGTCATTGGCAACTCTTTGATCTATTAAGTCTCCAGCAAAAAAACGGCTATAACCAAACTCCCAAATAACACGAGAGCTTTGAGTAAATCGAGCCAATAAATCTATTTCTTGCCCAATATTTTTTTCCGTATTGGCACTAGAGGCAGCACGTAAAGAACCTGAAGCCGTGCCAGCGGCGTTATACCAGCCATCTTTCTCCTCAGCTAAATTGAAAACCCAGTAATGAATTGAAAGGAACCAAGGCCTTTGAGGTTTGAAACTTAAATTTGCATTCCAAGCACTTAGATTTCTCCATCCTTGATAGTCCATATATCCATAAAAAAGATGATTGGTGGGGTACAAATTATTGAATGTTTTGGCTTTGGTATCTGACAAATTATCATCGCCAGAAGCATAATCATATTCAGTCCCGAATCTTATTTCTTTATCTCCAGGGATTGTAAAACCGACTTTAGCAGCCAATGCGTTTGCCGAAATTTTAACTGAATCAGATGAAACGCCAACAACTGTACCATTCTGTCCGAATTGAAATGGCGCTTCCACCGTGTAATCGATGAAACCATTTTTACCAGAAAGTCGCAGTCCATACGTGTAAACATTTTTTGGCTCTGCATTACCGGTGGTATCCCCTTCTCTGTCATGAAGAAAATAGACGTCTAATAAAGCTCCAGGAAAAACAGGTTTCATTGTCCCATATATACCCGAAAAATCTCGATCGTTAGAAGGAACACCCGCTGTGGTTGCATTATTTTCTTTTCTCTTGGCTGTCCACGCATCAACCATAAACTGGTTTCCAACATACATCAATCGAAAAGCATCGAAGGCTCTGCCTTGATTATTCCACCCAAAAGACCCAATCAGTCTTTGATCACCAAAAGACAATTCTTGTCTTCCCGCTCGAAATGAAAAGGGCGTTTTTAAAAAATTCTGAAAATCAACGAATCCTTCATGGATATCAATAGCCTCACCACTATCTGTAAGGCCATTAACCGCACCAGAACCTGGTTCCTCACCCCAATTACGTGTATCTTGAAAAGTAACTTTAACTGCAATATCTTCTGCCGCTAAACCAGCCCCAGAAATACGTAATCTGGAACCTACAAATGATTGCGTGTCTTTGGTTGCCTTATTAAAATCGGCATTTTTTTTATATTCGGGGCGAAGCCGGAATTCACCGCTAAAGGTGATATCAGCCCACGTTTGGACAACGCCCAACGACACTACAATGAAAGCAAACCAAATCCCCCTGATCAGATTTTTACCTTTCAGCATATTTTCTCCTTTTTTAGTTAAAGTCCTTCTTTTCCAGTACGAATGGTATAAGCGGCTGCAACATCAGTGACAAAAATTTTCCCATCACCGAAATTACCCGTGCGAGCTCCTGATTGAATGGCTTCTACAGCTCTCGGAAGTGCGCTATCATCGACAACTAACATCAAAAAACTTTTAGCCAGTTCATCATAAACGGAATTAGCAATTTGAATCCCTTTTTGTTTTCCACGCCCTAATACATCAAACTTGGTAATGGAAGGAAAACCTGCTTCATCTAGTGACTTGACCACGGCTTCTTCTTTTTCCGGTCTTACAATGGCTCGAATCATTTTCATATCATCACCTCTTCTTCAATCTCTTTTATTTGATTTTCTTTTTCACCAGTGCGAATTAAAATAACCTCATTCATTTGAGAAATAAAAATCTTTCCGTCTCCAATAGCCCCTGTTTGATTTACTTCAATAAGACCATTCACAACCAATTTAACTTGTGATTCAGGGACAACAATTAAAATCATTCTTTTAGGAATAAATTGAATCCCGGTTTGAGAAGAGGGCCCTTCATTTTTATTGGCTCGATAGGTCAGGCCCTTTTGTTTTCCTCTTCCATAAACTCTTCTTTGAGTAAAGGCATTAACACCTATTTCGGTCAACTTTTTTTTGGTTTCTCCCCACTTATTAGGTCGAATAATCGCCAAGATTTCTTTCATTTGAATATCCTTCTCCACGGTTTCAAAACCGATGTAAATATCAGACCCCTTGATCATGACGGGATAGGATTTCACTTTCCCTTCTCCCCCTGCCAAGGTACATCCCGTTTTTAAATCTATTTTCCAATTATGAAGGGGGCAATACACCGCTTTTCCGGCTGTAATTCCGTCAGCCAATGGCCCTTGTTTATGAGGGCATTGGTTATCAACAGCCAAAAACTCATCCCCCAAATTAAAAATTGCGATCTTTTTTTTCCCCCAAATAACTTTTCTCCCTTCGTTTTTCGGAATTAAGTTTTTATTAGCGACAGGAACCCAATGAATATTCTTATTTATTATTTCACTCATTTCACATTCACCAAGGCCTCTTTGTCTTTCGGTAAAACAAAATCACTAAATTGAGTTGGATGAATAGGACGAGACGCTTCTACTGCCCAAGGATCCACAACTTTTTCTTTTGATTTCGCTAACCGATCTAACAATGCTTTTTTATTTTCCGAAGAGGCCAATACGGTTTCCTCCCTGATTTTTTTTAAACCCACTCTTTCAACAAAATCGTAAGTTCTTTCTAAATATTCACCATTTTCTCTATAAAACTGAAAAAACAAACAAACGGCTTCGTAGGCGTCATCCGTGGTTTGCACAGTTGACAAGATATCCGCCTCTCGCACTATTTTCCCCGCGGCCCCTCCAATGACCACTTGCCACCCTCCCTCAATTCCAACGAGCCCAATATCTTTAACAGTGGCCTCAGCGCAATTGCGCGGACATCCAACGACTCCCAATTTCACTTTGGCCGGGGTGTATAAACCTTCCAACATTTTCTCAAGATGGATTCCCGTCTCAATAGAATTTTGGGTCCCAAAACGACAAAAATCGGTGCCCACACAAGACTTAACCATTCGAACCGCTTTCGCATAGGCGTGCCCTGATGGCATTCCTAAATCAGCCCACATCTTAGGAAGATCTTCTTTTTTCACTCCCAATAAATCAATTCGTTGACTCCCAGTGACTTTCACCATCTTGACCTTATATTTATCTGCGGCATCAGCAATTTTTCGTAATTCATCAGAAGAGGTCACGCCACCTCTCATTCTGGGGATAACGGAAAATGTTCCGTCTTTCTGAATATTCGCATGAACTCGATCATTGATATATCTTGTTGATCGATCTTCTTCATGTTCTCCCATAAGGGCTTCATCCACAATAAAGGCTAAGGCCGGTTTACAAGATGAACAACCGGTGCCATTGCCATAAATATCCAATAAATCTTGAACTGACTTTAGTTTCTGAGTTTGAATAATCGTTCTTAGTTGTACCTTAGAAAAGGGAATGCAAGCACAGACTGTTTCTTTTTTTTCTTCTTTTAATTCTGTGCCCACCATGGCCTTTAAAATATCTTTAACAAGTCCCGTACAAGTGCCACAACCAGAAGTCGCTTTTGTGCAAGCCTTCATATCAGATACACTTTTACACCCTTTTTCTCGAACCGCTTCCATCATTTGCCCTTTGGAAACACCAATACAACCACAAATAATATCGGTATCAGGGCGGGCCATGACATCGTCTTTAGATCCGATTTCAGCAGGGAGTTCAAACAATAGGTTATGTTTTCGACCAATCTTTTCTTTTTTTCTCATTCGCTCTAAAAATCGATTGGCATCTTTTGAATCACCAATAAGAATTGTTCCAATAATTTCATTGTTTTTTAGCAGTACTTTTTTGTAGAGCCCTTCAATGTGGTCTTCATAAGTAATCGCATCAATATTTTCACCGGAAGGATTCATGGTGCCGGCTGAAAAAAGCTCAATACCCATCACTTTGAGTTTTGCCGCTGGCGTTGAGCCTTCATAAACGGGGCCTTTGTCACCGGTGAGAGTATTGGCTAAAACTCGACCTTGATCGTAAAGAGGAGCAACAAGACCATAAGTAACCCCTCTATGCTCAACACATTCACCAACGGCAAAAATAGAGGGATCGCTGGTTTCCATAAAATCATTAACCAAAATTCCTCTGTTGACCTCAAGTCCCGCTTTAACCCCTAACTCAATATTCGGGCGAATACCACAGGAAATGACGACCATATCGGCTTCTAATCGACTGCCATCTTTAAATTGAACCCCTTCTACTTTTCCATTTCCTAAAAATTTCTCACTCACCTTTCCAAGAAAAATTTGAATCCCGATCTTTTCAATTTCTCTTTTTAAGAATTGACTTCCCACTTTATCTAACTGGGCATTCATAAGGACATCACTGTTATGAACCACCGTCACTTCAGGTCCATGTGATTGCAATCCGCGAGCTGCTTCCAACCCCAACAATCCCCCTCCAATCACGACCGCTTTTTTGGATTGTTTGGCCATTTCGATCATTCTTTGTGTATCCGAAATATTTCTAAAAACGAAAACACCTTCTTTTTTAACATCCTCAATCGGAGGAATGAACGGGTTACTTCCCGTTGCCAACAAAAGCATGTCATAAGGAATTATTTGATTGTTTGAAGTTGTGATGGTTTTTTGTTTGGAATTAACATCAAGTACTTTGGTATTAAGAAGAAGCTCAATTTGATTTTGTTCATACCACTCTTTGGTATTAATGAAAATATCATCGAAGGCTTTTTCTCCTGCTAAAACCGAGGAGAGAAGAATACGGTTATAGTTATAATGGGGTTCTTCCCCTATAACGGTAATCGTTAAAAAAGGTTTTTTTTGGAGGATTTGGTCAAGACAGGCCATCCCAGCCATTCCATTTCCAATAACAACTAAATGTTTCCGTTCCATCCTTTATTCCCCTGTAATTACAAAAAAAAAGCGCTCAACCCCACACTCCTGGTGGATGAGCGCCTTCATTGGCACAATTAAAAGACAAAAAAAAAGCATTCGACCCGAAAGGTTCGAACGCCATTGTTTTTTGAAGATAACACCTATGTTATTTTCAAATCCAGACTAAAGTACTAAAAAAATATTGCGCATGTCAAATTAAATTCTGGTGAAGACAAAAAAAGCCCCTCTTGAAGAATCAAGAGAGGCTTTTTCTTTACAAATGGTGGAAACTTATTTCAAGTGTTTGCTGATCAACTTGGTCATGTCAAACATGCTCACTTGTTTTTTAGGAGCGAAGATTGGTTTCAAGGCTTCGTCAGCATTGATGTTTCTTCGGTTTTTCGCATCCTGTAATTTGTGCTTTTTGATGTAGAGCCAGAGTTTTTTGGTTACTTCAGTTCTGGGAAGGGGTTTGCTGCCAACGATTTCAGCCAACTGAGCTGAAGGTTGAAGTGGTTTCATAAATGCTTTATTAATCTTGCGAGCCATGTTTCCTCCTGGGGAAAGTGTGTTGTGAACGTCCGTGTATTCGGATATTTCCGTCACGGAATGAAAAGAATATAACTCAATTTAAGAAAAAGCGCTATGAAATTTTTGCTTATTGTAGAAATTCTTTGGCAGATTCAAGCTCCGTAAAGCTTGCTCATCCTATCTTAAGCGAAGTTATGAAGAACGCCGCGAAGAAGTAGCTGCGATCAGAAAGATCTTCTTTAACTTTTCTGAATCAGCTTTCCCCCCCCATATCTTTTCCGTAGAGGTATCGAAGAAATTATAGACGTTTCGACGGAAGTTCGTTTGAGCGGGAGATGGCGCGCTTATTCCTAACGCTTGACCCCACAGTTTTGCCAAGGAAACAGCATTTCTTTTAACCAGAGTTAGAACCTGTGTTAAATCCTCTATATCAGTCGCCAAATAGCGCGTTAACTTTCCAATACACCACAAACCCACGTCCAAAATATGAACTTCAATTTTTCCGATTTTTTTATACCTTTTACTTTTTTTACTAGGCATTGGAATGGATGACCACCGGTCAATGTCATCAGAATATTGCGCGACAATTTGTGTTAACCGCACCACTTCATTTAAATGGTGTTGTATTTCAGCCCACTGATCGTTTTTTTTCTTAGACGCTTTCACCTTAAATTGAATTTCGAAATCAATGTCTTGCGTGGCCCGGGATCCTCCAAAAATAATGGCAGCCGCCCCTCCCGTAATAATCACTTTTAACGGGACTTGGGCCCGCTGATCTAAGGCCGCGAAAAAGCCATCGATATCTTTAATCTTCATGGGAATTTTTTCCTATAAAGGGCGAATGCTTATCAACCCGCTGCAATAAGGCCTGCCATTGCTGTTCTCCTAAATCCGCGCGCAGGCGGCGTAAAGCATGGATGCCGGTATTGGGGTTTCTTTTCTTTCTATTGTTACTTTTTCGAGCGTGAATGGCGGCACGACGATCTTTTAACAAACGTGATAATGCGCCAACATAGGGAGGAGTGGAATCAGAGACAAGACCCGGCTGCAGCGCTTGGCGAGCAGCCAGATCTAATTCCGCATTGGATAAAGTTTGGTGTGGCGGCAACGTTTCCAACAATTGCACCAAAGTAATTCCCAAAGAAATAGCGATACGGCGCACCAATGAAAGAGAAGGGTCAACCTGATCCATTTCGAGCCGGGAGAGATAAGGGCGAGGCGTCCCCACTTTTTCAGCGAGTTGCGCTTGTGTCCACTGGCGGTGACGCCGCCACGATAACAATTGAAACCCAAAAGACATAGTCTAAATGTATATTATTATATACATTTAGTCAATATAAAAAGAAGGCTTGGTTATTGCATAAATTTCTCTGTTTTTTAAATTAACGACCTTAAGCATTCTTAGCGGCTTCCAGAACACTTTGAAGCTCAATCATCATTATTCCGCCCTGAACGGGTATTAAACTAATAAGAATAGAGAGTAATTTATCGCTTGCGGTGTAAATGATCTGTGAATCACCCAAAACCACAACTTTTTTATTTTGAACCTGATCTATCACAAGATCCAGTAATAATTGACGTTCTTTTGACCCCTCAGAAAAAAGATCTGCAAAAGCCCGAAACACTTGGTTGTAAGAAACCGAATTGTTTTCACTATCTGGAGTTAATTCATCCATTGAAATAGCAAAGGGAGCTTTGCTTATTATCCCTTTTGCTTGATCTCTCAGCCCTTCACTTAAACCGGGCCCAAATACAACTCCAATGACAATCACATTCGATGTATTTTCATTTTTAAAACTCCATCCAGCAGACACGACTTCATCAAGTTTGGAAAGATCGTTTTGATTGTTGACATGAACAACAACCATCTGTTGATGGGTTGCCTTAAACGTATCAGATAAGGCTTCGGAAACAGATCCAAATATTTTTCCAATTCTGTTTTTAATCATGAACCACAATGCAATAAGAAAATACTTTTGTTCCGTTTCAGTGGCTCCAACCAGTTGAATATTTTGTCTTAGACCCAAAGAAGGGCCTGTATTTTCCTTAGCTTGAATATCTTCAAGAACTCTTTGAACTGTTTTGTTTTCAGCATTTATCTCTTTATATTTATTTCGGATTCCTCTCGATACCTTTTGCGCGGGAGTCTGGCGCCTATTTTTGACAATAGTCAATAGCACCAACCCTAAAACAATGCCACCTGCGATAATAATTGAAAGAAAAGGCCAACTTCCTGACATAGAATAAACACCAACAGAACTCCCAGTACTCGCAGCGGCAACGCCGGGAAAACCCAAGAGCGTCCAAGCAATCAATATTGATTTTAGACTTTTGGGTTTTGTCAGTATTCGAATTAAAAGCCCAAGAACCACAGCCCCAATACCTATATAAATGGCTGGCCACCAATCATTTGTTTTGACCGGTGGTTCATTTACTTCTTCATCTTTTACAGGAACAGGAGTATCTTTGGGAACCACCGCTGCTTTTTTGGCTTTTTTTTGTTTTTCAGGGACTTCTTTTTTTATTTTAGGTTCTTTTGCTGGTTCTTCGATTTTGTCTTTTGTCACATTTTCTTTGAGAAATCGTAAAACTTCTGGTGGTTGACTAAAAGCCAATCCGCCAAACCCAAACAATCCCATGATTGTCAAAGCAAATATAAGTCTCCGAGACCCCAAGTAAAAAAGTTTAATGACAGCTAATGCAATAACAGATGAGAATATAATGACAATCACTTTCATTGGCACGATTCCAGACACGGCTCCCGCCGTCAATGATCCTATAATAAGTAATGAAGCCCACATTTCTACAGAAACTTTACCAGGACGTTTTTTCGGTTCTGCTTTTTTTAATTTTTCAGAATCAACATAAGTCTCCAACGTTATTTCTTTTGGAATAACGTTCTCTCTGTTAAGTCTGACATTGTCTTGCTGAATGCCCGTTTGGATATGAAAAGAGTCAGCTCGAGCATTGGGACCCGCATTAAAAATCTTTGTTGGAATTTTTAATATCATGCGGTTTCCAATCACTTGAATTTCAACTCCCGCCGCAGGTTCTCCTTGAAAAAAACCTGTTTTGGTATCCCGCAAAACTTTGGCTTTATAAACGGGGATATCTTTGTTGCCAGGCAAATTGGTTTTTATTTCAAAGCCAAAACCATTTAATTTCGTAATATCGTCAAATTCCATAGAAATAAAAATGTTCCCATCCAAATTTTTATTTAAGATATTTTTTATATCTTTCTCTGGAATCAGTGCATAACGGCCAAAATAAGTTTCAGCTCCACCGCCATAAACAGTGTCCAACCCAAAAGGGCCGATTTTTTCTCTAACAAGAGACTTAGGGAGAGTTTTCTTGAACGTTTCTAACTCTTCATTGGATAAAAATGACATTACCGCAGTTCCCGTAAAAGTTTTTAATCCAATTTGAATGTCTCCCACCCTCCAACCGATATTTATTTTGACTTTGCTCACTTCTTCTTTGTTCGGGTTTATCTTTGATTGAGAAAAGAAGAAATGAATATTGCCATCTTTTTCTTCGACCACTTCAATATCAATGCCTTCTATTAACTTTTCTTTGCCGTCATACAACAGCCATTTTTCTTGTACCTTATGAACTGTCCCACTAAAAACAACTTTGTTATTTTCTCCTAAAAATTCAACCATGAGCCCACGAATATCTTTAAGGCCAAGCTGAGGTTTTACTTTTATATCCACATGCTCAGCATCGGTAAAATCTTTGAGCCGGTCTTTATTTATAGCTGCCGAAAGCTCATACGCTTGCCTTTTAGCATCCACCGGCTTGGCTTCTCCAAAACGAATGGGATTGGCTTTTTTATCTTGCGCTCTCGTTTTTGAACCAAAAAGGGCGAGAGCGAAACCGGACAGCATAAAGTTTCTACGACCTTTAGAAAACGACTGACTTTGTGGTGGAGGGCGGCGCCAATTCCAAAATGCTAATAAAACTGCCGCGGCAATAAGAATTTGGAGATAACCAGGGACACTTAAAGTGAGTATGTACTTTGCTACAAAAATACCAAGGCCAACAGTGACCGTGATACCCAAAATGGCTTTACTGAAACCATCCAAGACCATCGTGACCTTTGTCGATTTTCCTTGTCGTGAAGCCTGGCCGGAAGGGGTTCCTGATGCTTCATGGTGCAATACTTGTGACAATTGAGCCAATGGAACATCAACCATAACTTTTGGCGTAACAAATAATTTTTCCCCAGAAAACAATTTATCTAGAGGGGTTTTTTCTTGGGAAAACACACTCAAATAAGAGGATCCATTGTCATCTTCGATTTTGGTAATTTTGGGTGTAAAAGTAATCGTCGTAAAACCTTGCTTATGTAATTCTTGATCGATTCCTTTTGAATGAAACCCTCCTGTCACAAGAACGGCGACCTTCGCGCTCAATCGATCCATTTCTTGAATAAGATTTTGAGACATGACTTGATCGCGAGCTTTTGCTTCTTCATAAAACTTCTCAAATGAAGAAAAAGATTCACTTTCGTTATCAGAAGTAAATTTAATTCCGCTTCTTTTTAACTCACTATAGTCATTCCACTCTTCTGAGGTTAAAGAAAAATCAATGAGTTTCTGAGTCAGATGAAGGGCATATTCTTGTTGAATGATTTTTTCTTCTTCTTGAGTTTGAGCCAAAGAAGAATAAACACTTTTTTCTATAGAAGCCACTTCACTCAAAATTTTGTCAACTTGAATACCATCAGACAAAAGAACATATTGGATGTAAGCATCCATCGCTTTATAATTTAATAAATGAACATTTTTTTTATGGCACAAATCTTTTAAGTATTGATAAAAATCGCCATGGCCTATTTGTCCACTTTTATAAGCGGCACTATGACCTAACAAATCTGTGGTTTCGTTTTTGGATAGTGTAGAGACCAGTTGATTAAGAAGCTCAACTCGTTCACTTTCAACTTTGGAAAAATCAAGGGAGACTTCCTGCTTCAGCGCCTCAAGAAAAATCATGACATCGGTTGAGATGTCTTTTTGATACTCACTTAAAAATTGAACATAACTTCCCCAATCTTTCTTTCCTTGTCGGTAAGATTGAACTTCTTTATCAAATCGAGATAATTCAGGGTTAAAAACCTTATTTTTTTGTTGATTTATTTTAAGCCCCATTTTTTCCAATTGTTTCTTTTTCCCCTTATATGATAAGGAAGATGTTTTATAGGCCTCAACATTGGCATTGTAATGCACAACATCATCAACACCAACAAAGGAAGGAATTTCATTAACGCTCGTCATGGCCGTATACACGGCACCCGAAATCTTTTTTTCTTTATATAAATAATCCGCTACGGCTTTTGTTGAATCAGGGAATGGAAAGCGGCGAATGGCAGGAAAATCCATAAAACCAAATGCGCCTTCTAAGGCCACCAAATCAATCTTTTTTTGGTCAATCAAACTTTGGAGCGTTTTCCCAATATTTTGCTGGGCTTCATCATTTAAATGCACATCTTGAATATGAATGATTGTTTTGGCCTGTTTTTGATTTTCTGGAAAAGTGGTCTTTCGAATGGACCCATAGGGAGTCAATAACGACTGAATGAGCGAGGTATATTGATTTTCCGATCCCACAGGAACATCTTTCATCAACCGTTCCATTGAAACAAGTGGTTTCGAAATTGAAGGAAGATCATTGAAAACATTTGAAGATGAATGAAATTGAGCAGGAAGGCTGGCCAACTGTGTATTTTTAACTTCTTCTTGGGTCCTCACACTTTTTTGACGTTCTGTCCAAAGGTTCGTTTCCACACTGTGCGCGAAGAGCACATGAGTAAAAAGTATCACAAATGCTAAAAATGAGGCCATTATTTTCATATCTAATCCTTCCCTTGTTTTATTATCTGTTCATATTAACAGGGAAGGATTAGATCGGGCTTAAAATCTTGTAACGTTTTTGTAAATTTTTTAACCAAAAATTCATACAGATTGTAATTTTAAACTACAATCTGTATGATTACGTTATGTTTAAATATCGTTTTATTGAACCGCTTATTAAACAAAGGCTCAAACAGTACCCCGTGGTTACGCTCACGGGCCCTCGACAGTCTGGAAAAACAACTATTTGCAAAGAGCTTTTCCCTAAAAAGACCTACCTCTCTCTTGAAAATTTAGATACTCGCCGACGAGCCCTAATCGATCCCAAAAGTTTTATAGAAAAAATATCAAAGGGGGCTATTTTAGATGAAATTCAACGCGCACCCGAACTTCTTTCTTTTCTTCAAACTTATGTAGATGAACACCCCTCTCAAGTAGGAACATTCATATTAACCGGAAGCGCTCAATTTGAACTTCTTTCTCAGGTAAGTCAATCATTAGCCGGACGGACAAGTATCATGTCACTTCTTCCTTTTTCATTAGCTGAAGCCTATCCAAAGTCGCAGCCTGTTTCGTTAGATAACATGCTTTACACGGGTTTTTACCCACGTATTTTTGATAAAAAATTAAACCCCACAGAAGCCATGGCATCTTACTGCGCCACCTACCTTGAAAGAGATGTTCGTTCTCTTCTTCAAATTAAAGATCTTTCTCGATTTGAAATTTTTTTGCGCTTGGTAGCAAATCGGACAGGACAACTATTAAATTCGACTGAAATTGGGACTCAAGCGGGAGTCAACCACAACTCAATAAAAGACTGGATGTCTGTTCTCCAAGCGAGCTATATTGTTTATCTACTTAAGCCGCATCATAATAATCTCAATAAACGTTTAGTCAAATCTCCCAAAATACATTTCTTGGATTCGGCTTTGGTCAGTTATTTGGTTCATATTGAGTCACCTGAACAAATATCAAACCACGCATTGAAAGGATACATTTTTGAGAGTTTTGTTGTCTCTGAGCTTCTCAAACAACGGTTTCACTCAGGGAAACAACCACATTTATATTTTTGGAGAGATAACGCAGGGCATGAGATTGATGTTCTTCTGGATTTTGGAAACTCTGTTTTACCTGTAGAAGTAAAGTCAGGGAAAACAATTTCTTCAGATTATTTCGACAATATTAATTATTATCGAAAACTAAATAAAAACTCAAAAGTAGCCGCCCTTATTTATGGTGGGGATGAAAGCTATATAGAAAACAACACTTGGGTTCTCAGTTTTAAAGATATTCACAAGTTATCACACATTGACTATCGTCTCAATTCGCCCCTATAAACTGTCTTATCATTTGATTTTATCTCTTACTTTCATTTGAGATAACTCACGAATTCGGTCGCGAAGGAGAGCGGCCATTTCGAAATCAAGCGCCTGAGCGGCTTCTTTCATATGTTTTTCCATTTCAGAAATAACTTCAGAAATCTGCGCGTTGTCAGCCAGATCAATTCCATCTTTAAATATTTTAGAAAGACCCCGTTCTTTGGCTCTAAATTGGAATTCGTCTAAATCTTTTATGGCTTTGACAATTGTTTTGGGCGTAATATTGTTTTTCTTATTGTAGACCATTTGTTTTTTACGACGCCGATCCATTTCCTTCATCGCTCTTTCCATGGAACCAGTGATACTATCTGCATACATGACCACTTTCCCTTCCACATTTCGCGCAGCTCTTCCACAAACTTGGATGAGAGTTGTCTCAGATCTTAAAAAACCTTCTTTATCTGCATCTAACACCGCGACAAATGAAACTTCGGGGATATCAATTCCTTCTCTCAGTAAATTGATTCCAATTAAAATATCAAAGTCTCCTTTTCGAAGACCTTGAATAATTTCAATTCGTTCAAGTGCGTCAATATCAGAATGCATATAACGAACTCGAAACCCTTTATCATTTAAAAACTGCGTTAAATCTTCAGCGGATTTTTTCGTTAGGGTGGTGGCTAAAACTCGAAACCCTTTTTTTATTTCCACTTCAATACGTACCATCAAATCTTGTATTTGTCCCAAGGTAGGAACAATTGTTATCTCTGGGTCAATAAGACCTGTGGGACGTATCACTTGTTCAACAAAAGAACCCTTGGTTTTTTGAAGCTCATAGGGCCCCGGAGTAGCCGAAACGTAAACGGCACTTGGGACCATCGATTCAAATTCAGCAAATTTAAGCGGGCGATTATCAAGTGCCGAAGGCAGGCGAAACCCAAAATCAACCAGTGTTTGTTTGCGAGACCGGTCCCCTTCATACATCCCACGAACCTGTGGAAGAGTAACATGCGATTCATCTACCACCAGCAAAAAATCTTTAGGAAAATAATCTAATAGAACAGCGGGGCGCTCGCCAGCTTTTCGACTTGATAATTGACGGGAATAATTTTCAATTCCATTACAAAAACCCACTTCTTTGAGCATTTCTAAGTCATATTTGGTTCTTTGCTCTAATCGCTGCGCCTCTAAAAGTTTGCCTTTAGATTTAAAAAGCTCCAACTGCTCTTGAAGTTCAAGCCGAATATTCTGAAGAGCGCCTTCAATTGTATCTTGAGTGGTAACGAAATGCCGGGCTGGATAAATATAGGTCCGATCCTTATCAGCAATGACATCTCCCGATACGGGGTTAATTTCCCGAATTTTTTCTATTTCATCTCCAAACATTTCAATTCGAAGAGCTGTTTCTAAATAAGCGGGAAAAATTTCGAGCGTATCTCCCCTTAAACGAAAGCGACCTGGACGAAACTCAATTTCATTTCTCTGGTAGTGAATGGCTACCAATTCCTGCAGTATTTCTTTTTGTGAAATCGTTTTTCCCACTTCCAACCCGACACACATGTCTTTATACTCATTGGGGGAACCCAAACCATAAATACAAGAAACGCTAGAAACAATAATCACATCATCGCGCTCCATGAGACTGGAGGTTGCTTTCAAACGTAATCGGTCTATGTGTTGGTTGATAGAAGCGTCTTTCTCAATATAGGTATCAGAAGTAGGAACATAAGCTTCTGGCTGATAATAATCATAATAAGAGATGAAATACTCCACGGCATTATGAGGAAAAAATGCTTTAAATTCAGCATAAAGCTGGGCAGCCAGGGTTTTATTTGGTGAAATAACGAGCGTTGGTTTCTTTATCTGGGCAATCACATTTGCCATCGTAAATGTTTTCCCAGATCCAGTGACACCCAATAAGATCTGATGTTTTTCTTTATTTTTTAGTCCGGAAATTAATTCCTTGATAGCCGATGGCTGATCACCGGAAGGTTTAAATTCAGAAACAATTTGAAATTCTGGCATTCAGGGATAATAATAAATATAAAAAGGAATCATATATGCCCCAAAACAAAAAGATTAACCCTTCTCTCAACAAATGGGATCCCATCATCCAAACCGATATTTTAAAGTTAATAAGTGATATTCACCCCGATAAAACCAATTATAAGAATGCGGACGTTGTAAAAGAAATGATCATTACCGCTCTCAAGGGAGTGGAATCTGATCTGGGAAGGGGTGACCTCAAATTACTCAGTCGATCTTTCCGTGAGCTTCGTTACGCCTTCAAAATATTCAAATCATATCGAAACACCAGAAAAGTGACCATTTTTGGATCGGCTCGCACCAAAGAGAACGAAACCAGTTACAAAATGACCAAGGATTTTGCGAAAAGGTTAGTTGATCTAGGGTATATGATCATCACAGGAGCAGGCCCTGGTATCATGCAAGCAGGCAATGAAGGCGCGGGCCCTAAAGCCAGCTTTGGCGTTAATATTAAACTCCCTTTTGAGCAACATCCCAATGAGTTTATTGCAGATCAACCCACGTATATTGATTGCCACTATTTTTTCACGAGAAAACTTGTCTTCATCAAAGAAGCCAGCGCCGCTGCCTTTTTTCCAGGAGGTTTTGGAACCTTAGATGAAGCTTTTGAACTTCTAACACTGGTTCAAACGGGTAAAAGTGACCCCATTCCATTGGTATTTGTAGATGATCCTAAAACACACTTTTGGAGAGAAATGCAAGCCTTCATTGAAAAATCACTTCTAAAAGGAAAAAAAATCTCACCAGAGGACTTAAACCTCTATAAAATATTTGATACCTCTGAAGAAGCTGTCAACGAAATCGTTCACTTTTATTCAAACTACCACTCCATGAGATATATTGGCGATAATTTGGTTTTTAGACTTAGAAAACCAATTCTTGCTTCCGATCTTAAATATATAAATAAAAACTTTTCGAGTATTCTGACCGACGGTCAATTCACCAAAGGCGGACCGTTAAAAGAAGAAGAAAATCAACCCGAGCTGCAACATTTTCATCGTTTGATTTTTAAATTTAACCGGATGAATAATGGGAGATTAAGACAGCTTATCGATACACTGAACAAATGCGACTAACGCAACTCATGATCCCGATTATTAAGGGGACAGTCTATTTTTTCTTATTTCTATTTCCTTCCCTCCTCTTTGCCTCCCCGCTTCGCGGGAAAATTATTGTCATAGATGCTGGCCATGGAACCATCAACTCACATGGAAATATTATTAACAGCGGAAAAGTTAACCATAGGGGAATCGAAAGAAAAATTAATTTAGAAATTTCTCAAAAATTAGGTGAGTTTTTAAAAAAAGAAGGCGCGCAAGTTTTCTTCACTAGAACCGAGTATGACTACTGGAGAATCAATCACAGTATTGTAGAAGACAATCAAAGTAGGGCTTTTTTAGCCAATCAACTTAATGCGGACGCCCTTCTTTCTATTCATTGCGACTGGGACCCAAGACCAAAAGTCAGTGGTGTTACAACTCTTTATTACACCCCTCAATCAGAAAGTCTTGCTCATCTTGTCCAAGGAAACCTTGTAAAAAAAACAAAATCAAAAAACAGAAAAGTCGTAAATGAAGATTTCACCATTCTCGAATACGCAAAGATGCCAGCCATTATTATTGAAACAGGATTTTTAAGCAACAAAATTGAAAGCAAAAAAATAAAAAACCCTGAACATCAAACCAAGATTGTTAAAGCCATATCACTGGCCTTAAAATCTTATTTTTCTAAATAGCTATTTCACCATCTCTTCAACTAAATCAGCCACTAATAAGTGCGCTTTTAGTGGATCTGTAGAAAACCGATCGAAACCACTTTTCAAATCCAAAAGAAAATTTTCCTTAAAAAGAAAATCATTCAAGATTTCTTTTAATTTATCTTTACTCAAAGAACTCTCACGAATGACAACGCCCGCGCCTTTATCAAAAATAACTTTGGCATTAAAACTCTGATGATCATTCGTTGCAAATGGATACGGTACCAATAAAGACGGTTTCTTAAGCGCTATTAATTCGGTAACAGTACTGGCCCCAGCTCGACAGACAATAAAATCACTCGCCGAAAAAGCCACCGCCATCTCATGACAAAAAGACTGAACAAAGGATTTAATAGGAA
The DNA here is from genome assembly GCA_046153645.1 of Elusimicrobiota bacterium. Classification (GTDB taxonomy): domain Bacteria; phylum Elusimicrobiota; class Elusimicrobia; order F11; family F11; genus JBJXGI01. The sequence goes on along the minus strand of JBJXGI010000056.1, from coordinate 27,713 downwards.
GCTTAGAATATTCTTTTTTAACCCAATCTTCATCTTGAACACCCGAAAAGTGCACTACTTGCAGAGGATTATTTGTGAGATCCATTTCACTCAATGCTTTTAAAATAAGCTCATTTAGTTTATGGGCGCCCAAGCTACCACCAAAAACAAGTAATGTTTTTTTTAGCGGATCCAAATTCCACTTTTTCCTGGCCACTTCTGGTGGCAATAATTGAAAAAATTCTTCTCTTACTGGATTTCCAGTAAAAACACTTTTGGAAGGGAAAAAAGATTGGCTCTCTATAAACCCCAATGCAACTTTATCAGAAAGTTTGGCTAACCAACGATTGGCAAGACCAGGAAAAACATTTTGTTCATGCAATAGAACTGGAATCTTCAACCATTTGGCACACAAGACAGGAGAAAAAGAAAGATACCCCCCCATCGCAATAACGCAGGAAGGCTTATGTTCTTTTAGAATGGTTTTTGCAGACCGAAACCCAGAAATGATCTTTGAAAAAACAAGAAAATTTTTAATGGTTAATTTTCTAACAAAACCGGATGCTTCAATTTCATCAAATAAAAATTGTTCGCGTTTTAATATCGGTAAAACAAAATCATTTTTTCTGACAATAAATCGAACGTCGTGCCCTCTCTTTTTTAATTCTTTGGCGATACTTAAACCCGGATAAAAATGCCCCCCCGTTCCACCTGCGATAATAATAAATGACAGTTTTTTATTTGGTTTTAGCAAGGTTGTATTCCTGCCGAGACAGTCTCGCCAAAATTCCTACTGAGATAAGAGTAAACAATAACGAAGATCCGCCAAAAGAAATAAAAGGCAATGGCATTCCTTTCGTTGGGAATAACCCACAGGCCACGCCCATATTAATCACCGCTTGAAAACCAATATTTAAACTAATTCCCGCAGCCACCATCCTTGAAAAATAATTTGGTGCTTTGCGTGCAATATCAAGCCCCCGTAAACAGAGGAATAAAAATAAAGCAGCACAAACAAGAGTACCAATAAGTCCAAGTTCTTCTCCTAAAATCGAAAACACAAAATCTGTATGACAATCGGGCAAATTGCTTATTTTCATTTGGGAACTTCCTAATCCTTTTCCAAAAATACCTCCAGACCCCAGCGCCAGTAATGACTGGACCAATTGATAACCGGCCCCTTTAGCATCGGCCCAAGGATCCATATAAGCTATTAACCTTAATAACCGATACTTCACTTTCCAAATTGCTATTAGAAAAACAGGGAGAACCATTAAACTCAACAGAAAAAAATGCTTCCAACGCGCCCCCCCTAAGACCAGCAATACGAAAAGGACAGAACCAATTAAAACAGGCGTGCCAAGATCAGGCTCAATTAGAATCAGTCCCAACATAAAACCTTGAATCAACAATAACGGAAGTAACCCCTTCTTGAAATCCTTAATTCGACTTTGTCGTCGATCAAGATAGTCCGCTGTCAAAATAACAGCTGTTAATTTTGCCAATTCTGAAGGCTGAAAACTAAATCCACCTAAACGGAACCAACGTTTAGCTCCAGCAATTTCTGGACCTGTTAAAAAAACGATAATAAGAGTGATACATGTAAGTGCATAAAATAATTTAGACGTCTTTTGCCAAGAATCGAGCGGAATATTAGAGGCCGCAATAAATCCCATACCTCCTAAAACCGACCATAAGATTTGTTTCTTTAAAAAGAAAAACTGATCATGATATCGTGATTCAGCAAATAAAGCTGACGAAGAATAAACCATCACCCAACCAAACACCAATAACCCCAATACACATCCAATAAGCCACGGATCCGGTGGAATACCTTGAGTAAAATTCTTCATAGACAAAAGCCGTCTGATGAGTCCTTGTTTTTGTTGACCAGGTTTTTTAACAAACCGGTACCGCATTATTTTAACCCTCTAACCAATTGCATAAAGTCATCGCCGCGTTCTTCATAATTTTTATATTGATCAAAAGAAGCGCAAGCAGGAGACAACAAAACAACATCTCCTTTTAAGGCCATTTTTTGTGCTGTAATAACGGCAGTTTTCATTTTTTTACAAGAAATTATTTTAGTTGAAGAAGAAAGATCTTTTACTATTTCTCTATGGGCCTTCCCAATCGTTAAAACAAAACGGACCTTCTTTTTAATTTCAGGAACGAGTTGTTTATATGAAGCGCCCTTATGCTCTCCTCCTAAAATAAGAATAATCGAATTTTCAAATGCTTTTAACGCAACCTCTGTCGAATCTACGTTGGTTCCTTTTGAGTCATTAAAATATTTGACTCCATTTAAATCTTTGACAAATTGAATTCGGTGAGGAACTCCTTTCAACTGGAATAAGGCTTTTTTTATAACGGGAATTGAAACCCCAAGATTTAAACAGACGGCGGCAGCGGCCATCGCATTTTCTTTATTGTGTTGGCCAGGAATTTGAATAACATTGGCAATCTTCTTTAAATTTTCAGAAGGGAACCAAACTTTTCTCCCTTTTATTTTCGAACTTAACTTTTTACACCATTTATCATGAGTGTTTAAAATAGCCACATCTTTTTTCGTAAAAAAATCAAACAGTCGTGCTTTTGCAGCGGCATATCGAGCCATCGTTTTATGTCTTTTAAGATGATCAGGCGTGACATTTAAAAGAACTCCGACATGAGGATGAAAAGATTGATGCCCTTCTAACTGATAACTAGAAACCTCTAAAACCACATAAGTGTCACCATCAATCTTTCTTTGCAAATCACTAAGGGGTGTTCCAATATTTCCACCAACCAACACTTTTCGGCCTGATCTTTTTAAAATTTCTCCGATCATTGTCGTTGTCGTTGTTTTCCCATTTGTTCCAGTAATAGCGATTATTTTTTTTGGTTTTATAAGTCTTGCGGCTAATTCAAGTTCTGGCCAAACAGGAATTTTTTTCTCTCTCGCAGCCACCAATGGAGGCAAATCCCAGGGAATCCCTGGACTTAAAATAATCAAATCAAAATCTTTCTTTAGAAAATGATTTGATCCAAATTCTGTGCTCACGGATTTTGGTAATTTTGATATAAATGAAGAAAGTTTTTCTTTATTTTGAGAATCCGAAACAAAGACAATGGCTTTTTTCTGCGTTAATAGCTGAACCGCAGCCAAACCTGATTTCGCCAATCCAACAACCAAAACATGTTTTCCTTTTAACCAGGCTGTTAGATCGTCTTGTTGGAGAGTATTCACTTCTTTGATCATCTTAACTTAAGAGACGTCATAGCAATTAATGCCATTACAATTGCGATAATCCAAAACCGCAAAGTTACTTTTGTTTCAGGCCAGCCCAGTTCTTCAAAATGATGATGCAAAGGTGCCATTTTTAAAACTCTCTTTTTAAAAAGTCGAACCGCTCCAATTTGCAAGATAACGGAAACAGCCTCAGCGACAAATATGCCGCCAACCAAAATCAAAATGAGCTCTTGTTTAATACATAAGGCCACCAAACCAATATTCCCTCCTAAAAATAAGGAACCTGTGTCACCCATAAAAATAGAAGCAGGATATCCGTTAAACCATAAAAATCCCAGGCAAGCGCCTGCCATCGCAGCTAAATAAATTGTGATTTCACCTGAACCTGAAACGGGAATGAGTCTTAAATAAGTTGACAACTTTGCGTTCCCCGCTAGATAAGCAAAAACAATAAAACCAACAGCACTAACGAATAAAGTACCGCAAGCCAATCCATCTAACCCATCAGTTAAATTAACCGCGTTCGAGGCTCCGATAATAACCACCATTTGGAATAAAATAATAAACGAACCAAAATTTAAAAAAACATTTTTCAAATAGGGAACCTGAACCTGCGTCGTGAAAACTTCATTGGGCGGGGAGATGTATAGATAAGCGGTGATTCCTATCGCCCAAAGTAATTGGAAAGCCATTTTGACGTTTTGAGATAAACCTCGCGCGGGGTGTTTTAAAATCCACTTACGGTAATCATCAAAAAAACCTAACAATCCTAAGTAAACAGAAGAAATAACACTTAAAACAATAAATCGATTGCTGATTTTGGCCCATAATAAGGTTGAAATAATAAGCGCAGTCAAAATCAAAAGGCCTCCCATTGTTGGAGTCCCCGTCTTGGTTAAATGTGATTTAGGCCCATATTCTCTAATATGCTGGGTGACTTCCCATTTTTTTATGAGCCGTATAAAGCTTTGCCCAAATATCAACATAATGAGGAGCGCCGTTAAAAAGGCCCCACCTGCTCGAAACGTAATATATTGAAATACATTGAAAGGAGACCAAATTTCTTTAAGCTGTGACAACCAATAAAACATTATTTATTCCCTTTTATTTCAGTCGGTGACATAAGGTAATCAATTATTTTTTCAAGCTTATTACTACGCGACCCTTTTAAAAGAACAACAGAATTAGAATCCAAATCACGAGTTAATAACTCCGCAATATCAGAAAAAGTTTTCCCCTGATAAAACTTACCATTTAAGCTCCCCACTGATTCTGCCCCTTCAAAAACTTTATTTGTTAGTTCACCCACCAAAAAAATCTTTTCCAAATTCATCCGTCCCAATTCATTTCCCAAATGGAAATGAAATCTTTCTGAGTCAACGCCCAATTCGAGCATTGAACCAACAATTAAATATTTCTTTTTATTGGGATAAGATTCCATTAATGATTTTATCGATTCCGCCATCGAAGCCGGGTTCGCGTTATAGGCGTCATTAATAATCACCGCACCTGAGGAATGGGATAAAACTTGCATCCTCATAGGAGGCGCTTGAAACGAAGTGAGCCCTTCAACTATTTTTTCAACAGGCGTATTGAGCGCCCACGCCGCTGCTGCTGCAGCCATCGCATTTTTGACATTGAAACGACCAGACAAGGGCAATGTAATAGGATAACTTCTCGATCCCAAATGAAGCATAAAAGAAATCTGTTCCCCTGTTTCAATGGAACTGGCCTTAACAGCGCAAGATGAATCTTCTCCAAAAAAAATAATTTTATTTTTATAAGACCGAATAAACGGATCTAAATGAGCTTCTCCCCAAGGTAAAACGGCGCAACCATCCACAGGCAAACTGTCTATCAATTCCCATTTGGCAGCCGCGATTCCTTGTATTGACCCAAAAGTTTCTAAATGAGCCGGCCCAATACTGGTGATAATCCCTACTTTTGGCTGACCCATTTCACAAAGAGCGGCAATGTTGCCTTTTGACGAAGCTCCCATTTCCAAAACAATCCACTGATGCTCGGGCAACAAATGAGACAGCACGATAGGAAGACCAATCTGAGAATTATAATTTCCTTGAGTTAATAACCCCGGATTATTTTTAGCCAAAATTGAACCCAGCATTTGTTTGGTGGTTGTTTTTCCATTAGAGCCGGTGATTCCAACAACAGGACCTAAAAATTGAGAACGAATAAAATTTGCGGTTTTTTGTAATGCCTCTAATGGTGATTTAACTTGAATAACATTGGTGATTCCTTTTGAATCTTTTGCCAACCAATCAAGCTGTGAAACAATAACAGCAGAAGCGCCCTTTCGAAAGACCTCCTGTACAAATCCATGACCGTCCTTATTTTGTCCACTTAAAGCGAAAAATATTTCTCCTGGCTTCACCAATCGAGAGTCGACACAAAATCCTTCCGCAGAGACCATCGGATCACCCAAAATCAATTGCCCCTTAGTCGCCTTAATAATATCTCGTAATAAAATTTTCACCCTCGAATGGCCTTTTCCGCTTCTTCAAAATCAGAAAAATGATGTTTTGTATTCCCAATAATCTGATAATTTTCGTGCCCTTTTCCTGCAATTAAAACAATGTCTCCTGTTCCCGCTTCTTTGACAGCCTGACGAATGGCGAGAGAGCGATCTTCAACAACAACATGATTATTTTTATTTAGAGGAACAATTCCCTCCAATATGTCCGAAATAATTTTTTGAGGATTTTCTGTTCTTGGGTTATCTGAAGTAACAAAAACCCGATCAGCCATTTTGACAGCCACCGCTCCCATTTTTGGCCTTTTTCCTCTATCGCGGTCTCCACCTGCGCCAAAAATACAAAAAAGTTTCCGGGGACCTGTATTTTTCAATGTAATCAACACTTGCTCCAAAGCATCAGGAGTGTGCGCATAATCCACAACCACCACATAATTTTGACCCGCTTCAACTCGTTCCAATCGCCCAGGAATTCGATGATTTTGATTTAACCCCTCACTGACTTCTTCATCGGAAAAGCCCAATGACAACAAAGCACCTGCTGCTGCTAAACAGTTATAAATATTATATTTACCAAGTAAATTATTTGAAATTTTTAAGGTTTTCCCACTGGGAAAAACAACATCAAATTCAATACCAGAAAGAGTATATTTTTCATTTTTTGCTCTGAGCATTGCCGATGATGAAAAACCATATGACAATCCTTCACCTAATTCTTTAAAAAGCCTTGCTCCATATTCGTCATCAATATTAATAACGGCACAAGGAGATTCAGGGCGAAGAAACAACAAAGCTTTGGCTTGATAATAATTCTCCATTGTTTTGTGATAATCCAAATGATCTTGAGTCAAATTAGAAAATACAGCCACCTCATACTGAATATGATCCACTCGATGCTGGACTAGCGCATGCGATGACACTTCCATAACCCCAAAAAAAATCTCTCGTCGAACCAATTCAGAAAAGAACATATTTACATCTAGCGATTGTGGCGTGGTATTGGGGGCTGGAAACAATTCATCTCCCATACGATAATTAACAGTGCCCATGACGCCGCACTTTTTATTATTTTTCTTTAATATATCTTCAATGAGATAGGTTGTCGTTGTTTTTCCATTTGTACCTGTCATTCCGACAACTCGAATTTTCTCGGAAGGTTTATCAAAAAATAAATTCGACAGGAGTGCCATTGTTTCCAAAACATTGGGGACAACAATCTGAGGAATGGCATCATCACTTATTTTCTCGACAATGGCAGCGACAGCCCCTGCCGTTGAAACTTGTGACAAGTATTGATGACCATCAACTTGAGAACCTGGAATCGCAAAAAATAAATCGCCTTTTTTTATTTTTCTAGAGTCATAACAAAGCCCTTCAACAACTATTTTTTCTGATATTGAGTGTTTGATACCCTCTTGATCTAAAAGAGAAACAAGATTTTTCATGATTTTAAACTTTCAGGAACTAAAATTTTCTGATCACCATGAATTTGTTCCGCGATTCGACGAAATACAGGTGCCGCATCAAGCCCACCAAATCGACGCCCTTCAGGTTCATCTAAAACAACAAAAATAGTGTAACGTGGGTTATGAGCTGGGAAAAACCCACAAAATGAAATAACCGTATGATCTTTATGGTAGCGTTTATTTTTTTGATCAAATTTTTGTGCTGTTCCGGTTTTACCTGCGACATCACAGTCAGAAGCCCATTGAATTTGAGCATTAACGCCCGTTCCCTCTTTGACAACTCGAACCAAGTTCTTTGTTACTTTTAAAGCGGTCTCTTCTGAAACAACTCTTCTCACTTGATTGGGAGGAAAAACTTTTAGTTTTTCACCGGTATCAGACAAAATCGCTTTTATTATTTTGGGCTCCATCAAAACGCCCTTATTGGCGATGCTAGAAAAAGCACCTGTCATCTGAAACATAGTGACACCCATTTCCTGACCAAAAGAAACCACAAATTTTGAAACCCCAGACCACTGAGAAGGCGTTCGTAGAACCCCCTTAGCCTCACCGGATAATCCAGAACCAGGAAACACGCCAAAACCAAATAAACGAGCATATTGATAAAGCCGATCTCGTCCCAAAACATCAGCCACTTTTCCAGTTCCAATATTTGAAGAATGGATCAAAATTTCCTCAAAACTCATCCGAGTGATAGGTTCATGATCATGAATAGTTATAGCCGAAATTTTCCACTTACCATTTTCTCCATTAAAATGAGATTTAGAGGTGAAAATATTTTCTTCAATCGCGCCAGCAATGGTGACAATTTTAAATGTTGAGCCTGGCTCAAAAACATCAACCAAGGGTGGAATGCGTAATTCTTTAGAATGGGGAGGATTATCCGGTGTTAACTCCAATGGAGGCCAAGCCGCCATAGCGAGAATTTCCCCTGTTGAGGGTGATTGAACCACGACCATTCCGCGCTTTGACCCGGTTTTTTTTGCGCCCCAATCCAATTCTCTCTCAACAATTCCTTGAATATCGGCGTCAATTGTTAACTGAACATTACCAGAAGGAATTAACTCCCCTGAGAAAAGTTTTTTATGCTCTTCATTTCTAGAAAGCGTACTTTCAAAATCTTTTTCAACCCCAGAAAGACCATGATTTTCAGTACCAACCAACCCCAATAAATGCGGTGCCAACGGGCCTAAAGGATAATTTCTTCTTAACTCAGACTTTAAAGCAATTCCAGAAATATCCAAATTTCTTAACTGTTTGAGCTCATCAACAGACAAATTTCTCTTAACCCACAAAAAAGAACCTTTTGCGGAAATAATTTTCTTCGCGAGCATTGTTTCATTTAAATTTAAAATTCTGCTTAAAATTTTGGCAGTTTGTTTTTTATTATCTAACAGAGTGGGATCGACAAAACATGAAGAAACTGGCACCGTTTCAGCGAGAGTTTTCCCATTTCGATCAACTATTTTATGACGAGTGATTTTATTTTCTATCTTACTCTTGATTTGTTTATCTGCTCTTTTTTGCAATTGCGAACCAATAACGGCCTGGACATAAACCAATCTTGAAGCCAAAACAAGAAAAATAAAAACAACAAATATTTTTACCCCAAATAAACGGGAATTCTTGAATAAAATAGGAGAGGATTTTTTACTATCGAATCGTAACAACGTCGCCTGCCTGAGGAGATTTCCAAGGGCCATGCTGTTTGGCCCACGCATCTAAAACGCCAAGAGAAGTCACTTGACCGTATCGAACCTTCAATTCATTTAATTCAGACTTCTTTTCCGAAATTTTCTTTTCAATTGCCTTCAATTCTCGGTGACTTCTTTCTACTTGAATCGGCCATAAAACATGAAAGAATAATAAAATGGCAGTCACCAAACAGATCACAACAAGTCTCGACAAACCTTGCGTTGTTTGCCAAACAGACAAATGTCTCGATTTCATGAAACCCTCATTAATGTTCTCAGTTTTGCGCTTCTCGAGCGGGGATTTTGTTTCACCTCGTCTAAGCTCGGAACCAACGGTTTTTTATAAACGAGAGAATATTTTTCAGGGCCAACATATTCTTTAGTCCAATATCGAAAACTATTTTTGACAATACGGTCTTCTAATGAATGGAAACTTACCACGACCAATCTCCCCGATTCTTTTAACCATAAAGGGGCTTTATCTAACAACTCTTTTAATACTCTTTGCTCAGCGTTAATTTCAGATCTCAGTGCCAAAAAAACCTCGGTGGCGGGATGTTTTTTGCCATGGCGGCCTTTGACTCGTTCACAAATTCGCGCTAAATCAAATGTTGTATGAATGGTGTTATCTGAAACTCCTCTTAAAATCATCTCAGATAAACGTTTTGCAAATCGCCCCTCTCCAAACTCAATTAACAATGTGACCAATTGATGACGATCGATACTCTGTAAATAAGACAGCGCTGTTGTTGATTGGCTTGGATTTAAACGCATATCAAGTGGCCCATCATTCATAAAGGATAATCCTCTTGATGCCTCAGCTAATTGAGTACTCGACAACCCCAAATCAAACACCATTCCATCTACAGAATCCCAACCCAGTTCCTGAAGAATCTCCTGCAACCTCCGAAAATTGACGTGCCGAATTCTCGTCTTCTTCCCAAGAGGTTGCAAGCGATCCTTCACAAATTCCAAATACGTCGAATCCGTATCGATTCCTAAAAATTCGCCGGTTTCATCAAGCCGAGATACGATTTGTTCAGCGTATCCCCCCAATCCTAACGTTCCATCCACATATCGCCCGCCCGGCTTCATTGAGAGAGCTTCCATCACTTCATTCAGCAATACGGGGACGTGTGGAAACATCCCACTAAATCTCTAAGTGTTTGCTAAGTTTTCCAAAAGTGGATGACGCTTTAAGACTGTATTTATTCCAAAGATTTTCAGACCACAACTCAATTCGTTCACCAACCCCTAAAATTGAGACATCTTTTTTAAGAGAAGCATGATCAATTAAAGCTTTGGGAATTAAGATTCTGCCCATTTCATCGAGAGAAACTTCTTGAGCGCCCGCCAATAACATTCTTTTAAAAGCTCTCGCGTCTTGTTGATTTTTTACAGGTAAATTTTCCAAACGTTTTAAGAGAACTTCGTGAAATGTTTTTGAATCATAAACATAAAGACAATTTTCCATTCCACGCGTAACAACGTAAGTAGCAGAGGCAGAAGAAGCCCCTTCCCGCAATTTGGCAGGAATAAACAGTCTCCCCTTTGGGTCGATCGTATATTGAAATGTTCCAAGAAACATTAGTTAGGTCCTAGTTATCCACACTATCCACAGACTTATCCACACTTTTCACCACTTTTAACCACTTAGACCCACAGAGTTTAATAGTGATAAGAATGCCTGTCAATAAAAAATATTGAACGGAGCATTACTTTAGTCCTCAGAGCTATCAACGGATTAAGTGATAGCGCTAAGAATATTCAGCGGATAGATTATTTTTAAACTGGAACTTTAATTTACGGGGCAGGAGTTTCGGCAGGAACAACAACTTGAGGAATATACAACACTCTTGTACAAGACTCACAAAAAACGACATTTTTAGCTTTTTTTACGTCGTTCATGGCATTTTGTGGAACAGTCATATGGCATTCTCCACAAGAACCATTCATGAGAGGAGCCAAAGCAATACCTTCTCTTTGTTCTCGAATGGCTTCATATTGATTTAAAGCATTTGCGGGAATGGTTGAAGAATAACCTTGTCGTTCGGTTCTTTTGACTTCAACTTCTTTTAACACTTGGTTCTTTTTGTTTTCCAAATCTTGTATTTGCGTTCGAATTTGAGATTCATCATTTTTTAATTGTTTTTCAGTCTCTTTGAATTCCTTATCGGCTTGATCAATAGATTCCATGACAACCAAGACTTCATCTTCAATGGTAACAATTTCATCTTTTAAGTTTTTAATTTCCAAAAGCATGGCTTTATAGGCATCGTTGCTTTTGAGGGAATTTAATTCAGATTGATGTTTTTGGATTTGATTTTCTTTGGAATCAACATCTATTTCTAGTTGTTTCTTTTTTACTTGGAGGGTTGTGGCTTTTTCTTTAGAACTTTTTAGCCGATCTTTTAAAGAGTTAATCAGATCTTTTTTAGATTGAATTTCTGGATCAAAATTTTTCGCTGTTTGAATCAGCTGATCACATTCGCGGTCATGCTCTTGAAGTTTAATCAAAAGATTTAGTTCACCTAACATTTAAACTCCCTTAAACCAAAATGGGCAGTATAGGGATTGAACCTATGGCCTTCCGCGTGTGAGGCGGACGCTCTTCCGCTGAGCTAACTGCCCTAAAAATTGTCATGGGCCCTGTAGGACTTGAACCTACGACCAATCCGTTATGAGCGGACCGCTCTAACCACCTGAGCTAAGGGCCCAAATACAATTTAAGTTTAGCAAATCACTTAAACCAAAAAGATTGTTCCCTTGAAGCCTTATTAATTACTATCGAGATATTCTTTTAGAACTCTGCTTCGAGAAGGATGTCTCAACTTTCGAATGGCTTTAGCTTCAATTTGACGAACGCGCTCGCGGGTCACATTAAATATGCGGCCTAATTCCTCTAATGTTCTTGGGTATCCCGTTCCAATGCCAAAACGTAAACGAATAATCTGGGCTTCTCTTTCACTCAATGAACCAAGAGCTTTTTCAACTTCTTGATGTCTCAAAAAATCTTGAGCGCCCTCAAAAGGTTCTTGACTGGCAGAATCTTCAATAAACTCTTCTAAATAAGAGTCTTCGTCTTCACCAACGGGAGTTGAAAGCGAAACAGGGTCTTGCATAATTCTTAAGATCCCACGAACCTTTTCAACAGAAAGTCGAAGTGCTTTAGAATATTCTTCAACTGTCGGGTCTCGACCCATTTCTTGGCGATTTCTACGAGCCACTTTGGTCAGTTTAGAAATAATTTCTTTCATGTGAACAGGAATACGAATTGTTCTGGCCTGGTCTGCGATAGCGCGGTTGATCGATTGACGAATCCACCAAGTCGCGTAAGTTGAAAATTTAAAACCACGTCGCCATTCAAATTTTTCCACAGCTTTAATAAGCCCCAAACCACCTTCCTGAATAAGATCTGGCAACTCTAAATTCGAAGCACCCACATGTTTTTTTGCAATTGAAACAACCAGTCGCAAGTTGGCCCGAATCAGTTTCAACTTATCTTTTAAAATGGCTTCTTCTAATTCGCGAATACCCCTATCCAAATTCATAATATTTTCACGGGTAACAGGGAGAATCTGAAGAATTCGTTGCCTGCGACTATCGACATTCTTAAGATTTTGCATTGTTGATTCAATGGCTGTATTCGTATAACCCGTTAACTTTTTGAATGCCGCTGGAGATATTTTCTTGAGCAGAACCTTATCGTAAATTTGAAGCAACTCTTGGTGCGGCATGTTGAGCATTTTTTCATATCGAGACAATTCATCTTCACATTCACGAATTTTCAATGCAATCGTCTTAATTTTATTTGTTAGTCGTTTAATTTTATCTTGGTTGAGATTTAAACTAATAATACTGTTAACGATATTTTTCTTTTCGTTATCAATCTGCAATTGAATTTTCGCCTTGGCTTTAATAGAAGTTCCCGCTGTACTCAACTTCGATTCTAAAGAAGCAAGAACTTTTTCGCTTTTTAAAATAGCTTGAGAAACTTGTTTGACCTTTGTTTTCATTTTAGAAAGCTCAGCTGATGTTTTTCTTCCTCTGGGCATGAGCTCTTTGGGAGTCATTTCGTCTTGTTCTAAAAGAATTTGCCAATTGCTAATTTCTCGAAGAGTAATGGGAGATTGCAGAACCAATAATCTTAAATCTTTTTCATTTTCTTTGATATTTCTAGAAAGAGTGACCTCTTCTTCTCTATTGAGAAGGGGCACTCGTCCCATTTCAGAGAGGTACATTCGAATAGAGTTTTGTGTATCAAGTTCAACTTCGGGAGCGGGCGCTCCTTCAGCGGTTTCTTTCCCACGAACAGATTCTTCTTGTTCTAAAACCTGAATTCCCATTTCTTCCAACTGACCAAAGAACACATCTAAATCTTCCGGAGTGGTATTTTCGGGAAGCCTACGCATAATTTCTTCATAGGTAATGTAACCGGCCTCCTTCCCTTGATTAACAAGGCCTTTCATTAACACGTCGTTATCAATTAATGATTTGCTTTTATCCTGAATCATGAATATTACTCCCTTGGTGTTGACCCTTTAGTTCTTTTTAACAGGTCCGAATAAAGTTGCCTATCAGCGTCTAACATTTTTCCATGCGCTAAAAGCTGACTCAACTCACCTAACCTTTTGCGATCTCTGGCCATTAGAATACTTTTTACAAGTTGATTCCTACGCTCTAAAGGCTCATCAAAATATTTTTCTTCCAAAGTCAGCTCTAATAACCAATTTTTCTCTTCTTCTGAAATGCCATCGTATAAACCGGGGACATTAATCCTTCCGTTTTCATTCATTTGTTTTAAGAGAAGCTCAAATAACGCTTTGGTTCTTGCTCCTTGAAAATCCTCTGCTGCCACTTCTAAATTTATCCACATTTCAACACCACTCATGAGGAGTTGCAACAATTCTTCTTCAGCCGTTGGTAAAAATTTCTTGTTTACGTATTTTTTCTCAATAACTTTTGGACTCGTTGATGAAAACCCTTTTTGTCGGCCCATTTCACTTTTTAAAGAACTCTCATTAACCCCCATAAACCGAGAAACACGAGAGATCCATTCATTTTTTAAAATTTCGTTTTTTGAATGTGAAACGAGTTCAATAACCTGCTTACCGAATTCCGCCTTTTGCTGCAAAGATAACGCTGAAGAACCATCTAAATTTTGAATTAAGTAATCAACAAAATCGGGGCTTTGATCAACTAAGTTTTGAAAATATTCCACACCCTTTTCCAAAATAATTTCATCGGGGTCATTAACTTCAAAGGTCCGTACGATTTTTGGAAATATTTCTTCTTCCAAAAGGGGTGGAATTCCACGAATAGCAGCGGTCTTCCCCGCTTGATCTGGATCGAAAAAAGAAATTGTTTCATTAACATATCGCTTTAACAATTTGGCGTGATCTTTTGTTAAAGCTGTTCCCAAAGTGGCAACGACATTTTGAACGCCCCCCTGATAAACACCAACAACGTCCATGTAACCTTCTAAAAGAATTGCTTTTCGAGCCGTTAAAATGGCACCTTTCGACTGTTTAAGTCCGTAAAGCGACTTCCCTTTAGAAAACACCGGTGTCTCGGGTGAGTTCAAATATTTTGGCCCCGATTCACCTTCTTCTGATGGCGCATCAAAACCCGGCAATTTCTTTTTAGATTCAGGAAGAATTCTCCCCCCAAAACCAATGGTATGCCCAAAACTATCAAAGATCGGAAAAATTACACGTCCAAACATCGGGTCATAAAACCGTCCCGCTTGAGAACGAACAAGCAAGCCTGCTTTCTGACAAAGCTCTATAGAAAAACCTTTTTTAATCAGAGATTCAAACGCACTTGAAGATCCTGAAGGCGCATATCCCAAATTAAACTCTCGAATTGTATTTTCAGTGATTCCACGAGATTCCAAATATTTTTTGGCCTCGCCACCAACTTGAGGGTCCCACAGTTGGTCTTCATAAAAAATTCGAGCTGCTTCTAAAACCCTAAAAATTTTTTCGCGAATTCCTTCTTCGCTTTTGACTTGTTGGGAATTTTCTTTTTGTAAAACAATTCCCACATCTGTAGCCAGTTTTTCCAGAGCGTCGGTAAAGCTGACTTGTTCTAACTTAACCAGAAAACCAATGGCATCACCTGACTCACCACAACCAAAACACTTAAAAAGTCCTTTCTCAGGATGAACGTGAAAAGAAGGTGTTTTTTCTCCATGAAAAGGACAGAGCCCTTTTACAGAACGACCCGATGCCTTTAGTGAAGGCACATAAGGCCGAATGACCTCTACAATATCAACAGTCGAACGAACTTTGTCTATTTGATCACGACTGTACATGAATCTAACGTCTCCCCAAAATATGCTGCCTATACAAACCAAAACCCGCACCCTTTAAAATGAAAGAGTGCAGGGTTTTGATATGTTTCTATCTTTTTAAATAAGGTGGACTAAAGACAGGTTATCTACGTTTTTGGCGCATCAACCGACGTTTTAATTTCCGTCTGGCTTCTGCCGCTTTTCTTTTTTTGCGAAGAGCGGGAGATTCAAAATATTCTCTTCTTTTGATTTCTTGCATAATGCCGTTTCTTTCGCATTCGCGCTTAAATCGCCGAAGAGCTTCTTCTATGGATTCTCCCTCTCGAAGTTTCACTAAAACCACTGAACAAACACCACCTTTTGGAGTTAAATTAGCCCGGAGGCCAACTCAGTTTACGACCGCCGAGTAAATGAAAATGTAAATGTTGAACGCTTTGCCCCGCATCCCCGCCGTTATTGGTTGTCAGACGGAAACCCGTCTTTGAAATCCCTTCTTTTTCAGCTATTTTCTGAATAACTTTATGTAAATGCGCAATTAAAGAAAAATCGTGCTCTTCAACAGCTGACAACCGATCAATATGTTTCTTTGGTATCGTTAAAATGTGTACAGGTGCAACCGGTGTGAGATCCCGAAAAGCAATGACTTGTTCATCCTGATAAACAATATTTGCCGGAATTTGACCGGCGGCAATCTTACAAAAAATACAGTCATTTGGGGTAGACATTTATTTACACCAGCCCACGAAGAAAAGGAAGGGCAGGACAGACACGAATTCCCTCTCGTGACACATAGTTCTTTTTCCCCATAGCGGAGATTTGCAGTGCCTCGGAACGAGGGAAACGGGCTTTTAAATATTTTAGCCCTGTTACAATCTCGTCATCTGCCCATTTGACTTCAATCAACTGAATTGGTTGACGATTTTCTGTAATAACAAAATCAACTTCTCGGCCATCAACATCTCGAAAATACCTCAACTCCAATTCACGCCCTTTGGTATCACTTTCATATTGAACCCATTTTAATAAGTGTGACGCCACAACATTTTCAAATCGGAACCCCTCTTCTCGAACTAGACTCCAATCAACTTGATAATGTTTCATTGATTTTTTTACTGCTCGAATGCGAGGGGCACCAAAAGGCGGGACACGAAAAATAGCATGAATTCTCTCTAACATTTCGAGCCACTTAGTTAATGTTTTATGACTTATTTGTAAATCCTCAACCAAATTATTAATTGATAAGGGAGAACCCACCAATTCTGGAAGTCGTAACATCAACAACTCTAATTGTCCTATATCATGAACCCTTTCAAGATCTCGCAACTCTTCATTTAGTAAAAAATTTCGATGCTCACGCGACCAACGTTTAGCCTCGACAGCTGAACCCGAAAAAAAGGGCTCAGGGAACCCACTGAGAGTTATCAATGTTTTTAAATCAGAAAGGCTGTTTATTTTCAGTTCTGCAACGGAAAGGGGATGCAAACGCAAATAATGATAACGCCCTTGAAGGGAATCTCCACCAAATCGGTAATAATCTAAACGTGCGCTACCAGTAACCAATATTTTGTATTGCTCTTTTTTAACATCATAGAGGCCTTTTAGATAATTACGCCATTTCCGATATTTATGAAGTTCATCAAATACAAGCAGTGGTTCTTTTGGGAAATTCATTTTTAAAATTTTTTCGCGATGCTCGGAAAAATCCCAATTAAAATAACCTTTCCCCAAATTCAAAATCTTTTTGGCCAAAGTTGTTTTTCCAACTTGTCTGGGTCCACCTAAAAAGACCATTTTTTTGTTTAAATCTTTTCTTATTTGATTTTCAAGGTAACGTTCCATAAAGGCATATTACGAGTATTTTGGATGGGCGTCAAAAATAATCGCGAGTTTTTTAGACATATGTCCAAAAAACTAACACAAACAATAATTTTTACGAAACCAACTTTTTAGATGTTTCTGCGATATCCATCAGATAATCCCCTGGTATTTTAGGGTGGGCATTATAAGCAGCGACATGATTCATGGTCTCAAAGATAGAAATACCAAGAATCTCAGCTAATTTTCCTAAAGAAATATGACCTGAACGATATTCATCTAATTGACACATCAGAAACCCTTTATTTAACAACTCTTTGACCGCTTGGGTTTTATTCAAATGACGCTTTTTTGAAATAAACCGAAGTTGATCTCTTTGCAATTTATCCAAGCGAACAGCAAGAACCATATTTATTTTCCTCCTTTTAAACGTTGCCTCGCATCGGCCACGACTTCGGAACTTAACCACGCGTACTCTTGTAAAGCCATTAATTTTTCATCAGCTACTTGAAAACTTAAAATCCCCTTATGTTGCAATTGAACGATTAACAATACACTTGTCACGAATGAAATATTGAGAGCTCGCGCGACTCTCATGGCAGAAAAATCATCTGTAACCAAAACTCGATTTTCTTTTAACGCCAGCGCCAAAACAGATGCTTCCCCACGACCAATACCCCATTGATTTTTCAATCCCAAGGTTTTACTTTCACTGATAACTTTCACAGAAATCTTCTTTTTATCAATGAGAACCTGAATTGACTGCGCATCTGGCAAATCCTGTCGACAAGTGGCCTCTAAGGCGACATCCTTGGAAATAACCAGAGAAAATCGTTCAGCAATCAAATTCAATAAACCAACCTTGGTCAAAAGAATTAATGGAGATGTATCTGAAATAATAACCTTCATGTTTACAATTATATATAATTGTAATACGAAACAACAAATTCCTCAACAGAAAAGATGTTAAGCCGCTACCAAAACAACTCGCAGGAATTGAGCTAGGCTGGAGACATTCAGACTGGCAAGTGGGGCCACAAGCTCTTCGAACGCTTTTACTTTATTGTCTTTCGTGTCAGGCTTCATATCTTGTGGTAGAACAATTAAAGAAGGATTGTCATAAATGTTATTGAGTGCTTGGATATTGGCTTTATCCGAACGAAATTCGTCATCATTAACTAAAATATTCATTTTCCCTGTTAACGCCCCAAATCTTTCCATCATATTTTTAATCATTTCAATTTCTTCTCGGGCGGCCGTATCAACAACAAATTGGTTTTGACTTTTTTCTTGCATCTGGCGGAGAATCATCATAATACCCATGCTTCGAAGCCGACGCTCTTGACCAGTCGTTGCCCCTTTAAACAAAAAGAGGTTGTTATTTCCCACATTGAGAGCGCTGAATTCTTTTTGTATTTTTCCACCTTTCCCCTGTTTCTCCAATACCATTACAATGAGTAAATCGACAAAATATTCAAGTTCGTCAGTTGATAATTCAGGAATAGAGGATTGAGAAAGCCTGTTTTTCAACCCTTGAACCATCAATTCATAAAATTCAGGCTTATTCACCCATTCATTTAGCTGAGCAATGGTAGCCGCTTCTGAATTATTTTCAGTTTGCCCTATTCCACCGAGCCCAAGCGGTTTAATATCAACCAGCTTACTTACATTTTTCGTCAGAAGTGCTGCGCCTATATCAGCGAGCCAGTCAACACCCTGAGACAAGGAAATGTTTTTTTCTGATTCTTTTTTAACAACGGTATCAGTTGCCTTACTT
Source organism: Elusimicrobiota bacterium (assembly GCA_046153645.1). Taxonomy (GTDB): domain Bacteria; phylum Elusimicrobiota; class Elusimicrobia; order F11; family F11; genus JBJXGI01. The sequence goes on along the minus strand of JBJXGI010000056.1, from coordinate 8,964 downwards.
CTCGTTTTCAATGAAGGTCCACTATTTGAAGTGGCATTATTAACTCCCATATGACCTAACGTGGATAAAAAGGCATAAATAATAAACGGAGCGGAAAGCACTGATGTAACTGGAATAACGGAGAGTAAGAAAATACTAAAACCGGCAATAACCAAAGAAAATCCAAAATTGAGAGGTAACGGAGGGCCCCTATCTAAACGTGACTCTTTACCAGAAAGAGCCCAAACAGCAAGAGCAATTATCCATTCAAAAAAGTGAAGCGCCGCAAACACGCCCCAAACCCAAAGGCCCGCACTAAGCGCGTTCATTCCATCAGACATCAAATAACTTTGCACGCTCAAAACAATGCCATTTTCTATCAAAGGGGCAGCGAAACGATTGTAACGACTACTCCACTTCGCATAAATACTGGCTGATTTCAAAGAGGGAATAAACATTTTTAAAATCAAATAAGGCAGTTCAAAAAATAAGGCTTTGACAATGAAGCTGATGCCGCCTGTATTATTGATAGAACTAGTAAATGGATTCGTCTGTCTGTTTTTGAGAGCATCCATCAGTTGGGGTCGATATTGTTCTGATTTAACAAATTTATCGGTGCGTCCATCGGTCCAAGAACCATCTGGCGCAGCAACAAAAACTGGGGGGAGATTAAATAAATCGATGTCTAAATAATTTGGAACCTTCCCATGTGACCGATAAAAATCATCCATTAATTTACGCGCTGTTTTGGAAATCTCTTGAGGAGGTATAGTGGTCAACGCCGCAAGAACATCACTTCCTGTAGCAAAATTTAATTCTCTTGAAAAATCAACTAATACGCGCTTCGTACCTTGTATATGAGCTTCGTCTTCTGATTCATGTGCCAAGTAATAATTTAAAATTTCCGTACCGGCAAAAATTTGCCCGAGCAGAGAAAGGGGATCTGGAGGTCGATTCTCTAAAAGCTTACCAACTTCAATTGCCGTCCTTAGATAAGCTAAATATTCGCGGTCTTGAGAATCAATTTCTCCTCGAAGCAACTTAAAATCAAAATGATGCTGAGCTTCATGAACACCAATAAGTCTTAAATCCATATCTACTTCATCTTCGATCACTACAACTTCTTCCCAATCACAAGATGATATAAACCCACCCTTCCTGTTCGTATACATCGGAGCCACATGATTTATTCGATTGTATACGTTTTTCCAAAAAAAACTGACATAGCGGCGAATTTGTCCCAAGAGAATTGTTTTTTTCCCATTATTCCGAAGATATAAATAAAAAGAGTGATGAAAAACCTGAAAAAACTTTCGTAACCATTGTTGCCGATGCAAGGAATCCGCTCGAATCGCTTCTCGTGCCTTATTGTAGATTTCTTCATTTTCTTGAGATATTTTTAACAAAATATCTCTCCCTTCCTCTTCTAGCAACCACTCCATTTCCTTCCACAAGCTTCCGATAAGAAGCCCTTTTGTATCCGCCGATAAAGAGGTCCACGTGAGAATGACTTGGGCTACATCTCTCATACTTTGTTTTGATTTTTCAGGATCTTCTAATACGAGTTTAATTTTCTCAAATAGAATTTCAACCGAATTCCAATCAGATTGCTCAATTCTTCTTGCTAGAGTTCCTGGTTCATTATTATCGGAATCGTTATTAGTTGAAACAAACCAACTCGTGATTCTTAACAGTTTTGCTGTCATCTCATTCTCTTCTGGAGTTGGTAACAATTCAATGAATCGTTGAAGATCTTTTATGGTTTTACCAGGCGCCCACCTAATCATCGGGTTCTCAATTCCATTTTCTTTCGAAACTCTCATTATTCCTTGCGACAAACCTAATACAATCTGTTGTTTTGAAAGCAGCTGCATTCCCTCAGGTAAGTCCCACGAATTTGTAAAGACAGTTAATCCTTCTTCAGGATACCCTGATAAGAGTTCAAAACTCAGTCGATCACGCTCGGCTTTATCAGTAGGTATATTCGCTTCGGATAAAAAGTTAACGTAGCAAAATCCGTTTCTATTAGGATTCATCTCTAAGATCCCATGATTTACTGCCCATATTATTTCTTCTCGTTTAAGTTTTCGCCCTGCGCCAATATTCGAATTAACATTCACAGTTACCCGTTCAAACCAATTTAAAGGAAGTTGATCGACGAGTAAAAATGCTTGATCAACAGATTTGGCGTTAAATGGGATAGCCTTTTGTAACTGAGAACCTCGCAAAGGAATATCCTTGTCTGACGAATCGGTCCTATAACTTAATTCACCAGGAAATTTAATAGAAGAGACAATGACACCGGATTCAATTCCTTGCTGTATTTCTGTTCGAGTTAACTTTCTTCCCCAAGGAATTTGGAAATAGGGATTAAGATTTATTCTAAACTCTTGAGAGTGAGGAGCATAATTTTTAAAAAAAATAGCCAGTGCTTCAGTCACTTTTTTTCGGTCTACTATTGCCAATGGCAACATCCTCTCCAATACCCACGCCACAATCCCAATTTGACCGAATTTTGTTTGGAGGATTCCTTCTCTAAAATAATAAATCCCATTCCAAAACAAGTGAACCCCGGCGCTCCAAATGACAGCATTCCAACCTGATGTGAGAAAAAAAGGAAGTATGAGTAAAAATCCGCCAACGAATCGCTGAAAAAACCGGCTCAAAAACTCCGGAACTTCAAATTTTTGATTTTGATAATTAGCAAAATCCCAAAGGTCCCCGTGAATTAAGGAAAATACGAGGATGATAAAAAAGGCTGCTATAGAGGAAAGACCGGTGGGGTCAGATAGATAAGACACCGCGGCCCACAACATAAGGGTTTCTGTGATGGGGGCAGTGAGAGGATGACTTAGCACATTAATAATCCGTGCAGGAATTTGGATTAGACTTTTTAGAAATAACACAGGATATCGAAAAATAGAAGCGCGTTTGAGCGCGGAGAACCTTGTTTCCTGAACAACCAATTCCTCTTGTTCTCCCAAACGAAGACCGCGAATTTTTTTATTAGGGTCCAACACAACGCGGTACTCAGACCCGCTAGGCCCCTCAACGGTTTCTTGTTCTTGTGTATTTATTACTTTGATCGCGGCCGCTGCTAACTTTTCTGAAAGTAACGTTTTGGGAGCCCCCGTACCTAACGCCAAGTGATCAGAATTTAAAAATAACTTTTCCCCGGCAAACAAACGGTCAAGAGGGGTTTTTTCTCTCGAAAAAACAGAAAGATAGGCGCTGCCTGAGCCCTCATCAATTTTCGTAAGTTTGGGAGAAATAACCACGTAAGGGGTTTTTTGTTTTTTAAGAAGTTCTTTTATTTCTTGCGTGTGGAAGCCACCAACAACCAAAACCGTTGGCTTTGGAAATTTCAAATCCCAAGCATCAAAATTCAAATTTTTTATTTCATTTTTATTTTTAAATTTTGGAAATTGTTTGTTATTTGGACTTTGTGATTTGGAATTTAAATTCTCAAGCATTTTGGCACTGCGAATATCGGCTTCTTCATAGAATTTTTCAAAAGGTGTGAGGATACCCCCCCTCGCCCCCCCACTGAACAACGTGGTGGGGAATCCTTTATATTCCAGCCACTCATTCGGCGTTAGTGAAAAATCAATTAACTTTTCAGTTAAAGAAATATGGTTACTCATATTCATTAACTCTAATTCTTTTGAGGATTTTGCTAAGTTTCGGACAATTTGTTTTTCTAACTGGTTAACGCTCTCAAATAAGCGGTCAGCTTTAATGCCATCAGACAAAAGAACGTAACGAATGTAGTCCTCAAAATGAGGCGCCTGTCTTAGAGGGACGCCTTTTTTCTCACAGAGATCTTTCAAGTCTTGATAATAAATACCGAAATCAATTTTTCCCAATCGATAGGCCAAACTCTTCTGCATGAGCTCAGCTATTTCTTTTTCGCTTAAGGTTTTCGTGAGTTTTTCGATGACAATCGTGCGTTCACTCTCTACACGCTTAAAATCAAGATTGGATTCCATTTGGTAGGCTTCGAGAAATTGTTCGGTGGTCAAATCGAGATCCCCGATAGAGACATTCGGGGATGACGGATTAGCTGAGGTTGGAAAATCTTTTAACCTCTTGAGATAAGCCCCCAACCCCACATTTCCCTTGTGATAAGAAATTCGCAACTGATCAAAATTATTCAGTTCTTTTGAGAGCCCTTTTTTCTTTTCGTCAGTTAATGTTTTTTTAATTCGGTCTAATTCTTTGGTGGCTTTTTCCTTGGTTTGACGCGCATTGAGCAAGGCTTCTACGTTTTTTGAATAATGATCGGGGTCGTCTATTCCTATCATTTGGGGCAATTCTATTTCACTGGTTATTCCTACATAAGACGGTGCAGCCAATAAATTTTTGACAAGAAAATCTCCCGCAATAGACTTTCTGATATCCAAATTGGGATAAACACGAAAGGGTTTGAAATCAAACTTTTCAAAAGCGCCTTCCACACCAATGGTGGATATTTTTTGTTGATCAACAAACGCTTGGATCACAGAAACAATATTTTTCTGCGCTTCCATATTCATGTGAACATCTTGAATGAGAGCCACTCCTTCTTTGTGTTGAGTTTCAAAGGTAGAATATACTTCTTGTATGGTGGCCACATTGAGAGGAACCGCATCAACCAAATCGCGGAGTTTTGGGGAAATATTTTTATTTTGATTGCGCTTGGAATTACTCCACTTCGGGGTGACAGTTAAGTTATGGCCAATCGCAGGAAGCTCTTTAAGAATATTTTTGGAATTAAATTGAGAGTTGAATGAATTTGGGAGAGCCGCCAATTGAACTGGCTTCTTCTCTTCATTTTGAGTTTCAATTTTTGAGCGACGTTGGGCCCAAAAGTCAGTCTCCACCTTGGCAGCCCAAACCACCTGTGTAGACAAATAAACAAGTGTTAAGGCTAGAGAAATGGACTTTCGGTAGAATCTTTTCACCTTCACAGTTTAAAAGGATCCCGTGAAATTTCAAAGACAAAGTGGTTAAATTTCAGAGAATTTAACAACGAAAAAACATCAAAAACAGATAGAAAAGACAATAGGAATTAATTTTTTAACCAAAATCCCTCGCCGTATTGTGAAGAGAGATGACAATTACTCATTTGACTTTTTTAAATGATTATTTAAAAAAGTCATCACACGGTTAAATAGATAACGCAATAGGGGGATACTCATGGCTGGAAATTTTATGGGTTCCCATACCGTGAGGAACTAAGTTTAAGGGGACATCAACTCGAATATAATTATCGCTCCAACCTTCACCGGAGGGTTCTGGCAACACTTCTCGCGTCGCACCTTCAAAACGTCGGTAAAAAGCCTCACGCAGTTCTTTGTCTAATTTTCCTAAGCGTTCGGCGCGTTCGGAGATATGGCTCGACTGTAAAGGTTTTAGAGTTGCCGCCGGCGTTCCTTCTCGGGCAGAAAATCGAAATACATGAAGGCCTGAAAGATTCATTTTTTTAATGTTTTCATAGGTGATCATAAACTGCTCTTCAGTTTCAGTGGGATAACCCACCATCACATCAGCCGTCACTCCGCAATCCGGCATAACGGACCGAACTTTTTCTACGCGCTCCATATAAAAATCGGCATTGTACCAGCGCCGCATATTTTTAAGGACTTCTGAATTTCCCGATTGCATAGGAATGTGAAAGTGACGGCAAATTTTTGAGTTTTTTGAAACAAAATCAATAAGCTCATCTGTTACTTCGGTGACTTCTAGCGAGGAAAGACGAATTCTAAATTTGCGCGGAATGGCTGTTATTATTTTTAACAATGACAACAAATCAATTTTATTTCCACCTTCTCCCACACCTCGATAAAGACCCAAACGAATCCCCGTGAGAACAATTTCTTGGTAACCGTGATCAAGGAGAGCGTTTACTTCCTCTAAAACTTGTGTAACCGTTTTACTGGTCATATCAGGTCTTACTGTGGGGATAATGCAATAGTTACAAGGCGCTTTACAGCCATCTTGAATTTTTAAAAAAGCGCGCGTGCGACCAGCGAATTGGTGGATACCTAAGGGTTTATCGGCCACTTCAAAACCAATACATGAAGGGAGTTCATTTTTTTCTTGGTTGGTATAAACTTCTAAACGAGGTGAAATATCTTTGATTTCTTGTGAGTCGCGCGTGGCGTAACACCCTGTCACAATAACGCGCGCTGTCGTATTGGCACGCAACACTTTTCGAATGAGTTGGCGACATTCTTTATCAGCAAATTGAGTGACCGTACACGTGTTCACCAAACAAAGGTCGGCCTCTTCGGGATTTTTAACAAGTGTATCACCGGGCGATGAAATGCGGTGACGCAATAACTCCGTTTCATATTGATTGACTTTGCAGCCAAAGGTATAACTCCAAATTTTCAAATTGTTTCCCCCGCATATTTAAACATGGCCAGAGCTGCTAACCCCGCTGTTTCTGTTCGTAAAATTTCTCGACCCAATGAGGTGGAAACCGCTCCCCAATTTTGCAGCGTTTTAACTTCAATCGGAGAAAAACCACTTTCAGGCCCTGTAATGATATTAAAGATTTCTGTTCTTTCGGAGTTTTGATCTTTAAACCAACCAGAAAAAGTTTTCTTTAAACTCCCCTTATCTGCCAAAGGGTCTAAAATAATTGATCCCGAAGATTGTTTAATAATTTTTTCTAACTCTTTGAATTCACAAGGAGAATAAATTTTGGGAAGATAAGAATGTTCCGATTGTTCACAAGCCGACAAAACAATACGCTCCCATCTCTCTACTTTATTGTCTTTTTTCCCCTCCCAAACAACGGGGTTTTTTTCACTAAAAAAAGGAATAATTTCTGTGACTCCCAATTCAACTGACTTTTCTATAACAAAATCAAATTTGGGTCCACGAGGAATCCCTTGCAGTAAACGAACAGAAAAACGAGAAGGAAGATCTTGCGAAGATTTGAGAATTTGACCGTTCACAAAATTATTTTTGACATCAACAGATTTGACAATAGCCTCAAACCTTTTCCCATTGCCGTCAAACAAGAAAATAGGGTCATGACTCTTAACGCGAAGAACGCGAATTAAATGATGGGCACTATCACCCTTTAACTGAAACAACTGATCGGATATTTCACCAGGTTGAACAAAAAAATGAGGCACAATTAACTGCCAAAAACTCTCTTTAAAACGCTTTCGTCCTTATTAATTTTTCCCTCATCCCATTTGGCGCCGAGATCTTGCACAATTTTCTTTTCTTCTTTTGATAATTTTTTAGGTACCACAACTTGAACACGAACATATAAATCGCCTCGGGACCGGGATCTCAAACTCGGAAGGCCATGCTCGGACATTCTAAAATGTGTTCCTGGCTGAGTGCCAGCTGGAATTTTAAGTGTTATTTTTCCTTCAAGAGAAGAAACTTCTATTTCCCCTCCCAAAGCGGCCATTGGAAATGAGATAGAAGCATCAGTAAATAAATTGGAACCATCACGTTCAAATTTTTTATCTTCTTTAACCCCAACAACAACGTATAAATCACCCGCGGGAGCGCCTCGCTCTCCGGCTTCACCAGATCCGTTCACCCGAAGCGTTGTTCCATTTTCTACCCCTGGCGGAATTCTCACTTTAACACTTGCTTTTTTATGAACACGCCCTGAACCTGAGCAAGTATGACAAGGGTTTTCAATAATCTCACCCGTTCCTCGGCAGCGGGAACAAGTTTGCGCCATTGTAAAAAATCCCTGAGAGACACGAACCTGACCTCGTCCTCCGCATTGCGAACATTTTTTAAGATTGGTTCCTGGTTTTGCGCCAGACCCTGAACAAGTTTCGCAACTTTGGGCGCGATTAATGTCGATGGTACTATCAACCCCTGTGAGAACTTCATTGAGTGAAACAATTTTATCTACACGAAGATCTCGCCCAGGTTGACCGCCACTTCGTTGACGAGATTGTCCCCCACCAAAAGCCTGCTCGAAAATATCACCAAAAATATCTCCAAACCCGCTAAATCCACCCTCGAAACCTTGTCCAGCACCGCCAGCTCCCCCTTGAACACCGGCATGACCAAATTGATCATAGACCTTTCGTTTTTCAGGGTCGCTAACGACACTATAAGCTTCATTTAATTCCTTAAACTTTTCTTCAGCTTGTTTATTCCCAGGATTTCGGTCCGGATGATGCTGTAAAGCAAGCTTTCGATAGGCTGCTTTCAGTTCATCAGGATTAGCGGATTTGGAAACGCCTAATATTTCGTAATAATCTCGTTTTTGGGCCATAAGAGAACTTTATTTTTTCCCTTCTTCAACAATCTCCGCATCTACCACATGGTCAGCGGTTTTACCGTTGCCATTTCCATTAGACTCAGGAGTATTTCCTGCTTGTTGTGCGCCAGGCTGATTGGCCGCTGCCGCTTTGTACATTTGCTCAGCCAGTTTATGTGAGGCTTTCAAAAGTTCATCTTTGGTTGATTTAATTTTTTCTAAGTCTTCACCTTTTAGCGCTTCTTTAGCCGTAGCCAAAGCTGTTTCAACGTTTGTTTTTTCTTCGGCCGATATTTTATCGCCTTGCTCTTTCAACATATTTTCAACATTGTAAACAATGCTATCAGCCTCATTACGAGTCTCAATTTTGGCTTTAATTTTTTTGTCGTCATCAGCATATTTTTCAGCTTCTTTCACCGCTTTTTCGACATCTTCTTTATTCATTTTTGTCGACGCCGTCACAGTGATATTTTGAGATTTATTCGTAGCGAGATCTTTAGCCGTGACGTTTAAGATGCCATTGGCATCGATATCAAATGTAACTTCAATTTGAGGAACACCTCTCGAGGCAGGCGGAATTCCCGATAAATCGAAATTACCGAGAGAAATATTATCTTTCGCTAATTCTCTTTCACCCTGAAGAACATGAACTGTTACTGCCGGCTGATTGTCAGCTGCTGTTGAGAATATTTGTGATTTCTTGACAGGGATCGTGGTATTTCTATCAATTAACTTCGTTGATACTCCACCAA
>JBJXGI010000051.1:0-4204 GCA_046153645.1 Elusimicrobiota bacterium | reverse complement strand
AGGCAAGTCCTTGTAGCGAGTTTCACACTAAAAGGAAGACGCTATCTATTGTTAGGTAGCGCCAATGGAGCTGTTGATTTGGTCAGTAGTCAACAGGGAGATGTCAATACACGATCAATTCTTTATTCAAACTTACTAACTCGAACGTTATCTCGTTTATTTGGTGGCCGGTTTGGTTTGGCCCTCATTGGAATCTTAATATTTTCTGGCGTTGCAAAAGGAGCGGAACTTTCAGGTGGTTCTTCCGGAAATGAATTTTTAAGCACGTTAATAGATTTTACAGCGGTAGAGATATCGGATCAAATATTTGCAAGATCTATTGTGTTTGCCATGTTATGTGCTTTTTTAATTGGCTATATCTATGCCAAATTTCATCATTCCAAACGTTATGAAGAAGAATTCCGAGAAACGTTACTTATAATTTCTCTTGCTGTAGTTTCGATGATCACCGCCATGCAAGTTAATTTGTTAGTGGGTTTGGCTGGAATGGTGGGCGCCTTGAGCATGTTTAGGTTCCGCATCGGAATGCGTAGTGGAAAAGATATGGCTATCCAGATGGCGATGGTGGGGATAACATTTTGGATCGGTATCAAACCTGACGATTTTATGAAGCCTGTGATCATGACTCTTGCGCTTTGCATATTGATGATCATTGCCAACAAAATGCATATCAATCGAGGAAATATTAAAGATTATACTTTGAGTGTTGTTATGAAACCCTATGATCAAAGAAAAGTTGCTCTTATTTATCGATTATTAGATTTATACGCTTTAACTTATACCAAAGGAGACGCGAAAATATCTACGAAGGAATTTAGTCAAACTTTTCAAGTTACCTTGAAGAACAAGGGTGATGGTGGAATGGAAGAATTTAGGAATATTTTGTTAGCCATTGGTCAGGTCGCACCTATTGAGGGTTCTTCTCTCGTTATTAATCCAAGAAAAAATACACTTGATGGCTCAGGTGGAACTTTATTCAGTTTTGCTGTTCCGAGCGTTATATTGATGGCCATTGCCGGGCAAGATGGTGTTCCACTTTTTGCCTCATTAGGATCTTTAGAAATGGGAATACTTTCGTTAGTTCTGCTTATTTTTGTTCTCGTTTTGGTATTAAAACCCCAAAGAAAAAAGATAAACGATAATGCCGTAGTTAATGGTTTGGATTTAACTTCATTTTCAGAAGAAGACCGAGCTAGAATTAATCAACTCCTTACTCCCCCTCAAATTTCTGCAAAAACAAGTATAGGGAATTTTTCGAGACGAGTTTTTTGGCACGCGTTATTTATTATTGCAGCGATCGCAGTTGCAATTCATTTTCGGTTGACAAAATCTTCTGTTTCAAGCCCGAAGATTTTTTATGGGAAAGTAGAACCACTGAGTGAAGCACCCGTCTACTCTGCTACGACTGGAAAGTTAGTAGCTGTTTACGTCAAAAAGAATATGGTCGTCAATAAAGATGATGTTCTTGCTTTGGTGGCACCTTTAACTCAAGAAGAATTTGGGCTTGAAAGTAAGAAAATAGAAGCTGATATTCAGCTTAAAAAAAGCCAGGTTTTGGCGGATTTAGAAAAGTTCAACCTCGATATTTTTCGCAGCAATCAAGCGCAGATGCAAAATACAATTAATTTTATTCAAAATCGATTTCAAGTCAGAGTTCAGAAAATCGAATTAGAAGCCAATACAGTAAAATTGTTATATGCCCAAGCGCAATTGAGAAGATTGAAATTGGCATTTGAACAATCCTCCGCGTCTGCCTCTGATGTTGCTGTTGTAGAAGAATTAGTGGAAGAACTAAAAAAGCGTATTTCAGAGGGAACTTCAGCCATTTTCAGTACTGAGCAGAAAATGTTGAACCAGGAAAAAATGATGGAACAATTTTTACGCTCTATTCCTGTTCATGAAACCACAGTGAAAAATAGATTCGAAAATCTCTTAAAAGACACTGAAAATTCAGGAAAGACAGAGTTGGCGCTATTAGAATATCGATATCGACCAAAAACAATTGTTGCGCCTATTTCAGGGAAAATTACACTTCCTATTTCGGGCGTTGTCGTTCCTGGTGAAGGAATAATGCCTGAAGTAGGAGTTGAAATAACCGATCCCAAAAAAGAAATTTGGCATATTTATGCGGAGGGGAACCCCAATAAAATAACAGGTTATATTGCGCAAGGGGCCTCATTACCAAAGAAAAACGAAGTTTGGTATGTTCTTTTAAAAGATAAGTCCCAAGTACCAGTTCGGGTTGTTGATGTTTCTAACTTTATGGCGTCTGTGCCGGAAAGTGTTCAAGCATTCCAAAAATCTATGGAAGGGCCATTTTCAGTCCGTGGTGGTATAAGAACTGTGAATACCACTTTTCAGGGAGTTCCGGTTGAATTGGAAATTATTGATGACCACAAATTTACTATAGGTGAAAGTGTTCAAATTATTCCGGGAAGTAAAGGTGAGACAGTCAATCAACCCAAACCAGCCACGACCAAAAAAGCGTCTTTAGGTCGGCTTGATGGAATAGAAGTAACTCTTTTATCACAAGGTCGAATGAAACTGGGAGGTGTAGAATTTGCTCAAATTTCAGGATCTGTTGTCGTGGAGAAAGCGGGAGATAAATTACTCTTGGTTGCAAATGACTCAGGGAAAATTGCTCTTAATAAGATCGGAGTTGATGGAGCTATTCAACATGACAAAACAGTGAGTTTAAAAAATTTGAATGATGATCCCGATATTGAAGCCCTTGCGCTTGATGGAAAAGATATCGTTATTCTTATGGAACGTTCAAAAGAAATTCATATTATTCCATCCGCATTGAACGAAAACCCGCAGAGAGTCAATTCTGTTGTTATTCCCATATTGCCGGTCATTCAGAATCCAGAAGGATTAGATGTTCATCCCATATCGGGAAATTATTTCATTTCTTCTGTTAAGAATAAGGCGATTTATGAAGTCAGCATCGATAAAGAAAAAAAGGGAATGAAAATCGTAAGAGTCTACAATTTATCTGCTTCCGCGCTGGCTCCTATACGAGACATTAAATTTTATCGATCTACAGACGGGTCTCTGAAATTAGCCATTCTTGAAAGTGGTAATCGTCCCAAAATTAGATTTCTCAATATTCAAGGCAGTAATGCCGGTAAACTGGAGAAAGATTTCATTGATTTATCTGATTTAGGTCTTGCAAAAGCAGAGGCATTAGAATTTTTACCTGATAGAAAAATATTTGTTGGTTCGGAAACTAAAGGGTTTGGTCCAAATATAAATGATCATGTTATTCTTGAAGTTGGCCAAAATTCCGTCAAAGAGGCCGTTGATGGAAAGAAACAGAGTTTAAATGGTGGGATTAACACGAGAAGAGGGTTTTTAAAAGATTTATTTCCGAATGGTACTTTTGCCTCCTGGATTGGTTTTTCATTTTTTACTCTATCGTTGGTTGATGAAACCTTTATTCCGTTGAGTTTTGTTTTTTCAGGTGTATTCCTTTTGGGAATGGGCGTCATGATTATTGCTTATGTTAAAAATTCCTTGAACCGGGCCTTAGGGTTTCTTCAGACGCCGGCGGCCGTGATTCTTACCGTCACCGATGAAACATTTGATACGGATTTCAGTCGGGCCAAAGAAATCATTGGCAAGATACAAGGAAATCAATCGCTTCAGAATAATTTAACAGGAGTAATTATTTCCTACATTGGAAATCAACCTGATCGTTTGGCCCAGTTAAAATTAGCAGCTCCCGATGCTTTATTTGTGGAAGGGTTGAGACCGAATGATCGGGGGATCTATGATTTATCAGATATTTTAAGAATGGCCCAAGTACAATTAATGGATTTATCATCAAAAACTGAATTGAAACGAGTTATTGATCAACTGGTCAATCCATTGAGCAAAGATGGGAATTTCGTGTTCGTTTCATCAAAACCGGAGTTGTTTGACATACCAGCCAACTTGCAAGAAAGAGTTTGGATGCTGTCGATGATTATGGGAATAGCATGGACCATTGATCCTTATCAATCTGTTGTAGGTCAAATCGAATCAGTCAGATCGTCTCTGATTGCGGCTTAAGTTGGTTTGATTGGGGGTTTTCCCTATGAAGCCCAAAAAAGCGATCGTAGCCAGCAGCCTAGCGTTGCTCATTTTAATGAATGATGTGATATTGAGTCATTCGATGGAGATGAGCCTATGGAGAGAAAGAGGAATAGCGCGAGGGGTTGGG
>JBJXGI010000029.1:0-15252 GCA_046153645.1 Elusimicrobiota bacterium | reverse complement strand
TATTTGAGTCGTCCATGTCGATTGTCATAGCCTCCTATTATGACGCACGGAATGTCCCCTATTTGGGGCTCATCTTGCATTGGAATCACACTTATTTTGGGGCTCATCTTGTATTGGATAAGACTTTAAGTCCATGGTAAAAGCGGTGCATGCTATAATTGGCAAAAATGATGCAATGTTTAAAAAGTTCTGGGTTTGTTGACGATAATCACATTGATTTATGTCGATTTTGCAGTCAATATGAGAGAAGATAAACCGATGACAAAGTTATGAAAACGAAATTTACTCGAATACTTTTTAGTTTTTCTCTCTTATTTCCCACGTTTTCCTCTTACGCGGGAGTAAAAAGTGAGTCTTCTGGTTTAACTCTTTTAAAAGATGGGAATGCCCGGTCTGCCGCAGTGGGACAATCTTTTACTGCTGTTAAAGATGATATCTCTGCTGCTGTTTTTAATCCTTCCGTTGTTTCTACTTTAAGGAAAAATCAAGCTTCTCTTTACTATCAAAATGGTTTGGCCGACGATTCATATGGGCAATTTATTTTGGGTATTCCTGGACGGAAATATAGCGCCGGAATTAATATCGGATATTACAACGGAGGGGAAATTCATTTGGCTGATGGGAGTGGTCAGGTGAGATCTGTGAATGCTCAGCGTGATTACAGTGCCGCTTTGTCTGTTGGTCGGAAAAGTTCTTTTGGGCATATTGGAATGACCGGAAAATATTTTTCATCTACTTTAATTGAGAAGGTCAAGGCCAGTGCGTATGCGGTTGATTTCGGTATCCAGTCTTCTTATTCAAGACGTTTGAATTTTGGTTTGGCGGCTTTGAACTATGGAACCCCACTTCAATATGTGAGCGAAAAAACAAATTTACCGCGAACGTTGAGAGGCGGTTTTTCATATCTATTAATTCCTAAAGGGAATTTAACCAGCTTTATGATGGATTTCCCTTTTCTGGTTAATGAGAAAATTTGGACACCTTCTATTGGTTTTGAAACTTTATTTGGGCCTTTGGCTTTAAGAGCCGGATACAAACTTATGCCTGGGAGTGGTGAATTTACCATGGGGACAGGGTTTCTTTTTGGTCAATCATCCATCGACTACGCCTTTGGACTTATAAATCAATTTCAATCGCAACATAAATTGAGTCTGGGCATGAAATTTGGTGGGGCACCCGTGGTTCCTATCTTAAGCCCGCAATCTCTTCCTGTTATTAAAGAAAAGAAAATGAAAAAGGTTTCTTCAAAAAATACACTTGATAAGGTGTCTGTGAGAAAACCCAAACCCCATTTAAATTCAAACCCTTCGCAATCAGTCAAAATAAAATTGAGAAAAATTTATGTTGTTAAACCCGGTGATACATTGGCGCTTATTGCCAAGAGAGAGTTGGGGAGTGTGTACCGCTGGAAAGAAATTTATGCTTTGAATCGTCATTTAATTGATGACCCTGCAAACCTTGAAAAACAAATGAAGATTATTCTCCCATCAAAAGAGATGAAATGAAAAGTTTAAATTGTTTCTTAAAAAATAGTTCAACCTTTTTTTTGGCCATAACTCTTTGTTTGCCATTAAAAGCTGCTGAATGGCCGGATCCTCTAGCTAAAAAAATTATTTCTATTTATAAAGTAGATGGAGATGAAATGAACGATCCTATTTGGATGCATCTTCATCAAGGACATCCCACCGCAAAAGAAGATTTAAGGGTGACTTTGGGTGTTCAAATGTACGATGGGGCCGCATGGAATGTTATTGCTCCTGAAAGTGTTGGTTTTCAAATGTATTACACCATTAGAGATATTCCTGTTTCGGGCCTTTTGTCTGCTCCTTTTACATTTGACCTGAGTATTGATAATCCTGCTCTTGATGGTCTTGAAGATGGTTTTCATGATATCAGTGTGGTTTTAGTTGGGGATACTACTATTAATGACTATAAACCGACTCGTGCATTTCTTCATATAACAAGAGGACGGCCACTTTCAGACACAGTTCCTATTATTCAGACTGATTCTAATGACGGTGCTGGAGTTGTATACGTTAATCGCGCTGATCGAAGAGCGATTTCTTATCCTTTAAACCCCAACGTTGAACCTTGGATTGATCCACCCCATGAAGCAGATTTATTTCAAGAGAAGTTAATGCCTCATACGCCTCTTTTTAAAGGAGCTCAATTGTGGTGGGAAGATCCACCTCATCCAGGTAAACCATTTATTCGATCAATTGGTCCAAAACATGGGAATGATGATGTCAGAGGTAACAAAGCTAAAGAGCATGAAAAACTTCCATTTAAAGATGGTCCCCGTGGGATTGGTTGGATGAGTAATTTTGTTGGGGGGCAAGTTGATTCTCAAGGACGTTTATTGTTTGCCGAAACTGGGGGCCGGGTGGGGATGTTGCTTCCTGATGGAGAAATTATTACCGTGGCAGGATGGCGAGTAAAGCCGGATAAAGACCCTGTTTGGGGAACTAAACCTTTGTCTACTGTTAGGAAAAATATGGAACTTAAGGGCAATTGGATTGAAGGCAACATTGGCGGCGACCTAGCGGGGTTTCATTTGCCTCTTGATGTGACGCCCGATCCACGAGATCCCAATATTTGGTATGTGGCTGCTTTTGAAGATCATTGTATTTGGAAAATCGAATTAAATGATTCTCGGGGAACCAATGCCACCGTTTCCGTCTTTGCAGGAGATCCCGATCATTCTAAAGGGTTCACAGATGGACTTAGACATGCTGCGCGTTTTAATGGCCCCACCTCAGTTATTTTTGACCCTGTCCGTGATGTCATGTATGTTACTGATCAAGATAATGACGCTATTCGACAAATTACAAGAAATGGTGTGGTTTCCACTTTATTTGGGACACCAGGTGTCGCACAAAAGTTAAAAGATCAAGGTCTTGATTATCACAATCATTTAAGTAACAGAGCACATACACAATTTACGGTATCGGCCATAGAAGCCACGAATAACGTTAAACCAGAGATTTATGCGCCTCAGTGTGTGCGCGTATTCAGTAATGGAGATATTGGTGTTCTAGATTACGGATTTGGCTCCATTCGGCGAATTAACCCTGTCACTGGTGAAACCAGGCTTTGGGCCAATTTATTTCAGAAATTTCATTATGATTTTGATCGGGGTTGGGCTTGGATGGATATTGATAGATGGGGAAATTCGGGGCCAAAAGATGGAACTTATTGGTGTATGTCGGTTGGGGATCGTGTTGATGGCGATCCAGACGGCAGTAGATTTAATGAAGTCTATGCCTGGGTAGGGCCAGAAGGTGGGCTTTCAAAGTTTGTTTTTGATAGAGGGCTTTTATCTTATCCGATGGGTTGGGGGTATCGAAGTGCGACACGTCCTCCTCATTACCCGTGGTTGGTGGCTGTTGATCCCAGAGGGGGGGTATATTTGGCTGGATTGGGTGATCATGGTGTTACTCGCCTTAGAAAGAAAAGAGCAGAGGATCAAGTACCGATACAAGATTATCTAATGTCATATTATGGAGAGGAGATCTGGAACAATGGGTTTGGAAAAGCTTCTCCGTCATTTACTCAAAAATTTGGGTGGGGGACTCAAAATTATTTAGGACTTGCCAGCACTTGGGATTTAACACCCACTAAAACAGATCAGGAATTAATGGATTATTTCGAAGTTCCAACTGTGTTGAGATCTAATGCTGATGCAATTTCTTCTTGGTTATATTATGTGAGAGGGAATATCCTTAATAATTCGTTGGGCTCTCCAGATAATTCTCCTCCCACTATTCCTGAAAACTTTACTTTTCTTCAAGCCGGTTCACGATCTTTAATTTTTTCTTGGACGCCTTCTACAGATAATGTTGGGTTAGTAGGGTATCGTATTGAAGTTTCCAATAATTCAAATTTCTCTAACCCTATTGTGGTTTCTGTTGGAAATGAAACAAGTTTTGGTGTAACTGGTCTTGAGTCGTCTACGCGCTATTTTGCCAGAGTTCGCGCTGTTGATACGTCAGCGAATAGTTCTGGAAATAGTAACATGGTAGAAGGTGAAACATTGGAAGCTGGAATTGACGGTAAAATTTTTGCCAGTGCCGGTTCTGATAAGTTTGGAGCACCCAACACTTCTATTCCTTTGGATGGAACTATTTTCTTTGATGGTTCTGTATCTCTTCCTCCTCTCTTAGGCTCTACTTGGGAGGTCATTTCTGGCCCTTCTGGTGTGACCATCGAAAACCGAAACCTTGTTGATACAACGGTGCGTGTTTCATCTCTGGGGACTTACATTTTCAGATTGACTGTCCGAAACCTTGATAATGTTGTTTTTGATGATGTAAAGATTACGGTAACTCAAGGAGGCGGGGCTTCTTCTCATTCGGGAGCTTTAAGAACAATGGCAGAGCCAGGAAAACCTGCTATTTACCCCCAATGTGTTTCTGGCCATCTTTATAATCAACTGGGAGCAAAAGTTTCCGATTTAAACTTCATTGCTGGAGTCGGAGTTGAAATAAAATCTGATGATCTTGCTCCTGGATTATATTTCGTTCAATGTGACCAAGAGTTCGGTGGCCATTATAATGGCAAGTTAGTTGTGCTTAAATAAATTTTTTTTGTTATTATCCTGCAACGAATTCATTCCTAGTTTACATCCGCTGATATTTCCCCGATAGCTCAATGGTGGAGCATCCCGCTGTTAACGGGAGGGTTGCTAGTTCGAGTCTAGCTCGGGGAGTTTTATTATGGGTTTTTCACGTTTCAATCTTTCACCAACATTATTTCAATCAATTACGGCACTTGGTTATGCGGAGCCAACACCTATTCAAGCGCATGCGATTCCTGAGGCACTAAAAGGAAAAGACATCCGTGCTTGCGCACAAACCGGCACTGGAAAAACCTGTGCATTTATTATCCCTATTGTTGAAAAGCTTATTCAGAATCCACCAACACAAAGGCCGTCTGCGCTTATTTTAACTCCAACGCGAGAGTTGGCTGCGCAGGTTGTTTCTGTTGCTAACAGTTTGGTTAAGGGAACAAGATTAAGAACCGCTCTCGTTCTTGGAGGCGCTAATAGTCATCTTCAGGCAAAGGAACTGCGTGCTGGAGTTGATATCGTCGTGGCAACTCCGGGCCGTTTAATCGATCATGTGGAACAAGGGAGTGTTTCTCTAAAGAATATACACACGTTAATTTTAGATGAGGCCGATAGAATGTTGGATATGGGTTTTTTACCCAGTATTCGCCGGATTATTTCGTTTGTTCCTGTGAACCGTCAAACCATGCTTTTTTCCGCCACCTTTGGAGCGGAGATAAAACAATTAACGAATCAATTCCTTAAGAACCCTGCGGTCGTTGATTTGTCACCTTCTTCGTCTGCAACCTCAGAAAATGTGACACAAATGGCCTATCCTGTTAGATCCGATCAAAAAAGAGCGCTATTACAAGCTCTTTTGGAGCTGGGCAATATGACTTCTGCTCTTATCTTTACTCGCACAAAACATGGAGCAGATAAACTTTACCGAACCCTTCAAGATTTAGGGAAAAAAACAACTGTTATTCATGCCAATCGAAGCCAAAGCCAGCGCCAGCAAGCCTTGCAAGGGTTTAAAGATCGGCGTTATCAAATTTTGGTGGCCACTGATATCGCAGCTCGAGGGATCGATGTTAAAGATATTAGCCATGTCATTAATTATGATGTCCCACGTCACTGCGAGGATTATGTTCACCGTATTGGTCGAACGGGAAGAGCCCAGTCAGTGGGTGAAGCTTTCACTCTTGTTTCACCAGAAGAGGAAGTTTTCTTAAAAAGAATTGAAAATTTTATTCGGAAACCTATTCCAAGAAGCATTATTCCTGATTTCCCCTATCAATCGAAACCGCGGATGTTTAATGAAGTAAAAGAAAAAACATCTCATTCTCGTCCATTTCGCTCAAAAGGGGCATCTCACGGTGGTTTCCCTAAAAAACAATATTCAGAGCATTCTAAACAACATCAATCATTCCCACCAAAACCAAGTCAATCTGGACAAGACAATCGTCCGACTTCTCCATCATCACCGAAGCCCAGCCGCCCTTGGGAGAACCGTGAAAATCAATCGAGAGGTCCCAAAAATAAATTTCGTTGGCGTCGTCCCAACTGATAGTTTTTGGAAACATTTTCCATAATTTTTTAAGCCACTCTTTCTTGTGGTTCTTCCCAGGTAATTGTTTTATTTCTTCCTGATTTTTTGGCTTTATAAAGCATCTCATCGGCCACTCGTAAAATGTCATTTTTTCCATTTAAAAAACGAGAGGGGAAAGTTGTAATACCAATACTAATAGTTGAATGAATAACATGATCATCAAAGATGAATTTTTCCATGTGAACCCGTTCGCGAATTCTTTCGGCTATCTCATAGGCGCTTTTTGCATTTGTCTCGGTTAAAATGATAATGAATTCTTCTCCGCCTAATCTTCCGACTAAATCTGCCCATCTAACACTTTGTTTAAGAATTTTTGCTACTTGAATTAAGACCAAATCTCCGATGGGGTGTCCATAGGTGTCGTTCACTTTTTTAAAATAGTCTATATCAATCAATAAACAGCTGAAAAATAATTTATGGGAGTTTTCAATAATAATATCGAGTTGTTGATGGATGTATCTACTATTGAGTAATCCTGTTAGCTGGTCTGTGGTGGCTAATCTATTGAGTTCATGATTATGATCTTGGATGGTTTGTGCTTCATCTAAAATATCATCATTATATTTACCTATTAAATACCCAATAATCACAAATATGAGAATGGCTATTAGTGTAATGGGAATATAGGATTCACCATGTTTTGTCAGTTCCGTGTTTATCCATTTAAGCCACCATGATTTTTTGGCCTCAATTCCTCTCCAAACAAACCATCCCATAGGGACAATAAGCCCTACTAGAGCACCGAAAAATGAAAAAACATGCCTATTTCGCATAAGGAAATATAGATCTAAAACACGCTGTTTTGTAGGGGGATTTTTAGTATTTTTTAGTTTGATTAAACGGTTTTCTTCATTAGAATTTCATCAATTCTTCATGGCGTATTCATATCTATTCCTTATAATAAAAACGCCCAAATGAAACTCTTATTAAGGAAAATTTTAACTGTTTTCATAGCCTTGGTTACCTTTTTAAACCAAGGCGTTTTTGCCTCATTAGCCGAGTCCCGCTTTTGGGAAGAGCGGCGCCTGGCTTCAATGAGTGCCGCTTTAAAACCCAACCCTCTTTTAACACACCTGCCAGCGATTAACCCGGATTTTGCAATAGACCGCTGTGCCTGATTGGGTAATATGGATCAAGATGATGAAATCTTCTATGAAAAGGAAGGTAACCCATGAATGAAACCGGTATTGCAAGTACGGACAAAAAAGTCCTGGTTGAGGAAGGCCTGGATTGGACATTTTCTGATAAAGCGATCACCGCGTGGGGCGGGCTCCGATTGGTGAAAGAGATGATGATGCGCATGGGACTGAAGGAGGTATTGAAAACGAGCGGATTGCCAGAACCGAAATCGAACCGCGGATATGACCCTGTTACGATGATTGAAAGTTTTCTTGTTTGCGTGTGGATTGGGGGCATTCGATTTTCACACACAGCGATCGTTCGGTTCGATGACGCCCTACGAGAAATATTTGTCTGGAAAAAGATTGCTTCTGTTTCAACGTTCACTCGATTTTTTGGAAAGTTTAAACAAGCCGACGTGGATCAAATTTTCGGTCACATCAACCGGTGGTTCTGGGAGCAAATGCCAAACCGGACACTGACTCTTGATTTTGATTCATCGGTCGTAACAAGGTACGGTGAACAAGAAGGCGCGGAAGTGGGTTACAACCCGACAAAAAAAGGACGAGCGAGCCACCATCCCTTGTTTGCGTTTGTAGCGGATGTGCGGATGGTTCTGCATGCTTGGTTACGATCCGGCAACACGAACACGAACAATGGCTTTATTGAATTTTTTAATGAGTCCGTGAAGTTGTTGGGAGAGCGACACAAGATAGGCCTGGTGCGAGCCGACAGCGGATTCTTCGTCGGTAAATTCTTCGATATGCTGGAAGACAAAATACTTTCGTTTGTGGTGGCTGTCCGGATGAACCCGGTGATAAGGTCCGTGGTTGGAGGACTGAAGAACTGGCTGCGTGTTGATGATGGAATCGAAGTTTCGGAAATGACTTATCAAGCGCAAAGTTGGCGTGCACCCCGGCGAATCATCGTTGTTCGGCAGAATATTCGCGAACGTCCGGAAGCAGTGGGGCGAACACTGATCAATGTTCCTGGATATCGGGTTCAAGCGTTTGTGACAAATCTGACATTGCCGCCGGCAGAGGTGTGGCGACTCTACCGCGGTCGTGCCGATGCGGAGAACCGGATTGAAGAGCTGAAATATGACTTTGGAATGAACGGGTTTTGTCTGGATTCTTTTTATGGAACCGAAGCGGCTTTTCGAACGGTGTTATTGGCCTACAACTTGATGAGTCTATTCCGGCAAGCTGTTCTGAGAGCGCCTCAAGCTGTGAAACTTTCCACCATGCGGTTCCATTGCTTTGCATTAGGATCTTGGCTCGGGAAAAAAGCAAGAAAAAAGATTCTCCACATCGGGTTAAACCCCAAAAGAAGACCTTGGTTTGAAGGATTGTTCAGCCGTTTGGAAACTTTTGCCTCGCCTTGGCCTCTACCGACCTGATTCCTAATGCAAAATCCGGGTTTATTGTTATTGAAAGGAGAAAAATCTGAAAAGGCAACTCGTGTTGCCGTTATGGCGCGGTTGATGGAAGCAGGGCTTCATGTTTCTACTGATATCGTTGCTGATTCAAAAGAAACGGAAGATGAAGTGAGGAAGGCTTTAACGTTGTTAAGAAAATACAAACTCTTAGAAGACCAATCAGAAATTGTTTTTGATGTTCGTGTTGAGAATAATAAATTTAAAGACGCCGCTATTTCGAAAGAAGAACTTGCTGCATTTCAAGGCCAGTATCCGCTCATCTTTATTCATGGGTTTCAATTAGAGGCTGGATTATCACCTAACAATCAAATTATTCTATTTCCACCGTTGGATGTTTTACAAGTTAGTTCTTTGGTTGATTTCTTTCGAAAGGCGTTGGTGGCAGCATAAATATTTAGCTGATTTTAAAGTCGGTCATGTCGATATGGGTATCAACGGGAGTGGCCCAGGAGGGGTCATCACCACCAAAGAAGAGTTCAAAAAATATGCCATCTACTTTAAGTGATGAAACGGTTCTAAACTTGACATTTTGTTGTGTGTGAACGAGGGTGTTATTAACCCAAACTTCAATTTTTCCATTGCTGCTTCCGGGTGTATTTAAAGTAATTTTTTGTTTTATATTCATCCAAACACCAGGTGTAAAACGCCATCTTCCTTCACCCAGATATGTTCCGTAGTCAATGCTGGTTGGTAAATAGGCATAAACAGCGCCATTGCCCATGGAGCGCCACATATATCGAGTGGACCATCCGTTCGTCCCATTGGGAATCATTCCTCCACTATGAACGGTTCCGCCGTATAAACCGGGTAATTTTCCACCCTTAATAAATTGGAAATTGTTGGCAAAACGAATGGCATAACTCAAAGTTAATTGATCGCTAGAAGGGGAAATTTTTGCGTGAAACCCACAACCACCTAAAGGAGCTATTCCGACATCTGCGGCAGCGGGCTCATAGGAATTTTTGGGGAATTTGACACGAATAAAATTTTTTCCGCTTTCAGATAAAATCTGCGTGTTTTTTTCACCCCAGAAATCCCTTACATTCCATCGGGCTTGCCAACCAGGGTTGAAAGATAAATCTAAATTAAAAGATGGTGGCGTTGGTGGTGTTGCGGGAGGTGGACTAGCTGGAGTTGATGGAGGAGGATTTGCTGGTGCTGGCGCTGTAGTAGGGGGAGTGCTTGGTGCTAAGGGATCTGATGGTGTAGATGGTTGTTCTATCGGCGGTGTTTCCACTGCTGGTGCTTCATTAGATTCGTCTTGAGAGCGATTATAATGAGGATCAAGTAGCTCTTTGGCTCTTGAGCAAGAAGAGGTCAAAAACAAAGAACAAAAAAATATTGAAAAAGAGATCTTTAATCCCACCCGATTTTGACTCTTCCGTTTTTTTGTCATATTTTCATTTCTTTTCGCCATGATCATAGCTTATATGATTTTTTAATGACATCAATGTGACAGTTGTCATATTTTTAATATCGGAACATTTATGCATAGATCGAGAGGTATAATTTTTTTTTTGATATCATAATTAAAATTTTAAAATAAATCTTTCAACTTTAATTTCATATATGACTAAAACTGAACAATCCATTATAAAAAAAGACGTTCAACTTCGTGAACACATGAATATTGTTATTACGGGGCATGTTGATCATGGAAAAAGCACGGTTGTTGGTAGATTATTGGCCGATACCAATTCTTTCCCAGAGGGAAAATTAGAAAGTGTTCGCAAAGAATGCGAACGAACGGGAAAACCTTTCGAATATGCCTTCCTTTTAGACGCGTTAAGTGACGAGCAAGATCAAGGTATTACCATTGATACGGCTCGCTGTTTTTTTAAAACGGAAAAACGTGACTACATTATTATTGATGCCCCGGGACACATTGAATTTCTGAAAAACATGATTTCCGGCGCTGCAAGGGCGGAAGCCGCTGTTTTGGTTATTGACGCGAAAGAGGGGGTACGAGAAAACAGTCGTCGCCATGGTTATATTTTATCCATGCTTGGGATAAAACAAGTCATTATCTGTGTCAATAAAATGGACTTGGTAAATTATGACGAAACTCATTTCAAAAACATCGAAAAAGAGTTCAGAGGATTTTTGTCTAGTATTGGGGCCATTTCTCCTTCTCTTTTTATCCCTATTAGTGCGGTCAACGGGGATAACTTAGCAACAAAAAGTAAAAAAATGCCTTGGTATAGCGGTCCCTCGTTATTAATTGCTTTAGATGCTTTTACAAAAGCTCCTCCAAAGTCAGATCGTCCATTTCGAATGCCAGTTCAGGCGGTATATAAATTTGTCAGTCAGGGTGACGATCGGCGTATTATTGCAGGAAGAATCGAAGCAGGAAAAGTGAAAGTTGGCGATCGTGTTACTTTTCACCCTTCGAATAAAACAGCACTAGTGAAATCTATTGAACGATTCAATGCTCCGCCCAGAACAGAGATTGATGCCGGATGGTCTACTGGACTTACCTTGTCTGAGGAAATATATGTAACGCGTGGTGAATTGATGTCATTAGACAATCATTTACCCCAAGTCAGTACGCGTTTTCGCGCCAATATGATTTGGCTTGGAAAAACGCCGTTTATCAAAGGTAAAGATTATAAACTGAAAATTCACACGCAATCCCAGCCCGTTCAGATTTATAAAATTAATA
Organism: Elusimicrobiota bacterium; assembly: GCA_046153645.1. GTDB lineage: Bacteria > Elusimicrobiota > Elusimicrobia > F11 > F11 > JBJXGI01. The sequence goes on along the minus strand of JBJXGI010000029.1, from coordinate 3,878 downwards.
AAGTTATTGATGCTTCTGAAGCAGGGAGTCAACTTGAAAAGGATCATGTGGGGCGTCATGATGTTGCTGACGTTATTTTAGAAACCAGGCAGAGTATCGCTTTTGATTCCATTACGGATGAAGAGTCGACGGGTAGATTTGTCATTGTAGATGGGTATGATATTGCTGGTGGCGGAATTATTATTGGGGCCGAAAAAGATAATCAAGAAGAATTTCGAGCAGAAGCCAAACTACGTGATTTTCATTGGATTAAGGGAGGCGTTAGCAGGGAAGCGCGAGCTCAAAAATTTAAACATCAACCTGCTCTCATTATGATTGTTGGGAAAGCCGGTGTTGGAAAACATAGTTACGCTCGAGAAATCGAAAAGAGCTTGTTTGAAAAAGGGATGTCAGCTTATATGTTGGACGGTTCAAATGTTTTATTGGGTGTTGATTCTGATTTGGTTTGGGTTGAATCAACACAGCAGGAGTTAGTCAGACGATTTGCTGAAGTGTCTCATTTATTCCTTGATGCGGGGCATATTGTTATTTCTACCACCAATTCTATTGGATTGGCTGATTTTGCTGAAGTTCAGGCCCTTATTCCGGATTTTAAAGTTTTTATTATTGAGGTTGATTCTTCGAAACGGGATTTTATGTTGATGAGTGATATTCATCTTTCAGGGCAAGAATCAAAAGAAGTTGTGGTTGGAAAGGTTTTAGAGTTATTAAAGAAAAATCAGATTTTGCAGGTTTAGTCTTGTTTTGAATCAATTTTTTTTATGATGTAAGTAGGTCTATTCCTAACCTCATCATAAATTCGAGAAAGGTACTCACCTATAATTCCTAGGCAAAAAAGTTGTATTCCGCCCAAAATGAAACTAACAGCCAACCAAAGAAGGGGAATTACCCAAATCGTTAATACCCCAAGGATGATGCCAATACTGAGCGTTATAGTCCCCATGAACCAAATGAATTTAAAAGGTACTTTGGAAAAGGACAGAATGCCATCCATGGCAAATCGAAACATTTTTTTGAAGGAATACTTTGTTTCACCAGATGAGCGTTCCTGTCTATCAAAGTAGATGGGAGTTTGTTTGAAGCCCACCCAGCTTACCATTCCTCGTACGAAACGATTGTGTTCTTTTAGCTTAAGTAATGCATCTAAAGCAGGGCGACTCATGAGTCTAAAATCACCCGTATTGGAGGGAATAAAAGTATCAGATATTTTATTAAGAAGTTTGTAGAAATAATTGGCGGTGAATAGTTTTAGGAATGTTTCTCCCTTTCTATTATTTCGGGTGGCGTATACCACATCAAACCCTTCTTCCCATTTTTTTGCCATATCAATGATCAATTCCGGTGGGTCTTGAAGATCTCCATCAATAATAACAATGGCTTGTCCCTGCGCCAATTCAAGACCAGCTGTTATCGCATTTTGATGTCCAAAGTTACGAGAGAGATGAATAACTTTTAGCCAGGAAAGCTTTTGGGTATAGGCTGTTAATGTCTGTTCCGAACCATCATGACTCCCATCATTAACGCAGATAACTTCCCATGAATATTGTGAATGGTTTGAAATAAGGCTTTCTAAGCGATTAAAAAGTCTTTCAAGGATTCCCTTTTCATTATAAACGGGGACGATGATGGAAATAAGTTTCATTGGTTAACACATTCTAGCATTCAACTGATGGAATAATTCAACCAGCTTCATCTGTTTCTAATTGGTTTGACGGTTTTTTGGGGATTTTTCTGAAGAGTTTTTTAAACCATCCTTTTAATCCACCAGAATGAGTGCTACAGAAATTTGAGGGTTCTGTTCCTTTAATAAAAACTTCGTCTTTTGTTTCTGGGCATCCTGATCGTGCTTTTTCTCCTGTTGTAGGGTCAACTTTCAAACGAACAATTCCACTGGGTTCAGAGAAATTCTCATGGGGATAATCCTGGAAAGCTTTTGTCATAAAATGTGCCCATAAAGGCAGGGCGTGGGAGGCGCCCGATAATTGCAGTGCCTTCGCATGATCGTCACCCACCCATACTCCGGTTATTTGTTTTTTGGTGTAAGCAATAAACCAAGCGTCTTTTCCTTTATTGGTTGTGCCTGTTTTTCCCGCTGTTGGTGTGGTCCAACCAAATGTTTTTAAGCTTTTTCCAGTTCCGGTTTTTATCACGCTTTCTAACATTGATGAAAGAATAAAGGCAATATTTTGATCTAAAGCTTCCGATCGAATAGGAGAATTTATTTCAATTGTTTGTCCTTCATAATCAGCGATCGAGGTAACAAGATAAGGTTCAACTCTCATTCCGCCGTTGGCAAAAGGGGCATAGGCTGCAGTTATTTCAAGTAAATTCGTTTCAGAGGCGCCAAGCGCCGATGCCAAATTGGGAGTAATGGGGCTTTTGATACCGCATCTTTTGGCAAATTTGATAAATGTGTCAATGCCAATTTTTTCTGCGATGTCTAAAGTGGAAGCGTTATAAGAGTAGGTTAAAGCTTGCCTTATTGTTACTGAACCATGATAAACGCGGTCGAAGTTTTGTGGAGCCCAAATTTTTTTATTTTGATCTCTATACGCTCGAAGTCGGTCTTGAACGATGCTGGCTGGAGTCATGCCTTGTTCAAGTGCGGCTCCGTAAACGAATGGTTTGAAAACACTTCCAGGTTGTCTTTTTGCTTGGGTCGCTCTGTTGAATTGGCTTTTTTTAAAATCTTTTCCTCCAACCAACGCCAGTACTTTACCTGTTTCAATGTCGAGGCTAACAATGGCATTTTCAAGTGGCGATGTTTGAGCTGTTATAGAGGCTAAACTCTGCAAAACGGGGTCAACTGTCGTGTATATTTTGAGTCCGTATCGAAAAAGCATTTCTTCTCGGTAGCGTGGGAGAAGGTTTCTCACAACTTCAGCGGAGAAAAAATCAAATTCTGAAGTGGTGTTTTTTTCAGATCTTCCAAGGTGGATTTCAATTCCCTCTGCAAGTGCCTTTTCAAAGTCAGTTTGAGAAATAAGATTCTCTTTTAACATGGCTTTTAAAACATTATCGCGTCTTAATTTTGCTTTGAGAGGTTGTTCTATGGGGTTATAGCGAAAGGGAGATCGAATAAGCCCGGCCAATATGGCACATTCCGAAAGTGTGAGGTCTTTGAGTTCCTTACTAAAGTAATGGTGCGCTGCCGATTTAATTCCCGCGACACTAATAAAACCATCTTGGCCCATATAAATTTGATTTAAATAAAGAGTTAATATTTTCTCTTTAGTGAGTCGTAAATCAATATATAAAGCCAACCAGGCTTCAGCGATTTTTCTGGAAAAAGTACGTTTTTGAGTTAAAAACAGGTTCTTTGCTAATTGTTGAGTAATGGTGCTTCCGCCTTGAATCTTAGATCCACTTTTTATATTGACCAAAGCAGCGCGAGCAATCGCTTTTACATCAATTCCCCAATGTGTATAAAATCGTTTATCTTCAGCGGCGATAACGGCATGAGAAAGATTGAGGGGGATTTCCTCCCAATTTGTCGGTTCTCTCCTGATTTTTTCCGGCCCTGATAATTCTGTAATAAGCTCAGGTTCTAAAAGACAACTCTCAATAACAGCCCTCTTTTCATCTGTTATTGTCCCCATTTGGTCAGTGGAAAAATTGATTTTTACCAATTGAGGTATTTGATTGTAAGTTGGATTTTGAAAACCTTTGAGATAGATTTCGATTGAATCATTATCATCCCTAAATTCGCCTAAATTAAGGATTTTGGCATTGGTGGGAAGATAGCGAAGTCTTTTAAGTCGTTCTAAAAGCTGATGACGAGAGATAAATGTTTGGTTTGTTATAACACTTGGGGCACTATAAACTTGAGTAGGAAAATTTTCACCTAATCCCCCTAAAACAAGATTTGAAAAGATCGG
>JBJXGI010000028.1:0-35025 GCA_046153645.1 Elusimicrobiota bacterium | reverse complement strand
TATTTGAGTCGTCCATGTCGATTGTCATAGCCTCCTATTATGACGCACGGAATGTCCCCTATTTGGGGCTCATCTTGCATTGGAATCACACTTATTTTGGGGCTCATCTTGTATTGGATAAGACTTTCTCTTTCCTTTTTTCTGAAATATGATAATATCCAGGCCCTTAACCAATATTCCCAACCATGGCCCAAGTTACTTTAAAAAATATTTGGAAGAAATACGGTGATTTAGCTGTCGTTAAAGACGTCAGCCTAACCATCCCTGATAAGGCATTTTATGTGCTTGTTGGGCCCTCGGGCTGTGGTAAATCAACCACGCTTCGAATGATTGCAGGGCTCGAAGACATTTCTGAGGGTGAAATTTACATAGATGATCGGCTGGTTAATGGTGTTCCGCCAAAAAACCGCGATATTGCCATGGTTTTCCAGAATTACGCGTTATACCCGCATATGACGGTTTATGAAAACATGGCTTTTGGTTTGAAGCTGCGAAATTTTTCTAAAAAAGAAATTGATGAAAGAGTGAAAGAAGCCGCGGAGATTTTAGGAATTTCTCATTTGTTAGATCGTCGCCCCAAGGCTTTGTCAGGTGGGCAACGGCAGCGAGTCGCTGTTGGACGCGCTATTGTTAGAAAACCATCAGTATTTTTATTTGATGAACCGCTTTCAAATTTAGATGCGAAAATGCGCGTTAAGATGCGCGTTGAATTAGCCAAGTTACATAAAAAGCTTCAAACAACAATCATATACGTTACCCATGATCAACTAGAAGCAATGACATTGGCCACTTCGGTTGCTTTAATGAAAGATGGAACAGTTCAACAAGTGGCCCCGCCGTTGGATATTTATAATGCGCCTGCCAATAAATTCGTTGCCGGTTTTATTGGAAATCCACCCATGAATTTTGTTGAGGTGATGGTTCACAAAGAAGGAAACAAAATCCAACTGCATTTGGGTAAAAATGGGGCTGCGGGAATTTTTGATGTGCCGGTTGATGGTCCTAAAGGATTATCTTCCTATGCAGGAAAAAAGATTTTTATGGGTATTCGGCCCGAAGATATTTATGACAAAGTTTATTATCAAGGAAGTGGTGTGGGGCGAACCATTCGAAGTACCGTTGAAGTGATTGAACCCATGGGCGCTGAAAAGTATTTATATTTATCAGCTTTAGAGAATCAAATTGTGGCAAGGGTGAGCCCTGATAATCAGGCTTATGTGAACCAAAATATTGACGTGGTTCTTCATTTGGAAAACGCTCAGTTTTTTGACGCAGAAACCGAAGCCGTCATTAAGTAAATTTTTTTGTCCCCAAACAAATAAGGAGTACCTATGATCATCCGAGTGCGCGTTATTCCCAAAGCTTCAACCTGGACTGAGATTGCCGGCCGAATTGGTTCTACCGTTCGTGTTAAATTGGCCTCTCCAGAAATTGATGGCCCAGCCAATCAAGAGTTGGTTGAGTTTCTTTCTGAGTTCTTTGAAGTTTCCGATCAGAACGTCAAAATTCTCCGCGGAGAAAAAGGCAAAGAAAAGACCGTCGAAATTGAAGGTCGCCCAGAAGAAGAACTCGAAGAAATAATGGAATCAATTCCATAAACGATTAAATTCCAAACCTCAAATTTCAAATTCCAAACAAATTGGATTTGATTCTTGAGGTTTGGAACCTTTATCTCCTCCTAAAATCATAAAAACAGGAGGAGTAAGATGGAAACCCAGAATTGCCAAATCCCAAATCTCAAACAAACTCAAAATAATTTTAAGAAACCAATTTATGATCTCGAACAAAGAACATTATGCTTTGCATATGACGTTCGAGTTTTTATCAAGAAGTGTTCTCGATCCTTATTTTTATTAGAAGATGGAAAGCAATTAATTCGGTCTTCTGGTTCTGTTGGCGCGAACTATATTGAAGCAAATGAATCTTTGGGAAAGAAAGATTTTTTAATGAGGTTGAAGATTTCTAGAAAAGAAGCAAAAGAGAGTCGTTATTGGCTTCAGTTGTTAAAAATAAATATGGACTCTCAAGAATTAGAGTCAGAACGAAATAAATTAATTAATGAATCTACACAACTAATTAGTATTTTTTCTTCTATAATTTCTAAAAATATTTAATTTTTTGTTTGTTATTTGATGCTTGGGATTTGGAACTTATACAATGGATTATTCAAAAACAGTCAATTTGCTTCAAACCAACTTTCCTATGAAAGCCGATCTTCCCATCCGAGAGCCAAAAATGGTTGAAGAATGGGAAAAAACAAAGCTCTACGAAAAAATCCAAAACAATCGTAAAAATCGTCCTGTCTTTTTACTTCATGATGGCCCTCCTTATGCCAATGGTGATATTCACATGGGGCATGCCCTCAATAAAGTGCTCAAAGATATTGTGGTTAAATATAAATCTGCTGCCGGTTTTAGGTCTCCATATAAACCGGGATGGGATTGTCATGGTCTTCCGATTGAACATGCGCTTTTTAAACAACTGGGGAAAAATAAACATCAAATAACGCGCAATGAACTTCGTGAAAAAGCAACGGTTTATGCAAAAGAATTTGTGGAAAAACAGAAGCTTGATTTTAAGCGCCTTGGTATTTTAGGTCAATGGGATGATCCTTATTTAACATTGAACAACGATTATGAAGCAGGGATTGTTGATGTTTTTTACCAGTTAAAAGAAGCTGGTTTTGTTTATAAGGGGCTCAAACCTGGCTACTGGTGCGCTTATGATGAAACCGCGTTGGCTGAAGCAGAAGTTGAATACGCCGATAAGCAATCCGACTCCGTTTTTGTTCGATTTAAACTTAATGCCCTCACCCCAACTCTCTCCCAACTGGGAGAGGGGGAAAAATATATTTTAATTTGGACAACAACGCCTTGGACTTTACCCGCCAATCGAGGGCTGGCTTTTCACCCCGATGAAAAATACACGGTTATCCAGAAAGATAACGCGTTTTATATTGTCGCTGAGAAGTTAAAAGAAACTGTTAAAAAGAAAATTGATGCAACAGATGGTCCCGTTGTCACTTTTAAAGGAAAAGATATTGTGGGTTTAATGGCGACCAACCCTTTAACGCGAGGGACGTCTCAAGTTGTTACGGCCGGTTATGTCACAATGGAAGATGGAACCGGAATTGTCCACATTGCGCCCGGACATGGGGTTGAAGATTTTCAAGTGGGACAACAATGGAATTTAGAAGTGGCTTCTCCAGTCGATGAGCGCGGTTGTTATGATAAAACTGTCGGACGAGATGAATTGATTGGGAAACATGTCCTCAAAGAAGCCAATAAAGCTGTTATGGAATTGTTAGGGCCGGATCTTGTTTTTCATCAAACCTTCAAACATTCTTATCCTCATTGTTGGCGTTGCAAAAACCCCATTATTTTTAGAGCCACGAAACAATGGTTCATGGAAGTGAGTGATTCTTTTCGCCAAACTTTATTAAAAGAAATCGAAGCCGTGACATGGGAACCTTCGTATGGAATTCACCGCATTAAAGGAATGATTCAAGTTCGCCCCGATTGGTGTTTGTCTCGTCAAAGGCATTGGGGCGCGCCCATCGCTGTGTTTTATTGTAAGGGTTGCCACGAAGTATTTGAAAACAAAACTCTGAATAAAACGATTGTTGAGCTTATTAGAACCAAAGGGGCCAAAGCCTATTACGATTTTTCCGAAGAAGAGTTGTTTAAGTTGGCGGGTATTTCTGCTCAATGCGCGTCTTGCCAAGGAACAGTATTTGAAAAAGAAATGGATATTTTAGATGTGTGGTTTGATTCGGGTGTTTCATGGTATACCGTGGTTCAGCACTATTTTAGTAATCCCGCTCCTACAAAAGTCATGTACCTAGAAGGCTCGGATCAGCATCGGGGTTGGTTTCAAACTTCCCTCATTCCCTCTGTGGCGCTTCAGAAAAAAGCCCCTTATGATATTGTTTTGACTCATGGTTTTGTTGTTGATGGGAAAGGGCATAAGATGTCTAAGTCGGTTGGAAATGTTGTTTCACCACAAGAGATCAATCAAAAATTTGGCGCTGATGTGTTGCGTTTGTGGGTGGCCATGAGCGATTACCGTGAAGATGTTCGCATGTCACAAGACATTGTTAAACACATGGTTGATGTTTATAGAAGATTTAGAAATGTATTTCGATTCTTACTGCAAAATACTTCTGATTTTGTGGTTGAACAAAATAAAATTCCTTTAGAGCAGTGCGAAGAAGTTGACCAGTGGATTTTGTGTCATTTGGCTCAAGTTCAGGAGCAAGTTGAAAAAGCTTATGAGGCCAATGAATTTCATTTGGTGTTAAGCGAACTGAATCGTTTTGTTTCGGTGACATTGTCTGGTTTTTATTTAGACCTTATTAAAGACATTCTGTATTGCGAAGAAATAAATTCTCCTCGAAGAAGAAGCGCTCAAACGGCGCTCAGTTATATCGCCAGATCGTTGTTTGTTTTGTTGGCGCCAATCCTTTCTTTTACTTCAGAAGAAGCTTATCTTGAATTTAGAAACACAAGTTGGAAAGAGCTTCCCGAAAGCGTGTTTCTTGATGAAATTAAAAACATCAAAGTTGGCTTTCCATTTTCTAGTAAACAAATTCAAAGTCTCAATAAAAATTGGGATGAAATTCTAAAAATCAGATCGCTTGTTAACGATGAACTTGATCGCCTAAGAAAAGAAGGGGTATTAAAATCGTCCCAAGAAGCCCTGCTAAAATTTAATATCTCGAAATTAAATGAAGAGCAGAAGAATTTGATGCCCTTGATTGATTGGCCTTTTGTTTTGCAAATGGCTGATGTTCATATGATCGCTGGTTCCCCCCAAGAAGGAATGGTTTCGTTACAAGCAACCGAGTTTGGAAAATGCGAGAGATGCTGGCGTTATCGATCAGATGTAGGCTCCCAAAGCGTTCATCCAACCTTGTGTGGGCGATGTGTGACTTCGGTTTCGAAGCATGTTACAGCGGCATGATTCTTTTTGGCCTTATTTTTACCAGTGTATTTTTTCTTGATTGGGTTACTAAGTTTTTTGTCCGGTCAAAATTAGCGCTTGGTTCGGAAATTCCACTCACTTCTTTTTTCTCACTAACACATGTCGAAAATACGGGCGTCGCTTTTGGTTTTTTTCAGGGGTATAACCATATCTTTTTGTTTTCAGGGTTTTTGATTGCTGGTTTTATGTTCTGGTTCGCTTATAAAACCTACCAGGAAGATCGAATAACAACTTATTTTCTCGGAATGGTTTTGGGGGGCGCGATGGGGAATTTACTCGATCGAGTGATGTATGGAAGAGTAACTGATTTTTTACATTTTTTTGTCGGATCTTGGTCATGGCCCGATTTTAATGTGGCTGACGCAGCCATTTGTACGGGTTCTATTTTAATTTTAATTCGTCATTTTTTTCATATACCTAAAAACAATTCTTCGAGAGATGCCTAAGCCCGGGTTTATTGAGTATGTTGCCTGTTTTATTTCATCTTGGTCCGCTTAAATTACACACCTATGGGCTTCTTGTTGCGATGGGTTTTTATTTGGGTTTTTTTTGGACACAAAAAGAATTTCATTTAAGATCTTTACCCTTATCTCTTCTTGAAACACTCTTGGTTGGAATTGTTGCTTTCGGGTTATTGGGCGCTAGAGTTTTTTATTATTTGACCACCGGCCATTTAGAACTCAAAACGGATCCACTTTCTTTTTTTAAAATTTGGGAAGGGGGCTTGGTTTTTTATGGCGGTTTCATTTTTGTTTTATTATTTCTAGCGATCTTTTCTCGACTAAAAAAACTTCCATTTTTAAAAATTGCTGATGCTTTTGTTCCTGGTCTTTTTTTAGGGCATGCACTGGGACGTTTGGGGTGTTTTGGTTCGGGTTGCTGTTATGGGAAGCCCAGTGAACTTCCGTGGGCAGTCATGTTCAAAAATATAGAGGCTTTAGCTCCATCATTTGTCAGACTACACCCTACCCAACTATACGAGTTTTTTTTGAATCTCATTTTTTTCGCGTTGGCGGCGGTTCTCTCTCGTCGACTTAAAAAAACGGGGCTTTTGTCCGTTTTTTACTTATTGGGATATGCCTTGGTTCGGTTTACGGTAGAAATTTTCAGAGGTGACGATCGAGGCCATTTTTTCTTCGGTTTTTCACCTTCTCAAATACTCAGCATGTTGATGATTATATTCGGAATGGGAATGTTTATTTATGTCCAAAGAAAAAGCGACAATTGAAAAGCACAAAATAAATTTTGATGAAGTAGGACGGCTTGATAAGTATCTCTCTGTTACCTATCCAAAATGGTCTCGGACGCGTTTGCAAAAATTAATTAACAGCCGTTTTGTTCTGGTGGATAATCACCCCGCTTCACCCAATCATATGTTGAAAATCGGACAAATGGTTTCTGTTGAGTGGCCTAAAAAACCAGAAAAAAAACCTGTTTCAAAAAACCTCACTTTCCCATTTGATATTGTTTTTGAAGATGATGAATTGCTGGTCGTGAATAAACCTGTGGGAATGGTTGTGCATCCTTCCGCAGGGCATCGGGATGGAAATAGTTTGGTTGAGCTTATTGCCCCTAAAATCTCCGATGGAAATTGGCCAGATGATTCTCGCCCTGGTTTGGTACACCGCTTAGACCGAGATACCTCGGGTGTTATTATTATTGCTAGAAATCCTGAAAGTCACGCACATTTATCAAAACAATTCGCGAAGAGAACGGTCAAAAAAACTTATCTTGCCCTTATTCATGGCGTGATGAAATCCAATTTAGGAACCATTGAGTGTTTTATTGAAAGAGATCCAGGCAAACGTCAACGTTTTGCTATTGCTTCTTCAGGTCGGTGGGCCAGTACGAAGTTTAAAATCATTGAAAAGTTTGGTGATATTGCCAGTACCATTGAGCTTTATCCTTTAACGGGAAGGACTCACCAATTAAGAGTTCAGCTCGCCGGCTATGGGCATTTTATTTTAGGAGATCACGTTTATGGGATTCCAGAACGCGACTTCAAACAGTTTACTCGGCAAATGCTGCATGCCCGAAAAATTGAGTTCATTCATCCCTTGACGGGGAAAGCCCTTTCATTGGAAGCGCCTCTGCCAGAAGATTTCCAAGAAGGTATAAAATTATTACGATTGAGCCATGGCGATTAAAAGATCTGAAGATAAAAAGAAATTTCGGGGAATCCCGATTGTTATTTCTGCTCCTTCAGGAGCGGGAAAATCAACCATTGCCACACGTATTGTAAAAGAGAGTCAAGATGAAGTTTTGTCTATTTCTTGCACAACGCGACCTCCTCGTTCTGGTGAAAAAGAAGGTGTTGATTACTTTTTTATGACAGTTGATCAATTTAAACAAAAAATTGAAAAAGGTGAATTTTTAGAATGGGCTGTTGTGCATGGAAATTATTACGGCACACCTGTTGATTTTTTGGAAAAGCAATTAGAGGCGAATAAGAATATTATTCTCACAATCGATCCTCAAGGGGCGATGGCAGTCAAGCGCATTTACCCACAAGGAGTTTATGTTTTCGTGGTTCCTCCGAGTTGGGAGGTTTTAAAATCGCGTCTGAGAAAAAGAGGTACTGATAGTGAGGAGATTTTACAGGCAAGAATTGCTAACGCTCAAAAAGAGTTATCTTATGTTTCGCATTATGAATATTTAATCATCAATGATGATTTAGAGACAGCCATTCAAAATGTACGTGCCATTATTCGATCTGAAAAATGCCGTTTAAGCCGACAGAATAGAAGCGACATTCCTATCTTTGTAACGGCTTATTAATTATGACGCTTCCCCTTCCTTTTAATAGCGGAAAAAATCGAGTTCGTATGCGCGATGTTGCTAATCGTTGCGGTGTTTCTATTTCAACAGTGTCTTTGGTTTTATCTGGAGATTCTCGAATTCCTGAAGATACCACTCGTCGAGTACTAGAAACGGTTAAAGCCATGGAATACCGTCCGAGTGTGGTGGCGCGGAGTTTAGCCAGAAGAGTTTCTAGAAACATTGGTGTTGTTTTACCTGAAAGAGCTTTTGGTATTGCGAGAGCTTTTTATCAACAAGCATTGGAAGGAATACACGCTGAAACTCAGCCTGCCGGATATAAAATGCACGTGGAGGTAGCAGGGAAAAATTTTCTTTCTCGTCGATATTACCTGCGAGTTTTAAAAGAACAGAGTGTGGATGGGATGGTTTATTTGGCCGCCACTATTAATGATACTTTCTTACGGGAAATGGAAAAAGAGCCTTACCCTTTTGTTTTGGTGGGAGGATCGGTTGATGGTGCGGATTTGCCATGCGCGAAAGCCGATGATGTGGGAGGGGCGGAGATTGCTGTCCAACATTTGATTTCTCTCGGGCATAAAAAAATCGCCCATATTGCAGGTTCCTCTGAAATTTCAAATGGCCGGGATCGTGAATTGGGGTATCGAAATGCTTTAGCTAAAAATTCACTTGAAGTGGATCCAGCTTTTATTAAGACAGCGCATTTCGATTCTGAAAAAGCCGAACTTTTAACAAAAGAATTAGTTGATAAAGGCGTAACTGCTTTCTTTGCTGGTTCCGATACCATGGCCTATGGAATCCTTAAAGGATTAGAAGTGCTGGGTATTAAAGTTCCGGGTGAGATAGCTGTTATGGGAATGGACGATTTAGAGTTTTCTAAATGGACAAATCCATCTTTATCAACAGTAAAATATGATATCCGCTCGCTGGCGGGGCTTGCAGCTCGTCAAGTTTTGCGTTTTGTTCAAAATTCAGGCCCGAGTAAAATTGTTTTCGAGGATCTTCCAAAACCAGAGTTGGTGATTCGCGCTTCTTGCGGTTTTAGGAAGTAATTTGAGGTTCTAATGAAAAAAAACATTTCTTTGATTTTTCTTGGTTTTTTTGGAGTTATTCCTTTTCTTGTTGGAGGAGTTGATCAAACCTCTTTGCCTTCTCCCAAATTTTCTATTGTAGATAAAGGAGTTGCCTTCCCTGTTAACTTTGAAAAATTTGGAGATTTTACGAAGCGTGGAACCAATGACTATAAGTTCATCATAAAAGATCGGATGGGCTTGGCCAAGGCCATGGGAACTGGCGTTTTCCCCAATGTATCATCAGTATTTAATGATCCCGGTTTTATGAAATGGAAAAAGAAAAATCCTAAGCCGGCGTCCCATTGGGAACATGTTCAAACTGAAAACCCTCAAGCAGATTTTTATGTTTGGGCCACGGCACGAGAAGTTGGACCTGGAACAAAATTATTGTTTACAGGAAATGCGTTGGTTGAAACAGGGCACATTCAACAAGCCCTCAAAGCTTATTATTCAATTTTGGTTTTTTTCCCTCGTGAAGCTTGTTGGTCGGCGGATCAATCTTTTGTTTGGTACGTGGGGCAAGAGGCAATGAATAAAATTCAAAATTTAACCGAGCGATACCCACAAGTGGGCCATCAGCTTGAGGGGGCCATTTTTAAGATTAAAAATGGCAACGATACTGATTTAAATAACGATGTATTTCAGCTGGATCCGGGTCGATGGGTTTCTTATAAAGGTGGCACGAAAGTTGATTTATCAAAACTGAAAATTGTTAATCAAAGAGGTCTTGGAAAAGTTCAGTTGGTTCAATTCGAAAATAAACAGTGGCAATTGCGCTTAGAGGGGAATCCTTTTTTTGTTAAAGGAGTCACTTATTCACCAACGCCTCCTGGGCAACATTTGGGGAATTATGGTCTTGATTGGATGAAAGAAGATCATGATATGGATGGTGAGCCAGATGCTCCCTATCAAAGTTGGGTTGATTTGAATGGGAATAACCGGAAAGATTCTAATGACCCCGTTGTTGGCGATTTTCAATTATTAAAAGACATGGGTGCTAATGCGATTCGCCTTTATCGACCAGGACGGAAACTCGAATACAACCCCAACGAATTTAATAAAAAAACGTTACGTGAACTCCAATCAAAATATGGTGTCTACGTTATCATGGGGGATTTTTTAGGAGCTTATACTATTGGCTCTGGGGCCAGTTGGGAAGAGGGAACTGATTACACCGATCCAGTTCAATTGGAGAACATGCGTCTTGCGCTCAAAAATTATGTGCTTGATCATCGCCGAGAACCTTATGTTTTAATGTGGCTTCTGGGGAATGAAAATCTCATGCCGTCTGATTATTCTGGCGTTAATGCCACTCGAACCAAAGCCTCTCAACAAACCCGCGCTTATTTAACTTTTGTCAACGAAATGGCTGATATGATTCATAAGTTGGACCCTGATCACCCGGTGGCAGTGGGAAATCTCGGATTATCCAGTTTAGAAGAACATGCGTTATATGCCGGAAATGTGGATATATTCGGCGCTAATTTATATTTGGGTAGAGATGGATTTGGAAGTACTTGGAAAAATGTGAACGAAATGTTTGATCGTCCGGTAATGATCACTGAATTTGGATGCGACGCCTTTGATTCAAGAACTGATAAAGAAAATGAAAAAGCTCAGGCTGAGTATCATCAAGGGAATTGGGATAATATAGCACGATATCAGGCGGGGCAACCGACATTGGGTAATTCTATCGGTGGAGTTATATTTGAATTTATCGATGAATGGTGGAAAAGTCGGCAAGGAGGGGAACAGGCTCAAGAGGGAACGAAAGATTCGCCTATGGCATTTCCTGATGGATGGTCTTCAGAAGAATGGTTTGGTGTCGTTTCTCGAGGCAATGGGTCAGATCCACTGATTCGTCAACCTCGTTTAGCCTATAAGATTTATAAAGATAAACTTTGGAAAAAAACTAACTGAAACGAATGGCCTTTCCTGAACTTTCTAAGACAAGGAACGGATATCCAAATTGATTTTTATTCGTTAATGACCACTCGTCATTATGTTCTTGGTTTTTAAGTCGAATTCCCCAAGCGCCACCGAAGATAAGCCATGCGGTCCCGTCACTAGAATCTTCAATTCGATAGGCGTGTGCGGGTGAAAACTGATTGTTTTTATCGACGGAAATAATATCGTACCAGAGGGGTTCGTGCCCTTGAATATTAAGTTGAATTTGTAGGACACTTTTTTTGTCGCCAGATTCAGAAAAGACCCGCTCATCTGGCTCACAGTTGGGATTTTCTTCAATAATTAAATACATTTAAGAATATTAACAAAAAAGGAGTTTTTTCTATGTCAGAACATCGCGTTGTTGCTGTCATAAAAGCCAAAGAGGCAAAAGAAAAAGAATTAGAAAAAGTTCTTCATGAGGTTATTGTTGAAACACATAAAGAGCCTGGTTGTGTTCTTTATGCGTTTCATAAGGTACCAGCTGATCCTAAAAAGTTTGTTTTTATTGAAAAGTGGAAAGATGTTTCTGCTTTGAAGTCTCATTTAAGCGCACCCCACATTGCTCGAGCCTTTGCGAGAAAAGAAGAACTAATTGAATCAATTGATATTCTTTCATTGGAACCACAGAATATAGGGCAATCGGAAAAAGAGCTTATTTGACGGTTTAGATATCCATGAAAATTCGAAGTCAATATTCGAATTTTCATGGTATTAACAAATTATCTAATTGATTGAATTTTCAATGCTTTTCATTACAATCAATTATAGAATCACTTATACACGTTTAAAGGAGAATTATTTTGAGTTACATAAAAAATTTTTTAGCAAAAATTGATTTAATCAATGCGAGTTTTCTCGTTCTCACCCCCATCATTGCATTTACTGGGACGGCTTATTTAGCTTTTACCCATTCAATTCAATGGGAAACAATTGTGCTTGCCATTTTTATGGCAATCGCGACTGGAGTTGGTATTACAGGTGGTTATCATCGACTTTTTTCTCATCGTGGTTATGAGGCCAGATCTCTTTATAAGCTTTTTATGTTGTTGTTTGGGGCTGCCGCGTTTGAAAACTCGGCCCTTCATTGGTCCTCAGATCATCGGAAGCATCATAAATATGTCGACACTAATTTAGACCCTTACAATATTAAACGCGGTTTTTGGTTTGCCCATATGGGTTGGGTGATGCTTAGATACGATGGAAGTCATCAGTATAATAACGTTTCTGACTTAGAAGAAGATAAGCTTGTGCAATGGCAAAATCGGCACTATGTGAAGATTGGAATTATTGTGGGGTTTGTTTTTCCAACACTGCTTGCTTCAATTTGGGGAGATCCGTTGGGTGGGTTTTTCATTGCGGGATTTTTAAGAACGGTGATGAATCACCATTTTACTTTCTCAATTAATTCATTCGCGCACATGATTGGAAAAAGGCCTTACTCAGATCAAAATACCTCAAGAGATTCCTGGTTTTTAGCGTTGGTCACTTATGGAGAGGGGTATCATAATTACCACCATAAATTCCCCACGGATTATCGAAATGGCATTCGCGCCTATCATTGGGATCCAACAAAGTGGATCATTAAAACAATGGAAAAATTTGGTCAAACTTATAATTTAAGACAAATTCCCAATGAAACAATTTTAAGAGCGCGTCTTAAAATGGATGAAAAACGGTTGGTTTTAGCTCTAGAAAAAGTTCCGACACTTAAAATTAAAAAAGAATTTATTCTTTCAACAAGAGCCAAAATCGAACAGACTTACGTTCAGTTTAGGTACCTAAAAACTGAATATAAGAGACTCAAACAAGAAAGAATGGCGGCGCTTTCACATCAAGTCGACGCCATTAATGAACGAATTGAAAAGTTGAAGATTGATATTGAGATTTCAAAAAAGAGACTGCAGGAGTCCATCTCCGAATGGGGTCAAATGTGTTCTTCTTATGGCGTCCGCGGAACTCAATTCGCCTACGTTTAATTTCTTTGATTCATGAATCACCTTTCTGAATGGCTTGAAACTGACGGTCTCGGCGGTTTTGCCATGGGCACTTCGTCTGGTGTTCGTACACGTCGTTATCATGGCCTTTTTTGCCCCGCGGTTCCACCGCAACTCCAAAGAGTCATGTTGGTTAATGGGGTTGATGCTTGGGTTAATATTGGTCAGGAATCTGTTGCGCTTTCCACTCAACATTATTACCCAGATGTATTTTCTCCTGATGGGCAAAAATACTTAAGCGAGTTTACCTTCCGGCCGTGGCCCAAGTGGGTCTATAAAATAGGAGAGCATAAAATAGAATTTGAAGTTTTTATGCCCAAAGCTTTGCCCTGTGTGGTTTTAAGTTGGAATGTATTAACTCCCAGTAAAAACCTTTCTCTCACAGTGAGACCTTTTTTTTCAGGAAGAGATTATCATTCTCTTCATAAGAAAAATTCGTTTTTTCAATTCACGCCAAAAACAGAAAACGGATTTCATGAGTGGAATTTATACGATGGCGTTTTGCCCTTCCTCTCTTTTTCTAATGGAACTTATATTCATCAGCCAGATTGGTATCGACAATTTTCATATGCACAGGAAAGAAGTCGGGGTTTAGATTCAGAAGAAGATCTCGCCACACCGGGTTATTACAAATTTGACTTATTGAAGAAAAGGGCTGTCCTTATTTTTTCTACGAAGGAAATTGAACCTTATTTGATCAACCAAAAAAATCCTGAAAAAATATATGAATCCTTGAAATCTGTTGAAATCAAAAGACGCGTCGGATTTAAATCTCCGGTCTTCCAATCGGCGGATGATTATCTCATTCGTTGTGAAAATAATACGACGATTATTGCAGGATACCCTTGGTTTACAGCATGGGGGAGAGATACATTTATTTCTTTAAGAGGGTTATGTCTGTCAACAGGCCGTTTTGAAGAGGCTGCTAAAATTCTTATGAATTGGGCAGATCACATTCGAGATGGTCTCATGCCAAATTACATTCCTGAGCGTGATAAAAGTGCGGTTTATAATTCTGTTGATGCGTCGTTATGGTTTATTATGGCGGTTCATGATTTTTTTAAAAAATCAAAAAAAGAAGGGTACGAACTCTACGATGTCATAACAAAATTAAAAGCAACGGTTTTGGAAATTTTACAGGCCTATAAAAAAGGGACTCGTCATGGAATTGTTTTAGATACCGATGGGTTGTTGATGTGCGGAGAAAAAGGTCATCAGTTAACTTGGATGGACGCGAAATTAGGAGAATGGGTTATTACCCCCCGAATAGGAAAACCCGTCGAAATTCAAGCTTTGTGGCTTAATTCTTTGTGGTTTGCTGGTTCCTATTCTTCTGAATGGACGGATTTGTTGAAAAAAGGCCGCGAAAGTTTTGAGAAAAAGTTTTTTAGCCATGAATTGGGGTTTTTGCATGATGTGATTGATGTTGATCATGAAGTTGGAAAAGCTGATTCGTCCCTTCGTCCGAATCAATTATTTGCTGTTGGTGGGCTTCCTTTGGTTTTGGTTAGTCCCACTCAGGCAAGACAGATTGTTGATCTCATAGAGAAAAAATTATGGGTTCCTTTGGGAATTCGCTCTCTTTCTCCGGAAGATCCTCATTATGTGGGTAAGTATGAAGGAGGTGTTATTGAGCGTGACAGCTCTTACCACCAAGGGACTGCTTGGCCCTGGCTATTGGGGCCTTTTGTTGAAGCATGGGTCAGAGTTAGAGGGAGCGGTAAAGAAGTGAAAATAGAAGCCAGAAAGAATTTCTTATCTCCTATGATTACCCATTTTCAAGAAGCGGGGTTGGGCCATATTTCCGAAATTGTAGACGGCGACTTTCCACACACACCTCGAGGGTGTCCTTTTCAAGCTTGGTCCATGTCAGAATTTTTACGCTTAGATCAAGAAGTGTTATTAGAAGAATCAAATCATTTAGAACATAATTAATTTCGAAATAAAGGATTAAAATGACAACAGAAAATGAGATTTTAAAAGCATTGGCTCAAGTTGAAGATCCAGATTTACACCGAGATATTGTCTCACTTGGGTTTATTAAAAACTTGACTATAACCAATGGAGACGTAAAGTTTGACATTAATTTGACAACGCCCGCCTGCCCTGTTAAAGATCAAATAAAAGATCAAGCCAAGACTGTTGTTGAAAAATTGCCTGGTGTTAAAAAAGTGACAATCAACATGACGGCCGAAGTACGGCGAAGTGTTGATTTGGATAAAGCGGCCATGAAAAATGTGAGAAATATTATTGCGGTGGCCAGTGGGAAAGGGGGAGTTGGAAAGTCTACCGTTGCCGTAAATTTAGCGGTGGGAATGGCGCAAACGGGAGCTAAAGTGGGGCTTTTAGATGCAGATATTTATGGGCCTACTGTTCCCTTGATGATGGGCCCAGAGGCAGAAATTGAATTGGCGCCCAATCAAGAAATTATTCCTGCGCTGGCGCATGGGGTTAAATTTATGTCGATGGGTTTTATGGCACCCGGAGATAAACCGCTTATTTGGCGAGGTCCGATGGCGCATCATGCGCTTCAACAATCTCTTTTTCAAGTTCAATGGGGAGAACTCGATTATTTATTTATTGATTTACCTCCGGGAACAGGAGATGTTCATTTGACCTTGGCGCAGTCAATAAATATCACAGGGGCCGTTTTGGTTTCAACTCCGCAAGATGTAGGGCTTACCATTTCACTTAAAACATATCGAATGTTTGAAACCACGAATATTAAAACCATAGGTCTTATTGAAAACATGAGTTCTTATCTCTGTTCTCACTGTGGACAAAAAGACGATATTTTTGGTCAGGGGGGAGCTCAAGATGTCGCTAAAAAATTGGGAATTCCATTTTTAGGCGCTATTCCATTAGAAAAGCGAATTCGAGAACAGTCTGATCGAGGAATGCCGATTGTGTTAATTGATAATTCTCCTTCGGCCCTCATCTACCGCGACATCATTCAAAAATTAGCCGCTCAAATCAGTGTCGCTAGTTTTAATCAACCCAAAGTCGCTTTGGTGAGTGAGTGATCCCATCGGAAGTTAAAAAATTAAAGGAAGGTGCTGGTCTTAAAATTTCTTGGCCGGACCAAGTTGAAAAAGAATTTTCTGCTTTATTGTTACGTCAAAATTGCCATTGTGCCGCCTGTCGACATGAACTGACGGGAGAACAACTCTTAGATATAAAATCCCTTCCTCCCCACATGACTCTCATTAAAGTGGAACTCATGGGTAATTATGCGTTGGGTCTTCATTTTAGTGATGGTCATTCAACTGGAATTTATACTTTTCATTCGTTGAGAAATCTATTGAATTAAAGTGATGTAACAAAATTGTTACAAGTGTACGGCATTTATTAATAGTTTTAAAAAATGCCTGTCATGTGACTTATGTAGCATTTTGGTATGAAAGTATTATTTTTTCATCAACTGACCGCTTCAGTTTTAACGCTTACTTATTTAGTAACGCAATGTATCGGAGTTCATGCGACAGAAACAAATTTCTGGAAACAACGGCAGTTTTCCTCAGTTGTAAATGAAAGGAAGTTGTTCCCTCCGCAGTCTGAGAACTTAAACGCTTTCGGTAAAGTGGATACTATTGAAAGTGGATTTTCTTTTCTTTCTCCCTTCGCAAATATTCAAAAAGTCCTTACTCCTAATAATAAGTCAGTAGGAATTGTTTTTCATATTCAAGATATTCATGGTTTTTCAGAGGCACAAACCAATATCTCAATATTGATTGAAAAAATAATAAATACCTATCCTCAAGCAGGAGTTGGTTTGGAAGGAGCAACTGGGTCTATTTTGATGGATCAATTTCGAGGAGAAAAGCCAGATGTTAACGCTCAAGTAGGAAAATATTTATTAGAGAATAAAATTATCACGGGAGCAGAAGCCGCTGGTTTTTTTTCTTCAAGAGCGCCTCGATTTTTTGGGGTTGAAGATCCTGAGTTGTATATAAATAATTTTAAAGCGTTAAAAAAGTCTCTCCGTTCTCAGGTAAATGTATTAAAAGAAATTGCCAATGAGAAAGAACAATTAGATCGACGAAAGTTGAAATATTTTTCCCCTTTGTTATTAGCATTAGAAAAAACTTCAGATTTGTATCGTGATGAAAAAATAAAAGTAGGTGATTATTTAAATGAGCTAAATAAATATTTACCTCTTTCGAGTTCTTCTCCAGGATTCCCCACCGCGAATCTTTTCTTGAAAACTTGGGCGTTAGAGAAAAACCTCGATTTTAATTTAGCGCAACGCGAACAACTGATTTTTTTAAATTCCCTGGCTTCGCATGTCCCTGAAGAGGAATTGGCACATTTAAAAAAACTGAGCACAGAATTAAAATTAGGACGTCTGTCTTATCCACGATTTCATGAAATATTAAGAGAGTTAAGCCACAAATATAAAATCTCTCTTCACCAAACACCAGAATTCGATAAATATAGTCGATATGTTTTATTGGCGGATGATATTGACCCTGCATTATTTTTATCAGAGTTAAGTGCATATGAAAATGAGATTTGGCGCCATCTCTGTTTGAATGACGAACAACGTCAGCTGTGGTTAGAATTGTTTTCTCTTAATCTTGTTCAAAAAATGGTTTTACTAAAAATGTCTCCAGATGAATGGAAAACTTATCAACTTCTAAAGATAAAACGTGGGGGATCAGTTTCTTCTTTTGAAGAGTTTTACTCTTTTGCCGAATACCGAAATAAAACAATGGCAGAAAATTTTGTGAAAGAGATTAGAGAAAAAAAAGATTTTCACAAAACAATTTCAGTATTGGTTACTGGTGGTTTTCATTCTCATGGCATTGACCGATTTCTCTTAAGTAAAAATTTTACAGTTGTTCCTCTGACGCCTAAGTTAATCAAAGAGTTTTTTTCTTCGGATGATTATTTCCATGTTTTTACACAAGACCGTACCCCATTAGAACGATTGTTTACAACTTCTCAGATTTCTTTGGTTGATACTTTAGTAACAAAACCTATCGGGAACTTAAGAGATCCTTTAAATCCTGATATGGTGAGACGATTTCGAAACATGGTGGGCGAAAAAAAGATTAACTGGGCCCATCTAAAGGTAATGAACTATTTTGAAAGGTTTAAAGTTGTTTTCCGCAGTCTTCCCACTACTATAAAAGAACAAAGATTTTATTTAATGTCGAGTTTACCATTAGTCCTTTTAGGCCTTTCACCTTTATTATTTTTATCTAATCCCCTTGCGGCTTTGGGATTTGGTTTGATTGTATTTGTTCCGATCACCTTTTTTATTTCTTTTAAATTATTTTCTTCATTTCAGTGGGGCCATCGAGATGTCATCAATGATAATAAATATGACTATTTGTTCAAAAATAATCTGAAAAACCAAAAAGATTATTTAGAGCGTTATTTAGGTCAACGCCATGTGGTTTTTACATTTTTTACCATATTTGGTTTTACGACTACTTATATATGGGGTTTAGTTCAATATTCTGTTCTATCAGCACATCTTTCGTTGTCATGGTTTTTGATCGGGTTAACTTTTATTTCTTTTATTAGTGCTCAAATTTTTGGAATTGTATCCCATTTCATTAACAATCATGTGAAGTGGCTTCGCTGGGGGCCTAATGGCGAGTTGGGTGCTAGCTCAGTATCAGAAAAAGAAAGACTCTATGATTATGTGATTAATAATTTGGATGCTCGTTTCGATCCTGATCAACAGAGAATTCGACCGATACCTTCTAGATCCTTTGTGAAAAGATGGGTCCTTTCCAGAGAATTCAAGGCATTGTTAGAGTTAGAGGGAAAAAAATTCCAACATTTATCCGACGACTTTAAGATGATTATATTTACTTTAAGCCGTCTATCCGGAGATTCCAATAATTTAAGTACCGTTCAAAAACTAAGAGAACTTTTTAATAAAACAGAAGAAGGCAAAGAGAATGAAATATTACCTCCTCTAATTAGTTTTTTACAAATGTTAACTTACCTAGCTGATCACGCCAGGAAGAAAGGAAAAAAAGATCTTTATTTGTTTATTGTTAAAGTCTTTCTTGATTCAACAAATGAGTTGAGATCGTTTCTTCAGCAAAGGGGAGTGTTAGCTAAGTATGTTATTGATTTAGATCCATATGCTCATCTTGATCAAAAAAAGACAAAGCAATGGTATATGTCGCTGCCTATTATGCATCAGATAGGAGAGATGAAAGTAGGTATTGGTTTTAACCTTTGGAATGACTTGCGTGAGAAAAATTTAGGTGGAATAAACTTAATGAGTGAAATTTCTCATTTTGAAGATAGTTCTATTATCACTGCCACGGCTTTATTTTCTTTTGCTTTTGATGAAATTTTACTTATGGAAAATTCTCCTGCTCGAGAAGATCTTTTAACACGCCTTAAATCATTGCCCAAATTGCCTTCGTTTGATGATAAAGCCAAGATTCTTTTTGAATTGCTTGGAAAAAATACAGATATGTCTGATGAAAAGTTTAAACTTTTTATAGAAGGACTGATTGAAATTGGAAGAAAAAATTATGTTAACTTCGACTTATTTTTAGGGCATTTTGAAAAATTACCAATAGAGGTTCGGGAGCGGATAAAAAAGACGGCACTCTCTCTACTTTTAGATTTGAATCGCCCATTGCCCGTTCAATCTGGAAAAGCCACTCGGGAATCAGTGGTTTCACTTGAAGTCATATTAGCAGCGATATATAAAAACGAACCAGATGAGTTAACCAATCAGCTTGGAAAAAATATACCGAATGAAGCGGCTTTAAATCTCATCGAAACAGAAGGTCGTGCTGGGCATTTAGAACAGTTAAGGCAAATTCTAATGTCGGATACTTATCCTTTCCCATGGAAAGAACTTGCAGGGAAAATATTGCTTGATCATAGTGAATATAGACTTATATTAGACGTTCTGAAAAATAAAGAATCATTGCGAAATATGGATGTATGGAGTCCTGAAGAGTTGGCACGCCGATTATTTAAAAAACGAGAAATTTCTTCCCGTCGTTTGCATATGATTAATGATTTGATAAAGCTTTCCACAGATCCTTCTTATAAGCCGGTTGTTATTCCACTCCTTTTACGGTTGACTCACATCAAAGTCGTCTTCCATGCATTGGAAAAACAAATAGAAGAGAAAGATGAATATGCGCGAGAAATAATGTTAGGGGAAAAAAATAAAATTGACCAGAAAATATACAGTCAAAAGGAAGTAACCCCTTATGATCTGGAATCACTTTTTGTCGTTAAAAAATTATTAGAACTTTATGAAGACCCATCTAAGCAAGCAAAATTATTCTTGAGTGAAAAGCGCTTGGCCGAACCTCTGATAAAGCTTCTTTTGCATCCATTTATCGCTCCGGGAATAAAGGAGCACGTTTATAAGCTTCTCGCACAAGTTGATTCTATTGAACTTGAAAAAACTTCTATGTTTGTTGAACCATTTTGGTTGCAGAATTTTCCCGACGAATTTGATGGCAATCAAAGGTCTACAAGAAAATTTTCTCGAATACTTAATGATCCCGACACAAAAAAGAAAGTTCAAGATTTGGTTGAAGGAATGGTCAATGTGGGGTGGGGTCATCAATCTGTCACATTAAGTGATTTTTCCGCGCTTGTTCAAACTTATGGATTTCCTGAAAATTTTAAATTTATTGTTGAAGAAAAAGAATTAAGTTTATCTGAACTTATTTCTCTATCTAGTCGGGAGGAATATAAATCTAGAATTATATTTTTTGATAAAAGCAATAACCCAGGAACATTTAATGTCCGAATATTACAGCAGTCCATGCCATCATCAGCTTTACCGTTTTTAATGCTTCCTGCGGGTATTGGGGGTGAAAATATTTATATTGTTCTGGTTGCTTGTATTATGTTTCTTCTGTACAAGATTGACATTTCTTCAAAAAAGAAAAATCGATTCGCCCCTTTCCAGACGCACTTGTTAGAAAAAGGATTTGACTTTCCTCATGCGAATGATTCTTCTGTTCAGATAACAACAAAAATAAACATTTTATTTTTCTTGTATTTTTGTTTTATTATTCCTTTTCCTCTTGTTGTTAAGTTCACTCTTGTCTTGGTATTCCTATTTGGAATGCTTAAAATTTCTGAAAATCGCTTGAGAGAAGATCCCTTAAGTGTATTTTTAGAGCCTTCTTCTCCGGATTTGAATAAAGAAAAAATACGATTATCAAAAATTTTAGAAGGCCTAAAAGATCAAAATAAATCTCAAATTCCGAAGGTTATTGTTATATCAGATATTCATGGCCAGATAGAAAGATTCGATGAAATTATTTTAAATGTTATGAAATCTGCGCAACCAGATGTAAAGCTCTCTCGAGAGGCTAAGTTGACACCGGATCAGCCTCTTTTTAAACAGTTAAAAAAAATGGGGTTTGAAACCAAGAGATTAAAAAGAAAATTATTATTTCATATCAATGGAGATTTAATTCATTTTGGAGATAACAGTTTATTAGTGGTTGAGAGAGTCCAGGAGTTGGTAGAAGAAGGGTTGGCTGATTTTATCGTTGGTAATCATGAATTAGAGTTTTTCTTGAATTTTTGGAAATACCATTTTCCAATTGAAGGGCGGTATTCTTTTGATTCCTATAAAGATGGCTATGAACAACAGTGGGGAGCAGTTTCAGATAATCTAACGACACTAAGTGAAAAAAGTTTTAATTGGGCTAAGTTTATCGCTCAATATCAAAAGCATATCAATAATAAACAGAAAGGTGAAAAAAGAGAAAATGGAATAAGAATGTATAGAAATTCTTGGGATGAATTGGCTCAATCGATCACAAGAAAAAAAGGATTATATAGAAAAATAATAAAAGAATCATTAATTCCCGGTAGCAACCAGGAATCTGTTTGGTTGCGTTTTATTGGGAATAGTAAAAATAGAGAAAGGTCAGGGCTTTGGTGGGTAGAAGGTATGTCGCTTCATTGGTGGAGACGTTTATTAGAAGACTTTATAAAGGCGAAAGATGAGGTTAAAGAACAGGTGAAATACACGCCGAAAATTTCTTCTGCATGGGAAGAAGGTCAAAAAAATATTGAAAAAATAGTTCAATATTTAGAAGGAAAACTTGATAAGCAATTAAACGCAGAAGGAGACATCGAAGGCCTTTCTGCGGAAGTGGATGATGATGACCATGAAGGGGAAATGGGTGCGAGTGAAAAAATTGAAAAAAATAAATTAGAAAAAATGGCTATTCGGGTTTTAGAAGCCATTCATTATCTTCATCATTCTGGCGCGGAAAATGATACCCAGAAAAAAGTATTCCATTGGGCATTTGATGGGAAAAAGGGGAAATCAATATTAGAAGTATTAAAAGCGGGAAAGAGTAAAAAATCAAAAGCCAAAAACTATTTTAAAAATAAATCATTGGAAAAAATGTTTCAATTCATTAAAGAAAATTTCTATTTGGTTCGCTCAGACGTATTCGGTACTTATTTGCATGCTTTTTTACCTCTCGATGAAAATGGACAATTTAATTTCACCTATAAAGGCATAAACTACCGAGGCAATGGGGTCCATCCCTATTACTCATTGGAAGATCCTAAAAAACTCGCGAAAATCCGAGCCACATTAAAAACTGAGGCGATGGAGAAGGGGATACTCTATCCTTCAATATATGAGGGTCTTGATCTTATTGCAAAAGATATTCGAGACTCAAATCAGCCCGGTGACGTTTTTGAAGCTATTGAATTGTTGCTCTCTTGGTACTCTAAGGAAAACCCGGTTTCACATGAAGAGAATGTGGTTGAGGCCATTGCCAAATTTGGTATTCACTCGCTCCTGAGGCGAAACGGCCTTAATCGGCTTTTTTTAGGTCATACACCCATCGACAAATTTTTTCCAGAACTCTCTGGGGGGCAAGGCAAATTAATAGAAGGATATTTTAATCGTGATCCCATGAGTGGTTTAAGGGGAATAGTTTTTTCGGATTTCGGCGCAAAAGATGATTTGGGGGGGTATGTGGAGTTATCTGCTCATGGAATACACCCGTATGCTTTTGTTCAAGATAAGGGAAACATTTCTTTGGTACCAAATCCCATCATTCAAAGAAAAGATAAGGGTACTTACCTAAGTCCTTCTGTTGCTTCTAAATCATTTTTAAAATCTTTAATCAAAGAAATTGAAGGGCGATTGAATTATTTAAGTCGTCTCATTGAATATGAGACAAAAGTAAATCTTAATATTAAAGTAAAAGGAGTCACTAGGCTAAGGCAATATATTGAAAAATTTAAAACGATTATATTGATAACTATTGTATTTTTATTCGGTCAGAAAGTTTTGGCAAAAGAATTAATTCAACCTATTTCTCCGGAACCCATTCCAAGTAAAAGTATGGACGCTTCTGTAGATTTGTTTGGGGCACACCCACAAGATTTGAAACCTTGTTTAGGGACGAGATCTCTTCATGAACAACATAGGCGACAGGCAGCATAAATCGCTCTTAAATTTTGTAAATTCACATTCGGTTTATGAAAGCTTATCAACAACTTCTCAAAGACATCCTCGAAAAAGGGGAAAAACGTTCTGATCGAACGGGAACGGGAACCTTAAGTTTATTTGGTTACCAAATGCGTTTTGATTTGGCGGACGGGTTTCCTCTTTTAACAACCAAAAAGCTTCATCTTCGGTCTATTATCCATGAATTGTTGTGGTTTATTCAGGGGGATACGAATATCAAATATCTCAAAGATAACAATGTTACTATTTGGGATGAGTGGGCAGATTCCAACGGCAATTTGGGGCCTGTTTATGGGTTTCAATGGCGCCATTGGGGGGCTCAAGAGGGAAAAGAAGGAATAGACCAACTTTCACAACTGATTGAATCGATTAAAAAAAATCCTCAATCAAGACGGCATATTATTAGTGCATGGAATGTCTCTGATATTCCCAAAATGGCGCTTCCCCCATGTCATACGATGTTTCAATTTTATGTTCATGAAGATGGTCGGCTTTCCTGCCAACTTTATCAACGGAGTGCCGATGTTTTTTTGGGAGTTCCTTTTAATATCGCGAGTTATGCGTTATTCACCATGATGATCGCTCAAGTTTGCAACTTAAAACCAGGACATTTTATTCACACTTTCGGTGATGCGCATCTTTATTTAAACCATCTAGAGCAAGCTCAATTACAGTTAACGCGCCATCCCAAAACATTGCCGACGATGAAAATAAACCCCAATGTAAAATCAATTTTTTCTTTCAAATTTGATGATTTTGAACTACTTAATTACGATCCAGATCCCACGATTAAAGCGCCCATTTCTGTATGAGTTTGTGCCTCATTGCCGCTATGACAGATGAAGGTGTGATTGGAAAAAACAATCAGCTTCCTTGGAAATTAAGTGAAGATTTAAAAAGATTTAAAACTCTCACCATGGGACACCCTATTATTATGGGACGAAAAACATTTGAATCTATCGGTAAACCGCTCCCAGGACGTCAAAACATTGTTATTACAAGGGACCCCTATTATTCTAAAGAAGGGGTCGTGGTTGTTAGCAGTTTGGAACAAGCGCTAAAAAAATCACACCAAGACTCTGAAGATCAATTTATCATTGGTGGCGCCGAAATTTATAAGTTAGCACTTCCACAGATACAGAAACTTTTCCTCACCATTATTCACCATCCTTTTAAAGGAGACGCTTTTTTCCCAAAAATAGACTTCACCAGAGATTTTGAAATTATCGAAACAAGCGAAAACCAGTCTGATTTACAACCTTTTTTTAAGTTCACTTTTTTAACAGCTAACAGAAAGAGTTCACTGTAATTTAGAATTAACTTCAATTAAATCTCACTGTCACTTTCGTTTTAATTTTTAGTCATATAATACCTCTCGTTTCAATCACGTCAGCGTAGAGAATCAATTCAAATGGATGATGTCCCCTAAATTAGGCAATAATGGAAATATTATTTGATATTCAAGCTTCCCCTGAGTCGTTATGGCGATATCCGTTTCGTCGTCAGCCAAGGGCTTTTCATTTACTTTTGAAGGGTTTATTTCTTGTTTTCGTGGTTAACACCACATTAATGGGCGCCCTATGGTTTTGGAGTGCACGTTTTTCGAACCCGGTTCTTTTCAGCGAACATGGTCGTTCTTCACTTACGCAAGAACAAGTCCATGATCTCATGGTTAGAGAGTCTGTTCAGCCAATATGGAATAAACAAATTCAACCAGAACTTTCATTGTTTATTTCTCAGATTTTGCGTTACATTCACCAAAATATTAATACCAATACTTCTATGGCTTATAGCTTGCCTGGTGATCCGCGACTCCGCTATTGGAGTGTTGTTTATGATAATGCCATTAGAGTTATGGTTCACATTCGAGTTGGTCAAATTGAAAAAGCAAAAAGCACCATGAATTATTTAATGACAAATAAAGCTATTCGAAAAGTTGGGTGGTTCAAGCGAAAAGGTAAGTGGATGCCCAGAGACGGCTGGATCGTCAATATTATTGATGCTGCAGAAGGCCGCTCCGGTGGGAGAGGAATTGAACATATTGCACATGTTGGGCCGAATGCTTATGTTGGAATTGCGGCCTTGCATCTCTACCGGACCACAGGAGAAATGCAATATCTTAATTTTGCTCGTGAACGATGGAGCATTTTAAGAGACCTTCAAAATGATAATCCGAATGACCCTAATTATGGCGGAATTCGAATGGGGCCCTATGGAAACCCGGATAATCCTCAGGAACAACAATTGAGTTTTAAAATAAACAATCCTTCTTTTTATCACTTTTACAATGGCGAACACGCAGCTGATTATAAAGCGCTTTGTGATTTGTTGGCCCAAGTCGATATAACAAATAAAAGTCGCTATGAAGAAGCTTCCCAATTAATTCACGTGTGGGACCATAAAATTTTTGACCCTGGTAAGAACCTCTTTTTCATAGGGACGACGGAAAAAACCTATTACGATGAAAATATTGGTCAAACCATAAAACCCGGAGTTATTCCCATGCATCCGTTGGATACCTCGGCTTTAAAAATTTCCGCTTATGGGGTAAAAGGTCTGGAACAATTTGGAGAAAATGGCGCAGATAAAATTCGTCAAGCGATCGATGACAACTTTAAGGTCACTGTTACTTACACGACTCCTGATGGAAATAAAGAGTCCATTACCGGTTACGATTTTGTAAGTCATGATGACCGAAAAAAATTGATCTTGTATATTGAAGGGGGACTGAAAGGCGACATTAAATATAAACAAGGAGTAGGAAGAGAACCGCTTATGAGCGATGAGTGGTCAAATTGGGTTGCCCTTGCTGATCTTCGAATGGCTGATGATTATAAAGCATTGGGTCAAAATAAAAATGCCTATAAACATTTATTTCTCTATAAAAAAAATGCTCTTGAAGAAGCAACAAAAAGTGCCGTTAAATCTGATGATTTGGGATATGTTTATCCCTATGCGCATCCCATCCCATACTCACTGAATAAACCCGTTGGATTTGGTTGGAATACTCATCATATCCCTTATTCAGTAATAGGCGGTCAAGCCAGAGTTTTGGGAATGTTACGTTTTGATCCTTTTCGTATAGATGGAGGAGACTTTTCTGTCTTATCACTTGTGGATATTCCAGATGAAAAGTTATCAATGAGTAGTGTTCAAAAACCCACAGGTGGTATTCCAACCGAAGCTGAAGAATATGTTCAGGAAGCTTGGCGCCATGTCAATTCCGCAAACATGGGTGGTGTTCAAACTGAAAAACGGTGGTTAAGGGCTATCTATATCATAGATAAAATGTTTTCCGATCATCCTGATTGGGTTAGTATTGCCGAATCACAAAATAAAATGGCGCGTCGTTCCAAGGAAAAATTCCCGCTTATGGGAATGAGTAATTTGACAGTCAGAGATTTAGAGCCTGTTTACAGAAAATACTGGGCTCTTTATCATTTGGGAACTGCAGAATTCATTCGTGTTATGTCTTATGCGGCTTTGCTACATATAGCTGTTGAGAAGAAAGATAAAGAAAAAATAAAGTTATACACCATTAAAATAAGGGAATCTGCTAATAATGTAATTCAAAAATATACTTTTTCTCAAACCTATGATAATAGCGGATGGTTATGGCAACCAGTATTATCATTAAGAGAATATGGAGATTTCGATATTCCTCCTACCTCTGCTCGTGAGAGCTTTCGCAGCATGTCTTTTTCTCAAAACAAGCCTTGAACTTCATCTCTTTTTAATCTTTCCTTAATCTATCAGTCACATGGTTTATGCTAGGATTTGTGGAATATAAACATGAGGGTTTCTCATTGAAAACAATTCTTTCTTTTCGAGTTATTATTGCTTCGTTTTATTTTCTTTCATCTTTGTCTCCTTTGTCATGGGGGCAAGATTTGAATTCCTATGATTTTAAAGTCAAACCCATCCTTGAAAAAAAGTTAGATCCCGAAACATCAAATTTTGTTTTAGGAATCGCAAAAGGAATCAATAATAATGTGGATTCCTATACCAACCTTGGTTATAGTTTTCCAAATGATAAGCGGTTATCTAATTGGAGTGTTACCTATGACAATACTATTCGCATCATGGGGCATATACAGACCAGACAAATTAATAAAGCCAAAAAAGCGATGGACTATTTCATTAAAAATAAAGCCATCCGAAAAATTGGCTGGTTTTATAAAGAAGGAAAACTTCGATCTCGTGATGGATGGATTATTAATATTGTCGATGCCGCCGAGCGAAGAGCAAGTGGACGAGGGATTGAATACATTGCCCATGTGGGGCCCAACGTTTATTTAGGAATTGCCGCGGTTCATCTCTATAAAAAAACAGGCTTAAGAAGATATCTCAATTTTGCCAAAGAAAGATGGCAGCTGGCCAGAGACGTTCAAAACGATGACCCTTTAGATCCCAATTATGGGGGAATTCGAATGAGCCCTTTGGGAAACCCTAATAATCCCATTGATCAGCAAGTTGCTTTTAAAAAAGATTATCCTTCCTTTTATAATTTTTATAACGGAGAACATGCCGCAGGGTATAAAGCATTTTGTGGTCTTATGGCTTGGATTGACCCCGTTAATAAAAACAAATATGAGGAAGGGGCGCGTTTGATTGAAATTTGGGATCAGCAAATTTTTAATCCTGAAAATAATTTATTTTATGAGGGGACCACTGAAAAAGAATATTTTGACGAAAATATTGGAGAAAGAATAACACCTGGTATTATTCCTGTTTACCCACTCGATACCACGGCTTTAAAATTAATTTCTTATGGTGTTGAAGGAATGGAAAAATTTGGAGCTGGCACGGCAGAAAAATCTAGGGCCACTATCGAAAAAGAATTTTCTGTTACCGTTTCTTATAAAACACCACAAGGAGAAAAACAGATTGTTTCTGGATATGATTTTGTGGGTAATGATGATCGCAGAAAGATTATTCTCTATGAAGAAGGTGGTCGTTCTACCAATAAGAAATTTGTTCGTGGTGTTGGAAGAGAGCCTTTACTCAGTGATGAGTGGTCCACTTGGGTGGCCTTGGTTGATTTGCGCTATGCCTCTGATTACAAGAAGTTGGGCCAAACTGAAAAGATGACAGAAGCTCTTTTGCGTTATTATGCAAATGCTGTTGAAGAAGCATCTAAAAGTGCATTAAAAGTTTCTGATACTTTTATGTTTCCTTATGCTCATCCCATTCCCTATTCGTTAAATAAACCTGTTGGTTTTGGTTGGAATACTCAGTTGACTTCACAATCCATTATTGGTGGTCAGGCGCGGTTGTTGGGTTTGCTTCGTTTTGACCCTTATCAACCCGAAGGGGGAGCATTTGCAGTAACACTTCCTCTGAAAATGCCAAAAGTAAATGTAAACCCTAGAATTCCTGATAAATCAAACGGTGGCGTTTTTACTGAAGCGGAAGATTTTGTTAATGAGGCCTGGCGGCAAGTGAATTTGGCTCAAAAACATGCTGCTAATGAAGAATTGCGTTGGAAAAAAGCGCTTCAAATTTTAGATCAAATGAGTTCAGAACATCCAGATTGGATTCAAATTGCGCAAATTCAAAATAGTGTTGCTGGTCAAACCAAAGATAAATTTCCTCTCATGGGACGAGGAGGTGTGACCATTAAAGATATTGAACCCATTTACAGAAAGTATTGGGCACTTTATCACATGGGCACAGCTGAGTTTATTCGTGTGATGGCCTATTCGGGGTTAGCCAATTTGAGTGATAACAAGGGGCTCATCGAAGCTTCAAAAGCCTATCGAAAAAAGATGGACGAATCAGCGCAGAATATTATTAAACGTTATTCTTTTGCGCAGGCTTATGACCGGGGTGGATGGTTTTGGCAACCCATATTTTCGTTGAGCGATTATGGAAATTACGATGTTTCATCCCTTTATAACAAGACAGTCAAGAAAAAGAAAAAAAGAAAAAAATAACTGAATGAAGTAGAATACTTCTCCTAGGGCATGTAGCTCAATGGTGGAGCACTCGCTTTACATGCGAGGGGTTACAGGTTCAAATCCTGTCATGCCCATTTAATGATTAAATTGAAAACTTCTTAAGATCTTCTCAAAATCCAACGAATACCGGTCCGCTTTTTCGGGTGGAACGCCACAAAGCAAAATATAACCTTTGTGTTTTCGAATCGTCGAAAACAAGCGCATTTCTAGTAAATTTCCTGAAGCAGAAACTCCCATATATCGACCCAAGTAACCATACCCGCTTGGATATAAAACTTGTCGGCCAGAATGTAGTTGAAACCCATTTACTTTCGCGTATTGTTCGGCTAATAGGTCTGCTTTAACAGTCATGGAGCTTAAATCTACCTCTTGAAGGCGCCCTTCACCTTCTTTATTTTTTGTCTGGAAAGAAATCAGCGCTTGTGTGGAATAGTGACCCAAAGTCCAATTTTCTGGAACATATAAAACCAAGTTTCTGCTGGGGTTTGAGTATGAATTGTTAGAAATGACCCCTTTTTCTTCAATAGAAACTTTGGGTATAAGGTTTTTCATTTTCTGGAATTCTTCCCGGTTTGATTTATCAAGATCTTCTGGGGATCTTCCAATCATATTTTGGATAATGTCGATTCGTTCTTTGGTGGTGGGATGGGTTCTAAAATAAAGGTCCCATCCTTTTTCCTCTTCGGTTTCATTTTTTTGTAATTGTTTTAAAAATCTGACAGAAGCCATGGGGTCATAACCGGCTCTTAAAACATAACGCACTCCCAAGTGATCGGCCTCCAATTCTTTTTCGCGACTATAACCCAATAAATAGAGTGAAGAAAATAAATTAGCTGTATTGGCCACAAGTAAAATGGCATCAGGCCCTAAAACAACAGCGGCTCCAATTGTCCCAAGAATATAAAGCGCATTTTGTCCCATTTCTTTTTGAATCATTTGGACACCATGAAGCGCGGTGACGTGAGCAATTTCGTGGCCTAAAACCATGGCCAATTCCGCTTCGTCATCAATGGATTCTAATAATCCCCGAGTGATAAAAATAAACCCCCCAGGTGCGGCAAAAGCATTAACCAAGTCACTATCAAGAATGGTGAAGCTATAATCAACTGTAGGGCGATCGGAAATTTCGGAAATTTTTTGCCCTATACGATTTACATATTGACTAATGGGTGTGCTTTGAAATACTTCATATTGCTCTAGAATTTTTTCTTTGGTTGATTCGCCAATTTTTCTCTCTGCTTCTTGAGATAAAAGACGGGCATGAACTTTGCGAGTGGCGGGATTTCGAACACAGGAAGTAATCAAAATGAAAATAACAGTCAAAATCCAAGACTTTCCTTTCCAATCCGATTTTTTAGTTCCCGTTTCCTTGAAGAATATGCGAATGCCTAACGGTATTCCGTTATTCTCTTCGGCTGTCCTTTTAATTTCTTCAAGTGTTTTGTTCTTGTTCATTATTTCGACGGAAAAAATATATAGCCGAGAGGGAGGATCGAACTCCCGACCCCCTGCTTACGAAGCAGGTGCTCTACCAGCTGAGCTATCTCGGCAAAATTTCAGATGACTTCCCAACGTTCCGCGATTTTACGGCGTATATCGCGGCGGCCATGAATTACGGCGGCGATGTCAATGCGATCCCGCTTCAAGCGGTAAAGGATTCGGTAATTCTGAAAAATAAGTTCGCGGGCTGCTAGGTCTTGAATTTCGGGAATGGCTCGGCCAAGTTCCGGGAATTCCTCAAGTTTCTCCACAGTTTCTAAGATTCTTTCAATGAATTGAGAAGCATAGTATTGGGAGCCTTGTGCGATATGGTCTCGAATGCTTTTTAGGTCGTCAATCGCAGGATTTGACCAAAGCAGAATCATTTCGATCCAAACATCCTCTTCACGTGCTCATGGAGTCGGCCTTCGCCTCGGTCTGCCGCTTCGATACCGAGTTCATATTTCTGCCGCACATAAAGCTGATACATGATGTCGTCCCAACTTGCTTTCTCGGGCAACTTATCGAGCAGTTTCTTTGCCTCACGTTTTGCGTTTGATCGTTTAGACATTCGAATTTTTCCTCCTGTTCCCAGTGATTTCTTTAAACCCTGTTTTCCTCCGAGCATTCTGGTAATTTCCCCATTATTTCAGAGGAAAAGACGTTCAAACTGTTTGCTTTGCCCGAGAACATTGGTTTACGAAACCGTTGCTCTCCCAACTGAGCTACCTCGGCGTTAAATTGCTTAAGAAATTCTTTCACGAATGAATTTTCTTGCTTCCTCCATAATCTTAATGGCTCGTTGTGCTTCCTTTCGATTGCCTTTGATAGAGGATTCGCCCATACTGAAAAATATCCTTTAGGAAAAAGTCGCCTTGTTCGATGCGTGGTTTAGCTTCCTCTAGCTTACACAACGTTTATCTTAAATACTAATCATTCTCATGTGTTTCCGGTTTTTAATAACCAAAGAATAGCTTGGATTTTTCAAAACGGGAAGAGGTTTTTCGGCTAGCTCTAAAACTCGTAACAAATCGTTTACAAGATCGTCGAGAAATTTAATCAAAAATACACAGAATTTTAATGTGATTTGGTTACACTCTCTTAAGTATGAAAAAGAGACCTTTCTTTCGATTTTTATCCACAACATTGGCCATCATTTATTTGGCCACGAATTGTGTTTTTGCCTCCCAACCTGAGGTAAATTTGTGGGAAGAGCGGCGCCGCGCCTCAACAGTTAAAAAACCCGATTTTAAATTGGCACAGTTACCCAAAAATCAACTCGTTAATTCAGCTCAAATATTGAACCAGCTCCCCCGCGCCAAGCCCTTTTTCCCGGAACAAATTCAAAAGTCAGTGCCAAGTTATTTAGCACCACAACTCTCCTCTTTATTTCAAAATCTGCCACCCAAATATGGAACAATTCGAAAAGTCGTCCTCCCCTCTCCCCATTGGGGAGAGGGTCAGGGTGAGGGAAAAATTGTCATTCATATCCAAGATATTCATCTCAATTCAGAAGCCCAAAACAATATAGCCGGTGCTGTTCAAAGTTTGATTGACTCCAAACAAGTTGGCCTCATTGCTTTAGAGGGTGCCTTCGCGCCCATTGACCTTACTTCGTTTCGAACATTTCCTCACCAGGAGGTTGTTCGTGACGTCGCTGATTATCTCCTAAAGGAAAATAAAATTTCAGGACCCCTTCATGCCGCTTTTACCAGCAAAAATGGAATTCCACCAATTGTTGGTGTTGATGATGAGATTCATTATCATGCCAATGTTGACGCTTATCGTGAGTCGACGTCGCTGGTTTTATCGGCCAAGGAGAAATTAAAAAAGTGGCAGGACGATTTAAATATGAAGAAGTCCAAAAATTTTAATTCTGAATTAATTTCTTTTGATCAAGAAGTTCATGCTTACCACCAAGGGACAGTATCAATAGGAGCTTACGCGCAACTTTTGTCCAAGAAAATCGATAACCCAGCCGCAGAGATAGCGTCATTTTTAGAGGCGCTTCATTTGGAGTCTCGCCTTCAGTTTTCTTTGGTAGAACGTGAGCGGGCGGCCCTTCTTAATAAACTGTTGCCTGTTTTAAGAAAAGACGAAACATCCAATCTCATCAATGTCAGTATCGCTTATCGAACGGGTAATCTAGGGCACACTGATTTTTATGTTTATTTAAAAGATCTTTGTCAAAAAAATGGAATTATATTAAGTCAATTCCCTGAGATGAATTCTTACCTTAAATATATTCTTTTGTCTGAGAGGATAGAGGCAGAAAAACTTTTAAGCGACTTGAATAAAGTTGAAGGGCAGATTTATTCGTCTTTAGTAAAAACAGAAACAGAGAAAACATTAATCTCAGAATCAAAGCGGTTTTTTCTCACCCATAAGCTGATTGACTTTTCTTTAACCAAAGATGAATGGGAACAATATAAACATGACCGTTCTCTCATGTTGTTGGCGGGGATAAATTTAAAACCTTTTGAAAATTTTTACGAAGAAGCCCAAGCTCGTGACCAAGCCATGTCGAGTAACCTTATAAAGGCCATGAATCAACATAAGGCCAAAGTAGCGGTTTTGGTAACGGGTGGGTTTCATGCATCAGGGATCAGTGATCAATCTCGCCTCTCGGGCCTTACGACGGTTTCCTATGTTCCTAAAATGACAAAAGTCGACACGGAAAACGGTTCTTCCTATTTAAGTGCGTTTACCCAAGAAAAAACGCCACTCGATAAATTATTCGAAGGCCAAAAACTTTTTTTATCTCAAGAGGTCATGCCTCTTAAAGTTCGGTACTTATCTGGTGTATTGACGATTCTGCGCACTCTATGGCTGAGGCTTGGTTCGACTGATGATAAATCCATCAAAGAGCAGTTGTCTCTGTTAACAGGTCAGCCGGCCGATCAAGTCTCTTTTTCCATTAAAAATGGCACCGCGGTGATGAATGATAAAGGGATTCGCATTATTGTTCAGCAGACCGAACAAAAAATTAATTCCATCAAACAAGAAACATCATTCTTTTGGACGCCCTTTAGGGAATTCAAGGAAACCTTCGCGATTGCGTTAGGGAAAATAGATCCTCTTAAATTTGTGATGGATCATCCTCAATCAGAAAATTTGAACATTACATTAATGCGTTTGTTGGGGCTGCGAGTAATGGTTTATATGACGCGGGCAGGACTGCTTATTTTGCCAATTCTTGTTGGTCTTGCTCTGTTATCTGGAGCCACTTGGTGCAGTTTACTCTTCTTTCTTTTTCGAATTAAAGATTTTGACAAACGTGTTGCTCATATTATTTCTCACTGGGTTCAGATGGCTCTTTTCCCTGAGGCGCGATTGACAAAATCAAAAGCGAGGGGGGGAAAGTCAAAAGAAATGGATGTAAATTTCCCGGTTGTTAGTCCTTATTTCGAATTAGAACGTCGATATGGAGCACTTTGGAATTCTCTAGATAAAAATAGAAAAGATTGGACTAAAGAATGGAATAAAGATTTACGCATAATTGACTGGGGGAACAGCGAATTGGCTCGCTTCTCAGGTAACCGTAGTGAATGGCAAGGACGCGTAACCCTTGAGCTAACAAAGGAAGATAAAACAAAATTAATCCAAACCATAACCAGCATTCTTAAGAATTTAAGAAAAAATCAAAAAGATAGTCATTACCAATATTTCCTTTCCAAAGACGAGGAAACTATAGTCATGCAAGCTATTTTCTCGAAAGGAATCACTGAAAATCAACGCGATTTTTTGACTCATTTGCTTGTTATTCTTAACTACGGTTTAGCTAGAGACGCAGCTGATAAAATTTCGTCTCCCAACAATGTTTCGGATGCATTCCAAGAAGCATGTTTAGCTATGTTTACTAAAGCTGTCCCACAGTTTAAGATAAAAGAAAACACCCGTTTTTCTACTTATGCTACTTGGTGGTTAAGACAAGCTATTATAAATTTTAACCGTAAAAATAACGATGTCGAGATCCCTTCGTATGTTACTGATCGCTACAACAAAATCAGTAGGTTACGTTTTTTTCTGGCACATAATTTGAATCGAAAGCCAACAGATTGGGAATTATGTCTTTACAATAATCGTCTTGTCTTAGAGGAACTATGCCCTGATCAAGAATGGTCCGATAAGGAAATTGAATCTGTTTCTCATACCGGGACATGGAAAGGTTTAGAATTTAAGAAAGAACCTTCACAAGAAATCAGAGCAAAACTTGGGCACCTCCTTTGGAATGAAAAAAAAATTCGGGAAGCAATAAATTCAAGAGAAGGTATTTTGCACCTCAACGATACCAAAGAGGATGGAAATGGCGGCGCTCAAAATGAAATTCCAATCAAGGGCCCCTCATC
>JBJXGI010000027.1:0-18381 GCA_046153645.1 Elusimicrobiota bacterium | reverse complement strand
TATTTGAGTCGTCCATGTCGATTGTCATAGCCTCCTATTATGACGCACGGAATGTCCCCTATTTGGGGCTCATCTTGCATTGGAATCACACTTATTTTGGGGCTCATCTTGTATTGGATAAGACTTTGTATTGCATTCATGAATACATAAGAATACAATTGATATCATTAAATTGTTGGAGGTCGTTATGTACAAAACAATTACTCTTCGTATCCCTGTGAGTCATTACAATAAGTTTAAGAAAGTTGCTGATCAGGATAACCGCCCCATTTCAAATCTCATTGAGACGGCGGCATTGAAAAATTAAGTGTTGGCGTTCGTTTGTGGTTAGAAGTCAAAACCAAACAATATGTTTATCCTCAACTTAAAAAACAACTCCATTTTGGCCCGAACATAAAAAAGTTGCGCACTTGGAACCCTGAAACATGGCGTTACCGTGTGGGAGATTGGCGAATTTTTTATGAGATTAACCTGCAGAAAAAAATAGTTTATATGATTGCCCTTTATGCGCGTAAATCGGCTTATTAAAATAAAAATAGCATAGACACTCCAAATTTTCATAGAATAATTGGAGTCATGTTTGAAAGATTCTTAAATCCATCATTATCAAATAGTTTCTTCCTGTTTGGGCCGCGCCAAACAGGAAAAAGTACTTTAGTTAAAGCATTTCTGAAGCCACATGACCTTTATTTCGACCTTTTGCCAGAAAGAATTTACCTATCCTATGCAAAACACCCGGGAAGGTTTCGAGACGAAGTTCTGTCTCAGCATCAAAAGCACCCATCATCGATTTGTGTTGTTGATGAGATCCAAAAGTTACCTTCTTTATTGGATGAGGTTCACTCTCTCATTGAATCTCACAAAATACGATTTATTTTAACAGGGTCCAGTACGAGGAAATTAAAGAGAGGGGCTTCTAATTTATTAGCAGGACGCGCTTATACCTATCATTTATTTCCTTTAATGTTTTCAGAGTTAGGCCTGGCTTTTAACTTAGACCGGGCCTTACGGTTAGGGACTCTTCCGACAATTTGGAATAATCCCAGCGAAGATGCCTCAGAGTTTCTGAGATCGTATGCGAATACTTATTTAAAAGAAGAAATTAGAGAAGAAGGATTGGTAAAAGATATTGGAGTTTTTTCTTCTTTTTTAGATTTGGTGGCAGCTCAAGATAGTGAAATTGTGAACTTTAGTGCCATTTCCAGAGAATGTGGTATTTCTATTAAAACAGTGCAGCAGTATTACCAGTTGTTAGAAGATACTTTTTTAGGATTTCGACTCCCAGCCTGGACGAAAAGTGTCCGACATAGAATGGTTTCCCACCCGCGTTTTTATTTGTTTGATCCGGGGATCACAAATGCTTTATCGCATCAGCTTGGAGGGGAGTTAAACTCAGTTGTTCGTGGACGACGTTTTGAACAGTTTGTTATATTGCAATTAAAAGCGCAGTTGGAATATTCCAGGAAAGATATACAAATGTATTATTGGAAAACACATTCTGGTTTTGAAGTCGATTTGATATTAGCTCAAGGGGCAAAAATGATAGCTGCCTTGGAAGTTAAATCGAGTGCCTCCGTCTCCTCTATTGATATTCAAGGGTTAAAAGCTTTTTCTGCTTTATATCCTGATGTTCCTTGTTACGTTCTTTCAACATTAGAGAGAGAAAGATTGATTGATGGAATTTCTGCGGTAAAATGGGATCAGTTTATTCAACGCTTTACGATGGAAACGAAGATATGATCAAAGAAATCATCACCAAACTCATTGATAAAAAAGATTTAACTCGTCAGGAAGCCTATGACGTTATGCAGGAAATTATGCAAGGACAGGCAACTCCCTCTCAAATTGCGGGTTTTTTGGTGGCGCTGCGAAATAAAGGGGAAACAGTTAAAGAAATTGCTGGGTTTGCTTTGGCAATGCGTGATGCCGCTCAGTCGTTGCATCTTCACTCTGATCAATTGGTAGATTGTTGTGGAACGGGCGGAGATGGGAAAGGGGGGCTTAATCTTTCTACAGCGGTTTCTTTTGTGGCGGCAGGGGCTGGACTTATTGTGGCAAAACACGGAAATCGGGCTGTTTCTTCTCATTCAGGTAGTGGGGATGTTTTAGAGATGATGGGGGTTAGAATTGATCCACCCCCCGCTGTCATTGAGCAGGAAATTGATCAAGCGGGCATGGGTTTTATGTTTGCGCCGCTTTTTCATCCGGCCATGAAGCACGCAATGCCTTCTCGGAAAGAACTGGGAATTAGAACTGTGTTTAACATTTTGGGTCCTTTAACAAATCCTGCTAG
Organism: Elusimicrobiota bacterium; assembly: GCA_046153645.1. GTDB lineage: Bacteria > Elusimicrobiota > Elusimicrobia > F11 > F11 > JBJXGI01. Next base: position 16,088 of record JBJXGI010000027.1, on the reverse strand, counting down.
AGTGCGAGTTCAAATGATTGGTGTTTATGATCCTCGTTTGACCAAAGTAATGGCTTCTGTGATGGCAGAAATGGGGCACAGGGCTGGACTTGTTGTTCATTCCAATGGATGGGATGAAATTACTCTTGAAGGGAAAACCATTATTTCTCAGATGGTAAAAGGAAAAGTAAAAACCTTTACTTGGACGCATCGAGATTTTGGTTTGCCGAAAATTTCTTCAAAACATCTTATTGGTGGAGATGCTCGAAAAAGCGCTGATTTCATTCTAGAATTACTTTCTGGAAAAGAAACTCCGGCTCGTTCTGTTGTTGTTGCTAACGCAGCTGCGCTGTTATTTATTGCTGACAAAGGGTATAAAAAAGGCACCCTCACTCTTAAAGAAGCCGTTATTCAAGCCAATCAAGCTATTGATACTGGGAAAGCACTAGAGAAATTCAAGTTATTGGCTGAAATTTCTCATAATTTGGAGTAACAATGGTTGATTTTCTGGAAAATATTCTTGCTACACGAAAAGCAGAATTAGAAAACACGAAACAAAGAATCAAAATCAAAGATCTTGAGTATTATATTAGTAAGGTTTCTCTCCGAGATAGTTTCTTAGAAGGAATAAATAAGCCTGGGCAAATTACATTAATAGCTGAAATGAAAAGGCGCAGTCCGTCTGCTGGTGTTATTCGTGATCCATTTGATGCCGGTCAAATTGCGCGTGATTATCAAAAAGGGGGGGCGCACGCGATCTCTGTTTTGACGGAAAACGCGCGTTTTGGTGGTTCTTTAGAAGATATGTTGTTGGTTAAAACCGCTTCTGAGCTTCCTATATTAAGAAAAGATTTTATTTTTGATGTTTATCAGGTGATTGAGGCGAAGGTGCATGGGGCTTCTGCGGTATTGTTAATTGCGGATGCTTTAGAGCCAGTACTTCTTAAAGAATTGGTTGATTGTTGTAGGCTCTATAATATTTACCCTTTGGTTGAGATTTTTACAGAGGCTGCGCTTAAATCTGCGGTTGATTCAGGAGCACAGATCATTGGAATTAATACTCGAAATTTAAGAACGTTGGCAATGCTTCCGGAAAATGTTGAAAAATTGGCTCCTTTAATCCCAAAAGATCGGCTCATTGTGGCTGAGTCAGGCATTAAGACGGCTGAAGATGTGGCAAAAATGAAAGGATTGAATGTTGCGGCCATGCTTGTGGGCGAGTCTATTTTAAGGCAGGAAAATTTGGCTTTGGCTGTGTCAACCTTGGTTCAGGCGGGGGCATGAAAGTAAAAATTTGTGGTTTAACAAACAAAGAGGACGCGCTTTGGTCGGCTAATTTCGGCGCTGATTACCTTGGTTTTAATTTCTGGAAAGAAAGCCCTCGATACATAAGTGTAGGTACGGTGAATAAGTGGATTCATGAATTACCGCCCTTTGCTCAAAAAGTCGGAATCTTTGTTGATGAAGAGTCAAAAAATATCTTAAAAGTTGTTCAAGTATTAAAGCTTCAGGGTATTCAACTGCATGGCAGTGAGTCGGCTAATTTTGTTGAAGAATTAAAGAAAATGTTTTTAGATAATAATTTAAAAACATTCATTATAAAAGCTTTTAGAGTTAAAGATGAGAGTATTTTTAGTTTATTAGGTGAGTATTCCAATTCTGTCGATTTTTTTCTTTTGGACACTTTCGATGCAAATCAAATGGGTGGAACTGGAAAAGTTTTTGACTGGAATTTGGCTCTTCAGGTCAAAGATTTAGGGAAGCCCTTTTTTCTTGCTGGTGGTTTAACTCCAGATAACGTAAAAGAAGTGAAGAAAAAAATTGATCCTTATGCAGCTGACGTTTCAAGTGGAGTGGAGGCTAAGCTTCGTCATAAAGATATTGATAAGGTAAAAGAGTTTATAAGAAATGCGAAATAAAATTAATTCAACGATAAAAGAGCTTCCTGATCAAAACGGATATTTTGGCCCTTTTGGTGGAAGGTTTATTCCGGAGACATTATTTTCTCCATGTGAAGAGATTGAAAATGGATTTAATAAAATAATTAATAGTCAGTCATTTAGAAAAGAACTGAGATACTATTTAGAGAATTTTGCAGGTCGCCCCACACCTCTTATGGAAGCCAAGCAACTTTCAAAATTTATCAATGGTCCCCGCATTTTCCTTAAAAGAGAAGATTTGGTTCATACTGGGGCCCATAAAATCAATAATACTTTAGGCCAATGCCTGTTGGCACGCCATTTGGGGAAACATCGTATTATTGCTGAAACAGGGGCGGGTCAACATGGTGTTGCGACGGCTTCTACCGCAGCGCTTTTGGGTCTTCAATGTGAAGTTTATATGGGAGAAGAAGATGTTCGCCGGCAATCATTAAATATGTTCAGAATGAAGCTTTTAGGGGCAAAAGTTAACCCTGTTTCTTCAGGAAGTAAAACATTAAAAGACGCTATTAATGAAGCGATGCGCGACTGGGTAACGAATGTTGAGACAACCTTTTATTGTATTGGGTCCGCGGTGGGTCCACATCCTTATCCGAAAATTGTACGTCATTTTCAATCAGTCATTGGAGAAGAAGTTAAACGCCAGATGGTCTCTATGTTAGGAAAACTGCCGACTGCGGTTGTGGCTTGTGTTGGTGGTGGTTCAAACGCGATCGGTTTATTCGCGCCATTCTATCATGACAAACAAGTTAAAATGATTGGAGTTGAGGCTGCCGGAGAAGGGGTTTTTACCCGCCGTCATGCTGCGACATTGTCAGGGGGGAAGATCGGCGTTTTTCACGGAGCTAAAACCTATGTTCTTCAAGATTTAGATGGCCAGATCGCCCATGCCCATTCCATTTCAGCAGGGCTTGATTATCCGGGTGTAGGGCCTGAGCATGCTTTTTATCATTGGAGTAAAAGAGCCAGTTACGAGTCTGCAACAGATGAGGACGCTCTTAAGGGATTTAAGATTTTAAGTCAAACAGAAGGCATCATTCCCGCCCTTGAATCAGCCCATGCGATTGGTTACTTGGTTAGGCATGCGAAAAAGTTTAAAAAATCAGATGTGGTGGTGGTGGGATTGTCTGGTCGCGGAGATAAAGATGTTAACGAGGTTTCCCGCGTTTTAGATGGTGGAAAAATCTATGGATAAATTTTCAAAAACTTCCGTGACTGTTTATAATAAGTTGGACCAAGTTTTTATAGATCTGAAGGCAAAAAAACAAAAGGCTTTAATTGCTTATTTAGCGGCGGGTTACCCACAGTTTCAAGAAGAGAGAACGCTCATTAAAACACTTCAAGTGTCCGGCGTTGATATATTAGAGTTGGGAATTCCTTTTTCAGACCCTATTGCTGATGGCCCAACCATTCAATATGCCTCACAAGAATCTCTTAATAAGGGCACAACGCTTAAGAAAATTATTGCTTGGGTTAAATCATTTAAAGAGATTCATATGCCTATTGTTTTTATGGGATATTTAAACCCTCTTCTTGCTTATGGTTTGGAAAAATTTGCTAAGGATGCTGCTTCTATTGGGGTGTGCGGCCTCATTGTTCCTGATGTTATTCCGGAAGAAGCAGCGAGTTTAAGAACCATCTTGTCAAAATATAATATTCATTTAATTCATTTGATTGCTCCAACAACACCACTCAAGAGATCTCTCGATATTAAAAAGAAAACAAGTGGGTTCCTGTATGCTGTTTCGGTAGCGGGTGTGACAGGAGCTCGTAAGAATATCTCAAGTAAAACGAAAGATTGGATTGCGAGCCTTAAGAAAAACTTTAATAAACCTTTATGTGTTGGATTTGGTATTTCGACCCCAGAACATATAAAATTCTTAAAATCCAGTGCCGATGGTTTTATTGTTGGCTCAGCTTTGATTGATATTATTAGGAAGAACAAACCTCAAAATAGAAACGTGCGGCTTAAAGAATTTGTGAGTGGTTTGTCTAAGGAGTGTAAACGTGGCTCTTTAAAAAAAAGCTCCCGGTGATCGTATTCCAGAAGGCCTTTGGGTTAAATGCCCTAAGTGCGACCAAATTGTTTATAACAAAGAACTCCTAACCAATAATAAAGTCTGTCCGAAGTGCCAATATTGTTTCCCATTAAAAGCGATAGAACGGGTGACTCTTTTATTAGATGAAGGGACTTTTACTGAAATGGACCCAACAATGGTTTCTTCTGATCCGCTCGAATTCCTGGATGGAAAAGTCTATAAAGATAAGATTGCCGCCAGCCAAAAGAAAACAGGAATGAATGACGCTATTTGGACAGGGAAAGGGAAAATAAATGGCCTGGAAGTTGTTTTGGGCGTTATGGATTTTAGTTTTATGGGTGGAAGTATGGGAAGTGTGGTTGGCGAGCGATTGGCCCGCGCTGGTGAAAAGGCATTGGAAGAAAGAATCCCTTATATTATTGTTTCAACTTCTGGTGGCGCGCGAATGCATGAGGGTATTTTATCTCTCATGCAAATGGCTAAAGTGAGTGCTGTTTTAGCCAGATTGAAAGAAAAATCGGTTCCCTATATTTCTATTTTAACCGATCCCACCACGGGAGGGGTGACCGCCAGTTATGCCATGTTGGGAGATTTGAATTTCGCAGAACCCGGCGCTCTCATTGGTTTTGCTGGCCCTCGTGTTATTGAACAAACCATTCATCAAACTTTGCCTGAAGGTTTTCAACGATCAGAGTTTCTGCTTAAGCACGGAATGATTGATAGAATTATTCCAAGAGCAGAACTCAAAAAAGAACTTTACCGAACCCTTTCCATCCTCCAAAAAGCCATTCGTCGAGCGTGAGCTTAAGCTCTATTTCCTATCTACACTCTTTAACCAGTAGCGGAATGAAGTTTGGTTTAGAGCGAATGATTTCTGCTACGAACACACTCAATAATCCTCAAAACAAATTCCCCGCTGTTCATATTGCGGGAACCAATGGAAAAGGTTCTGTGACCGCTATGTTAGCGCATGTTTTTCAAAAGTCCGGTTATAAAGTAGGAATGTATACTTCTCCTCACTTGGAAAAAATAAATGAAAGGTTTCAAATAAACGGACGAACTATATCTGACCAAAAACTCAACCAAATCACTTCTTTTATTAGAAAAAAAATATTTCCTCTTCAGTTAACTCAATTTGAATTTTTAACGTTGATTTCTTTCGAATGGTTTAATCGAGAGAAAGTTGACGTTGCTATTGTTGAAGCGGGGCTTGGGGGCCGGTTAGATGCCACCAATATTTTAGGGAATAAAATTCTCAGTGTTATTACAAATATTGCTTTTGATCATATGGAGTATTTGGGAGAAACAATTTCTAAGATTGCTTTTGAAAAAGCGGGTATTATTCAAAATTCAGTGCCCGTAGTAACAGGTGCTGTTGGTGAGGCTTTGAGCGTTATTCGACATCAGGCCGAGAAAAAAAAATCAAAAGTCGTTGTGCCTAATAAAAAAGACTATTTAAAATCATCTCAACTGGGATTGAAGGGGGAACATCAACGTCTTAATGCCGCTCTTGTTGTTGAGTCTGCGAAAGAACTTAATCGATTGGGGTTCAAACTTCCTATCCCAATTGTTCGTAGTGCTATTAAATCTGTTTTTTGGCCGGGCCGATTTGAAATTTTTTATATTCCAAACAAAAACAAGGTTCAAAAAGTTATTCTTGATGGGGCTCATAATCCAGCGGCGATGAAGGTTTTAGCTCAGACCTTGCGAGATCAAAAAATAAATAAAGTACGCTTATTCATAGGGGGCTTAAGAGATAAAGATTTATTTTCTATGAATAAGATGATAAAAAAGTTTGCTTCTGAAACAATTTTGGTTCCAGTTTCTTCAGATCGCACCGAATCAGCTGAAAATCTTTCTAAACTAGGGTGGGTTTCTCCGCGGATATATAAAAGTCCCGTTGATGGATGGAACTATATTAAATCAGTAAATGATAATTTGCCTGTTTTAGTAACCGGCTCTTTATATTTAGTGGGAGAAATTCGAGCACTGATCAAAAAAGGAAGAAAGAAATGAAATTAGGAATTGATTTAGGTGGAACATCAGCAAAAATTGCTTTGGTGGGAGAAAATCTTAAAATTTTAAAAGAAACATCAGTTGTTTCTTCAGGTAATCCAAGTCCGTTAGAGTTAACTAAGAAAATTTCAAGCGCGTGCTTTAGTTTGGTGCATGGGAAAAAAATTTCGAAAGTGGGGGTTGGGGTTGCGGGAGATATTGATTTTGACAAAGGCATTGTTCGCATTTCGCCTAATCTCGGGTGGAAAAAGGTACCTCTTAAGAAGCTTTTTGAAAAAAATTTGAAGGCACAAGTGATTGTTGATAATGACGCCAATGTGGCGGCTTGGGGGCTTTATAAAACTCAAGTCCCTCCGCATGTTAAAAATATTATTGTGATGACGTTGGGGACTGGTGTGGGTGGTGGAATTATTATTGATGGAAAGCTTTTGAGAGGGGCGACAGGAAGTGCTGGTGAAATTGGGCATATGAATATAGAAGAGAAGGGGCCCCTTTGTAATTGCGGAAACTTAGGATGTTTGGAAACCTACATCGGCGGTCCGCACATTGTTAAAAAGGTGCTGGCTGGAATTAAAGCCGGGAAGAAAACAATATTATCTAAAGTTTATAAAAATAATCCCGATGATATTTCTCCTTTAGCCGTTTCAAATGCCGCAAAAGCGGGTGATTCTTTCGCGAAGTCTATTTGGGATGAGGCGAGTCATATGTTAGGTCTTGCCATTGGAGATTTGGTGTATTTATTAAATCCTGAGCGCATATATTTTACAGGGGGGGTAGCGCAGGCTAAAAACTCAATTTTATCTCCTTTATTTAAAACACTTTATAAACGGACTTTTAAAACTCCTATTCATGCTGTGAAAATTCAAGTCGCTGAAAATGCGCCAAATATCGGAGTCATTGGAGCATCATTGCTTTGAATTTTAGGACGGTTGTATTACTTCTTTTATTAGCCGGAACTCTTCACGCCGAAGTCAGCGTTTCTACTGCTACAGGAAATATTATTGAGTACGATCATCAAAGTGGAGTTGTTATCGTTGAAGGAGAGGCCAGGGTTTATAGCTCGACTGCCAATTTAAGTGCCGATAAGATTATTCTTAATAACAAAACAAAAATTGGTCATGCGATAGGACATGTGAAAATTGAGCAAAGTTCTAGTGTTATCACTGGAACTGAAGCGAAATATTCCTGGGATACATCTCACGGTGAATTTATGGATGCCCATGGAGTGAGCCCTCCATGGAGGTTTTCCGCTGATCGTTTGATGGCGAAGGGGCAAAATCTTTATTTTCTTGAGCAGGCGGACTTTACAAGTTGTGATGCCGATCCGCCCCATTATCGAATCCGATCGTCAAAAGGAAAAATTGTGGTTAGGAAAAGAGCCACTTTTAAAAATGCCCGGTTGCTGTTGGGGGATTTACCTTCTCTTTTTACTCCCTTCTTTTCCAAATCACTTCGTCCTAAAAAATATACTTTAAGGATAGAACCTGGACAAAATAGTCGTGATGGTGTAACTGTGCGTACTATTTTTGGATATCCGTTGACGCCCAATTCTCGTACAAAATTAAGATGGGATTACTTTGAGCGAACGGGTAATGGAGGAGGCATTGAACACCAATACTTTGCTCCCAGTATCAGGGGTCTTTTTGATGGATATTATGTCCGAGATACCAATCGAGACCCGGCCCCACAAGCAAGACGTTACACGATCCTTTGGAATCACTATCAGAAAATAACTAAAGCCTTAACTATGAATTCCAAAATAGATTTAAAAAGTGACCAAGTTTTCGGGAAGCAGTTTGAGGGAGCGGGAAATCAGATTCGAGTGGAAAACACTCAAAAAGGTCTTTTATCCGAGTCCGGTTTGACATATCAATTCTCTAAGGCGACGCTCATAACCGAGTTTAATAGGCAAGATAAATTCGATTCAACTGTTTCTTCCGATTCTTTTATTAGTAAATTAATTGTTCCGAGAATGACATTAAACACCATCCCTCTTAAATTTAAAAAATTTCCCCTCTATATTAGTTTGAATGGCAATTGGATTAATGAAACATTGGAACGAATTAACCCTAAAAAAACTTTGAGGTATCAAAGGTCAGGTTTAGCGGGAATACAAATGAACAGAAGTTTTAAGGCGTCTAAAAAACTCTACTTAACGCCTCGGGTTGGATATAGTCAATCTTGGCAAGATCGAGATTTATCTACAACAACATTTAAAGATTTGTATGTCGGGCGATACAATCTCGGTGGTGATGCGCGCCAGCGTCTGTCTCGAGATTCGGATCTTACTTTGAAATATGATTATGCTGTTCGCTTAGAAAAAAACAGATTGGGATTAGACTCAGTTCCCAATGATCATGGAATTGAAGTTAATCGAGTTCTTTCATCAATGGAATCGAGGTTTGGTCGAAGTTCACGACTAACGCTTTTTTCCGGATATGAGCTAAGGTCTGCCCCTAAAAATGATAAAAAACTTTATCAAAGTACGAACGCACGAATTATTTCTCCTTCAGCTGATTTTGAATGGGAATTAAATCCTTTGACGACATTGTTTTTTAGAGAAGTTTATTCTGTCTATGATTTTAGAACAAGACAACCGGTTAGAACTCCCGTTAATACCGCAGGTGAAATACGTTGGGGAGGTCCCGGTGATTTAATTTACCTTTCGCAAGGGTTTAGTTATACAAAGCCAGTTTTTGGTGAAAGAACGGGAGTTAATATTTCTCATAAACTTAAGTTTTTTTTGACACCGAAGTGGTACATAGACGCCTTTGTCAGTTATCGCCTCGAAGGGAAGACAAAACTTAAATATGAAAAGGCCTTACCCATTGAAAAAACACTTTCTATTGTGCGTGACCTTCATTGTTGGATTTTTAGGATGGAGTTTTCAAAAAGACAAGATCGAAAAGAAGCTTCATTTTATATTGATTTAAAAACAAATTTAAATGGCGAAAAAGATGTTTTTGAAAGAAACAAAACCACAACTTTTAATGGATATCGAGACCCTGAAGTTGATCCAGGAAGAGTTTTCGAAGGCAAGTAAATATTCTTTTGATAAACTTCGGGAGTAATGGCTTAATTTCGGAGGTTGGGTGAAAAAAATTTGCGTTGTAGGCACTGGTTACGTGGGACTGGTTTCAGGAACATGTTTTGCTGAAATGGGGCACCATGTTATTTGTGTTGATAAAGATAAAAACAAAATTGACATTCTGAATTCTGGGCACATTCCAATTTATGAACCTGGTCTGGAAGAATTGGTTAAGAAAAATAAAAAGTTAGGCCGATTAAAATTTACCACCAGTATTGAGGAAGGTGTAACCCCCTCTGAGATTGTTTTTATTGCTGTAAACACACCTTCTATGGAAGACGGGAGCGCTGATCTCTCTTTTGTTGAAGCGAGTACTCGAGAGGTTGTAAGATTTTCTAAGGGTTATAAACTATTGGTGGAAAAATCTACTGTTCCCGTTCAAACCGGGGACCGTATTAAATCCTCTTTATCAGCTATTCGTAATTCTAAAGCGACAATTGAAGTTGCTTCTAACCCCGAATTCCTAAGAGAAGGTTCTGCTATAAAAGATTTTTTAAACCCTGATCGAATTGTGATTGGTGTTGAAAGCAAGCGTTCTGAAAAAATACTAAGAGAACTTTACCAGAAGTTAAAAGCTCCCATGATTGTGACCGATATTAAAAGTGCAGAGTTAATTAAACACGCGTCCAATTCATTTTTAGCTTTGAAAATTTCTTATATCAACGCTATTGCCAATATTTGTGAAAAAGTTGGTGCCGATGTAGGAAGGGTTTCCCAAGGAATGGGGTTCGACAAACGAATTGGTGCTTCTTTCCTTAATGCTGGAATTGGTTATGGCGGCTCATGTTTTCCAAAAGATATTGCTGCTTTCATCAAAATTGCAGATCAAAATGGTTACGATTTTTCTTTATTAAAAGCTGTTCAGAAAATAAATTCTGATCAAAGACTTCAAATTGTTAAAAAAATTGAAGAGAAACTTTGGAATGTAAAAGATAAAAATATTGGCATTCTTGGTTTATCTTTTAAGCCTGATACAGATGATTTAAGAAATGCTCCTGCTTTAGATATTATTCAGGCTCTTCTTAGTAAGGGGGCGAAGATAAAAGCTTTTGATCCAATCGTTAACAATAAAGTGAAAAAGATAATTCCTCAAGTGGAATATATGGACGATATTTATTCAGTGGCAAAACATGCTCATGCCTTGGTTATTCTAACGGAATGGAATGTTTTTAGAAAAATGAATTTAAAAAAAGTGAGAAGTGTTATGGAGTCGCCTGTTATTATTGATGGGCGTAATATATTCTCCTTAGAGCAGATGGAAAAGAACGGTTTTTCTTATGTTAGTGTGGGGCGTCCGGCCGTTGTTTAAAAGTTTGAGTGTTGTTGTTCCTTGTCTTGATGAAGAAAGTAATTTAGAGGAATTTGATTCTTCTTTTTTTCCTTATTTTGATCAGTTTTCAATTGAAAAAGAATTTATTTTTATTGATGATGGATCAAAAGATAAAACCAGATCAATTATTAGAGGTTTTTCCAAGAGGCACGAGAACATTATTACTATTGATCATGATTTTCCACTGGGATTAGGAAAATCATTAAGAGACGCCTTTGCGAAAGCTTCTGGAGAGGCCATTGTCGTTTTTGATGCCGATTTAACGTTTCATCCGAAAGATTTATATAAGTTAGTTGAGAATTATAAACCTGGAATAGATTGTGTGTCGGGATCTCCTATTTTAGGAAGCATGAACGACGTCAGTTTTTTTAGGAAATTTTTAAGTGTTTCTGTAAATAAAATATATCAATTGTTGTTGACTCAAAATATATCAGCAGTTAGTTCTATTTTCAGGGTTTATAGAACCTCTCGGATAAAAGAAATGAATTTAGTTTCCGTTTCTTTTGATATAAATGCTGAGATTTTTTTTCAATTATTAAAGAAAAAGGCTCGGATTGTTGAAGTGCCAGTTGCATTGGGTAAAAGAACCAAAGGCCGATCAAAAATTAATTTTTTGAAGGAAATAATTAATCATTTAAAGATGTTTATAAAAATTATCTATTGGAGATTGGGGTTTAATTAATAAATTTATGGCAAAAGTTACCATTGTGATGCCCGCTTATAATGCGGAAAAAACGTTAGAAAGGACTTTGAATGATATTCCAAAGGGATCTTATCATGAAGTTATTTTAGTGGATGATTGTTCGTCCGATGGAACTGTGGAACTGGCCCGTAAACTTGGTTTGCATGTTGTTGTCCATGAAAAGAATTTGGGTTACGGTGGAAATCAGAAAACGTGTTATAAAACGGCCTTGGAAAGAGGCGCAGATGTTGTTGTGATGCTACATCCTGACTTTCAATATGACGCTCGTTTGGTGAAATATATGACAGGTCTTATTTCCGAGGATGTTTGTGATGTTATTCTGGGAAGTCGAATTCGAACAAGGCGCGAAGCTTTGCAAGGCGGTATGCCCCTTTATAAATATGTGATGAATCGACTGTTAACCTTGTTTGAAAATATGATTTTGGGAATTGCGGTTTCTGAAACTCATACGGGTTACCGCGCTTATAGTAGAAAAGTGCTAGAGGCTGTGCCATTTGAGAAAAACTCAGATGATTTTGTTTTTGATCAACAAATGATTGCTCAAATTATATTTTTCAAGTTTAGAATGGGGGAGATTCCGGTTCCCGTTCGATATTTTAGTGAAGCTTCATCTATTAGTTTTAAACGGTCCGTTATTTATGGTCTTTCAACTTTGGTTACGATGACACAGTACTTACTGCATTCATATGGTCTTTTATCCGCCCCATTCTTAATTAAAAATAAATCATGAGTTTAAAAAATCACATTCCATTTTTAGATCTAAAATTAATTGATTCTCAAATAAGAGGTGAGATTGATGTTGTCTATAAAAATCTCATTGATAACCTTTCTTTTATTGGTGGGCCCGAAGTTGAAAATTTTGGAATAGAGTTTGGACAGTTTTGTGGCGGCGGTTTTTGCAGTCCTGTTGCTAATGGTACTGATGCTTTAATTTTGGCATTGCGCGCTTTGGGAGTTGGTCCCGGCGATGAAGTTATTACGGTTCCATTTACATTTATTGCAACAGCTGAAGCCATTGGGAATGTGGGGGCAAGTATTAAATTTGTAGATGTTGATTCGCAAACTTTTAATCTTGATCCCAATCTTTTAGAACAGGCCATCACTTCAAAAACAAAAGCGATTTTGCCTGTTCATCTCTATGGGCTTCCTGCTGATATGGGCCCTATCATGAAAATCGCGAAGAAACACAATTTATTCGTTATTGAAGATGCTTGTCAGGCCCACGGCGCAACATATAAAGGAAAAAAGGTGGGGATTTTAGGAGATGTCGCTTGTTTTAGTTTTTATCCCACTAAAAATTTAGGTGGGTTTGGAGATGGGGGGGCTGTTGTTTCGTCCAATGAAAATTTGATTAAGAAAGTAACTCAACTTGCCAATCATGGAAGATCACAACAATATTTTCACGAGGTAGAAGGTTTAAACAGTCGCATGGACTCTTTGCAAGCGGCGGTTCTTCGAATTAAACTCAAACAATTAAATAGGTGGAATGATGAAAGACGGCAGATTTCCGCCATTTATGATCAATATTTAATTGACCATCCTTTTATTAAAGCTCCCTTTATTCCAGAAGGTTTTGAATCGGTTTATCATTTGTATACCGTGCGAACGGAAAAAAGAGATTCATTAATGACTTTATTAAAAAGCCACAATATTGGATGCGGTGTTTATTATCCGCTTCCACTTCATCTTCAACCGGCCTATTCGAAATTAAAATTAGGAAAAGGTTCTTATTCTGTATCGGAAAAATTGAGTGAAACGGTTTTATCTCTTCCGATGTTTCCGGGTCTTACTCATGAGGCGGCTCATCAAATAGGAAAGATTTTAAAAAGTTTTTCGGATTCTCAGTAAGATGTCAAAAATTCTGGTTACTGGTGCGGCGGGATTTATTGGTTCATGGGTCATTCAAGCTTTAAAAGCCAAAAATGTGGATGTTGTTGGTCTTGATAATTTTAATGATTATTATGATGTAACCCTTAAGCGTGATCGAGTTAAGGCCCTTCTTTCAGATGTGAAAATTTATGAAACTGATTTGGTTGATTTTGAAGGGCTTTTAAAAATTTTTACTGAAAATAAAATTTCTCAAATTTGCCATTTAGGCGCCCAAGCAGGAATTAAACATTCGTTAACCCAGCCTTTCTCCTATGAACTTTCAAATAACCATGGAACTTTAAATTTACTTGAACTTTGTCGAAAATTCGATATTAAATCGTTTATTTTCGCTTCTTCATCTTCTGTATACGGAGAGAAAAATAAAGCACCATTTTCTGAAAGTGCCATGACGGATAATCCTATTTCTCTCTATGCTGCAACTAAAAAATACAATGAACTTTTAGCTTATTCTTACCACCATCTCTATGGTATTCATTGCACGGGGCTTCGTTTTTTTACTGTCTACGGTCCTTGGGGGCGCCCGGATATGGCTTATTTTAAGTTCACGCAAAATATTTTTAACGAGTTGCCCTTAGAAGTCTCTAGTGGTGGACAAATTAAGCGCGATTTTACTTTTATCTCTGATGTCGTTTCTGGCGTTTTAAGTGCTTTAGAAAAAAATTACGCTTTTGAAATTTTTAATTTAGGAAACTCAAAACCCATTGACCTTAACAGTCTTATTTCTTTGATTGAGAAAAAATTGAAGAAAAAGGCCAAATTAAATTTTATTGAGAGAGACTCTATTGATATTTTTGAAACGGCCGCTGATATTTCTAAAGCTAAAAAGCTTCTTGGTTTTAATCCGCAAATAAACATTGGGGAAGGGATGGAACGTTTTCTGGAATGGTATGAAAAATGGAGTTTAAATCGTGGAATTTAGTGTTGTTATCCCAACCATGCATCGCCCTCAACTCTTAAAAGAGTGCATTGATCTTATTATCAATCAAACATTTTTACCTAAAGAAATTGTGGTTATAGATGATGGAAAATTGCCTGATGACTATTTATTAAGTTTGAAAACAGAAATAGAGAAAAAAAATGTGGGATTTCAATATTTTTTGAAAACAATTCCTGGAACTGCTACTTCTCGTAACAAAGGAATTGAGTTGAGTAAAAGTGATGTTATTCTCTTCGTGGATGATGATGTTTTTATTAAAAGTAATTACATCGAAACTTTAAATTCTCATTGGGAAAAAAATATAAAGGACCCTTATTTTGCTGGAGTGGGAGGGATAATTGAGAATTTACGTCCTTTCTCTGCTTTCGAAAAAGTTTATATGAATCTTTTTTTGTTGTCTTCACCGAATAAATGGGATATCACAGATGTAGGGTATCAAGTTTGGGATCCAAATTTAAAGGAGGCTCAAAAGGTGTATTATTTGCCTGGTGGAATTTCTTCTTTTAAAAAAGATTTTTTAAAAAAGATTCCTTACAATCAAATAAGTCCTGGGAGAACCCCAGCTGAAGAAGTTGAGATTTTTATTAAAGCTAAAATGGCTGGCTATTATTTCATCTTGGACCCTCATGCGAAAGTGACTCACTTGGAAACACCAATGGCAAGAGAAAAGGAGTTTTCACGAGGCTTAAAAGAGGGCTATAATCAAAGTATGATATTTCGTCAGGTTATTGCTTTTTCGCTTTTCAAGTTTTTGAAGTTCGTTTGGTGCAGTATTGGATGGTCGCTTCGGCAACTTTTTGCGGGCCGTTTGTTGAGATTTTCGGGAATGGTTTTAGGATATTTTAAAGGAATCGTTTAATGCCAACTAATAAAAAACATATTTGTGTCTTGGGCCTTGGTTATATTGGTCTTCCAACTGCCTCCATGTTTGCGACGAATGGTCATACTGTTCGAGGTGTGGATATAAACCCAGAGGTTGTAAAAATTCTAAAGAATGGTGACATTCATATCGAAGAGCCTGGTCTTTCTACTGTTGTTAAAGCCGCTTTGGCATCAAAAAATCTTACTATCGAAACAACTCCGAGTGAAGCTGATGTTTTTATTATTGCAGTTCCCACTCCCTATCGCAAAAATGAACATGAGATTCCAACGGCAGACATGTCTTATGTTGAGTCTGCTATGGAATCTATTCTCCCTTTTATTCGAGAAGGCAATCTTGTTATTTTAGAATCAACTTCACCTCCCGGAACGACAAGGGATCTTATTATTCCGAAAATTGAGAAAGCAGGGTTTTCACCAGGCAAAGAAATCGGGGTTGCTTATTGTCCAGAAAGAGTTATTCCTGGGCAAGCACTTAAAGAACTCATTGAAAACGATCGTGTGATTGGAGCCATTAATATTGAGTGGGGAGAAAAAACGAAAGCTTTATATAAATCATTTGTTGCTGGGGATATTTTTTTAACGGATCCAACAACCTCGGAGATGTCTAAGATTATTGAAAACACTTATCGAGATGTGAATATTGCTTTTGCCAACGAAGTTTCAGTGTTGTGTGAGAAAATGGGCATTAATGCTTGGGAAGTTATTAATATTGCCAATCGTCATCCGAGAGTCAATATTCATAAACCAGGTCCCGGTGTTGGGGGGCATTGTATTAGCGTTGATCCCTGGTTTTTGGTTGAGAAATTTCCTGAAGAAACCAACATCATTCATTTGGCGAGAAAAATTAACGATTCGCGGCCGCAATTTGTTGTGAATCGAATTGCTGAACTTTTAAATGGGAAAAAAAATCCAAAGGTTGCTATTTTAGGTGTTGCCTATAAAGCCAACGTGGACGATTGTCGTGAATCTCCAGCTTTGGAAGTTATTCATTTGATTCAATCCAATCATTCTCATTGGGACTTGAGCATATATGACTCTCACGTACGCATGAAAGATAAAAAAATCGACAATTTAGATTTGGCGCTAAAAGGTGCCGATATCGCTGTCATTTTAACGGCTCATGATGAAATCAGAGATTTATCACCACAAGTTGTATCTCAATTAATGAAGCAAAGATTAATTTTGGATACGCATAATATTTTAAA
Source organism: Elusimicrobiota bacterium (assembly GCA_046153645.1). Classification (GTDB taxonomy): domain Bacteria; phylum Elusimicrobiota; class Elusimicrobia; order F11; family F11; genus JBJXGI01. The sequence continues at coordinate 79 of JBJXGI010000027.1, read as the reverse complement.
TTCAGAGAAGTGGATTCCCAGCGGATTTCAGATTCTAACCATTGGAACTCCATATCAATCTAAAAAATCTGCTCCTTTT
>JBJXGI010000016.1:0-23228 GCA_046153645.1 Elusimicrobiota bacterium | reverse complement strand
GCTTCCCCTCATTCGCCGTTTTTATGTAGGAGAACTTTCTTCGGAAGATTACGACCGCACGTGGGCCCCCGCCATTGAAAACCTCCTCGTCTTCGCCGCGATCGCTGTTATGAACCTCGGTTTTGGTATGAACTTTTTTGAAGCCAACCAATGGGCGTGGAGTGTGTTTGCGGGATTGCACGCAGTGGAGTCTTTGGTGGGCTTAGCCTTGGGGCGGGCGCCGCCGAAGGAAAATACGTTTTGGGCAGTGCTTATTGCTGGTTATGGAGTACTTACCGCTTCTGTTTTCTCTGCACCTGATATGGCCTTCATCGCAATGGCTCTATATACAACCGCCCTTCATTTATTTATTAACAATTATGTTTCTCGAAGAAAATCTTCACTTTCATCTTTAGTTAATGAAATAGATAAGAAATTTATGGGGGACGGTTGGAATAAAACGACAGAGGAAATAACACAACGCTTAAAAGCTGACACTCAATGGCGACAAAAGGCAAGCCAAAACCCCGCACAATTGTTGAAACTTCTTGAACCTACACAAGACCAGGAAAATGACGTATTCCCCTCTTTATCTTTCAATAAACTTTTGTCTCGTAAAATAAAGCTTTCTTCAGGATATCAAAAAGGATCCCAAACCTTACTCGGTGCTCTTTGGTTTGAATGTTTCAATAAATTTTTAGATGAGTTTATAAGCATGACCGTTCAAGGTGTTTCTTCAGAAAATATATCTGAAGAAAAAATGGCCCAAATTTTAACGGATGCCGCCTTCTATCTTCATTTGAGCGCAGTCGTCCTACTCATTCAAGCCGATTTAACATCGACAAAAACCACTCCCAAAGCACAGAAAGCTTTGTTGTCGCTTGATAAACTACTAAGAAAAAATTCGTCAACAACTCAAAGTTTAATTGCTAAAGCCATTCCATCAGCGGTATCAGCTTATACATTGGTTTTTAGTCCAGGTATTTTCGATACAAACTGGGATAAGCACGATGAAAACAATGTTTCTTTATCAAAAACTTTCTCCAGAATAAACAAAACCCTTAATAGAAACTTACTTTCCTTGATCGAGAGTCAATATGATCATCTTGTTGAAGCGGAGTCTCATTGGCCATATGAACTTCTTGAACCACTTCGACTTCTCAGCAGCGTTGCCGTACTAAATCATTTAGATGCTCTCATGTATGGAAGACCTCATGACTTACTTGGCATACGTGATGAAAACATACGGAGCAATTCCGCCGATATTAAATTATTAAATCAACATTTGCCTGCGATCGTAGATTCCGCTGATAAAGGTGATAAGAAATCTCAGGAAGTACTGGCACTCATTCTATTGGTTTTTCCAGAACTTATCGGTAAAACCGATTCAGAGACTGATGAGCATACAGCCTTTGGTCGTAAACCTATGGACCCCATAGGAACGCGCCTCACAGCACTACAAGGAATGATGACCGCTTTAAATGAACGACAACCATTGGAATCATTATCAGTAAGCCCTTATGTTTTTACCTATCAGTTTATTCTTGAAATGCTACAAATGGCATATACATCTAATAACCCCATAATCACCGTTGATGATTATCAATTGAGGAGCACCGCTTGGACACAATGGATGTCGAACCGTCCCACTTCTTTTTCGAAAAATAAACAAATAGAAGACCGCATAAAAAGCAATAAAGAAACAACACCCTTAGTTCGCAGATTTCAAGTTGAACAGGCCAATAAAGTGCTTCAGCCATTGGGGTTAAAATTATCTCCTGTCGGCGAATTAAAACCAACAGGAAAGGAATCAGAAATACCCCAACAAATTGAAGCTGTCATTTCAGCACTAGAAAAAGGTGATCGAATGAAAGCACTGACACTCATTGCGCCGACGGCCACTTCACTTCAACTGGGAGAAGAAACAAATCAACTTCCCCCTGTTCTAGAGGAATGGTCAAAGTGGCTTGAAACACCCGGCCATATCGACCTATTAAAAGAAAAATTATCTCAACCTTCATCAGCCGATTCCAAAAAAGAAACATTTCCATTGGACATAGCACTTATGCTAACAGCGCTTCAAGCGACTGGCTTTGGACCTATTGATGATGTGCCAAATATCAAACGTAAATATGGTTTAACCGGAAATGAAGATCAGAATATTTTAATGGCTGCCATGCTTAAAACAGGTCTTTATAATGAAACCGAATGGTGGGCTCAAGACTCAAAACAAGCAGCGGAGCTTCAAATATTGGTTAATAAACTAAAACGAATAGACCCACGAATCAACATCAAAATTAAATTAAAAGGAACAGATACGGGATGGGGTGAAACAACCGCTATTTTTGTTTTATCTGAGGGTATTCAAGCCCCCGAAGGTGCAAACACCGTTCTTCAACTCGATAAATTAATTGGACCTGCCGAGCGTGCCAACATTCAGAATATAGACCGCATTTTACGACTCATTCTTGCTGCGGCGTAAACGGCATTTCCAGGACTCTCAAAATCTCCGTGGCACAATACACTCGGTTTCTTTTTTTGCCATCCACCAGAGCGACAATCTTCATTTTTTCAAGTTTATCAATGGTTCTTTGCGCGGTCGTAAAGGCTGCATTCAAATATTTGGCCAGTGATTTCACTGTAAGGTAGGGATTCACCGCCAGCATTTCAATACTATTTATGATTTTTTCTTGATTCTGACTCAGTGCTGTTTTTTTATATTCGCTAATCAAAGTATTTATTTTTTGAGCACGACGAAGAGAGTCTTCTGATTGTCGGGCAATACCATTAAGAAAATAAAGAAGCCAACTATTCCAATCTCCTTTCGTACTGACCTCGAAAAGATGTCGATAGTAATCGCGCCGGGTAGCTTCAAAAAAAGCACTTAAATACAAAAATGGTGCGGGAAGTATTTTTCTTTCTGATAAGAAAAGCGAAATGAGGAGACGCCCCACGCGTCCATTTCCATCCAAAAAAGGATGAATTGATTCAAACTGATAATGCATAAGTGCCACTTGAACCAAAGGGGGCAACGAATGATCATGTAAGAACTTTTCCCATTCCCCCAGACACACCATTAATTCTTCTGGCGGAGGCGGAACAAATGTGGCATTAATCAAGGTACAACCGGCTGGCCCAATCCAGTTCTGACTTCGACGAAATTCTCCTGGCGTCGCATGCTGCCCATGAACTCCTTTCATAAGAATTTCATGCAATTCGCGCACCAACCGCAAAGAAAGAGGTAACTTATTTAATCGTTTAATCCCATACTCCAAAGCAACCACATAATTACCAACCTCTCGTAAATCATGAGGGCTTCGCTCAACCACTGTGCCGGCCTCTGACGCCAATAATTCTCCCAGCGTCGCCTGTGTGCCTTCAATCCGACTTGAATAAACCGCCTCTCGTTTCACAAAAGGACGAATAAGGAGATGAGGGTTAGGAAGTCGGGCACCTTCCCCAGCCAATTGACCAAGAAGGCGATCTGCATCTGAAAGAGATCTAACGAGCGAGTCCGGCCATTCTAATTTTGGTGGCAGCGGATGGGGCAGAAAAGCCTTATATCCGGTTGGATGCCGGATAAACCGGCCTGGAATAAATAATTTCATTATTATCGATTTTAACCTATTTCGATAATAAGAAAAGCTCTTATTTTCGATATTTCCCCGCTTTTCCACACATGAAAAATCATGTTTTTAAATACTCTCTCATTCAAGGTGAAGATCAACTGGGACTTTTCGTTTTAAATTTCGATTAACCCCTTTTAAGTCGAAAAACTCTGGATTAATCTTCTTTCCTACCCATTCACGCATGGCTCGATACTCTTGATGCTTGGGGTTCGATAAGATTTTAAGCAAATCAGTATATCCATAAGGTCCACCACAATCTTCAGGTGGGCAAGCACGTTCCCCCTCCAAACAGACTGAAAATGTCTGCTTTGAGTTGGCCGGAAGAATTTTCTCAATTAATACTTCGTGGTCCCATCCGTCACCAAAATCATATTCATATGAGAAACAGAAATTCTCTTTGCGTCCAAACCGTGATAAAGAAACGGTTTCCGCACTTTTTAGGGGAGACATATCGTCCTCGTGTGGCACACCATAATCAACGCCATCAATGGTAAATTGATAGAGGTGACAATTCTCCCAACCCATGGCGCGTTGGATATCCCAATGAAATTCATGAAGGCTTAAATTAGACGGAACAAGAAGGCGCCGCCAAACGGGCGGATTGATTTCTTTGAGCGTCAATTTAATCTGTAAAATAGGTAAATTTAAATAGTGTTGAGTAGACATCTTCTATTTATCCAGCGGACAGGACAAAAACTATAATTTTCTCGCGATGCCGGAAAGTCATTGTCCATTCCAATTCATGAGCAACTTGTTGCTCAAGGAAAGTCGAACCCCTTTTCCTGCCGTAAGAAGAGGACGCGTGGGCATACGGTCAATCATCTCATCGAGTTCATTGAAAGAAACCAAACGGTAATGACCCTTGGTTGCCGGTGCCCGGTTGTCAGCCAATAATGAGACAGCTCCGGCACACTCCCCACCTAAGGCTTCTAAAAGCTTGAAGTCATTTTCTTCTGAGATCCCCAATCGTCTCGCAATGAGCTGACGAATGTTTGCCTCTGGCAACAGATTTGAAAAAAACGGTTTAGATAAGGCATCTTCAAAGGGTTCTTCTCTCAAGGGAAGTCGAACCGAGAGCGGAATCGATTTTTTCCTAGCCACATAAGCAGGATCGTATTGGAAAACAAAATTTCTCTTATCGTCCAGACGCAACTGCCCAATAAGACATGACCCAAAATAAACGTTTAAAACATTAGACATGGAAAGAATCTTTTCCCTGAAGGTTGATTGTCAATCCAAAAGCATGGAGTACCTGTAGTACTTTCCCAATTTGAAGCCGATGTTTGCCATGTTCCAATTCGGATAGAAAACGTGTTCCAACCTTACACAAAGCCGCCGCTTCCGATTGTGTGAGTTTTGCCTCGCGCCGCGCATGTCGAACAATCTCCCCAATATGGACTGTATCTCTGATGAGATTATTTTCTGAAAGTTTTTTCATGATTTTAGTAATTACTACCGATCGGGAATATATATTTGGTCGAGGCTGTACCCTTTGGGTACGAATGTCGTTACTGTAGTTTTATAAAATGTTGGGCCGCCCCGGAATCGAACCGGGAACCTTGTCCTTAAGAGGGACTCGTTAAATGCTGCTTTACCGAGGGGATTCGCTGCCCACTGTCCACGGACTGTCCACCGATTTTCTCCGAAAAATTAAGCATGTTGATGGCCAACATCTTATGATTTGGGGAAAGGTGGGCATATCTTTGAGTCATCTTGATATCACTGTGACCTAAAAGCTGCGAAATTGTGTAAAGATCGACACCTTTCATGGCAAGATAACTCGCAAATGTGTGCCGTAAATCATGCAGCTTAAAATCAGAAATACCAGAATTTTTTACGACGGCCTCAAATTCCTTTCTTAAGTTTACGGAATTTATCACATTGCCTGTAGAGTTGGAATGAAATTTTTTCTCCAAAACCCTACGAATGTCGTTGTTCAAAGGAATTTCGTACCCTTTTCCTGATTTTGTTTTGAGAACGTGAATAACTCCATTTTTGAAATCAATATCCTCCCATTGTAAATTCACCAAGTTAGAACGCCTCATTCCGGTATTGAGTGCAAGGGTAAGAAACTCTGCCACTTTCGGCGATGAGGAAAAATAAAGCCTTTTAATCTCCTCCTCCGTCAAGTATCGGGTTCTCTGATTATCCTCCCGCAACTTTTTAACCTTAGAAGCTGGACTTACCGTTATTCGCCCCCATTCAACCGCCTTGGAGAATATTGATTTAACTATCGTCAAATACCGATTTATGGATGAAGGCTTCACCTGATCGACCAATGAAGCTTTGTACTCTTCAATATGTTTAGAAGTAATGTCCCTTAGGCGTTTGCTAGAAAAATGACGTTTAATCATGTCCAACTTGGAGCGATACTCTCCAATTAAATTGGTTTTGGCATGCAAACTAAACCATTCCTCCGCAAACTCCTCGAAAAGAATATTATCTCGCTTTACCTCTGGCACGAATTTCCCCGTGAGATAATCCCCACGCATTTTGTCTTCAAACTGCTTGGCCAATTTATAACTTGGAAACGATTTCCTCACACGTGACGCACCTCGACTCAAATGTAAATCAACCAAATATCCACTTTTGTTTTTCTGAATCATAAACGTTCCTCCTTTTTTCTCTCAATCCATTCATTAAGGGCGTTAATATCAAACTTTCTACTTTTACCGATTTTAAAACTTGGCAATGTTCCAGCTCCGGCCATGTCGTAAACTGTTTGCGGATGCAAACCAAGAAAAACGGCTGCATCACCCGCTGACAAAAGCCTGGGCTTATCAGTAAAAGCTATTTTTCTTGTTTTTGTGGACAGATTGACATTGTCACTGCGCTTACAACCTTGGCCATCCGATTCCGTATTGGATATTACCATCCCCGACGGTAAAACAATATCTGCCGTTTTAATGATATATCTCAATATAGGAGTATTAGGTGTAATTTTGTGATCTAACAATTCTTTCAATATATTCTTACTTTCATTCATATCATCATTTTCCTTATCTTGGTTATTTGAATTTTCTTATTTTCAATAATTGATCTTATAGATATTGGCGCCATACTCCCGTTTTTGAGTTTTCTCAATTAGTTAAGTTTTAAGTAGGCCAATTTCAGAAAGACCAATTCCACTTCAAGTCAAAACATCAATTTTGAACCACTTTCTCTTCTCAGAGTTATTTTTCATGCCTTATTTTGATTTTCTTGATCTCCTTGTATCATTGGGAGATTTTCCTCGATTTTTGGGATGATAAACTCGTCGTCAGAAGGGGAAAAATGATTACTTTTAAGCCTCTCCCGTCCAGTTGCCAACTTTTTGAGGTGTTCAGTCGATATATGTCGTTTTCGATAGGCTTTAATTGCCTCTGCTGCCTCATCGAGGCAATCGTTTGGAACGATATAAACACCCTCCCAATCGCCCTGTCGAATTAACATCCATTTTCCCTGATGGGAGTAATCTCTGAATACCCGTAGAGAAGTGAAATAAACAGCGAGGTGAGATTCAGAGTATGGGTAAATCACTCCATACCTGCCTTGAATCTCATAGTAGCGCCACTTATCCTCCTTAACTTCTTTCCAGATTTTTTTATTCATAAAACTGTACTGCGCCATATAACTTGCATCTAGTGTGATTTTCCATTTACTTTGATTTCCTAAGTTCATAATACTTATCCTTTCCGAGCGCATATCATTTAATAATTGTTAATTTCTCACTGATTTTTTTTCAACTTAATGTATTCAACCGCTTTACTAATGTTCAACTGAATTTCTTCTGCCTTGGCTGGATTGAAACATACCCCTTTTTGGGTATGAATTATTTGTCCATTCTGTAACTTGCGCGTTATTCTCACATCAACAATATCGTGACCATTAATTCTATTTGCTGACACTTCGATAAACTCCACCTTGTTTTTCTCAACTATCCCAACGATGTGGTTAATGTTCTCAACATTCGATTTCTTCATATAAACTCCATTACTATTACTTATAGACATAATGACTATTGGTATAACCTTTGTTGTTATTACCCAGTCACCTGCTTTGTAGTGATCGCTGCTTGTAATTCCAAGCGTTTCTACAAATCGTTTCAATTTCTGTTTCCAGAAGCGGAGGCTGAGACCATTTTTGGTTATATCCGACGATCCTCCTCTTCAACCGCTCATAAGATTCAGAATCCTGAGCAAATGCACATGCGAGAAAAAAAATGGTGTCATTTCTATGACCTTTCAAAATCGGCTTATACACCATCAAAGGCTTTCTCTGTAAAAATTGTTGCCTTACTTTTTTTTGCATAGATACTTCCGATATAGGGGCAATCTTTTGAACATTTGGCCGAATTAAATCCAGAATTTTTGCTGGTAGCGGAACTGGTACAATTTCTGGCCCGACAAACCACTCATATTTTCCGTGAGCATCTGACGGGAGAATCACGAAACCGCCATCTATCTTCAAATCTATTCCCCGAAGGCCACTCAAACTTTTGATGTAACTGCCCACCTCAAAACCAGGATGGGAGCAATATATATGAGCCCCTCCACTGGGAGTTAAGACTATTGGGTTTCTTAAAATTCGCAGCCCCAACTTCTTCAAACTTCTAATACCCGTCGGCCCATCAGCATCAATGACTGCCAGACCGGAAACCTGGCCAGTAACGACGGCCAATCCGCTTCTAGGATAGTTAGCTTCCCAAATCTTTAATTCATCCAACGTCGGAAGTCTCTCCTGATAAGGCTTCCAACGGAACCCTCTCGGAGGGAACTTCTCACCGGCCACAATGGGAATGACAGCCCAACCGTTATCAAGATATTCTTTTGCTTGGACTAACCAATTACGCTGCATGAATTCCGCCTCTATTTTTAAATGCATATTTAATTGTCACAAAATCATTAAATTTTTAATCCCTTCACAGAAGGATACCCTGACCTTGCCTGAGATCAGAGATCACAATCAAAATAAAAAAATTGATTCTGATATCAGGCTATGCAATGATTTCTGACTAGATTAATTGGAAATGAGAGCGATTCGACAATCAGAGTCGAGTAATTGCTCTATTCTAGGTGGGAATTAAGGCAATTCGATTTGGGATCGAATACAGCTCACTTGAATTAAATATCAATACAGTGATGGAAATTAAATTTCGGTATTCGTGATTCGTTAATATTCGGAAATGTCTTTTTAATGGCATTCATTAAATATTCATATTCTGAATCTTCAAGTGCCTTGCGTTCAGAAAAATTGGGAACAGCTATTTTTTCTAAATCTCTCCTAAGATTACTCCTTGTAATTAAAATTCCAAAATCAGAAAGAATCCTAGCAATCAAAGAACTATTTTTTGTAGTAGATTTCGAGTCTGTTTTAAACGCCAAATAATTTCTTAAGGAAGTTGTGATCATCTGCTTAACGAGATCAACCTTTCGGCCGGATGTGTTTTTCTCGTTGCTTATTTCGTTTATTCCACGATACTCATGAAAATTTAATTTCAAGTCTTCGATAACCCGTTTAACATCAACTGCAATTCCTTCTAGTGATTTTTCAAGTCTTCTGAATGTATCTCGATGTTCTTTTGCGTCAATTGGGGTATTTCGAAATCCTGTATAATATTTTCCTGCTTGGTTAATCTCATCTGGTAGAAGTAATAACAACCTGAGTTTCTTTGTGAGATTCAAACGTTCTAACTTCCTATCAAACTTGGTTCTTATCCGTCGACTCTCAACAAAAAATTCAGCTTCATTGTTTGGCATCAAATACCGAACCAAAATATATGCAACATCGTCCAACGACGTGTTCAATTTTTCCAGCTTTTCTCTGACAATAGCATCACCCGCCAGATGTTTGATTCCTATAACGATGTCATTTCTTAAACCTGGAACTTTAAGCCAATGAAAAACAGAAGGTGCCTTTTCTCCAATACAAACCGTCAAGTGATAAAGACCTATCCTCCGAGCATTTTCCACCCAGTCCTGTCCAACTTCATTTTTGTAAAAAGATTTATTGATTCGACTTTCTGTATTTTTTTCCATATTGATTTATAAGCTCATGTTATTGGTCCATTCCGGGGCAGACTCTACCCCTTGGTCATACCCCTCCCCCTCTTTCTAGTGATTGTTCCAAAATCAGACGAACGGTTTGCTGGAGACTTCTTCTTTCCTTTTGGGCACAATTGTTTAGCGCTTCACGTATTTCTTTTGGCACATGAACAACAATAGGCACCAAATCTTGCGTTTTATAGAAGTTCGCACCAACCCCGATTTTTTTCTTTTTCATAACCTCAGTATATCCTGTCAATTTCCCATTGACAAGTACTCTACATGTAGTAATACTAAAGGAATATTAGAATTATTCAGAATTACAACAGAAATTCCCATTGGACCCGAGGAACGCATATGGAGAAATCAAAAAGAGTAGCTATTTATAGTCGCGTCTCAACCCATGACCAAAACCCTGAATCACAGCTACTTGATCTTCGGCAATACTGTGAAGCACGAGGTTGGCAGTCACAAGAGTTTTGCGACAAAGGAATTTCGGGAGCCAAAGGCGAAGATAAACGACCCTCGCTGAAAGCCCTCATGGACGCTGTCAGAAAGCGAAAGTTTGATGTGGTTCTTGTTTGGAGGTTTGACCGATTTGCGAGGAGCCTTCCTCATTTAGTCAATAGTCTTGAAGAGCTGAAAAGCCTGAATGTCGATTTTGTGAGTTACCAGGAATCCATTGACACGTCAACTGCACAAGGCCGATTGGTTTTTGGAGTTATGGCATCCTTAGCCGAATTTGAACGAAGCCTCATTAGGGATCGGGTCATGGCGGGTCTAAATCGAGCTAGGAGCCAAGGAAAACGACTTGGGCGGCCAAAGACCTTGATCGATCCAAAACGGCTTCTAGCCCTTAAAGCAAAGGGATTTGGCGTAAGAGCAATCGCCAAGGAGCTAGGAATATCAAAAGACACCGTTTGTAATCTGCTGCGCTGTCCGAATAATCCCCCCTCTTTTTCTGCCGTTTGAATACTGGGAATACCTTCCTAAAAAAATCTGTATAAAAAAGAACTGTTTTTTCGGACAGAGAGTTTGTTTTTATCCATTAGTAAACCCCGCCATAGTTCCATCCTGATACTGCTTCGCGTACTTCCCTAAAAAAATTACTCCAAAACTGGTGCCACTATTATTTACAAACAATCTCATCTTAATTGTCTCATCAATATGATCATTCTGGGAGAAGTAATTTTTGATAGGACTATGGGGAGAAACAATGCTTTCCTGAAGAATCTAGGCTCAAGTTATTATTTTGATTAGATTTTGATGCTATTGAAAAGTGACTTTGTGATAGTTTTTCAACTCAAAAACAATTATTAGAACAGACAAAATGCAACTGATTATCAGTCAGTTGTAGTAAAAGTTTCCCAAAAATAAATTTTAAACCCCTCGTATAAGAGTTATTTAGAAGATAATTAGTGTCATCTAATTTTTACAGGAAGCATTAACCATAATTTCCTATCAATGCCAGCACCATTTACAACGCGGTTTGGGAAATAAAAAAAATGCAGAATAAATTATTTAAATTGCACGCGGTCCCTTGCGCTACCGTTGAACCTGACTTAAAAAACGAATACTTTGACTAGATTGATATTTATAGTTTAATTAACATTGTTAAAATAAAAAAATGGGGGTTAGATTGAATATCAAAAACTTAGAATGGGATTATACCAACTTAGCAAGTTCTTACGACAAAAGGGCCGATTATTCTGACCAAGCTATAGAAAACGTTTTAGAATCAATCGAAATTAAACCGGGCACTCTGGTAGCCGACATTGGCGCCGGCACAGGCAAGTTGACTAAAAAATTACTTAAAAACAAACTTGCTGTTCGTGCAATTGAACCCAATGACTCAATGAGAGGCTATGGGATAAAAAATACGGCTGGAGGCAATGTGGAATGGTTAGACGGAACCGGAGAAAATACTACGCTTCCCCCAAACAAATTTTATGCGACTTTTTTTGGATCTTCTTTTAATGTGTTAAATCAAGAAAAAGCGTTGAATGAAGTAAAGAGAATTTTAATTCCCAAAGGTTGGTTTATCTGCATGTGGAACCATAGGAATTTAAATGATGTAATTCAGAAAGAAGTTGAGGCAATAATCCGAAAATTTGTTCCTGAATATAACTATGGTTTACGCAGGGAAAACCAAACGAGTGTAATAAACAATAGTGGATTATTTGGCCAAGTGCAAGAAACACAAGGTGATTTAATCAACAAAGTCAAAACTGCCGACTACATTGAAGCATGGAAATCTCATGCCACACTAGAAAGACAAGCGAAAGAGAAATTTTACGATGTAATTAACAACATAGAAAAAACCTTGAGCGGAAAAACTGAGATCGTTGTGCCTTATACAACGAGAATATGGTTTGCACAGCTTAAATCGTAATATTTTATTCAGGAATATAGTTAGGATGCTTCGCTAAAATTTTTTCGTAGATCATGAGATCATTTTCATTATCAACTTCAAACCATTTTTCATCGATGGCCATCGTTTTTATCTCTATGCCTGTTTCATTTAGTTTCTGAAGTAATGATGTCATATCTAGCTTATTTCTAATCACTTCAGACTGATTTAAAAGAAATTTTTCAGTTGTTTCCCAACCTTCTGGAGAAAATCTCAAGAGACCCATATATTGGCCCTGAACTTTTTTTAAATCATCCGTTTTTTTCCCAATTTCGAGCAATTTACTTGTCTGATCAATTATAAACGTCTCAGCGTCTTCCAGAGGATTTTCAAATCGCATCTTCCATAAATCATGCCAACCAACGTCATAAGATATAGTTATATTTGAAGTTGAAGCTGACATTAATTTTTTTATGATGCTACTCGAATACACAATATCTGAATAACTAATAATACAAGGTTCTTTTTTTAACCACTCTCGAGCGGAATAAAGTGACATCACCATATTTGTAGCAGCCCAATCATTATTATCGAAATAAGAAACATCTTTAAAAGTAAAACTTTCTTTGAGATATCCCCTAACAATAGCGATATCGGAAACTCCCGATTTTCTCAGGGCCGCCAATTGCCAAGCAATTAAAGGTTTTCCCGCCAACTGAACCATGCACTTAGGAATAGTGCTACTGAGACTCCCCAGTCGTGAACCACGACCGGCTGCTAAAATAATGGCTTTCATAAAGATTTAAAAAACTCCCTAAAATGATTCTGATCTTTTTTTCTAAAAGGCTTCTCTCTCTCCGGATGCCACATAAAACCTTTAAGAGGCCTAGAAATATGTTCGATGGCTTTAATGACGCCATCGCGTGAAACCCCAGTAACAAGCAATTCTGGGGACGAAGTTTTTGCCCCAAAGGTATGATAACTATTCACGCTGCCCCACTTCCCCTTATATTTTACTGGAAGCTTTTTAGTGATGTGCCCTGAAACAGGCAGTAATTTGACTCCGAAGAAATCTTGGATTTTTTGCATACCGCGGCAGATACCTAATAATGGAATGTTTTTATGCAATGAATAGTTTATTAAGTACTGTTCCACGGCATCTCTTTCGGGCGCGTTTCCTCCATACTTGTGGAGTGTATTTCCACCGGTAAATAAGATACCAGCATATTTTTCATTTCTTAACATTTTCTTAATTAATGGTAAATAATTCGGTGCCAAATGCCCCTCTAAATTACAAGAAAACAAGAATTTAATCCATTGCTGATCTAGAGAATCACGCCGTTCATTATAGTCTTCAATAAAATCAACTCGTTGGGTAAGAAGAATTTTTTTCATCCCAATATACTTACTTTTTTATTCGCGCAATCTAGGCTCAAAAATCTAGATTTGGACCAGATGGAATAATTAACTTCACCAGCGCCGATAATAGCAGGAACACCCAGCTCGCCGGATCGAATAGCCATGTGCGAATTTGCTCCTCCATATTTAGTAATAAATCCTTTAATACCTTTAGAAAATATCCAATCATACCCGGGATCGGCACTTTCAATTAATAAGATACAGTCTTTATAATTTTTCACTTTATTTTTATCAAATAGAACAGTATTTCCCTGAATGATTTTCAATGTAATGAAATTAGGTTCTGATAATGGCAACTCGAAGGACCAAATATTTTTATCATGGGTTAATACCGGTGGCAAAGTAAGATTTTTTGTGATCTCATATCGTTCCTTACCTTCTTCTATACTTTTACGCAATTCTTCTTTTAGATTTCCAGTCGAAGAATAAAGTTTATAAATAGTTTGAATAGAAGAATATGAACAATCTTCCAATGAGAATCCATTCTCGTTGAATATAGATTTGTATAAAGAAAGCGCATCGCTGAGGCACTTAGTGAATATAAATTTTGAATACTCACGACCTTCAATTGCTTCTTTGATAAATGAAAACAACCCTAATGCATTATGTTCTAAATTGTGCGCTTTTAAGAATTCTTCAGTTTTTTTTAATTGATTCATCGATAGAACAAAAGCCGCTTCGTTTTTTTTGACACCACTTTTTTTATTTTCCCAATTAAAGAAAAAATCGGGATTTTCATCATATCGGGGTGACATAATGTCATAGGTGCCCGGCCGTAAATGGCCATATTTCTTAAGAAATCCCAATTTGCTCAAGACTACAAAATCATTCGACATCTCAGTACTCACTGTATTTAAGCTGCCCATAAAAGAACCGTAATCCTCTTGACTTAATATCCCGATATGAACCAACGATTGCAGCATCTGGACGGCTATGAAACCGGCACGCGCCAATCCCGCGAATGGTAGGGTTCCATATCTTTTACAATTCTCCAAGAGCCAATAAATCTTTGAAACGTTATCTAAATTACTATCAATAATTTTCTGCCGTCGCGGCTCTAATTTAGAGTTTTTTATAATGTCACGCTTCCAGAAACCTTCTTCGCTGTGAATAATTTTATTTGTCAAATTCCTCAAACTTTCCGCTAAATTCTGAATATCTTTTTTAGAAAAACCAAACTTAAGAAGCTTTTTCAGTCGATCAGGAAGGTCCAAGGTATAACATGAATAAACAATCTCAAATTCAACTTTGTCGTGATACCGAGGAGAATCTGTCAAAACCTGAATGTAATAATTAGCAAGTCTTTCAGATAAATTATCCTCTATACCTGCAGGAATAAAAGAATTAAAACTAATTCGAGCATCAACATACGGTAAGCCACCAAACGATACGACCAATGGAAAACTCCGCATGTTTTTGTAGCCATAATTATTTCGTTGATAGGCCCAAATACTATCAGTCACAAGTTCACGGTATAACGAAAGAGCCAACGGTCTTGGACGAGTCCCGATTATTTCTGCAGGATTCCAGTCTGGCATAACAGCAAAAACTGTTTTTTGTCCATACAAATAGGGATGCGGCTTATTTAATTGGTTAAATTTAATTTGAATTTCTCCTAAGGCCTTCTTGTGAAGATTATAAGAAACTTGAGAAGAGGATAAAGTAGCCAACGGCCGAACCTGCAAAACATACAATGAATTATCTGATCCGATGGCGAATTCAACATCGAGCCTATTGGTAGAAAATATGGATTCCAATTCCAGCATCAAGCGAACAATTTTTAACAGGAAAGGATTAGCTGGCCCAGGAGAATTCTTGAAGTGATAAAAAACCTTTAGATTATTAGAGTTCCCAGAAGTTACGGTATTGGTGAGACCAGAAACATCGTCATAATTGATTACAATGTAATTCGCTCCTGAATTAGGCTCGATACCAAAAACAACGCCGCTCATTTTAACTTTCTCCAGATAAGGTTGGATAAAGATCTGGTTTTTCTCCATTGTAGAATCGAATGAAGCTACAACTTCGTCAATTGCTTTTTCGAGAGAAGGTTTTCCTTTTACATTCTTGATGCTTTTATATTTTCCAGCGTTGGAAGCTTGGCTAGAATCTTCATTTAAAGCACTGCTACGAATAATAGTATTGCGAGATTGGAATTGCGCCGTTTTAATCATTTTCCAGACGCTAGCACGCTCGTTTTTCCATTGACCAACATCAAATCGCACTTGCGGCAACACTCGTGCAGATTTAATTATTAGCTCTAAACTTGAGAGTGTTTCAGATTTTGTCCCAAATTTTATTTTTTTCAATTCAATCTCGATAATAATGGTAAAAGATCCTGTTGAAGAATTTTCATTGGACTTCTTTTACCATCGCTTATTATTATCACATCGGGATTTTTAGGTTCATCGAAAGGTAAATCAACCCCCATAACATTTTTCATTTTCCCCCGAAGAGACCGGCTGTATATTTTTTTCTTATCACGACCCCTCAACACCTCGATTGAGGCTTTAATATAAATTTCTTTAAATCTAGCAATATTTTTCCGGTTCCAATCCTGACATTCTTTAAACATGCTAATTGTCGCGCAAACCACATCAATGCCTTGATCTGATAAAAGTTTACATAGTCGAGCGTTTCTAAAAGAAATTTTTTTTCTATCAGCAACCGAATACCCTGATTTCTGATCAAATAAATCCCGCAATTCATCTCCATCCAAAAACACTGAAGACTTATTTTTTTTGTTTAATTCTAAATAAAATAATTTCCCCAGAGTGGTTTTCCCCGCTCCAGCTAAACCGGTAAACCAATAGACAATTCCTTTTTTATGACTGGACAGAGTCATATGTTAAAAGCTTAATGCTCGAATGTCGAAAAATACCGCGTTCTAAAAAATCTACGAATGGTTTTCTCAAAATAATTTTTATCCCAAAATGGATTAGTAAAAACATACGAAATAGCACGAATCGAGTGAAAAGAAAATTTTTTACTAACGAAAAACCCCTTTTATCGGCATAGCGCAAACCAATCCACTCAATCTTAAACGGAAATATCAGTAATAATGGCATAAAAAAGAGTCCCAAAATATATAAGGGAAATGGGATATTTGGGTACTTAAGTATTCTCGAAAACGGATAAAAGAGAATCTTATAACGATAGGAATCAAAAAAATTGGTCAATTCGCTATAGCGTCCTGCTTTAGTTGTTTGGGAATTAAAACCTGTAACTTGAATGGCCGCTTTAAGATTCCACCATTTTAACCCATTAAAAGTACTTTCCATGAGATTATCATCCCACTTGATGTCTAGAAATTTAATCAAATTAAGAAGAACTTCTTTAGGCTTTTCATGTAGGCCCTCTAACTTCAACATGCGTGAGCTTTCAATATAGTTTAAGTCCATTGGGTATGCACCTCGTGCCATAGACCAAAAAATATCAGCAACGCAATATGAACGTGGATTCTTGACACTATACCCCGAATACATATGTTTAAATAAAGATAATAAACCCTGAATGGGCTCGCGAGTTGTGTGAATAAATTTTGTTTGGGGAAAGTCTGAAATAAGCATCCGACAAAAATCTGGATGAGGATGATGAATATGGTAAACAATTGCTTTTTTATTATCTAAGTTCTCTCCGAGGCAAAGGGCATAAGCGGAATGAATAGCGAAAAAGAACTCCCTTCTGTTTGGTCGATCAAATGATTTAATTGCATTTTCTAAATTCTGAATAAACTCTACTTTAGATATTTCTATTTTCTGATCTTTATTTTCGCCCATTTGATCAAATCCATACGACTTAGGAATAGGATCATTAGCATCAAAAAAATATGAGAAATTATCAGTAAATTTTTGAATTAACTCTTTGTAAGTAGCGTTGGGATTCTGATTTGAAAACCAAGAGAAATATTTTCCGAAATAACTTCCCGGGATGCCAAAAAGTTCAGGATGATTATCTAAAAGACTTTGTAAAAAAAAAGAGCCACTTCTCCCATGATAAACAATAGCAACTATTTTTAAATTTTGATTCATACTTTCCTTTCAGAAGTATACTTATTTTTAATGCGTTATTTTTGTTTTCCACTTTTCCAAAGTTCAACGCAACATAACCTAATTAATAGATCCGATCAGTATAAATCGATAAGAATTAATCTCAACAACTTTTTTGTTTTCAGAGGGAACCATGCTTTTAAAACTGTCCACCAAGTGTCCACCGACCCACTGAAATCGGCTTATTTGGACTTGAACCAACTTAAGCCTTCATAGGGAAAATTTTGGGCCGCCCCGGAATCGAACCGGGAACCTTGTCCTTAAGAGGGACCTGCTCTGCCAGTTGAGCTAGCGGCCCACCTTCGCCAAACAACAGCTGCGGCGGACAGTCCGCTCAAGTGTCATTTGACTAAGGGAGTGAGGAATATACAAAACTACTGGCATATTCAACAAATAACCTGGAGTTGACCTAAAATATTCATTTTCATTGTAAACCTATTGATTAAAATATAATTTTTGAATATCCATGCTAATTACAATAATCATCGCCGGTGTTATCCTCATCATTCTTGAACGGGTTATTCCTGATCAGAAACTCCCCGCTGTGAAAGGTTGGTGGGCACGGGTTGTTTTAATTAATTTATTTCAATTGGGAATTATCATTTTAGCTACTTTCACATGGGATAAATGGTTTCAAGGGTGGAGGGTTTTTAATTTTATTAAGCTCCCCGATTTTGCAGCCGGATTCCTCGGCTATTTCACAGTCACCTTTGTTTTCTATTGGTGGCACCGCTGGCGACATGATGTGAACTGGTTTTGGCTTTTATTTCACCAGGTTCATCACAGCCCCACTCGAATTGAAACAATAACATCATTTTATAAACACCCCATTGAGATCATCGTTAACTCCCTCATTATCGGAACTATCAATTACATTTTTCTGGGCATTAGCTTGGAAGCCAGTGGATGGTGCCTTTTATATTCATCACTAGCAGAATATTTTTATCACATGAATATCAAAACACCTCATTGGATCGGAATCTTTTTTCAACGACCGGAGATGCATCGAATTCATCATCAACGTGGAAAACACTATAAGAATTTTTCCGATTTTCCATTATGGGATATGTGTTTTGGAACTTATGATAATCCTCCCACTTATGATGGACCTTGCGGCTTTAAACCGAATAGGGAATATGAACTTACAAAGATGTTACTGTTTAAGAATGTCAACAATCCCCATCCTCCGAAAAAGAGTGAATGAGCATGCCCCAATCAATACTCAGAGTTTTGCTTGTTATTTTGGGGCTCGTTCAGTCCGTGGGATTTGTAACTCAACTGCCTTGGTTAAAAGGTGTAGGTTTACTTACCGTGGCATCTCCGCTCCCCATTGTTTTTACCCAACAAAAAGGTGTTGAAACATTTGCTCATGAATTCAGCATTCAATATGTAGATGAAGACGGCAGTCAAAATAAAATTCCAATTACACCAACTCTTTATTCACGTTTTAATGCGCCATATCAATACAGGAATATCTTGGGAGCAGCCATTTCATACGGACCCATTTTGCCAGAACCCCTATGGAAACCAGTTCTAAATTTTGCCTTTATTAACCCTGGAAAATTATCACACTCACTTGGCATATTGCCTCCCAAAAAAGTAAAGGCCATCCATTTAAAAACAAAAACCGCCAATCGAAACGATTCGTGGATTTTAAATATTGAGTGAAAATAACCAATGAATAAATCCGTTTCTAACTATCCAGCTATTCAATTTTCTATTTTCCGAATTATTTTCGGAATTTACCTAACAGTTCATTTTCTTCACTTAATCCCTTCCTCTCCCGACATCTGGAGCCATTTCGGATTATTCGCAGATGCGTCCATGAACTTTACTTACGGAAAATTCCCAAATCTCCTTTATATTTTCGATTCCCCCTTACAAGTTCAAGTTTTTCTCAGCGCAAATGTTTTATTGTCTGTGTGTTATATGCTTGGTGTCTACCGTAGAGCAGCATCCGTTCTCCTTTGGTACAGTTGGGCGTGCCTATTTCACCGAAATAATTTAATTCTAAACCCGGGCCTGCCCATGGTTGGTTGGGTATTACTGGCCTCAGCTCTTATTCCAATCGGCGAACCGCTTTCATTACTGAAGCCGAAGGTGAAAGAACCCTGGTTTATGCCGCCCGTTCTATTCTATGGTGCTTGGATTATTGCAGGAATTTCTTATACCATCAGCGGAGTTGATAAATTCATGGCACCCAGCTGGCGAGATGGTTCGGCGATGCTTCATTTACTCAACAATCCCCTCGCCAGGGATGGAGCATTAAGATCACTCTTTCTTTCTCTCCCCATTTGGATCATTCACATAAAAACCTGGGGCGCTCTCTTATTGGAAATTGCCTTCGGCCCCCTTTGTATTCTTAAGCGAACCCGTCCCATCGCCTGGATATTAATCATGGGAATGCATGCGGGGATTTTATCTGTTGTTGATTTTGCCGATCTCACACTCGGAGTTATGATGTTTCATTTGTTTACTTTCGATCCCAATTGGTTTCACCCAAGAGTAAAAGATAATGACGAACGGTTCGTTTTTTTTGATGGTGTTTGTGGTATGTGTAATGGATGGGTTAACTTTATTATGTCAATTGACACCATGAACAAACTTAAATTTTCTCCCTTACAAGGAAGCACTGCGAAAAAGCTACTAAGAGAAAGTAATACAGAAGCAATGGACTCAATTATTTATTACGAAAATGGAAAGTTGTACCAGAAATCGACAGCAATTTTAAAAATATTGCGGAACATGGGTGGAATGTGGGTAGCACCATCTGTCTTTCTTATTGTGCCCGCCAATATCCGCGATTCCGTTTACGGCTGGATTGCCAAAAATCGCTATAAATTTTTCGGCAAAAAAGAACATTGTCGGCTACCATCGCCAGAGGAACGAGGTCGGTTTTTAGACTAAAACCCATCCTGAAATACCATCACGACTGTAATTCGGTTATGCGCTTTGACTCGTAAGGTGGTTCATCACATCAATGACGTCCAAACAGAATATTCCAAATCGGCCTGCTTTTTTTAGCGACTCGAATATAGCTTATAATTCTCTGAAGTGCCCCCCAAAAACTGGACACAGATAGGATTTTTTCTATCACTCATTTATTGCCAATATAATGCCGACCAGTTTTGGGTCCTATATTCTTAAGTTTTCTATCGTTTGGCGTAAGAAAGGCAGCACATCCTCCTCAAACCACGGATTCTTCTTTAACCATATATTGTTTCGAGGAGATGGGTGGGGCAATACAAAATAAGCGGGCCGATAGGATTCTCGATTTATGAATTCAACTAACGATCTCGTAACACGAAACTAAGTTTAACGCGTTTGCCTATTTTAATGTCTTCCGCCTTTCGCACTTTGGCAGGCAATGCAATGAAATGTGTCCCATCACCCATGGGCAATAACGAACTCTTCCAAATGGATTTCCCCAACGTAATGAAGATCGGAATGAGTCCCCGATCAGCGATGGCCATAAATCGTCATCGCCGGATGGACTCATCAAGATGGAATCGAAGGGGCCCGTCTTTATCTGTTCGAAGAACGGTGATACGGTGCTTTTTGGAAAAAGATTCAAGGTCGACGGCCGGCATGTTATAGGGGTTCGCCCCGACGGATACAACCGCATACCGAAGGTTACCCATTAATTCTATAAGTTTGTCCTCCATTTGGTCGCCATGATGAGGCCACAACATCCAGCGAACGGTTCTTAACGGTAGACCCTGTCGGGACAGTTCCTTCTGACGTTTTGGTCCCGCATCGCCGGGGAACAAGAGCGTCCACTTGGGATGCCGGACGAAAACCACCAATGAACTTTCGTTCTGATCGTCTTCGGAAACGGTTGTCTGGACGGTTGTGGCCGTCAACCTCTCGCCCAGATCAACTGTTTCGGTCGCCCTAAAAAGTACAAAGATGGTCACGCCCTTCAAAATTTCTAGATCCCGGAGAACATCCGGCTGGTGTCCAGCCACGCCATTCCAATAAACGCGATCGATAGAAAAACGTTGACTGAGGGGCTCAAGGCCACCAACGTGATCAGGGTGCGTGTGACTAAGGAAAACGCCATCGATTTTCTTGACCCCCATCGCTCGGAGGTGCTCAATGACGATTGAGGAGGATTCACGCGGACCCACATCAAATAAGTAATCGCCTTGATCGGTTCGCAAGTGAACGGCGCTGCCATAACCGACGTCCATCACGTCTAACGTGGCCGCCTCTGGTGAATTGGCTCCGCTAATCGTAAGAGCAAAAACAAAAATCAGCAACCTCATCTTAAGCAAGCCACAACGATTCGACTTGGAATTAAACCCACAGATTTTGAACATAGATCTCAAACCAGCCGACTTGATTGTTTTTCATGGTTAACTCCTCAATATTAGATTATGGCAATTAAATATATTTAACAATAAAATGTGGGTCCTTATGGTAACCTTTATCCTCGATTCAAATCAAAATAACTTGATTAACGATATAAGGATTTTAATTGAAAAAAGCCACCGACTCATTACTGAACGACCATAAAATGATCAGAAAACTTCTTGAAGGATTTCAAATAGACAATCCTCGTTTTCCTGAGATCGCAAATACTTTAAATAGAGTTGTTTTAACACACGCCTGGTTTGAGGACACCGTTTTTCTCCCCGTATTTAAAACGAAGCCTTTGTTCGTGAAAAAATATTTGGATGAACTCTACGAAGAGCACAAAGACATTGAGTTTTTTTTGAAACTAATCAAAAAAACAGCGCTTGATGCCCCCCAAGAATTGAATGCTTATATAAAACAATTTCGGGCCATTATGGACAACCATCTTAAGAAAGAAGAGGATGCCTTATTTCCTTTAGCTGAAACTATTTTGACCAACGAAGGAATGAATCAACTCAGTTCTGAAATGGAAAAACATCAATCACAGGCGCAGAAGCTTTTTAACTCTTAAAAAACTCTCCTGCTTTTTTCACCCAACAACCGGGCAAGCCTATTTGGTGGAAATGCGGCTTAAACCTTTACCGAGGACTCGCTGAAAGGCCTTTTTCAATCCGACGATCCGGAACAAGCCACATGATGGCGACCAGAATGTAAAGGGTTAACGATATCCAAGAGTTGACGAACGTTATCGGAACGGCCACGATATAAATGACGAGAGAAATCTTGCCCTTCAAATCAGCCCCAAGCGCTGTCGCTATAACGGAATCTTTCCCATGTGTCGAAACGAGCATCCGCGCAAGAATATAGTAGGCGACGCCTGCCAGCAGATGATTTAAACCATAGAGAACTACAGGATACTGTGCAAAATGGTTCTCTCCCATCCAGGCAGTGGTGAAGGGAATAAGGGAAAGCCAGAATAGCATGTGCATGTTCGCCCAAAGAATGCCCCCGTTGACCTGCTTGACAGCCTGGAGCATGTGGTGATGGTTGTTCCAATAAATTCCCACAAAAACAAAACTTAACACATAGCTAAGAAACACAGGGATTAAGGGAACCAGCGTGCCCAATTCCGTTCCGTGAGGAACTTTCATTTCCAATACCATGATTGTGATAATGATGGCCAACACGCCATCACTAAACGCTTCCATCCGACTCTTTGTCATAAATACCTCTTCTTGCCTTGTTAGCCTATTTTCCAGAAAGATCTTTGTAGGCCGCCGGGACGTTCAGGCCAGGATGTACCCAGCCGAAAAGTGCGTATCCTGAGAATTCCGACATCGAAACAGTCTTTACCGTTTCTTCAAGCGACATTCCCTTATCGATGGCGGCTTTGACTTGAGTTTTGACCGTTTCCAGATAA
>JBJXGI010000015.1:0-3065 GCA_046153645.1 Elusimicrobiota bacterium | reverse complement strand
CCTCCTTGGTTTTATTTTTAATAACCCGGTTAAAAGAAGCCCGTACAATACTTTCTCCATTTGCGGTTTTATCATCAGGATTATCAGGAAATACTTCAAAAATATCACGCCCCACAATATTTTCCCTTACAGTCGTTGTAGCTTTTAAAAATGAGTCTGATGCAGCCACTATCGCAAAGTTGGTATCTATTACGACCAACAATTCCGAAGACTGTTCGAATATCCTAATATAATCCTTAAATATCATGTATAATGATTTTCATTTTTTATAGCCAATTACCGCTAACGGGCCGAGGGTTTGCGATGTTGCAGATTTGCGAAGGGCGGACTTTTGGGTACAAATGTTGTCGGTTCTCCGTTAATGATTTTCTCTGCCCTATCTCTTTTCCGCTTCTTTTTTAAGGTCGCTCGCAAATTTTTCAAACGATTCGTCAAACGGAGGTATCATCTTGGCGAACAATGGAAAAAGTGGCCCTCCAATTTTTTCTGTCATGGAGAAGTTGGTTTGTCCATTTGTGTTTTGTGTCAATGAATATTCTCTTTTACCCATTGCATCGCCCCAAACAAGTCGTCTTTCTGGTTCAAATTCTTTTACGGAAAGTTTAAAAACCTTTTTTGGGTCAAGATATGACTTGAGTTGAATTTTTTCTCCAAGTGCAATTTTCCCGTCAATGGAAATGACCGTTGAATTCCATTTCGGATAGTTTTCTGCATTGGTCAGCAGGCCCCAAATTGTTTTACGGTCAGCATGAATGTCAACACTCACAGAAGTTTCTCTGCTAAATGTTTTTTTGGTTGTGGTGGCTTTGCCGTTTGAATTTGTCATGATTGAAGTTTGTGTAAGGTTAGAATTTATTCTTGTATTCTGAAAAACAGGTAATCTCTTCGCCATCGTAACGATATAACCCCATGCCCCTGGTTCCAAACCATATATAATTGTCTTTGTCTTCAAATATGAAGAAAACCTCCTTATTGGAAATCTTTGTAAATGTGACTTCTGTAGGGTTGTTTGCTGAGATATTTGAGTGCCATAATCCGCCAAGAGTGTCGCCCATATCTATTCCGTAATCAGAAGCAACCCATAAATTTCCTGAGTGGTCTTCTAAAATATCGTTCAATGAACCCTTTATTAATTCTTTTGGTTGGATATAATCCGTAAATGATTTCCCATCATAACTCCATACTCCAAAATGCCTTGTGGCCAGCAATAAATTTCCATTTTTGCTTTCTACTACATTACGGATCCAACCTTCATTTTTGGGTTTAAAACTTTCAATCATTTTGCCATCGTAGCGACAAAAGCCTTCGTAGCCCGGCGGCATTCCAGAAGCAAACCAAATATTTCCATTTTTATCCTCCAATATATCCGAAACCAATTTAAGTGTCAAGCCATCTTTGTTTATAACGCCATCATTTGACAATAAACGGGCAAAGTTCCCCCCTTCATAGGAATAAACACCATCACCGGTGCCGAACCAAATTTTCCCACTTTTGTCTTGCAACATACTCCACACCGTGCTTTTTGTGGACGATTCACTATAGTAACTGTTGTCGGTAATTACAGGTCTGATGATACTATTGATTGGAATGCTGATGATTTTCCCGCCATCAAAACGACAAATTCCCTCGGATGTCCCAAACCAGATATTACCATTTTTGTCTTCCAAAATAGACCAAACGCAATTACTGCTTAAACCATCTTGCACGGTAAATTGAGTAAACAATTTTCCATCATATTTATATACGCCTGCTCCAGTTCCAAACCAGATGTTGCCATTTTTGTCTTGTATTGCACACAAAACACTGCTACTCTCATTTGCACCTATGGGCTTTATTAATATTGGTTGCCCAATAAGAGATGCTTTAGGTTCATTTTGGTTTTCGGTTTGAGTTGGCGTTTTTAATTGTCCTTTACAGGATGTGAAAAAAAACATTATTGTGAAAAGGGTAAAGGTCGGTGTTTGTAAGAAGTGTTTTCTCATTGTTCAAATTTAGTTTATCATTACTAATATCTATTTCCAATGGTTACCGATGGCATAGACTTGTAAATAACATGAAAATCATCTTTTGTCAATTCCACCTTAAATGCACCCATATTCTCTTCGAGACGGTGAACATTTCTAGTACCTGGAATAGATATGATTTCATCATTTTGACTCAGTACCCATGCAAGGGCAATTTGTGCTTTGGAAACGCCTTTGCTCTGCGCAATTTGATCAATCACCTCCACAAACTTCAGATTTTCATTTATCGCTTCGTCCGTAAAACGAGGGTTTCTAAGCCGAAAATCTCCTTCTTCTAAATCTGCTCGACTTTTAATCGCTCCCGTTAAGAACCCTCTTCCCAAAGGGCTGTATGCCACAAAGGTGATACCGAGTTCTTTACAAACATCAAAAAGCTCTTGTTCCGGTTCACGGCTCCACAAGGAATATTCGGTTTGAAGGGCTGAAATAGGGTGAACGGCATGTGCCCTACGAAGCGTTTCCGCATTAACTTCAGAAAGGCCTAAGTGCTTTACCTTTCCTAGTTTGACCAAATCACCCATTGCCCCAACAATTTCTTCAATTTCCACTTTCGGGTCTTGCCGATGCATGTAATACAAATCAATGGCCTCAACACCCAAATTTTGAAGGCTTTGGTCGCAGGCTTGCCTAATGTATTCTGGTTTACCATTCAGTCCGAGAAATTCACCATTGGGCCCCCGCATCACAGCAAATTTGGTCGCTAAAATCACGTCATCCCTCCGGCCTTTAAATGCTTTTCCCAAGAGCCGTTCATTCGCACCCCAACCATACATATCGGCTGTGTCGAAAAAATTGACTCCTAAGTCAATGGCTTTATGCAATGTATTGATGGATTCTTTTTCATCAAAAGAGCCGTAAAACTCTGACATGCCCATACAACCAAGACCAATTCTATTAACTTTTAGCGTACTGTGCCCTAATATTGTTGTTTTTTTCATTTTATGTTTATGTTAAAATTTCTAATGGAAAGTTGGAGGATTAAAGGCGATAAGAAGCAACTTCAGCATTCTTTCAGCAAAAATAAGATATTTTTCAGATAAC
>JBJXGI010000095.1:0-39181 GCA_046153645.1 Elusimicrobiota bacterium | reverse complement strand
AATTAAAGGAGCCTATTTAATTGCTTGTGAAAAATCCAAAGGATTAAATTTAAGTCATAAGAAAGTTGAAGACCCTTATTTGTTTGCTTTTGAAGAAGCTTTGGCCAATGATTTAAACACTCCTGTTGCTTTGGCAGCTCTCAATCAAGTTTGTTCAGACGTTTTTTCTTTGGAAAAAGAGAATTCCAATAATACCAATGAGTACGGGATCAAAAAATGTGCTATGGATTCTATGTTTGAGGTGCTTGGAATTACGTTAAGTGTTGAGAGTGATTGGTCTCAAGAAATTTTAGACCTGGCTCAGCAACGGGAATCGGCCCGAAAATCTAAGGATTGGAAAAAGTCTGATGACATTAGAGATTTGCTCAAATCGAAAGGGGTTTTAATCGAAGACACGTCGTCTGGTCAACGTTTGAAGAAAATATCATGAGAAACCGAAATCAAAGTAAGAATGAATCAGGAACAGATTTAATTTATGGTCGTTGGCCGGTGCGTGAAGCAATGGAGCGAGGGACCGTTTTAAAACTTTTTTTTGCTAAAGGTATTAGTGGCTCGAATGTTGACGAGATGATGCAGTTAGCAAAAGAAAAAAGGTCAATTATTTATTGGGTTGAAAGAAAACAATTAGACCAAATGACCAATGATGAAAATCATCAGGGTATGTTGGCCCAAGTTCCTCCTTTTGCGTTTGCGGATTTAGAAGACATTTGGGATGCGGCGCTTGCTCGACCTCATAAAGGTGTCAGTGTTTTGTTTTTAGATGGGATTATGGATCCTCATAATTTGGGATCCATTTTAAGATCCGCAGTTTTTTTTGGTGTATCTGGAGTCATTATTCCTAAGTGGCGGGCAGCTGGGATTACCTCAACAGTGGTGCGGTCTTCAGCTGGGGCCGCGCGACTTATCCCTATTGGTCAGGTTGCCAACTTGGCGACGGCGATGGAAATGGGGAAAGAACGGGGTTTTTGGTTTGTGGGAGCGGATGTGGATGGGAACAGTCTTAAGTCTTCCGATATTCCTAATCCATTTGGCTTAGTGATGGGATCTGAAGGAGAAGGGATCCATCATTTAATCCGCAAAAAGTGCGATTATTTAGTTAAGATTGACGGTGCCTTAGGCCGACAAGGAATTGATTCTCTTAACGTTGGCGTGGCAGCAGGAATTTTATTACACCAGTTTTCATGACGGTTTTGGTTTTATACCATTGTGCTATTCGTGTGGTGTTAGTCTAGTTAAGCCGTGCCGATGTAGCTCAACGGTAGAGCAACGGTTTTGTAAACCGTAGGTTGGGGGTTCAAATCCCTTCATCGGCTTCCCTAACCTTCCTAGACGTTAAAACCCTGCGGTTTTTTTATACCCTTATTTAGAAAAGGATAACCAATATGAAAAATTGTAAAGCTTTACTTTTGGCAGGATTATTTTCTCTGGTGGCATTTTTACCCAGTTGTAAAAAAGAATCTAATCAGCAATCAAACGCTGTTGTTGTTTGGCACTGGATGACCGATAGAGAAGAAGCTTTTAATGAAATTACAAAGCGCTATAAAACTGAGACGGGAAAAGAAGTGCAATTTCAATTATACGCCCCTTCCGATTTGTATTCTCAAAAAGTTGAAGTTGGCGCGCAAACAAATAGCCTTCCGGAAATTTATGGAATTTTAGGCGATTCCAGTAATCTCGCTAAATTTGTTGAAGCCGGTCACGTGGAAAACCTTTCAACACAACTGGAAGCAGACCAAGAATCTTGGAAAAACTCTTTTTATCCTGAAGCTATTAATACGGCTTATTTCAAAGAGGGAAACCAGTTTAATGTTCCTTCGGGTTTTTATGGTATTCCCATTGACGTTACAACCATTCCAATGATTTATAATAAAAATCTCTTTAAAAAGGCGGGGCTTGATCCTGAAACCCCTCCTGCTACTTGGAAAGAATTTCTTGAAGCAGGTAAAAAATTAAAAGCGATTGGAGTGAATGGTTTTGTTAGTGGTTGGTCAGAAACTTGGTTAATTTATTCACTTGTCACTGACTTTGCTCATAACCTTATGGGAGCTGAAAAAGTGATGGATACTTTTCGCGGGAAAGTTTCTTATACTGACCCTGATTGGATCACGGTATTAAAGGTATTTGAAGATTTGAGAAAAGCAAATATTGCCGACCCTGGTTTGGTCACTTTGCAGAATAAAAATTCTGAGCAATCCTTTTCTTCAGAAAGATCCGCTATTACATTTAATGGGTCATGGGGCGTTAATGTGTATTCTGGAATGAACGCTTCTCTCGAGTATGCTCCCTTTCGTCCCCCACGTTTAGGCGATAAGTTTCCTCAGACGGTTTGGGGTGGGGCGGGATCTGTTTTTTATGTAAATGCTAAATCCGCTAGAAAAGAAGCCGCGGTTGATTTTTTAAAATGGTTGTCGCAAAAAGAGCAAGCCTCTTATTTGGCAAGTGCCACTAAAAACCTTCCAGCAGTTAAAGATGCTGAAATAAAAGATTCTCCTGTACTTATGTTATTTGCGAATTTAATGAAAGATTCAATTCATCCCAATCGGTTTGAAGTA
Organism: Elusimicrobiota bacterium; assembly: GCA_046153645.1. Classification (GTDB taxonomy): domain Bacteria; phylum Elusimicrobiota; class Elusimicrobia; order F11; family F11; genus JBJXGI01. The sequence continues at coordinate 36,629 of JBJXGI010000095.1, read as the reverse complement.
ACGGAAGCGCCTAAAGTTCAGGAAGCTTTGACAAAGGGAATTCAATCCATTTTAATTGGAGAAAAAACAGCAGAAGAAATTGCCAAAGCTGTTCAAAAAGCGAAAGAAAAAGCTCTTAAAGATAAATAAATGGCTCAAAAGCAGAGTTTAAAACAGCGTTTTTCATTTTTAACCGATTGGTCGGTGATGAGTAATTATTTATTTATCATCCCAGCGGTTTTGATGTTCGTCATGTTTAACCTCTATCCTTATTTCAAAGTGTTGCAGTTATCTTTATATAAGTGGAATGGAATATCTGAATTTTCTCGGGCACCATTTGTTGGGATTTTTAATTTCAAAGATATCTTATTTGATAACCCCGAATGGTGGATCTCCATTAAGAATGCCATTTATATCACGATCCTTGCGCTCACTGTTCAAAATGGGTTGGCGCTTATGTTGGCTTGGTTGGTTGATCGAGATATTAAAGGTGGTCAGATTTATCGTTCCATTTTTTTCCTTCCTCCGATCTTGTCTGGAATTGTTGTGGGCCTTATCTGGAATTGGATTTATCAAGGTGATTACGGATTGCTTAATTCTGTTTTTACGAAGTTGGGCCTTGAAACTTGGAAACGAGCGTGGTTGGCTGATCCCACAACAGCACTTACTTCCCTTTCTGTTGTTCATATGTGGAAAGGTTTTGGATGGGGTTTCATTATCTTGTTGGCAGGGTTACAAGGTATCCCAAGAGAATTATATGAAGCAGCGCGAGTGGATGGGGCCAGTGAATGGCGGATTTTTTGGAAAGTTACAGTGCCTCTTATGATTCCCGTCTTTATTCTTGTTAGTGTTCTGACGATTTTGGGGACAATGCAAATTTATGATTTGGTCATTACCACCACTGGTGGCGGCCCAGGGAGTCATACCGAAGTTCCTATGAAAAGAATATTAAACGAAATTACGCCTGGTTCTCGTTTGGGGTATGCTTGCGCTATGGGTTTGGTATTTGGTGGGTTTTTGCTTATTTTGTCGATGATTCAGATCCAAATTTCTAAACGGGTAAAGGCTGATTAGTATGTCTACTTCAAATATAGTTCCTTCTCAGATTATTTCGCCACAGAAGAAAAAATATGCCTCCGAACAAATTCGTTTAAAGGCAATTCGAGTCGTCAAGAGTCTTGTTAAGCATTCTATTCTGCTGGTGGTGGCTGCTAGTTGTATTTTCCCTTTGATCTGGATGTTATCCTCATCTTTAAAAACGCAATCAACTGTGTTTTCTGACTTAAGTCTTATTCCTGTTCACGCGCATTTTGAAAATTATGCACAAGCCTGGACAAAAGGAAAATTTGGTATTTATTTTTTTAATAGCATTTTTTATACGACCGTTTGCGTGTTAGGCGTTTTATTTATTTCCTCAATGGCGGCTTATGCTTTTGCCAGATTTCAGTTTCCAGGGAAAAATTTTATTTATTACATGTTTCTTATTACGATTATGATTCCAGTTCCGGGCGCGATTGTTGCTTTGTATGTTCTTCTGGCTAAATTGGGATTAATTGATACTCGACTGGGGTATATGCTCCCACAAATTAATGGTGGACTTGCCTTAGGGTTATTTATATTGCGTCCCTTTTTTGAACGTATTCCAAAAGATTTAGAAGATGCGGCTCGCATTGACGGATGTGGTCGGTTCGGTATTTATCGACATGTCGCTTTACCTCTAGCAAAACCTGCCTTGGCTGTTGTGGCTTTATTTACTGCTTTAAGTGTTTGGAATGAATTTATGTTGGCGCAATTGGTTTTACAGTCTCAATCACTTATGCCTCTCCAGCTCGGATTGGTTAAATTTTGGGGGGGAACTCTCACTGAGTATCCGCTATTAATGGCCGGAATGACTATTTCGATTATCCCCATAGTTATTATTTATATCTTTCTTCAACGTCATATTATTGCCGGTGTCACCGCCGGTGCTTTAAAAGGCTAGCGATTCTTTTCGCGATTGTAGTAAACTCTTTCCGAAAGTTTTGCCGATGAAATCCGTCGAGCAAAGAAATTTTCTATAGATAACGGCGTTAACTGAATTGAGATTAAACGTAAAGAAATATTCTAGACAGATATTCTGTTTTTTTATTCTCATCTTACCTCCATCGTTTTTCTTCGCCGGAGAAACTCCTCTTTTTCCTCTCCAAGATACAGGAATTGAAAACCCCGTTAATTTTGAGTCTTATGGTCGTTTTGAAAATGTTGGCACATCTGATTATCGATATATTGTTACTGATCGGCGCGGATTGGCTAAAGCTGTTGGCACAGGAATATATCCAAATGAGACGGGAATTTTTCGAGAACCTGTATATCAAAAATACGTCAAGTTAAACCGACTGGTTGGATCTTTAGAAGAATTTCAACCGCTTAAAAAACCGCAGTTGGCTTTTTTCAAGTGGGCTTCAATGAGTGGGGGATCTCAACCAGGTTTACGTTTGTTTAATGTCGCCAAGTGCTTAGAATTATCTGGATATTCGAAGCAAGCTTTAAAAGCATATTATTCAATAGTGGTGCATTTTCCAAAAGAAGTGATGTGGCAAGAGGGGCGGCCTTGGTACATTGGAGTGGCGGCACTTGATTCAGTTTATCGTCTTTTAGAGCAAAATCCTCCCTGGGGCTTAACTTTGGTTGACGCGGGTATTACAGTAGAAAACGGATTTGATCGAAAAGGAACCAATGATGTTTTTATCGTTAATCCAGGACATTGGGCCAAAGGGCGATTGCAAAAAAAATCTTCTGGTCCTTTGGGATATGTCAAAAAATTTAAAGGCGTTGGAAAAGTTCAATTGGCCCAATATCAGAATGGCCATTGGCGTCTTTTTGTGGAGGGAAAACCCTATATTATTCGCGGGGTAAGTTATTCACCTTCTCCGGTTGGACGTTCTCCCGATTGGGATAATTTTAAACCGCACTCTGATTGGATGGAAGAAGATACAAATAATAATGGAATTATTGACGCCCCTTATGAGTCTTGGGTTGATGAGAATGGAAACAATCAGCGTGATCATTCTGAAAATCCTGTGGGGGATTTTAAACTGTTGCAAAAAATGGGCGCTAATACCATTAGACTTTATCATCATGGAGAAAATAAAGAACTACTTAAGGACTTAAACGAGCGCTATGGAATTAGGGTTTTAATGGGGGATTTACTGGGAGCCTATACGGTTGGTTCTGACGCGTCTTGGGAGCAAGGAACGGATTATAATAATCCGGAACAAAGAGAGAATATGAGGCGCAGTGTCCAGGAAATGGTCATGGGGCATCGCAATGAGGATTATGTTCTGATGTGGGTGTTGGGAAATGAAAATAATTATGGGCATGGAAATAATGCAGATTTAAAACCCCAAGTCTTTTTAAAGTTTGTAAATTCCATCGCCCGAATGATTAAGTTATTGGATCCTGATCGTCCGGTGGCTCTTTCTATTGGAGATATTGAATATATTGATATCGTAGCGCGCGAAGCCCCAGAAATTGATGTATTGGCCATAAATGCTTACCGCGGTATGAATGGGATGGGAAAAAGTTTTTGGCAGAATTTAGCCCGTGTTTGGAAAAAACCAGTCTTAATCGGAGAATTTGGATGCCCGGCTTATGCCGAAGGAATGAAGACCTCAGATATAGAGAAAGCGCAATCGACCTATCTTTTAAATAACTGGAAAGATATTATGGTCAATAGCGCTGGATATGGAATGGGTAATTCTTTAGGCGGTGTTCTTTTTGAGTGGGTTGATGAGTGGTGGAAGTCTGGGCCTCAGGGTGATGTTTGGTCTCAAGATACAACAGTCCAGTTTAACGGTCCTTTTATTGATGGGTCGATGTATGAAGAATGGTTGGGTGTTGCAACTCAAGGTGATGGCAACTCAAGCCCTTTTCTTAGGAGACTTCGTCCAGCGTTTTATGCTTTTAAAAATGGACCCTGGAAAGAATCATTGTCTTTCCCTTTAAGGAAAAAACGGTCTATTGCTTTGAATGATGAAATAAAATGAAAAAACAATTATATAAGACACCCTTTTTTTTAATTTGTTTATTTTTGGTTTCTTCAACGAAAGCCGATGATGCGGTTTATGTGGAACCTGGATCATTGCGTTTGTCTCATGAACTTATTTTTGAAAATACATTAAATCGAACGGTTCCTGGTTGGCGGGTGAGTGATACTGGGGTCAATAAATCATTTTTGAAGGATCCTACGAGTAATTCCCCCTGGAAAGCTGGATGGGGGCAAAGTTTACTAACCGAAGTTGCCACAAGAATAACACCTGATTTTTTTGGGCGAGTTTTATTTCATGGTCAATTAGAGTACGCTGATCGATTTTGGCGACCAGTAAATATAGAACATCGCAATGATATCTCTGATCGGCACATATTTGTAAAACAAGCTGAAGCCCGCCTTGATAAAGACAATTGGTACATTCGTGGTTATGAAGGCGTTGGTCATGGGGATTGGTATGAACAAGGCGATTTTTTTCGGTTATACGCCGCTTCCTATCCAGATGATAATTACCTTGGTGGTTCTGGTTTTTTTGGTTCTTATCCTGAAAGTTATAATCAAGATTTTTATCAGAATATTTCTAAGCGTAGAATTCCTCGTGGGTTTGAGGGGGGGGCTCAATTTTTCGGTTTAGAAACGGCCGCTGCTTATGGCCGAGAACTTCAATGGGGTTTTTCTGAAGGTGTATTTGGTCGCATTAGCCTACCATTGAATACAAGTAAATTTACCTTTGTATATCAGAATCAAGATGTTCCCACTCCTTTCGATGATCCAGACGAACGAAACATGGCGTACTCACTTTCTTGGTATTTTCCCTCGGACAAAGGGTTTAATTTACAGGTAGGGGCGTTGTATAATCCATTCCGAGTGGGGAAAACATATTTGGTGAGTGACAAAACTTCCTTCGGCTCTGGTCTTGGCGGGTCAGCCACTCAAGTTTCACAAAAAAAATCTAAAAAAGAAGACGCGCTGGCAGAAAAAATCAGATGGGAAAGTTCTTTTCCTGTGAAGAATATGGTGTTTGATTACAATGCCGAAGCAACACATGCTGGAATTCTTGCCGGAAATAAAAATCAAATTGACTTGGGTTTTGCTACAAACTTTGTTAAAACCCTTCGTGGATCATTTTCATATACTTATCGTAAGCCAATTGAAGGTCCCATCCCGTTTTTGTATCAGGGAACACCTAATAATATTGGAGCTGTATTGGCCAATCCGCGAGGGCCTGAATCACCTTTTACAGTGAATTGGGATAATCGTGAGGCGGTTTTCTTAACCAGTACTTTAGTTCTAGACCCTACCCCTGGAACTTCATTATTCAAATATGGATCAAATGATTTTTCTTCTTGGAATATAAGTAAGGACGAAGATGCTTTTTTTATCCTTGGTTTTCAGCATATTTTAAGTGATTATCGCACCACGACGGATCGACAGTATTATTATGATGAGGGCGGTCATATCGTTTGGGAATCAGCGGGAAGATCAGGGGCTTGGGCAACAAAACATCCTCTGCATGAATTTAAAGTTTTATTAACAGGAAAAATCCAACAAAGAAGATGGTTTGTTGGTTTTGCGGGAGGGCAGTCTCCAGCAATTTCTGGTCTTGCTTATACAGATAATGCCTCAACGACGAAACCGCTGTCTGAGTATTATTCATTTGAAACAAGTTTGGATACCAAACGTATGACGACATGGGCGCATTTTGGTTCAAGTGTTTGGGGCCCTGAAAGAAATACACATAGATTTTTTGGTTTGATTTATGATCGATTGTTTGGAGGTGGAGTGAGTTATAAATTGAGTTTGAATACAAATATCAAAATATCTTATCTTGGTGCTCGTCAAGATGATAGCTTGTTTAATAACTCAGATTTAGGCTCATTTGATGAAATACGAACTTTGTTTACACATCGATTCGGATTTTTGTTTCAATTTGAAAATCCTTCGCAGCCAGGGTATCAGGCGCGTTGATTTTTCCCCGGAGAGATGGGAATGATGTATAAAATCTCTCAAAACGAGGAGGAGTAAAAATGAAGAATCATAAAGCAGCTCAGGTGTTTATTCTTGGATTAGGCTTGTTTATTTCCAGTTTGGTTTCGGCGGCGCCTGTGGAAAAAGGGAAAGAAAAGTCTGCCGGGGATGCTACCTTTTATATCTACGCAGATCGTGGTTCTCGTTTGAACCATTATGCGCCTTCAGGATGGATGGGCGATTTTGGAGATCTGAAATTGAACCAAGGTTGGGTAAAGGCAGATAAACCAGCAACCAAGGATGCTAAAAAAGATAAAGCTGCTGCTACAGAAGATACTTGTATTCAAATCAAGTACACAGCAGAAAGAAAGCAAGGTGCGGGATGGGGTGGTATTTACTGGCAACATCCAGCCAATAACTGGGGAGATAAACGTGGTGGTTTTGATCTTTCTAGCTATACAAAACTTACTTTCTGGGCCAAGGGAGAAAGAGGGGATGAAGTTGTTGATAAATTCTTCATTGGGGGAATTACAGGTCAGACCGAAGAAGGTGATTCTGATGAAGCCTCAATTGCTCCTGTGTCACTCGGAAAAGAATGGAAACAATATACTATTGATCTCAAAGGACTTGATTTGAGCCATATCATTGGTGGTTTTGGATTTGCGGCTAACGCCGATGCGAACCCCAAAGGTTTCAATATCTATGTCGATGAGATTCGTTTAGAGAAATAATTTTTTTACCCTGCTCTCATAGGAAACTAGGGAGCAGGGTTCTCTATGACTTTTTCTTTTTATTATTTTTATCGAATAGGATTAATTGCGCTGATGGTTTTATGCGGCAATTTTTTATTTCTGTTTGCCAAGGGGAGAATCCCTGCTCCACTTGAACGGAGAGATGAATATTCTCTTTCTAATCCTGGGGGCATTCCAATAGCGGCAAAAGAAACCAAACTTCCTCTCGTTGTGTATGGTGAAAGTGGTTCGCAACAACCTCAATTTATAGCCAGTGGTTATATGGGGGATGGAACGGCGTTAAAGATCACCTCATTTGATGAATCTGCTCCGTTAAGATTAAACCAAAAGGGACGATCTTGTATTCGTGTTTCATATTCTGCTAAAGGACGTTTAGGGTGGGCAGGCATGTATTGGCTTACTCCGGCCAATAATTGGGCAAAAATTAAAGGAGCTGGCTTTAATCTGAGTCATGCAAATAAACTTACTTTTTGGATGAGAGGCGCCCGTGGAGGTGAGGAGATTTCTCAAATTAAAATTGGTGGCCTTGTGGGTCCTTATCCAGATACAGATGGTATCACCTATGGTCCTATTAAATTAACCAGAGAATGGAAAGAATATGAAATAGATCTCATGGGAAAAGATTTGAGACATATTGCCGGCGGGTTCTCTTTTAGTGTTCGAAAATTAGATAACCCCTATGGGGCGACATTTTTCGTAGATGAAATATTCTTTGATGGAAAAAATGAGCCCAAGCCTAAAGAGAATTTTGAACCAGAACCACAGGTAAACTCTGAAACTCCAACAGATTTAAATCCAACTCTCGAAAATATAAACCCAAAATTAATAGAAAGAGTTAAAAAAAATATTCCCTTTTCCGGTGCTAGAACTGCTTTTTCTTCGGAAACAAAAAAAATATTAGATGAAATTGTTTCTTTGGCAAAAAAATATCCCAAAACTATTATTTCTATAGAAGGTCATACCGATAATGTCGGTTCAGCTGATACAAATAAACGACTTTCTCTCGAGAGAGCCAATGCTGTAGCTGATTACCTTGAAAGTAACGGTGTTGATGAAATTCGGATGGAGGTTGATGGGTTAGGCGAAGAAAAGCCATTGACTCCGGAGTCCAATGATTCTCCAGAGGGAAGAAATCAAAATAAGAGAGTTGAAGTGTCATTATTGCCCGAAGGTGAGAAAAAGTGACAAGGATGTTAAGATTGTCTGTGTTGTTTTTTTTGCTCGGTTTTTCTGCTTGTAAAAGGAATCCTGTTGAACGATTGACCAATCCGATGAGTGAAAGTGCGGTTCCTCAAAGTGCTGCGATTTATACAATTTATGATGAAGAACTGAAGACGGGTGGTGGGTTAGGTTTTATTCCTAGCGGAGATAATCAATCAATTAATCTTGCTGATCAAACCAGTCCTCGTCGAACAGTTAATGCCATTGGATACACGTGGAATGGGAATGACCCATCTCCCGGTAATCATTTGTTTGCTGGATTTTCATTGCTCATCACTCCCAATTTCACAAATTTAACTTCTGCTATGGGTAAAGATCTTTCTGCTTCTGGTTATACCAAAATGAAATTTTTTATCAGGGGAGCATTATCAAGTCATACAACTTTACGTATTGAAGGGCCGGATGATGGGGATGGAGGAATCACCCCTTCTAGAACCGAATTAACTTCTACTGATCTTACTTCTGATTGGAGGGCAGTTACATTGAATATCACCCCCTCACATTTTAATAATGTGAAAGTATTCGCTACTTTCTCTTTTCAATATGCTCAACCGCCGCGAACCACCAATGCTGGAGAGGGTGGAACAATTTATATAGATGATATCCAGTATGAACCTTAAAACAACATTTCACTTTCTATCGGTTTTAACCATTTTTACTTTAAACGTTTCCTTGGGATACGCTCAAGATCAAGGGATTGACTATTTAAATTTGGATAAACCTATTTTTCTCCCTGCTGAAGCTGGGCGCGCTGTGTTTGGCCGTATCTTTGGTGTTAAAGGAGAAGGCGACGAAATTCAATATCACGTGTTTGATTTGACACAAAGATCTCCTAAGAGTGCGCTCATTCGTTCGGTTATTGTTCCCGGTTGGGGACAGGCATTTAATCAACAAAGAAAAAAAGGAGGTGTATTCCTTTTTGGATTTTTAACCACCGCAGTTGGGAGTTATGTTGTTCGACAACAGGCGAATCAGTCTTATGATGAGTATAAGAATAAGGGTTCTAAAGATGATTCTCTTTATTCAGACTATGAAGATGAACGTTCCATTGCCTTGGTCTTGGGGATTTCTGCGGGGGCTTTATGGATTGCCTCCATGTTCGATGCCTATAAGAGTGCCTATGACTCCCTTTATTCTGTGCAAGATCATTCTATGGAATTAGCCTATTTTTCAGGAAAAACCCAGGTTCGCTGGAAAAAAAGATTTTAGGTTGCACCCGCCGTTTTTTTTTATTAATTTTACACTCGGTTAAATTTGGAGAAATATGTTATTAAACCGTTTGAATAAATCTTTTTTTCTTTTTACCTGTATGTTAGGTTCTTTATTTATTCTTTCTTCCTGCTCCAAAAAAAATCGCCTGAGTGCTTCTACTTATGAATTTTCTGTTACTCCTCCAGCGACCTCCGTTGTTAAAAATGAAAGTGTCACTCTTATTGCAAAAGGGCAGTTAAATGGTCAGGATATTAATGTAACTCCAACTTGGACTGTTTCCTCAAGTGCTGTTGGAACTCTTAGCTCTTCCATTGGTCCAACAGTTACGTTTCAAGCCAATCAGTTAGGTGATGCAGTTGTTACGGCTACTTATGACGGTCTTACCACCACCGTTCAAATTGCGGTTGTGGCCTACAAACCAGTTTCATCTTTTTTTAATGTTTATACCGACGATGGTCTTCCCTCCGAAGCAGGGATTTCAAGTGATATTTTTACGATATGTCCATCTAATTTTTTAAGCGAAGTATCCACAGGTTACACCCCTGAAGGAACCAAATATCAGCGAGCGACAAATTTGGTTACTGGTGATTTTTGGGGAATTACATTAGATAAGGCCACCTCTCCCGGTGTCGGATGCGCTCCGGGTCCAACAGCAGGATTATCAAAAAATCTTTCTTCATTAAGTACGCTTAAGTTTACGATGAGACTTAATCGCACTTTATCTGTGGGTGAACAAATACGAATTAATGTTAGTGACCGGACACCACAAACCGTTTCTTTTATTTTGGTCAGTGGTTCTAATGGTTTTAATCGGTTAAGCACTGATTGGCAGGAAATATCTTTGCCCATTGGAGCATCTTATCCTGGCTTGGTAAAAACTTCTATAAATGTGCCTTTTGCTTTAGTGGCAGGACTGTTGAATACACCTTTAACAGTCGATATTGATGGAATTAGATGGGAATTATGAAAATTTCCTGATTATTATTAATTAAAGCGGTTGAATAGATCAACGGAGCTTCAGTGAGTTATAGAAAAGAACTACATTTTTGGGTTATGCCAAATGCTGGGTTTGCGACCCGAGCAGCGGTTTCAAATTTAATTAATGAGTTTGAGCAGATTCATCCAGAAGTGAAGGTGCAGCTTTCTATTCATCCCTGGTCTTTAGCCTGGAATCAGCTCATGGATGTTGTTAAAGGGCGTTCTATTTCTTCTCCCGATGTTATTCAAGTGGGAACAACCTGGACGACAACGCTTAGTTATCTTAATGCTCTTGATAAAGTTCCCTCTGACATTTTGAATTCTCACGCGCAAGCGGCAGGTTGGATTGGTGATTCATCAGACGGTTCTTTTTCCCATGATTTATTTGGAGTTCCTTGGTTTACTGATATTCGGGTGCTGTATTATCGTCGGGATATTTTTGAAAAAATGGGAATTAAAGTAAGTTCTTTAGAGGATTGGAAGGGTCTGAAATCCGCATGCCAAGAAATTCATTCATATATTAAAAAAGGGGAAACAGAGAAAATTAAAGTGCCTCTTGGATTTCCCGGGCAAAAAATATCAGTACAAATGCACGACTTGGCCCCATGGGTTTGGGGTGCGGGGGGAGAATTTATAGCAGAAGAAACGAAGGAAGCGAGTTTAACTCACGCACGTCTTATTGAAGGTTGTGTTTATTATTTTGATTTAATTAATGACGGACTCATGCCTATTCCAAATAATTTTATGCCCGAAGGAAATTTTTTTACAGGGCATGCCGCTATGCAGTTGTCTGGCAGTTGGCCTGTTGATACATGTTTTAACCCCCAATATCAGTATGCTCAACCTGAAGTCATTGAAAATGTCGGAATTGTTCCTCTCCCTTCTGGGCCAAAGGGGCGTTTTACTTTTTTAGGTGGAAGTAATTTATCGGTTCTTAACTATTCCAAAGAAAAAGACTTGGCGTGGCAATTTATTCAATTTATGTCTGAACCGGAACGCTTGTTATCGCATGCTCGAAATATTGGGGCTCTTCCTGCGCATTTATCTGTCATGGATGTATTATTTGAGCGTTTCCCTTGGGCAAGAAATGTTTTTTGGGATTCTTTTTCATGCGCGAGGCGATTACCAAAAATCGTCGAATTAGGTTCCGTTGAGCAGATATTGGCCAAAATGGGAGGAAGGGTTTTGTCGTCAATTCGAGATAAAGCGTATTCTTTGCCTTTACTTCAGCAAGAAATTGCAGTGGCCAATCATGATATAAAAACAACTTTATCAATCCATCGTTATCGTCCCAAGGTTAACACGGGAGTTGCCGCATGAGTCAGTTTAGAGCTTTAACCATGTTCGAGTCACTCCTTCGGAATTTTCAAAACCAATTGAATCAATCATCGGAAAATATTGAGTCAATGTTTCAAGGTGGGATGGGGTATTTGAGTGATCGCCTTAATTTGTCTTCGGTTTCTATTTTTTGGTGGGTTCCTCAGAAAAAGACCATGGTTATGCAATATATTCTTCATGAAGGAGCACTTTATGAGGGTGAAGAAGAAATTATTATTGGTCAAAACAGTTTATTGGCACCGTTGGTTTTTGAGAGAAAGCCAGTTGTTATTTCTAGTAAAAGACCTTGGGTGGCCTTTATTCCGCTCCAGTCTGGGGCAGAATTAATTGGAGCTCTTCAAATAGAACGACCTCATGCTTTGGCCAGTGGAAAAATTTTGGGGCATCTTCCTTCTTTTTATGGAAAACGTAGAAATGGAGCAAGAGATTTTCCCTTGTTAGAAGATATAGGTGAAATTATTTCAACAAAATTAATTCAATTACATAAAGAAGATAAAAATAAAAAAAGGGCCCAATTTTTAAAAGCAGGCTCTGAAGTCGCCTCTGCCGTATTCGAGAGGCCTCGTTTAAGAGAAATGTTGGAGTCTGTGGCAGAAAGTATTGTCAGGCGCCTGAATTTTGACCGAGTCAGGTTTTATCTGGTTGATTCTGAGCGATCTGAAGTGAAGGGCTATGCGGGGATGCAAATTCCAGACCGATTTCTTGATTTAGAACAAGAGACATATGTTTTAAGATCAGGAATTAATTCTCTTGTTGATGCTATTTTATCGAATGCGAGTGGGTTTAATGCTCATGTGGTTGGTGGTAGGGTTGCCTATATTCCATTAATTGTTAATGGTCAAGTGGTGGGATGTTTGGCTGTTGATAATTTATTGAGCCAACAAATGATAGATGATGATCAAATTGAATCACTCCGTTCGTTAGCTGTTCAAGTTGGAATGGCAATTTTAAACGCCCGTTTATTTGAGGATATTGAGCGTCAAGCGATTACCGATGGATTAACCAAACTCTATGTTTACCGGTATTTCCAAGAGCGTTTAAAAGAGGAAATGGATCGAGCCGATCGGTATTCATATAACTTGGCTTTGGTCATGATGGATGTTGATTCATTCAAACAGATTAATGATACCCATGGGCATTTATTAGGAGATCGAGTACTCGAATTCCTGGCCCAAACAATTAAAGTTAATACCAGGCGCATTGACTTAGCAGCGCGATACGCTGGTGATGAATTCGTCATGCTTTTGCCAGAAATAACAGAGCAGGAAGCTTGGTTGATGGCAGAACGATTAACTTCGGCTCTCAAGAAAACAGCCCTTCCTACGTCGAGTGGGCAATCTATTCATGTCAGCGTAACCTTGGGTATTTCTATGTATACCTCGGACGCGCGTACGGGCCGTGATTTAATTGAAGCGGCTGACCGCGCGCTTTATTGGGCTAAAAAAAATCAAAAAGGCAGTATTTGTTTTTACCGGAACATTGCCCATCAGTTTGAAAAAACGGCTTAGAAGTAGCAGCGTTTTTCTCTCTGAAAATTCGTTGTTTTTTCTGTTGATCATCCTACCTTGAAATGATATAGAAACCCCAGTCAAAGATCGCTTTTTCCTTCCTAACCAAGGTGCTGGTCGGTCTTAAAAATTTACTATTTATTTACTGCTTCTTAAGGACATCTTAAGACCAGGTTTCGTACAATGATCTTAAGTATCAGAACGGATTATTGATATCGGAGAAAACATGTTTAAAGTGTTTGGCCCATCAATGAAGAGGGTTTTGTCTTTTGGTTTTTTACGAAAAACCGGTTTGCTCCTCTGCACCCTCTTTTCTTTGGTTTCTCCCTCTTATAGTGCTTTTCAAGAACTTTTATGGGGCGCTCGCCCGGCCGCGCTTGGTGGCGCTTATACAGCTTACGCGGAAGATTCAAATGCACCCGTTTATAACCCTTCAGGAATCGCTCTTCTTTCACAAACAGAACTTACCTTTATGTATGCCCAATTATTTACTGGGCTCAATCTATATTCAGGGGAAGATACCTCTCGATTGGGATTGGGTTATTTCAGTTATGCTCCTAATATTAAAAATAAAAAATTTGGAAGTTATGCTTTTAGTTGGACCAATTTTTCAGCCTCAACTCTTTATAGAGAAGATGCCTTTTCTTTAACTGCAGCCGATTCCTATCAATTTGAAAGTCTTCCAAGTAAACCAGTCTTATCTTATGGAGCAAATTTAAAATATCTAAAACGCTCTTTTGCTACCAATCAACGGTCTGATGTGGACCCTGTTTTTAGAGGAGGGCGTGATTCTGGTGCTTTTGCTATTGATCTAGGGCTTATGATTCATCCTCATTTTGAAAATCTTCCTGGCCTAAAATTTGGTTTTGCTGGTAAGAATATAAATGAACCCGATATGGGGTTACAAACAACGGACCGGGTCCCTGCTCGATATGCCATTGGAGTTTCTTATCATGATCCAGCTCTTCCTTTATTAAATCCCATGCTTGATATTTCTAGGCGTAAAGGTCAAACCGTGGTTTCAGCCGGTTGGGAAGCGTGGATGGTCAAAGATATCCTCGCCCTCCGTTTTGGTGGTAACAAAGATCAACTGGGCGGTGGTATGGGATATGTCATTCCTATCGCCAAAAATAAAATGTCACTCAAATTTGATTACGCCATTTTATGGCCGTTAAATGTTGATGGTAGTAATGGCAGTCATAGAGTTTCCATTACAACAGCTTTTTAGAAGTTAGGGGAATCCTAAATTTAGGATCCAAAAATAAGAAGTAAAGGAGAAAAGAAAATGAATAAGCGAATAGTAGTTCTTAGTCTGTTCGCGGCTACTCTCGGAGTTTGGACGCCTGTACACGCGTTCCAATCTGTCAGTCGAGCTACGGTTGCTGCCTCTGTTTTAGTTGGCGGATCCAATACCTCGAACGTGTCCGTGAATATCCGTGATATCAGTAACTGGACAACCCCTCGTGGGACTGTTACCTGGTCTGGTGTGACCCCTCCCTCAACTGGCTGGAAGAGAGCCGATCAAGGTCTTCTCTTGAATGCCACTGTACTCGGAGTAGGAAGCGGAGTTCAGATTTATTCTGATAATACCGCGTCCGATGCCACCACAAGGTTCGTTGACCCCACTCCTGGTGATAAAACCAATCCTGACTCTATGGCCGCTGGTTTAGTGAAAGGAGCTTCTGGTGTGACAAGTGCGTCACCGCTTCCTATGGCGTGGACAATCAAAGCTTCTTCCATCACAGCGCCTACATCTGCTGAACCAAACAATGCAGGCGATCCCAACAGTTTCCAATGGTTGTATTTCAAAGACAGATATAATGATCAAAATATTCCTGCTTTGAACTCATTGGCCTTTGTTGATGGTGAAGCCTTCATTACAATGATTCGTACCAACACAGCTGCTGGTGGAGCCGAAATTCACTTCGGTCAAGCGCCAGCTGACTTCGGAGCTCATCCCAATGGTGCCAATAGCTTTGTTTACTTACAAGGCAATTTCATCACTGCGCAAGTTCAGGAGACTTACCGCTCCAACTTGAGAGTTGAAGCTTATATTCAGTAAGAGTTAAAAAGATTTGCTAGCGGAGCCGCAACAGCGGCTCCGCTGGTCTTATCTTAAAAATAATATGAATATAATAACGGGGTCCCAAATAATGAGCAAAAAATTCGCTCTCCTTCAAAGTCCCAAAGATGGAGTAAAAAGAATTTTTATGTTTGTGGGGCTTATTCTCACCAGTTATTTTTCTAGCATTCATGCGCTTTCGATTACTCCCAATATTCAAAAATTTAAAATGCTCCCAGGCGAAAAAGTGTCTGGCCAAGTTACAATTCTCAACACAGATCCAGAAACCATTGATGTCATTCCCACAACGAAAAATTGGTTTATTCTAAATGAAAATAAAAAAATAAAAGTTGCTGATTGGTTAAACATTGACTCAATTCCTTTTGTATTGAAACCAGATGAGTCAAAAACCGTTAAATTTACCGTTAATATTCCCAAAACCGCCAAGGGTGAACTTGTGGGAATGCTTTCTTTTCGCACCAAGAGCGCAAGTCGTTCCTCTATTGAATTTGTCATGAGTTCAGCTATTTACGCTGCTGTTTCTGGAACAGAAAAAGTAGATGGAGACATTGCTGCTT
This sequence comes from Elusimicrobiota bacterium, assembly GCA_046153645.1. Taxonomy (GTDB): domain Bacteria; phylum Elusimicrobiota; class Elusimicrobia; order F11; family F11; genus JBJXGI01. The sequence continues at coordinate 21,006 of JBJXGI010000095.1, read as the reverse complement.
TAGGGCTTAAAGTTTCTTCAAATACATTTAATTGTGGACTGCTTATTCGAAATAAGGGGAATGTTCATTTAAGGCCAGAAGGACTTATTGAAATCTACAATTCGGAAGATGAGTTGATGGTTAATTTCTCTTTTCCTAAAGGGCAACCTACCTATCCTGGAAAATTGAGGGAATATTCATCTGCGGTTCGTGATATTAAGCTACTTCCAGGAAAATATAAGGCCAATATCAATATTTTAGATTCTGAGCGAGAGTTTTTGATTGAAAAAAGTGAGCGAAATTTCACATTAACAGAATCCGGCAAAGTAGAGCTGAAATAAATTAGTTATATGAAGATGAAAATTAAAAATCACTTTCTTTTACTGGCTGCATTCCTTATTGGAATGAGCGAAAGTGGTTTTGCGTTCCAATCAGTGAGTGTTAAAACTGTGGGCGCTGCGGTTGTAACAGGGGGAGTTGTTCAAGCGCAAGATTTAAAAATTCAACATACACCACTCACTAGAACTTCAGAAATAACGAAAGAAATTATTATTGTCGGTGAAGCAGGGCAAGAGGTTCCCCCTGGTCTTATTCCATTTATATCTCGAACCAAACCAGGAAGTGATTTTGGTCCAGAAGCTTCTCGTGAAGTCCGAATAAGAATTCAATACCGGTTTATTCCACCGCCATCCGGAGTTCCAGGACAGCCTTTACCTTCTTTGGAAGAGTTAGCTCCAGTTGAAGGAAGTGATCCCATTGCTTTTGCCTTTCAAATTCCTTCTGATAAAGTGGTTACAGGGACTTTTCAGTATCGTATTGTGGCCGAGCGAATTCGGTATGTTAATGGAACGTTGGAAGTTTTATCTCAAATTACTTTTCCAAAAACGAGCGGTGCTGACCCCGATCCTTTTATTTCTTTGGGAGTTCAAGCCAATGCGGCTCAAGTATTTGGAATTGAAGGTGGGCGTTTTGATTTAGTTGATGGAAACCCGATTGTTGGAAATACGACTTTAGATATTCCTGCTGGTATTCTTCATGGGCCCACTACAATTACAATTGATGAAATTCCATTAAATAGCCCTCTTATTCCACCAGGTGTTGAAAATGCTCTTCGTGTTTATAAGTTAGAGGCTCAGCCTTTGTTTGATGGGTTGACTCAACTGGCCATTGGTTATCCTGATTTTACTTTTCCCAATGGTCAAGACGGCTTAATTGATGGAACAAATATTCCTGTCGAAAAAACAACTTTGGCTTGGTGGGATGGGTTTCAATGGAGAATTATTGGAGGGTCAATTAACCGTCAAACCAATACAATTTCAGTTCGTTTGGCAAAACTTAATTTTGTGGCACTTTTACCCGCAGGCGCACTGACCCCGGAAGGCCGTCGTCCTATGGAAAAAATCATTACTCCTAATGGAGACGGAACCAATGATTCAGCGAATTTTGTTTTGGGCGATATTACTTCAAATGTCAAAATCGATATTTTTGATATGACGGGTCATAGAATTAAAACCGTCATGAGTAACACCGATTTACAGTGGGACGGTCGCGACGAAAATGGGAAAATTGTCGAAAGTGGTGTTTATATTTATCAATATACAGTCGATGGCCAAAAAACCAGTGGCCTTATCGCGGTGGCCAAATAATTTATGAACCAAAACAAAAATAATTTAGATTTCAGACAGAGATATTTGAGGATGACAATATTCTTTTTTCTTTTTTTGTTTTCATTGTTCATGCGCTCTTCAATTTACGCCGAAGCCATGAAGGAATATATAGGTGATATTGGGCTTTATAGTGTTCTCCCTTTTTCAGAAGGGACGTTTTCGGGTAGTGGAATTCAACTGGATTATGTGAAAGTAGTAACCGGAATAGATGCCCCAGCACCAGAAGGTGTTACGGTTACCAGTATTACTGTAAATTCTTGGGGTGGTATTTTTTATATGAATTCTACGGGATATGGTAATTTTCTTGTTCAGCTCAGGGATTTTTCAGATTACTCAGGAGGGACTGTTCGGTTTTGGCTCAAATCAACTGAATCACTTCGTTTAGGAATTGAACACGGAGCACCTATTGTCACTAACTTTGTCGATATTCCTACCACCAATGGGTTATGGCAAGAAATTAATATTCCTTTGGCAAACTTCAACAATGCCGGCGGAGTTAATCTAACTCAAATTCGAAGTCCTTATGTTTTTTCGCGAACAAATGGTGGTGCCGTGACCCCTACAACTTTTTTAATTGATCATATGCGTTGGACTAAACCAATTAACTCTCTTGTCATTTTCCCTTCAGCCACAACCGTAAATCCTGGGAAAAAAAGACAGTTTACTGTTGAAGGTCGAGCCGCTGGTCTGCCCAATGATCCTATTTATTTATATAGCGATTTTTCTGTCCCAGGTGCAGTTGGGACTGTTAACCCCAGTACAAGAGTTATGGCTTCAACTTTTACAGCAAACACCAATTCAGGCTCTTTGACCAGTTCATTTGGTGCAGCCAATATTACGGCCGCCCTTACAATTAATAACTCTAATCTCAATCAAGAATTAGGGCTTCTCAGCGAAACAATCGCCAATTCAATCGTGATTGAAACAGATTCAAAACTATTGAGCGCCTTTGGTGGCCTTGGGGTGAGTGCGCCAACTTTATTAGATGAATCAAGCACTGATGTTCGTGAAGGTGTGAAACGATTTAAAACAACAATTAATTCAGATAACACTTCTACCGCAGCAAGTTTTTCTGGTTGGTTTATTCAATGGTCCACGAGTGCTTCTGATGCGATTACGCGTGACATGAATCGATATTATGACGGCTCACTTCGGTTTTGGCTCAAAGCGCCGGCGGCTCTCAATAATAAATTAATTGTTGGTGTTCGGTCCGGAAACACTCCCGCAGGGGCTGAACTTTCAAAAGTAAATTTAAGCAACTATGTTACTTTTGATGATACATGGCGTTCTGTTGTGGTACCAATCAAAGATTTGGCCGGGCCTCGTCCTTGGGCAGATATTTCTCGCACCAAACTTTTATTTTCTATTTTTGCTATTGGCAATATTTCATCGGCACAAACTTTTTATATTGACAACTTAAGATGGGATACGGCGCAACCAGGCCCCTTGACTCATTTCATCATTAACCCAAGTTCAATTACAGTTCCCTTTGGATCTCTGCGGAGTTTTTATGCGGTTGGTAAAGACGCCAATGGGGTTACTGTAGATGCATTCCCGACTTGGAGTGTGACGGGGGGAATTGGTTCAGTAAACCCAACGCAAGGGTTGAGTACACTTTTAACTTCAGTTAATGTCCCTGCGAGTGGTTCTGTTCGTGCAACACAAGGAGCTATTATTTCTTCAGCTCCGGTGACAGTGGCCACTATTACCTGGACTCAATCACTTAATGTCTACTCTGATTTAGGCTCCGGTGGTTATGTGGGTGTCGCGCAAGGTTCTAACCCTGGAACTGTCATGGGACTTAATGAACAAAATGACCCAGGGTCTCCTGAAGGGGTCACCTATAGACGAGCCACGTTTAATCTTGTTAATAATTCTGGGTTACAAGACGCATTTGCTGTTTGGTTTACCAATGTTGATGGTGCTAGTGGAACTCGGTTTATGCGTTTTTACGAATCGGGATATCTCACGTTTTGGGTTAAAACATCCTATGATCTCCAAGTGGCTATTCGCTCCGGTAATATCGCACCAGGCGCTGAAAGATCCAAAATTCGTTTAAGTGAAATTGGAATTCCTCTTAACAATACATGGCAAAGAGTCTTTATTGCCCTTTCAGAATTTAAAGCCAAAGAACCTTTACTTGATTTTGATCAAATTCAAACTTATTTTGCTGTTGGTGCTCTATCTTCTCAAATTGGTCCAGTGGTGGGCGGAGAATTTGGAATTGATGATGTTAAGTTTTTAACCAGCGATGGCGGATTTCCTGATCCGGAAAAAGTGTATGTTGGGCTTAAAGAATTGCAAGAACCAACAGGTTTGGTGCGAAGTTTTAAAAATTTACCCCGTGCCGTTACTTATGATGAAGCCTTAGCCGGAATGGCCATGACATATAAACGCGATACGCTTTTAGCTAAGAAAATTTTTGATGTTTATAAAGGGATTCATGATTCCGGCGTTATTGGCTTTCATAATGAATATACAGTAAGTTCAACCGCGTCTTCTTTTGGGATTATTAATGGTGAGCGTAGTGTGGGTCCGAATGCTTGGATGCTTTTGGCTCTTTTACACTATAGAAATGTAACCAATCAGTCCACATATGATACGGTCATTGATTCTTTGGCTAGTTTTATCGCTGGACTGCGTGATACGGATGGAAGCGTTTTCTTCGGTAGAACCAGCGGTGGCGTTTTAATGACCAATAAAGCGACAGAGCATCAATTAGACGTATATGCCACTTTTAAAGCTTACGCTAAATTCAGAAATAACAATACCTATAACATTTATGCCGATCAAATTAAAACATGGCTTGAAACACAAATGTATATTCCAGCTGAAAATAGATTCCGAGTTGGAAAATATAGCAGTGGTGCCAATAATAATGATCGAGGACTTGATTGTTATTCTTGGGCTCCTTTAACTTTATCTTCTTACACGGTGGTGCTTTCTCAAGCGGAAACTGATTTTTTAAATACGAAGCCAGCTGATTTAACAGGTGTGCCAGTGACCGGGTTTGATTTTTCTGGTCCCTATGTTAATCCCCCGGGGACCCCAGCTCCTGTCGATAAAGATGCTGTTTGGTTAGAAGGGACTGCTCAAATGGCTGTTGCTTTTTATGCCACCGATAATAAAGCCAAGGGTGATCAATACTTAAATGAAATTCTAAAAGCGGTTATTAATACGTCTCCCAATGGACAAGGTTTGGCTTACGCCACCAATGTAGGAACTGCTTATGGTTTTATGATGGATCCTTCCAATCAAGCAGCCAGTTCAGCGGCTTGGCTTATGTTTGCATATTGGAAATTTAATCCCTTTAATGTTTATCCCATCACACGAACCAAATTATTAAATGTTAATAATCTTGTTGAGACCAGTACAATTACTTGGAGTGTGGCTTCATTACCAACCAGTTGGGTACGAGCCCAGCAAATGCTTGTTTTGGATGTGCAACCTATTACAGACGATCCTTCATGGGGAATACAAATATACACGGATAATACCAACCCTTCTTTCTCTCCTCGATACGTTGACCCAACGCCGGGGAATACTTCGAATCTTGACTCTGATCCTTCTGGTTTAATTCGGGATCAGGCAGGTCAGCCGACAACTTCAAATAAATTAAATGTGGCCTGGAGTATTAAAGATTCTACTAGCGCTATTCCTTCTGCTAATAGTCCTTATGATAATACCCCCAATTCATTTCAATGGCTTATTATGAAAGATCGTCAGACGCCTAATATTCCTGATTTTGGAATTACGGCGTTTCAAGATGGAAGTAATGATGTTGTCTTGAGAAAAGCTTTGGGAAGCCATACCTCACAGGGAAATGGTTTTTCAGGCACGCTAACTCCAGATTATGTGTATTTTGAAGCAGATTTTTCAATGGCTTTTCCCCAAACACTATACCGGTCAAATTTCATCCTCGAATTTTTTATTCAGTAATAAATAAAAATTTTCTTCACGAATTGCTACACTTTTCTCTGTGTCTAAGTCTTTATTCCTAAAAAAATATTCGCGCCTTCTAAATGGCCGACCCCTGGTGGTGGCTGTTGTCACGGAAAAATTTTTTAATGAGCCCTCATTTATAAACCGCCTTAAAAAAGAAGTATTCGCCGATGTTTTAGAGCTGCGTCTTGATTCTTTTTCGTTTATTCATGGAAACACCCACGCCGCTATTTTGCTCTCTCAATTTATTATTAAAAAAATAAAAACGAATTCGCGATTGCCTCTTTTATTAACCCTAAGGTCCTATAAAGAATGCGGTGTCATTCTCCCTATAGAAAAACGTTTGTCTAATGAAAAAAGAGAAATTTTTTTAACGGCGCTTCTCTCAAGGGTTGATTTGGTTGATTTAGAAATCAGAGAAACTTCTTTTAGTCAGGCCATGACTCAATTGGCAAAGAAAAAAGGTGTAGCAGTCATTCATTCTGCGCATAATTTTAAAAATGTTGGTTCTCTAAAAGATATAAATTCTTTGGTGAAAAAATCACTTCAGTTCAATGGAGATATTTTTAAAGTAGCTGTTACTCCAAAAAATCAAACCGAGCTTTTTAATTTTTTAACGTGGGGGAAACAATTGGTACATCCTCACCCTGTTTTTATTGCCATGGGAAAAGAAGGAGCTCCTTCTAGAAGCATAGGATATAGTTTTGGATCCATATTTACCTATGGGCATTTGGGGAAAGCATCAGCTCCCGGACAATTTTCGAGTGAAAACTTGTTCAGCTTTACGAAAGAGGTCTATCGATGAGTGTGGGTTCATCGTTAGAGTTGCTAGCGGTCAGTGAATTAGATTTTTGTGTTGTTGATACAGAAACGACCGGTGGAAAAGCCGAGAATGAGCATGTTATTGATATCGCTGCCTTCCATTATCGAGATGGAATTATCTTTGATAAGTTTCAAACATTAATAAATCCTGGGAAAGCCATTCCCTCTTGGATTACGCAATTAACTGGAATAAGTAATGAAATGGTGACTAACGCACCCACGTTTTCAGAAATAGCCATTCCGCTTGCTGAATTTTTGAATAAAGGTGTGTTTGTCGCCCATAATGCAGCTTTTGATTACTCTTTCATCAAAAGTGAATATGCCCGGGTAGGGATGGGATGGGAACGGCCTAAACTATGTACGGTTCGAATGGCTCGCCATTTATATCCTGAATTGCCTTCGCGCAGTTTAGGGGCTTTGTGTGATTATTTAATGATTGATTTAACGGATCGCCACCGTGCTCATGGTGATGCCGAAGCGACTGTTTATGTTTTAAAACACCTGCTTAAAAAAGCAGAACGAGAAATGGGAGTTTCGAATTGGAAATCTCTTCAAATATTAATGCAAGGTGAAACCCTGGTTTTGCCGAAAGGAATTTCGACTGATTTTATTCTCGGTCTTCCAAAAGAAAAAGGTTCTTATTTGTTTAAAGATGAAAAAGGAGAAATTGTTTTTCATGGGCAAACGATAAACCTTCAAAAGCGTTTGTATAATCTTTTTAGAAAGTCTAATCAGTCAAAAAGATCACAACGATTTCGAGAAAATGTTAGAGCAATTGAACTCATATAGGAGAAAACAGTGAAAAAGATATTCCAGCTTGCAGCAATATTAATAATTACATCTGTAAATGTTTTTTGTTTAGACAAAGTTAAAATGGCAGATCACCTAAAGAAGGCTTTGAGTCTCGATAATAGAATTGAAATTAAAGTCATGGAATCAACCAATTCAAGTTTTGGAAATTTAATGGCAGTTCCAGTTACAGTGGGAGGAGCGCCGTATACCGTTTACATGACCAAAGATGAAAAACAATATTTTTGGGGATTTGTTGTTGATTATTTGAAAGACCCTGATTTAGATCGGATGGCGCAAATGAAACCTGAAATCGGATATTCTCAAGGAAATCCAAAGGCCAAGGTGACAGTTGTTGAATATTCAGATTTACAATGCCCTTATTGTTCAAAAACGCATGAATTATTAAAGAAAGAGTTATTCGCAAAATATAAACCGGAAGAAGTGAGGCTTATATTTAAACATTTCCCGCTGGCCATGCATGATTGGGCAGAAAAAGCGGCACTAGCAACCGATTGCGCGTATCAACAAAAGCCTGAGCTTTTTAATTTATTGATGGATCTTGTTTTTAAAAATCAAGGAACCATCAATAAGGATAATGTCACTCAAAAAATAAATGAATATGCTAAATCAAGCGGTGTTGATGTTGATAAGTTAAATGTGTGTATGGCTTCTCCTGCCGCTTTAAAAAGAATTCAAGACAGTAAAGCAGAAGGAAATGCTGTGGGAGTGACCTCAACTCCCACGTTGGTTATCAATGGTCGCTTACGACGCGGAATTAGAGATTTTGAAGATATTAAAGTTGTGATCGATGAAAAATTAAACACCAAAAAGTGATGGTTCATGGGCTTTTCTGTTGACAGAGGCTCATATTTCCTGGAAAATAGAGCTTATGAACTACATACCCCGGACCCTTGTTAAAACGATTTCGGCCAGCCTGAGAAGAAAAAAAAGTGTTCTGTTGTTAGGCCCAAGGCAAACAGGAAAAACCACGCTCATTGAATCTTTTAAGCCTGATGTCCTTATTTCATTGGTGCGTTTTGATTTGCGGCAAAGATATGAAAAAAATCCTGATATATTAAGAGGCGAAATTGAGCTAACAAAAAAGAATTTGAAGCGTCGTCCGTTGGTTTCAATTGATGAAGTTCAAAAAGTTCCTGCTTTGATGGACGTGGTTCAAGATCTTATTGATCGTAATATTGCTTTGTTTATTTTATCGGGCTCTTCAGCGAGAAAGCTCAAGCGGGGGTCCCAGATCAATCTTCTTCCTGGTAGAGTTGTGGCGCTCCATTTGGACCCGTTAAGCTTATTAGAGTTGCGAGATCGTAAGATATCGCTGGAAGATCTATTGTTTTATGGGTCTTTACCTCGACAAGTTCTTAATAAAAATACAGTTGAGAAAGAGTTGGATCTTCGTTCCTATGTCACAACTTATTTAGAAGAGGAAATTCGTTCTGAAGCTTTGGTGAGAAATGTGGCTTCTTTTGGGCGATTTTTGGAGTTGGCTTCTTTGGAGTCTGGACAAATTATCAATCTGAGAAAGTTGTCACAAGATGTGGGTGTCGCGCACACAACGATCAAAGATTATTTTGATATTTTGGTCGATTGTTTAATTGCCGAAAGAATTCAACCTATAACGAAAAGTCAAACGAGAAAGAAACTAACCAAGTCTGAAAAATTTCTTATTTTTGATTTGGGCGTTCGGCGTCTTGCCACAGATGAAGGGGTTCGTGTGACACCAGAAAGGAAAGGGCAACTTTTTGAACAGTTTATAGGATTAGAATTGATTCGAATGGCACGATTATCTAAAACGAGAACGAAAATTCTATTTTGGAGAGATCCTGGTGGTCCTGAAATTGATTGGGTAATTCAAACCAATGGAACCTATATTCCGATAGAAACGAAATGGACGGATTCTCCTCGTCCATCCGATTCTAAGAATGTTGAACTTTTCTTGAAAGAATACTCAAACTCAAAAAAAGGATACGTGATATGTCGAACGCCAAATCCCGTTCAACTGTCTCATCAAGTGACGGCTCTCCCGTGGAACCAGCTTTTAAATTTTTTTAAATAGGAGAACTAATGAAGAATAGTCGATGGCTTGTTTTAGTTCTGTTTTTATCTGGTCTTCTCAATGCACAATCAAATGAGAAAATTGAGCAAGCTACTTTTGCTGGTGGATGCTTTTGGTGTATGGAAACTCCTTTTGAAGGTTTACCGGGAGTGCAATCTGTCATCTCTGGATTTTCAGGAGGGGAAGAGGTAAATCCAACGTATCAAAAAGTTTCAGATGGGTTAACTTCTCACGCTGAAGTAGTTCAAATTACTTACGATTCTTCCAAAATAAGTTATAAAAAATTACTGGATGTGTTTTGGAGAAACATTGACCCAACGCAAGTGGATGGCCAATTTGTGGACATTGGAAAACAATACCGCACGGCCATTTTTACTCATCATAAACTTCAAATGAAAGAGGCCTTGGAATCAAAGCATGAGTTAGAAAAATTGAAAAAATTTAGTAAACCCATTGTCACAGATATTGTCCCCTATGTTTCGTTTTATCCTGCCGAAGAATATCATCAGGATTTTTATAAGAAAAATCCAGTTCGTTATAAATCGTATCGTTATGGATCAGGGCGTGACCAATTCGTCGAGAGGATTTGGGGTAAAAAGTGATGGATTTTTTAAAGAAAATAAAACTGGATTCTCCAGGCTCTATTAAGTTATTAAAGTTTGATTCCGATGACTCGTTTGGTCTTGATAAGGAAAAAACAAAAGAAAAGACAGGAAAATTATTACAACGATTATTTGAACTCCAACATTTATTATACGCAGAGAATAAGAAGGCAATGCTTGTTGTGTTGCAAGGAATGGATACTTCGGGTAAAGATGGGCTGATTCGTTGTTTAGCTCAAGGGTTAAACCCCCAAGGAGCGGATGTGATTCCTTTTAAAGCTCCTTCTCAAGACGAGTTAGAGCATGATTTTTTATGGAGAATTTATAAAAAGCTTCCGGCGAAGGGTGACATCACGATTTTTAATCGTTCCCATTATGAAGATGTGTTGGTTGTTCGAGTTCATAATTTAGTGCCGAAAGAAATTTGGGAAAAACGTTATGATCAAATCAATCGTTTTGAAAAAAATTTAATCGAAAATAATACAGTTATTCTGAAATTTTTCTTAAATATTAGTAAGGAAGAGCAAAAGCAGCGGTTATTGGAGCGGTTAAAAGATCCCATGAAAAACTGGAAATTTAATCCGCAGGATGTCGGAGAACGAAAACATTGGAATGAATATCAAAAAGCCTATGAATGCGTTCTTTCAAATTGCAGTAAAGGACAGACTCCTTGGTTTGTGGTTCCTTCAAATAAAAAATGGGTCCGTAATTTTGTGGTGGCCTCTGTTATTGTCGATACGTTAGAAAAAATGAAATTAAAAATACCAAAACCGAATTTTGACCCTTCAAAAATAAAAGTTATCTAAGCCAAAATAATGTCCTTCGAAGAAATCTCTAAATTTTGTAGTTTTGGTGTCCGAAAACGAATAAATGATAAGAAGCTTATTTTTAAAAGTAAGGCATAAACATATGAAATCATTGGACGAGATCAAAAGGACATTGGCCAACCAAAAAAAAGAGCTTCGGGATACCTATCATGTTCGAAGTCTTGGTTTGTTTGGTTCTTATGTGAGAGGTGACCAAAAAGAGAACAGCGACTTGGATATCTTAGTCGATTTTGATCAACCAGTTGGTTTCGAGGTTGTGGACCTTTATGAATTTTTGAAAATTCTGTTGGGAATGAAAGTGGATTTGGTCACCAAAGGGGCGGTCAAAAGGAACCCTGATTTATTGCGATCGATTGAGGAGGATCTGGTTCTTGTCTAAACGCGATATCAGTCTGTTTCTCAAGGATATTTTGACTGCCATCAACAAGACGCAACGATTTGTTTTAGGGAAGACCTTTGAGGATTTTCAAGGTGACGACCTACTTATTGACGGAGTGACCAGAAACCTTGAAGTTATCGGGGAAGCTGCCAAGCAGATTCCAGAAGAATTCCGATCTCGATATAAAGAGATCAATTGGACTCGGGTCGTCGGTTTCCGGAATATTGCGATCCATGAATATTTTGAGGTGGATATCGAAATCGTTTGGACCATCGCGACCAAACAGCTGGAACCATTAAGAAAGTCAATTGAAAAAATGCTCAAAGAATTTAGATGAAGAAAAAAGTCGGCATCGCTGGTCTTTTCTTGGGATGGATGCTAGGTTCCCATGTTATTTGTTTTGGCGCTAGTGGGCCCGAGAAACTGTCCATGATCTGGTACGTCGGTCCATCGCCAGCCTGGAATTATGCGGACTGTAATAGTCCGACTGTTGACGCAGATTTTTGTGTTTCAGCAGGAAGTTGGTGGGGGGTGTGTCGCGACAAACAGTTCGGTAAATCTGAGAACTCAATGAAACAAGGGGCTACAAAGATTCTTGAGGGCAAAGTCGAGTTTAGTGGATGTCCTTACTATGATGTTCTTTTGGATGAGGGTATCGCTAAGAAGCACGGATTTCGTCCAGAAAAGGCGAAATATTGGCAGGAAGCCTGCTCAAATGAGCGTCGGTCCATTTATCAATTTGGGGATTCAGTCTACTTTGTTGAGATTGATAACAACAAACGGAAAATTGGTTTATTGATAGAGAGAATTGTAACATCGGGAAAGCTTTGCGATATCTTGAACAAGAAGTTGCCAAACATGGTTTGGGCGAATTTGGATTTTGAGTGGGATGAATTAAAGATAGAAGACGTATGGCGTGTCAATCAGGCCTTCGACTTGAATGAGGACAATAATCCAGAAATTATACTTTCATCTGGTTTAAAGGACTTTTATCCAGCAGCTGCAGCTGTCATGATCTCTATTAATAAGAGCGGGAAGGTGGAGATAATCTCAAGGACTGTGAATCGCCCGGATCTTTATTTGAATTCTCCAGAGAAGAAAATAGTCTATTTAGTAAAGCGAGCAAAAGATGAGTGCGATCATTGGAGTGGTGAAGAGCCATACGATGACGAACGTGCCAAGGAAATCGCCGAAGGACAAAAGACCTCCTGTGCTGAATTTCAGAAGATTTTGAAAGAAGTATTAAAGAAGTATCCAGAGAATAAAGATATCATTGAAATGGTTCATCGAGGTCTGAAGAATTCTGATAAAGGCCAAACTATCTCAAATGAAGAAATGCAGCACCGGATCCAAACAGGGCAAAAATAAGCTGGGCATTTGAAGCGCAGTGCTGGCTTAGAAATATATTCGATTACATTGCGATTGATAGCGAATAAGAATCAAATTTTAGCTGAGGTACCCAAGCGGTCAACGGGGACAGACTGTAAATCTGTTGGGCTACGCCCTTCGTAGGTTCGAATCCTACCCTCAGCAATTTTTCCTTAAAATGAACCATGAAAGAACTCGCCCAATTATTGAATGAAATGTTATCGGTTGGTGTTATCCAAAACTACGCTCTTTTTGGTGCAGTGGCTCAAATGCGTTACACCGAACCCGTTGCAACGATGGATGCAGATTTGTTAGTTGCAGTTCCGCCGCAGAAAGGACTTGATATTTTGAGTGGCGTATATGGTTTTTGTTCAACGAGAGGGTTCCAGCCAGAAGGGGAGGCCATTAAGGTGGGGATTTGGCCCGTTCAATTTATTCCTGTATTTAGCTCATTAACTCAGGAGGCCATGGAAAAAGCTGAGGTAGCTGATTTTGAAGGTATTCCGCTTCGTGTGGTTAGTGCCTGTTATCTGGCGGTTATTGCACTGAGTGTGGGGCGGTCAAAAGATTTTGCGCGAGTGCTTGCCCTTATTGAATCTGGGAGTGTAACCAGAAAAGATATTAGCCAACTTTCTGAGCGATTTGGTTTATTAGAAAGTTGGAAGAAATTTGAATCGAGGTTTCCAAGTGAATGATGAAATTAAGAAACTCTTTGAGAAACAGACCCATTGGCAGCGTGATAGGCGTCTTTTATCATGGTCTGAAAAAATACACTTGGCTGAACAAATGAAAGAGTCTCTTATTCACTGGTCTAAATCAGGGCTTAAAAAAGATGCCCCGGTTCCAGGTAGTAAATCTGTTGGGCTACGTCCTTCGTAGGTCTGAATCCTACCCTCAGTAATTTTTCGGTATATAACCTGCATACCCTCTCGAAGCTATTGCGAAGTAATGATTTTTTAATTTAAGTTGGAATTCGATTCCTCGTAAATCGGGATGAAAGGAGATCAAAGATGAGTTACGTAGATGGTTTCGTGATTGCTGTGCCAAAGAAAAATTTGAAGGCGTACAAAAAAATGGCAGAAATGGGAGAGAAAATGTGGCGTAAAGCGGGCGCCCTTGATTATAAAGAATGTGTTGGGGACGATTTGAAATGCGAATGGGGAACCCCGTTTACAAAAATGATGAAGTGCAAACCCAGTGAAACAGTGGTTTTTTCCTATATTGTTTACAAATCTCGATCGCACCGAAATCTTGTTAATGCCAAGGTTATGAAGGAAATGGGAGAAGATTGTACACCCAAAGATATGCCTTTTGAAATGAAGCGAATGCACTATGGTGGTTTTCAAACAATCGTAGGTAAATAATTTATGGAGATAAAACCAATGAGATGTTTTGAATAATCCCATTTTTTTATTTCCTGATGAATATCAACGGGCTATATGTTAAATTGGTTTTTATGAAAGGGCGTTTAAGAAAATTAATGTTGTATTTAGTTGGTGCGATTTATTTTTTCTCCGCTGGGCCTGGTCCTGTTCCTGTTATTCTTCATGCTCTGGATCATTTTGTCGATTCCCACCTATCGCACAATCATGAGGATGGAACGCAATCTGACACTGAGCATCATAATAATGATCATGACCATGGGCCCATTTTTTTGGGCAAACCCTTGCCATCTGTTGTATTGATACAGAACTTCCGGCTTACCTCTCCCGAATTTTTTGAAATAGCTGATTTGCTAGTAAAGTCTAATTCTCGTTTCCTGGTCAATTTTTCTCAACATAGGCTGAGATGTGCTGATCCGCCTTGGATTGCAACCGAAACATCTTTTCCTTCTTCTTTTTCCAACCGAGCTCCTCCTCGCGTTTAACTGCTGTTTGTGGGGGTTTTCGTCCCTGCTTCCTTATTACCTTCATTCAATAATCATTTCCAGGTTTTTATTTAAAAAGGATTTTTATGTTAAACGCCATTATTCGATTTTCACTAAGAAACAGACTTACCGTCTTATTGATTGCGGGGGCTTCTTTGGTCTATGGAGGGTGGATTGCCGCACACTTGCCGATTGATGTTTTCCCCGATTTAAACCGACCCGTTGTTACCGTGTTAACAGAGGCTCATGGATTGGCCCCGGAAGAAGTAGAGACGTTGGTGACACTCCCCATCGAATCAGCCTTGAATGGAACCCCTGGTGTAACGAGAATCAGATCTTCAAGTGGGATCGGTATCTCTATTGTATATGTCGAGTTTGAATGGGGCACAGAAATTTTCCATAACCGTCAGCTTGTTTCAGAACGACTGCAACTGGCAAAGGAAAGATTGCCGGCAGAAATGTCTCCGGTGATGGGACCGGTCAGTTCTATTATGGGTGAAATCCAATTTGTTGGTCTCACGAGTCCCGATGAGAGTGTTTCTCCTATGGAACTGCGTACATTGGCTGATTGGACGGTGAGGCCGCGTCTTATGACCATTTCCGGAATTAGCCAAGTGGTTGTTCTTGGCGGTGAACGGAAGCAATATCAAATATTGGTGTCGAGTGAAAAATTGCAGAAGAAAGGGATTTCTCTAGAAGACCTCAAACATGCTTTATCGGAAATCAGCGAGAATACAACCGGCGGTTTCATTAATATAGATGCGCAAGAGTTTTTGATTCGCCCGTTGGCTCGAGTGGAATCCATTGAAGAAATTGCCAATTCTGTGATTGGCCTTCATTTAGGAAACCCGGTTCGCGTTAAAGATGTGGCGCGCGTTCAAATAGGTGCTCAGATGAAACGGGGTGAAGGAAGTATTAATGGTAAACATGCTGTTGTAATGACTATTCAGAAACAACCGGGAGTTAGCACGATTGAGCTCACCAAAAAAATTGACAAAATGCTTGCAGACCTACAGAAAACGTTGCCGGCTCATGTAAAAATTGAGAGTGATCTTTTTAAACAGGCGCGCTTCATTCAAGCCTCAATCTCTAATGTTGAACAAGCCCTTCGCGATGGCGCGATCATGGTCGCCATTATCTTGATTCTTTTTCTTTTAAATGTCCGAACGACGGCCATTACATTGGTGACGATTCCGCTGTCTCTTCTCATCACCGCCATTGTTTTTAAAATCATGGATCTCAGCATTAATACTATGACGCTGGGGGGCCTAGCGGTTGCCATTGGAGAATTGGTAGATGATGCTATTGTGGATGTTGAAAATGTATTTCGACGGCTTAAAGAAAACCGTGCTTTAAAAAATCCAAAGAGCCCACTTTTGGTGGTTTATCAGGCCTCATCTGAAGTTCGCAATTCGATTGTGTTTTCAACAATTATTGTGGTGTTGGTGTTCTTGCCTCTTTTCGCATTGAGTGGTATTGAGGGCCGATTGTTCGCGCCGCTGG
Source organism: Elusimicrobiota bacterium (assembly GCA_046153645.1). Taxonomy (GTDB): domain Bacteria; phylum Elusimicrobiota; class Elusimicrobia; order F11; family F11; genus JBJXGI01. The sequence goes on along the minus strand of JBJXGI010000095.1, from coordinate 5,187 downwards.
GCGTGGCGTACATTGTTTCTTTAATTGCATCGTTGCTTATTTCACTTACTGTGACGCCTGTGCTGTGTTCTTATTTATTGCCCAAGGCCAAAGCCACTGCCCAGCATCAGGATGGATCATTGGTTCGTTTTCTAAAAGAAATGGACCAGCGGACTCTTTTAAAGACCATCAAGCATCCCTATTTGGTGCTGGCGGGATGCGCGTTGTTACTTATGGCGTCACTTTCCTTGCTTCCCTTGATGGGGCACAATTTTCTGCCGGCATTTAATGAAGGAACAGCCACAATTGGTGTTGCGGCCGCACCAGGCATCTCACTTCCAGCTTCTGATGAGCTGGGGAAAAAAGTGGAAGAGGCCATGCTTTCTGTGCCTGAAGTTAAATCCACCATTCGACGAACTGGTCGGGCGGAGATGGACGAGCATGCCGAAGGGGTTCACTGGAGTGAAATTGATGTTGATTTTAAAGAAGGCGGACGCCCAAGGCCTTTGGTTCTTCAAGATCTGAGAGAAAAAATTGAAGCTGTGGGGGATGTTTATATCAATATTGGTCAACCCATTAGTCACCGATTGGATCATCTTCTCTCGGGTGTTCGTGCCCAAATTGCGGTAAAAATATTTGGCTCTGACCTTACAGAACTTCGCCGTCTTGGTAGTCAGGTGGAACGTGTGATGAAAGAGATCAGCGGAATTGTAGATCTTCAACTGGAGCCTTTGGTTCTCATCCCGCAACTAAAAATCGCTATTGACCGAGAGGAAGCGGGTCTTCACGCCATTCGGCCGGGAACACTGGCTGAAGATTTGGAGATTGCTCTTAATGGTGAAACAGTGGCGCAGTTTTTGGAAAAACAACGTCTCTACGATATTTTTATGCGTTTAGACGATGAGTCGCGCGCTAATCCAGAAACAATTGAGTCAACGTTGGTGAAAACGCTTCCCAATGCCCATCTCGTTCGTTTGGGTGATGTGGCTCAGATTTATAAGGGAACGGGTCCTAATATGGTGAACCGAGAAGATATGCAACGGCGAATTGTGGTCTCCGCTAATTCTCATGACCGTGATTTGGGAAGTTTAATCAAAGAAGTTCAGGAGAAAATTGGAGAGAAGGTAAAACTACCCACGGGATATTTCATTGCTTTTGGCGGTCAATTTGAGAATCAACAAAAAGCTTCTCGGCTGATTCTTTTCTTAGGAATTCTTTCTTTGATGGGTATTTTTATTGTGCTTTATATCCATTTTCGATCCATCATGTTGTCATTGCAGATCATGTTGAATGTGCCACTGGCTCTTATTGGCAGCATCGTGGCCATTTATTTAACGGAACGTGTTTTATCGGTGGCGACGCTGATTGCCTTCATTACACTGTGCGGCATTGCAACGCGCAACGGCATTATGATGATCAGTCATTACATTCATTTAATGAAAGAAGAAGGCGAAGCCTTCACAGAAGAAATGGTGATTCGGGGGTCTTTGGAAAGACTTGTGCCCGTGCTTATGACAGCGTTTTCAGCGGTATTGGCCTTGGTTCCACTGTTGCTTTCAGCGGGAGAACCTGGAAAAGAAATTCTCTATCCAGTGGCGGTGGTCATTGTGGGTGGGCTTATTTCATCTACATTACTTGATATTGTGGTAACGCCTACTGTTTTTTATCGATTTGGGAGAAAAGCTGTTGAAAAAATGTTGAGTTCCCAGAAAAAAGAACATGTTGAATTACGAGGAGACGACCTATGAAAAAGTATGCTGTTGCTGTATTTGTTGGGGTTTTAAGTCTTGGTTTGGGAGGCACTTTTTTTGCTCATGATGAAGGGCACGGACCAAAGTTGACGGATCAATCGAAGCAAGGAGGGGTGATTGCGCCTGTCATTGATGAAAAAGATGCAAAGAAAGGAGCTAAGGCGGCGGTGGTTTATAAAGCGGAGTTGGTGCGTTCAGATGAGGGAATAGTTCGTTTGTACCTTTATGATATACAGATGAATGTTCTTGATATCTCTAAGTTTGAAAAAACCGCCAAAGGAATTGTTGAAGTAGAGAATAAGAAGAAATATTCCAAAACTCCGTTTGATCTTAAAATAATTGATGATGTGTTTACTGGAAGTGCTCCAAAAGCTTCTCGAAAACCATTTAATATTGATGTCCATTTAAAAGAAGGTACTCGATCACTTTTGGTGGCCTTTGATAATTTGGATTAATACCATGAAAATAATTGCACAAGGTGGAAGTCGGGGTAGAGTGCAGGTTGCGGGGTTTGCGTTTTTTCTCGTCAGTTTTTTGAACGCCTCTGAACCCATCGATCTTTTATATGAGGATTTGCCGAAGTGGACTAAGAGTGGGAACTTAAGTATTAAAAGTTCACAAGCCCATTTTATTGGTTCGCAGAGGAGAACCCATCACCTTGCGCGGTCTTTTTCTCCAACCGTCAAACTAGAGGCCGGTTACGAATTATTCAAAACTGGCCTTTACGAAACGAAAACCCAACCTTATGGAGATTTGGAAGCGCGCCTAAATATATTCCGTGGCAGGCGTGACCTTTATGAAGAGAATATTCGTTTTGCGCAATCAGAATCATTAGCGGCGATAGCAGCCAAGAATTATCGTTCGGAGTTGTTAGCGGCGCGGAAATTGTTTTGGGATTTGGTTTTTTCACGCGAAGTGACGAAAATGATGAAAGAATTTGTAATTCAAAACGAAAAAAATATAACCGCTTCGACCAGTCGAATTAATCGGGGTCTCACCACAGACTCCGATCGTCTCGGTTTTCAAATGATGGACCTGCGCATGAAAGAAGAAATGGAAAGCCAACATCATGAAACCATTTTGATTCAGGCGGATTTGGCGCCGCTTTTAGGACAGTCAGGTGGATCCGTTTTTAATACCATTGAAGCCATTGCCCATGCTCATGATGATCATATTCTAAACGAAGTTCCGTCTCATGAGTCAGTACCAGATTTGGTTGGGGCGCACTCGAACCGTCAGGTGGCAGAGTGGCAAAGAAAAACAGCCGCTTCATACTGGAGGCCGTCCATTGATCTTTATGGCGGATATTATCTTTACACGCTGAGAGAAAGGGAGTCGTTTCAAAGAAAAAATCGAGATGACACTGCGGTTGGAGTTAAAGCGTCACTTCCTTTGTTTGATGGGTTTCAATCTAAGAATAACGCGATGTCTCTCGAAAAACAAACCGAGGCTTACGCTTTTCAAGTTGAATATCTAGAGGCGAAGACGAAATCTATTTTATTCGTCCTAAAAGAAGAGTTGCGTCATTTAGATGAATTGGTTCATTCCAGCGAAAAACAAGTTGAAATGGGGAAAACATACTTGCTTCAAATTATGGGCGAATATAATCGCGGTGTAAAAAACGCGCCAGATGTGCTTGATGCACTTGAAAAAATTGTCGCGCTCAAACATGAATACGCCGAACGTCGACGTGATTACAAAAAAACAGAAGCGGCACTTCTCGAAGTTCTTGGTAATTAAGGAACATTCATTCTGCCTTACTGTCTAAACTTGATTAGTCTAATTTAGATTAGACTAATCAAATGTGTGGTGTTGTTGGTGTAATTGAAATTGTATAGAGAGATATCTCTAATTTATGACCGCAAACTTTCCTTGGGTCTTTTTTCCACTGTCATCTATGGCAATATAAATATAAATGCCTGAAGCGATTGTGTCTCCCTCTGAATTTTTCCTATCCCAAGTAACCGAGCCGTTTACAACCTCAAGTGTCTTGACCAGTTGAGCAGAGAGTGTGAATATTTTGAGAATGCAATTATGAGGTAATCCGTCAAAGGTGAGTGGAATCCCCTCATGTTGGTTTTTCTTCCATGGATCAGGAAATATTCTGGCGGACCCAATTGTGGGGGCTAAAAGAATAACGTTCAAACTGGCTTCTTTGGACATTTCATTATTTAGCCCGACAGCTGTTACACCCAATCTATAATTTCCTGGTAAAAGATTTTGGTCTTGTAGTTTTAATTTCCCTTGGGGCAAAGTACTCAGTGCTTTTATCGTGTTTGAATTTTGGGATCCAATGCCGGTTTCTAAAGATTTCCTGGTGAAATTCCATTCGAAACCTTTAATAAGAGCATCCTCGGGGTATTGAACAGTGATTTCTTCGGTTAAATAAATGTTGGTTTTTAAAGAAATAATAGGAGTGGGTAGTCCTCGTTTCTTAACTGATAATCCTCCACCAATGGATTTTTTAAATGCGACATCAACCCAATAATTGGTGTCTTGATAACTGCTATTGGGAAATCCACTTGTTGAGCCATATTTGAATACGCCATTTCTATTGCCTGTGACACTTCTTGTCGCATGCAAAGGACTATTATCAACTCCAGAAGCGGTGAAGTAATTTCGAGTGACACCATAACCTTTGGTTGTAAAGTAAGAGGCCACATAAGTTGTATTGGAGCTGATGAGGATGGGTGTTGAAAAATTGGCTTGTTGCCATCCTGATGTTGTTTCTGATGTGAAAGTAACAGATCCCAATAAGGTTCCTGTTGAGCTCCAAAGATGTCCGGTGTGAATTCCTGTATTAAAGCTATGTTTGTAAAAACGAATACCAACAACAGTACCAGAAACATCAGCGGTAAATTTTATCCCAATCTCAATGTTTGGATCAGGTGATTGTGTTGCCGGTACAGCTGTGGCGGGCCAAATCGTGTACGTTGTTGTAGAAAATAAAGGTTGATTGATCGTGAAAAGTTGAGATGTGGAAACGCCTCCTCCAGGAGTTGAAGTATAGACAGTCACATTTGCTGTTCCACTAGAGATGATATCGGACACAGGAATCACAGCAGTCAAGGAAGTTGAATTGATAAAAGCAGTGACTCTATCTAAACCATTCCAGCGAATGATGGAGTCAGCGATAAAATCATTGCCTGATGCGGTTAAAGTAAACGCACTTCCGCCAACGGTGGTAGAGCTGGGGGAAATGCTCAATAGGACTGGCGCTGGATTGCTGGCTTGATTAATTGTGAAGATTTGAGAGGCAGAAGTGCCACCGCCGGGAGTTGAAGTAAACACCGACACATTAACAGTTCCGCTTGAGGTGAGATCCGAAGCGGGAATCAGTGCTGTTAGCGAAGTGGCACTGATAAAAGTGGTTGTTCTTTCTAAGCCATTCCAAAGAATAGTGGAACCAGAGATAAAGTCATTGCCTGTTGCTGTTAAAGTAAATGCATTCCCGCCG
>JBJXGI010000093.1:0-33287 GCA_046153645.1 Elusimicrobiota bacterium | reverse complement strand
AATTAACTTCGTTGATACTCCACCAAGCGTCTCAATGCCGAATGAAAGAGGCGTAACATCCAACAAAAGAACATCTTTTACTTCTCCAGTTAATACCGCAGCCTGAACAGCCGCCCCCATGGCAACGCATTCCATGGGATCAACACCACGTTCCACTTTTTTACCCACAACTTCTTCAACAAATTTTTGAATGATGGGCATTCGGGTTGGACCACCAACCAAAATAATCTTCGTAATTTGGGTTGGCGTTAATTTGGCATCACCCAAGGCCTGATCAATAGGCTGCTTACAACGATCGACAATGGGTTTTACCAATTGTTCCAATTTTGCACGCGAGAGTTTTAAGGTCAAATGTTTGGGGCCTGAAGCGTCTGCTGTAATAAAAGGAAGATTGATATCTGTTTCAAGCGTGGTTGAAAGTTCAATTTTGGCTTTTTCTGCGGCTTCTTTTACTCGTTGAGTGGCCATAGCATCATTGCGAATATCTAAACCATTTTCTTTTTTGAATTCTTCGGCGATAAAATCAATGAGAATTTTATCCATATCGGTTCCACCCAGTTGAGTGTCACCTGAGGTAGAAACCACTTGAAAAACGCCTCCACCAAAGTCCATGATGGTAACATCGAGCGTTCCGCCTCCTAAATCAAAGACCATGATTTTTTCGTCTTTACCTTGTTTATCAACTCCATAAGCTAAACAGGCCGCCGTGGGCTCATTAATAATTCTCACCACTTCAAGACCAGCAATGGTACCTGCGTCTTTGGTTGCTTGGCGCTGGTGATCATTAAAATATGCAGGAACGGTGATAACAGCTTTTTCAATTTTTTCTGAGAGATAAGCTTCCGCGTCTCTTTTTACTTTTTGAAGAATGAACGCTGACAATTGTTGTGGCGTAAATTCTTTTCCGCCAACTTTATACTTATAATCAGTTCCCATTTTTCGTTTAAAAGTACTCAAGGTTCCTTCAGGGTTTGACACCGCTTGACGACGAGCGGGTTCACCGATGAGAAGCTGAGAATCTGCACCCTTGGTAAAAGCCACATAAGATGGGAAAGCTTTTCCTCCCAACGTTGTTCCTTCTGCTGAAGGAATAATGGTGGGTTTTCCTCCCTCCATGATAGATGCAGCAGAATTTGATGTTCCGAGATCGATTCCAATTATTTTAGCCATATTATTTTTCCTCCTGATTTCCTTTTGTGGGTGTCACTTCTTGCGGCTTTGTCGACACTCGCACACGAGCCGGTCTTACCATTCGGTCATTTAAAGTAAACCCTCGTTGAATTTCATCAACAATGGTTCCTTCTTCTAGAGAATTATCCACAACACTTGCAATCACATCATGAAGGTCTGGATTTAATTTTTCTCCTTTTGCTTTTATGGCGACCAAGCCCTGTTCACTTAAAAATTTTTCAAACTGTTCTCTGACAAGCGTCAGCCCACGCTTTAATGATTCCATATCAGTCGCATTTTGACTGGCCAATTCAGCCGATAGCAGTGTGTCGGCCAAAGAAATAATGCTTGTCAAAACATCTTCTTTCCCTGCTTGCCTTGATTCGATAACTTTTTGTTCATTTCTTTTTCTAAAGTTTTGAAAGTCTGCAGTCTGTCTTAATAATTGATCGTATGTCGCGCGCTCTTTCAATTTTAATTCGTCTACAGATTGCTTTAAAATATCTAGCTCAGACAATTTTTCAGCCAATTCTGGTCTCTCTTCAGATTCCAAACTCATGCTTCGTCACCTTCTTCAAGTAAATGTTTCCTCTCTTCTAAATATTGTGTCATAAGCTTTGAAACGGTATTTACAATAGACATCATGCGCTCATAATCCATCCGGCGAGGGCCTAAAATCCCGAGAACGCCCACAGGTCTTCCATTCACAGTGTAACCAGATGAAACAACGCTGAAATGTTTTAACTCTGGAGAATATTCTGATCCAATTCTCACTTGCATTCCATCCTCAGTTAATCCTTTAGATAAAACTTCTCCTAAAGTTTCTTTTTCATCTACCAACTGCGCAAAATGCCGAATGGCTTCAACATCTTGAAATTCGGGAAACTTGAGCAAGTTACTGGCCCCTTCCACATAAACGTCGTTTTTAAATTCTGTCCCAAATAAATTTCGCGCAATCGACTTAATAAACTCTTCTTGTTCTACTTGATGTCGGTTATATTGATCAAGCTCTTGAATCAATTGACTTTCTACTTCCGTCATCAAATGCCCACTCAAACGCTGGTTTAAAAATCTTGATGCGTCTCTTAATGTTTCTTCACTAGGTAAAGAAACCACCTCGATCATTTGATTTCTGACAAACCCTGTCTCTGAAACTAAAACGGCTAATAATTGAGTTCTGCTCATTGGAATTAATTCAATTCTTCTTAGGCGGTCTACATTTACTTTCGGAGGTAAAACAAATCCCGTGCAATTAGAAAGCGCCGATAACACTCGAGAAGTCGACGTCATGAGATCTTCTATTTCTCTTTGGCGTTGAATGTATTCTTTTTGAATTCTTCGTTCTTCTTCCACCGCCAATTTCTGAATATTAACCAGAGAGTCCACATAAGAACGATACCCTCGATCCGTTGGCACTCGCCCAGCAGAGGTATGCGGATGGGTTAAATACCCATCCAACTCCAACTCTGCCAATACATTGCGAATGGTCGCCGGAGATAAGTTCACTTTGTATGACTCAATAATGGTACTCGAGCCTATTGGTTTTCCGGTTTTTATAAACAAATGAACAACCGCTTGAAGAATCTTTTCTTTGCGCGCTTGCTGTTCATCTGAAGCTAATATTCTCATGGAATTCTAGTTTAGCACTCCTTATTTATGAGTGCTAATAGTATAAAAGGTTAGGGAATTATGTCAAGCACACTCTTAGGAAGAGTGCTAGAAATAACTATTTTCTACTTTTCCAGTGTAATTTTGACGGGCTAAACAGCTTAGAAGTGTGATAAATGGTTAATACTTCTATTACTTTTTTCTTGAAAGGAGTTCTTTGATATGAATTCAATTATTGATTTAAAATCGTCAACGGCTTGAGGGGTCCACTTTATTTGAACCATTTCGACATTTTCGCCTTAGCCTTTGAATGGGAAATAGATTGATTGGAATTGGCTTGAGTTAATCCTTTTTCGATTTTAGCAAGAAACAATAACTGATCTATAACATCTTCCATTGAGGCTTTAGCCGGTAGACTCTGAACCGCTTTTAAAACTTTTTGTTTTATTGTCATAAAAAAAGGATAACAAGTTTATAAAACAGCTTCAATGGCAATTAATAAAGCATGCTAGAAATAACTTTAAGCTGCTTTCAGGCGTTCGGGGATCTAAACTGTTCAAAAGCAGACCCCCGACTAAGACATTCGGGGGTGACGACTCAGGTTTTAAAATTGACTCAACATGCTAAAGAGACACGATCAAATTCATTCGCTTTCATACACTTTCACCTCTTTAATTTCAATTAAAAAATATCACACCAATTCCGAAAACAGTTGGTTTGAGAGTAACCATCCAGCGGGTTTTAATTTAAATCTCCCTTTATCAACTTCGGCCAAATTCGCTTTTAAAAAATCTTTCACCTTTGGAATTTGATACGTCATTAATTTTTCGTAAGAAACCCCCTCTTTGAGGCGCAATCCCAACAAGAAAAATTCTTTTTCGGTTTCATAATCAGATAATTCAAATATTTCTTGAGGAACCTTTTCCCCTTTCTCCAAGGAATTCAAATATTCTGGGAGACGCGGTGTATTTTTCCTTCGTTTTTTACCCAAGTAACCTGTTGCGGAGACACCCAACCCAACCGTGGGTTCATTTTTCCAATATTTCAAATTATGAAGGGAAGCGCGACCTGGTTTAGAGAAATTAGAAATCTCATAATGTTCATAACCGGCGCTGATCAATTTTTCCGACGCCATCAAATACATATCGGCCTGCAAATCGGAATCGCACTCAAAGTGGTTTTTTCCAAGGTCGGTATTTGGTTCTACTTTAAGAGCATAGGTTGAAATATGTTCGGGATTTAACTGGATAATTTCAGTCAAAGTATTTTCCCAATCTTTTAAGGTTTGATGGGGAAGACCTAAAATGAGATCAATATTAAGATGATAAAAACCAAGTTTGCGAGCCAAAGAATAGGCTTTCAAAAAAGTTTCATATGAATGAAGGCGATTAATATGAGAGAGAATGGCGTTTTGAGTGGCCTGCAAACCAAAACTAATTCGGTTAATTCCATTTTTCTTAAAAGCTAGAAACTTTTCCTCAGTTGCGCTTTCTGGATTCATTTCAACCGTGGCTTCTTTTAGCGGTGCGAAATCAAATGATTTTTTAAGACCTTGAAAAAGCTGATCAATTTGAATAGGAGATAAAACACTGGGGGTCCCACCACCAATAAACAAGGTATCGATCGCTTCATTGTAGGAAGAAGCTTCAATCTCCAGTGCTTTTAGATAGCGATCTATTTGGTCATTGAGCCCAACAAAGGTAACGAAGTCGCAATACGAGCACTTGGCATCACAAAAAGGAATATGAACATAAAGCCCATGGTGCATGGGAAATTTTTACTATTTGACGAGTTTAAAACGAGACAGCGGCCAATACCTAAGACCAGCCCTTCCCTTAATTTCATCTTTTCTTAAAGGTCCCCAATAACGAGAATCAAAAGATCGATCGCGATTATCTCCCATAACAAAAACTTTTCCAGATGGTATTGTTATTGGTCCAAAATTATCCCGAATATCAATAGAACTGGGGCTCGCAAATTCGCCATTTTCCCAAGCCATCTGATACTCATCTTTTGGCAGCGGATTTCCTTCGTAAATTGTGTTGACCACATGCTGTTTATAGGACTCATCAAGAGGAACCCCGTTAATATAAAGTTGTTTATTTTTCAATTCTAAGGTTTCGCCTTCTAACCCGATCACTCGCTTAATAAAATCTTTTCCATAATTTCCATCTTCTTTTGATTTCGCAGGATATCTAAAAATCACAATATCACCCCGTTTTACTTGTTGAAAAGGAATAATTTTTTTACGCGTAAAAGGAATCGGAAAACCATAAGCGCATTTCAGAACAAAAAGATGATCTCCTTCAACAAAAGTCATTCGCATGGAACCAGAAGGGATTTTAAAAGCTTGAAACAAGAAAAACATCACAACCGAAGCCAAGAGAATGGCTGAGAAACCAGTATCAGCCCATTCTAAATTATCTTTAATGAGCGCTTCTTTTTTAACTTCTTTTTTAGCAACAATAAAACCAACAATGGCCCCTATCAACCCAGCAACCAAACCAAAAATAATGGCCATCTGATCGGCTTGATCCACTTTCTCTCGGTAACTAGCTGTCAGCATTCCTACCATCACACCCGCTGTTGCCCAAAAAAAAGCATTCATCACCACAACAAAAAAAGGGTTTTTCTGAGTTGATTCTTTTTTTAAGAAAAATCGAACCAAAAACGCGTATAAACCGCACCACAATGATAAGAAAAACAATCGAGCTTCCACGTTAAGATTCCCCTTCGGATAATTCGAGTACAGCCAAAAAAGCTTCCTGTGGTATTTCAACCGCCCCGAACTGCTTCATTCTTTTTTTACCCTCTTTTTGTTTCTCAAGTAATTTTCGTTTTCTTGAGATATCACCGCCATAACACTTGGCCAAAACGTCTTTGCGCATGGCACGAACAGATTCCCTGGCAATGATACGCCCTTCTATGCGCGCTTGTAATGGAACTTCAAACATTTGTCTGGGAATTAAATCTCGCATTTTCTCTGTGATCCGACGCCCCCAAGCAAAAGCATTTGTTTCATGAACCACATAAGAAAGCGCGTCCAACGGTTCACCAGCGACCAAAATTTCTAGTTTTACTAAATCGCCATCTTTATAACCGATCGGCTCATAATCAAACGAAGCATAACCACGCGTGATAGATTTGAGCGAATCAAAAAAGTTAACCACAATTTCTGCAAGTGGCAACTCATAAATCATGCGAACACGAATGGGTGTTAAATATTTCATATCTAACATAATTCCCCTTCTGTCCTGACAAAGCTGCATAATGGACCCCGTGTAATCGGCAGGAGAAATCAGCGTGGCTCTCACATAGGGTTCTTGAACTGTCATCCCTTTAGAAGATTCGGGGAAATCAGAGGGATTATGAATTTCAGTTGCTATTCCTTTTTGGTCAATGACACGATAAACAACATTGGGAGCCGTAATAATAAGATTTAAATCGAATTCTCGTTCTAATCTTTGACGAATAATATCCATATGAAGAAGGCCCAAAAACCCGCAGCGAAAACCGAAACCCAAAGCCGTTGACGTTTCTGCTTCATATAAAAACGAAGAATCTGTTAAATGCAGTTTTTCGAGAGCGGATTTTAAAATTCCATAATCGCTGGAATTAATGGGAAACATTCCACAAAAAACAAAAGGTTTGACTTCATGATAGCCTGGTAAAGCTTGTTTGGTTGGATTAAGAACACTTGTAATGGTGTCCCCAATATGAACTTGAGACGCGTCGCGAATACCAAGGATGAGATACCCCACTTCTCCGGTCAATAAACATTTGGCCTGCTCCATTTTCATGCGCATGTAACCCAGTTCTTCTACAACAAACTCATCACCAGAGGCCATAAATTTGACTTTGTCGCCGCCTTTTAACGTTCCTGACATCAAACGAACAAAAACAATAATCCCTCTAAAGGGATCAAATAAAGAATCAAACAACAAAGCAGAAAGCGCTTCATCTGATGAACCTTTCGGCGGCGGCACTCGATCAACAATGGCTTTTAAAACCGCCTCTACGTTCAAACCTGTTTTGGCGCTAATTTTGATGGGATCATCTTCAATACCTAAAATCTCATAAATCTCTTCATGAACTCGATCAGGATCAGCGGCAGGCAGATCAATTTTATTAATGACTGGAATAATTTTAAGGCCCGCCTCGGTGGCTAAAGTAAAATTAGCCAGAGTTTGAGCCTCTACACCTTGGGAAGCGTCAATAATTAAAAGCGCTCCTTCACACGCTTGCAGCGCTCTAGAAACTTCATAAGTAAAATCCACATGACCAGGAGTATCAATGAGATTTAGGATTTTTCCTTCATGATTCATTCGAACGGATTTCGCTTTAATAGTAATTCCGCGTTCTCTCTCCAATTCCATTCCATCTAATATTTGCCCGCGCATTTCCCGAAGAGAGACCGTGCCAGTTAATTCCAATAAACGATCAGCCAAAGTAGATTTACCATGATCAATGTGCGCAATAATGCAAAAGTTTCGAATATTATCAGGCATGGAGGTTTAAGACCGGGGCCGAGGAGATGATAATTTTTGATCAGCAAAGAGTCTTAATATTCTTTGCGCTGATTCTAAACTTGCCGCGTTCATAACCTCACGCGTTAATTGAACACACTCAGCATAGGTACTGGATCGAATAACTTCTTTTACTTTTGGAACAGCGCTGGGAGCAACAGATAATTCGTCAATATCTAAACCCAATAAGATTGGCACCAATTCTGGCTCAGAGGCCATTTCACCGCAAACACCAACCCATTTATTGCCAATATTGTGCCCCGCTTTTACGGTTTGATCAATAAGGCGCAAGACCGCCAAATGAAGCGGCTGGTAAAGACTGGCCACATTTTCATTAACCCGATCAACCGCTAAGGAATATTGAATTAAGTCATTGGTTCCCAAAGAAAAAAAATCAACTTCTCTGGCAAGAATATCCACCATTAAAGCGGCGGAGGGAACCTCAACCATCATTCCAACTTCCATTGATTCATCAAAAGGGATTTGTTTAGAACGTAATTCACTTTTTACTTCTTGGAGAATTGAATTTGCCGCTCTCAACTCATCTAATCCTGAAACCATCGGATACATGATTTTTATTTTTCCTTCAGTTGAGGCGCGTAAAACCGCTCTCAATTGAACTTTGAACAGCTCCGGGAATTTAAGACAAAGCCTTATTCCTCTTAAACCCAAAAAAGGATTACTCTCTGGTGAAATTCCAGTGACACCCAAATTAGCCAATTTATCCCCACCAATATCAAGCGTTCTTACAATAACGGGGAAAGGAAAAGACGCTCTCACGGCCAATCTGTAACTTTCATATTGCTCTTCTTCAGTCGGAGTTGACTTACGATTTAAAAATAAAAATTCAGTCCTAAAAAGACCAATTCCTTCGGCTCCATGAGATAACGCCACTTTAACATCAGCAGAAACCTCAATATTGGCCGCCAAAGTAATTCTATGTCCATCTAGGGTTTGAGCGGGTAAATCCCTTAATTTTTCGAGGCGCCGTTCTTCTTCTTTTCGCTTCTGTTGATTAATACGATATTTTTTAATTATCTCATCATCAGGCTTGAGAATAATAATACCTTCATGCCCATCGATGATCAGCATATCTCCCGTTCGGACATGACTTGTTATATCTCTCATTCCCACAACAGCTGGAATCGTCATAGATTGGGCCAATAAAGCCGCGTGAGAAGTTTTGCCCCCAATATTTGTTGCAAAGGCAACCACCATATGATCTTTTAAATTCATGGTATCTGTTGGGGTTAAATTATGGGCAATAACAATAGAAGGTTCTGAAATGGAATCCATCGATTTTTTTTCATGCCCCATCAAGTGACGAAGCACTTTGTGCCCAACATCTAAAATATCGTATTTCCGGTCACGAAAATATTCATCATCAAAATTTTCCATAACTTTTACGGTACGATCAATAATTTGGGTCAAAGCATATTCAGCGTTCACTTGATCGGTTTCAATAATTTTGACAACGTCTTTACTTAAGAAGGGATCATCAAGAATAAGAAGGTAGGCATCCATCAGACGCGCATGAGATTTACCAAAAGCTTTAATCGCTTTAGCGTGAATTCCGACCATTTCTTCTTTGGTTCGAGCCAGCGCAAAACGAAAACGTGAAATTTCGTTTTTAAGACGATCTTTGGGGACGTTCCATTTAGGAATAGCAACATCTTCGTCTTCAAAAACGAAAGCGGGACCGATAGAAATACCATCGGACGCTGCGACTCCTTTTAACACAATATTTTGTTGTTCTTCTGTCACTTAATCTCCATTATCATCATCAAAATGTCGTAGAAATAAATCATCCAATGCTTTTATCGCATCGGCTTCATCTGGACCGTCTGCCACAATGGTCAGTGTACTGCCAGGACCAGCGGCTAACATTAATAGTCCCATAATACTTTTCGCATCTATTTCACTTCCGTCTTTTTTAATTTTTATCGAACTTTTAAATTTACAAGTGGTCTTAACAAACAATGATGCTGGCCGCGCATGTAAGCCCAAACGATTACTAACAATAAAATCTTTTTCGATCATAAAATTGATTTACCCTAAATCTGCTTTTAATAAAACTGAAATTGTTTTTTTGGCATCTTCCGAAACTTTTTTTGCTAGTGTCTCTAACTCCATCCGATGCCGGTTGGTTAAAGCAGAAAGAACCATTGGTAAATTAACGCCTGTCACCAAACTCAAATGAAAACTATTCATCAACGGAAGCGTCGTATTATAGGAAGTGCCCCCATAGGCATCAATAAGAACCAATACCCCTGATTCTGCTTTTAATTCCTCAATGGCGTCTGACACTTTTTTTCGTAGAGTTGGAAAATCCAATCGGCGAGACAAGTTTAAAGCTGAAATTTTCCCCTGCTCGTTCATAATGGCACTGGCGGTCTTAATGAGATCTTCACCAAATGGTCCATGAGTTAAAACCAAGATCCCAATCATTTTTAAAGTCCAATATCTCGATGAACAATTCTCACTGGAAATTTTTTCATCGATAAATAACTTTTAATCAGCTCAGCCAAAGCGACACTTCGATGCCGCCCTCCGGTACATCCAATGGCGACGGTCAAATAACTTTTTCCCTCTCCAACATATTGGGGAAGAGTCATATCCAGCATAGATTTCACAGCATCCATAAATTTCTTGGTTAACTTCTGTCTAAGCACGTATTGAGATACTCGCTTATGAAGTCCGGTTAAATTTTTCAAACTTTTAACATAATTGGGGTTTGGAATAAAACGAACATCTAAAACAATATCAGCATCGATGGGAAGCCCATATTTATAACCAAAAGAAGTAACCGTAATTGCCATGGACCTTGCTTTGGGCAATCGAATAGCACGAGCTAAAATTCCCTTTAATTCATTTGGATTGGTTCGAGTGGTATCAATAATCCGATCAGAAATAGCTCTGATTTCTTTGGTTCGCCGTTTTTCTTCTCGTATGCCACCCAGAGGTGTTTTTCCAAGTGGATGTCGACGCCTTGTTTCTGAAAAACGGCGCGCCAAGGCGTCATCTTTCGCTTCTAAAAATAAAACCTGATAGGTAATTCCTCGACGAGAAAGATCTTGAAGAGATTTTGTAAATTCGTCTAACAACGCGCCAACTCGAACATCAACACCAACAGCAATTTCTTTTAGGCGAACACCACTTTCATGATACAGATCAAGCAACTTTGGAAGAAGCTGAAGAGGTAAATTATCAACACAGTGAATTCCCAAATCTTCTAGTGCATTTAAAGCAACACTCCGCCCTGCCCCTGACAATCCTGTAATAATAATGCAATGAAAATTAGCCTTCATTATTTTTCGTGGGCTTCATTAATACGGCTAATCAGTTTTTTATTTAAATCTCGAGCGGCATAAATACCCTCTTGTTTTAATCGCTGATTTAATGCGGCAACCTCTAATAAAGCCGCCACATTTCTTCCGGGCCGCAAGGGCAAAACAACTTCGGGGACGGGGACGTCTAAAATTTCCATATTTTTATTTTCAAGTCCAATGCGATCGTATTCGCCATCGCCTTTGTCCAATTCCAATTTTACAACCAACTCAATGCGAGCCGAATCTTTAACGGAGCTGACCCCAAACATTTGTTTAATATCAATAATTCCAAGGCCACGAACTTCCATGTAATGTTTAAGCAAAGGACCAGAAGAACCAACCAACAATTCACCGGGGTGATGCCGAACTTCGACAATATCATCAGATACGAGAATATGTCCACGTTTAACAAGTTCAAGTCCGCATTCTGATTTTCCGCTTCCAGAGTCGCCCATAATCAAAACACCCAAACCATAAACGACCGTGAGGACTCCATGAACCATCTCCATTGGCGCTAAGCGGTTTTCTAAATACGCGGATAACTCACGAATTAAGTGCGCGGTTGTTAATGGAGATCTAAAAACAGCAACATTATTTCGATTGGATACTTCTGTAATCTCAGGGGTAATCTCTCTGCCATGTGTAATAATCACGCACGGAAGATCTTTAAAACTCAGCATTTTTCCAACCATTTCGAGGCGTTTGGCATTATCTAACGTTTGAAGATAAGCATATTCACCTTGTCCTAAAATTTGGACACGCTCTGGCCTGAAATATTCAAAATATCCAGCCAGAGATAAACCAGGACGATTAACTTCAGAAACTTTAGCAACTCTATTTTGTCCTGATTTACCTGAAATCCAATCTAATTTTAATTCTTTATAACAAGACTCATACAATTCTTTAATTGTTAGTTCACTCATGAGTTAATCCTTGGAGACAGGGGGATAGAAAAAATTCTAAAAAAACGGGGAAAAAGCGAAGAATTAATATTCATCTTCCTCTTTTATGATGTTTCTAATTTCTTGAGCCGTCTTGGCTTCCCTAAGAGCTTGTCTAAAAAATTTATCTTTGAGAAGCCGTGAAATTCTGGCTAACGCTTTTAAATGTTGTCCATTTGAATCGGGAGGAGAAACCAACATAAATACAACATTAACAGGTTCTCCGTCTAAAGATTCGAATTGAATACCTCGTTTTGAGATGCCCAATACACCGACGAGAGCGGATGTAGAATCTGACTTTCCATGGGGAATGGCTACACCTTGACCAATACCAGTAGAGCCTAATTTTTCACGATCCATTAATGAATTAACGACAGGAAGGAGATCTTTAATTTTCGAATTTTGAAGGAGTATATTGCAAAGTTCTTCAATGGTTTCTTTTTTAGATGAACTTTTCAAATCCAGAAATATACAACTTTCGTCGAGAAACTCTAAAACTTTCATGGCCACTCACTCAAATAAATTTATTGATTAGGACGGAAATGCTATGAATTCTACGGATTATAGTCAAACAACTAAAAACGCGCTGCTCTTCTATTTTTCAAGAAGAACAGCGCGTTTTAAAAAAAATTACCAGCGCTTAAATCCGCCTTTATTTCCATCACGGTCGCCGCGACCACCACCTCGGTCACCACCACGTCCGCCACCAAATCCACCACGTCCACCGCCGCCTCCGCCACCGCCTCGGTTTCCACCAAAGCCGCCGCGTCCGCCACCAAATCCACCGCCACCACCACCTGTTCTTTTTTCCATGGGGCGAGCAACGTTAACAACAATTTGTCTTGATCCCACTGTGCTACCGTTCAATTTTGCAATGGCTTCTTGAGCTTGCGCATCTTCCATTTCCACGAATCCAAAACCTCTGGAACGCCCGGTTTCTCGATCTGTCATCAATTTAGCGCTTCCAACTTGGCCAAATGGTTTAAACAAATCAAAGAGCTGCTCTTCTGTTACATCAAACGGCAAACTTCCTACAAACATCTTCGTCATAATACTCGCCTCCCGGGCATAAAAAAAATGCAGGGCATTTCCCCACATTTCACTAATGATTCGTGCTAGCAATTTTCAATAGTGCTTTGATTCTTTCAAAAAAACACAACAAAGTCACTTCATTTGTTGACAAAATTTCAGATTCACATAAAAAAGCATGAAGATGCTAAATTTAGATTGATTTTTAGATGGAAAAACTCAAAAACAGAATAAATATCGGATAGACAAAATAACTACTTATCCGATATACTCTTCCCTATGAGCTTCAATTTAAAAATATCAATTCGAGAAAAAAAGAAAAAGCTTGATTCTTTAAGGCCATTCCCTAAATTGGCGCTGGAAAAATTGCGCCAACAAATGGCCATTGAGTGGACATTTAACTCTAACGCTATCGAAGGGAACACCTTGAGCTTGAAAGAAACAGCCTTGATTTTAAATGAGGGGCTGACCATTTCAGGGAAACCTCTTCGCGAACACTTTGAAGCAACCAATCATAAAGAAGCCATTCAGACTCTTGAAAAATATACACAAGATCACCATGAGCTTAATGACGAATTGGTTTGCTCACTACATCGACTAATCCTAAAGAATATCGATGAAGAAGAAGCTGGTCATTATCGCCGTCATTCGGTTAGGATTTTAGGCGCGACCCACATTCCTCCTAACCCATTAAAAGTGACAAGCTTAATGAATACGCTATTTGAATGGTTTCAACTAAATCAGAAAAAAATGGACCCGCTAGAACTAGCAGCTCGTCTTCATCATCAATTTGTGTCTATTCACCCGTTTATAGATGGGAACGGTCGTACCGCTCGTCTTTTGATGAATTTTGTTCTCATGCGGAAAGGTTATCCCCCTGCCGTCATTTTAAAAGTAGATAGGAGAAAATACTACCGGGTCCTACAAGAAGCAGATCAAGGAAAAAACGAAGATTATTTTCATTTCATTGCTCGATCTATAGAGCGTTCCCTTATTATCTATTTACAAGCCTTAACCCCACCCAAACAAACCGACGAACGACAAGGTTATATTACATTGGCTCATGCTGCACAAAAAACGCCCTATTCACAAGAATATTTAAGTTTATTGGCAAGGCGCGGAATATTACCCTCAGTTAAATTTGGCCGCAATTGGATGACAACATTAGACGCCATCAGAGATTATTCAAAAAAACACAACAAAGTCACTTAATTTGTTTACAAAAAAAGTAAGGCAGCCTATAGAATATTAATCAAATTTTGCAGAATTTTTTTAGCGGGAATGATCTGAGTTTTACCCTCAAATAAACTTCGCTCTCCCATGTACACTAAATAAGACTTAGCCATGGGATACTCTCTAAGAAATGACTGAATCCCACTTAACATTTCAATTTTAAATTTTCCAGTTCTTTTTATTTCAAACACAAACAAACCGCGTGGACCATATAACACAAAATCGACCTCTTGCCCATTCGAAGTTCTCCAGTAATACAGCCGATATCCCAAGCCAAGCGAATTATTTAAAGTCATTAACTCCTGAAAAAATAATGTCTCAAGTGCAATGCCTTCCACTTCTTCTATGGAGTCTAAGGGACCCATGGGCCGAATCGTGCGATAAATCCCCACATCAAAAAAATAAAACTTTGAATGAAGAGTGAGACGGCGCTTAGATCTTTTAGAAAAAATAGGAATACGATAAGCAATGAGCAAATCTTCAAGAATAGTGAAGTAGTTCTCTACGACTTTTCTCTCTACTGCACAGTCTCTAGCAACCGATGAAACATTCAAAACAGATCCTTGAGAAAAGCTAGCTGATTCAAGAAACCGTGCAAAAGCCGCAAGCGTTCTCGTTAAGCCTTCTTGCCGAATTTCTTCTTCCAAATAGGTTTTTACATAGGATTCGAGATATTGCTTTGGGTTTTCCTCCGAGTAAATACTGGGGAGTTGTCCGAATTGAAGAATCTTATTCATATCAAAATCGTCACCAACTTCAGACACAGATAAAGGGGACATTGATAATGAAAGAGCTCGTCCAGCCAATAAATTGGGACCTGCTCTTTTTAGCTTTCTAGCACTTGAACCTGTAAGAATAAACTTGTATTTCTTTGATTCAATCAATCGATGGACTTCGTGTAAAAGATCCGGGACTCTTTGCACTTCATCTATAATAATCCAATTTTTAAACTGAGGAGGAATGTAAGAATTTATTCTTTGAGGTTGAGCCAGCAGGTCATTAAAAACTTGCGCTTCTAACAAATCAATATAGATTGAATCCTGAAAGTTGGTTCGAACCCATGTTGTTTTGCCGGTACCGCGGGGACCCAACAAGAAAAAACTTTTATTTCTAGGAGCTTTAAGCAGTCTGGAATACATAACTCCATTTTACAATGTATTTTGGAGTTTTCAAGACCATTTAAATCTTAAAGTTTTCACCCAAATACACCCGGCGGGCCTCAGGATCATTTAATAAGGTTTCGCGAGATCCTTGCGTGAGGATTTTTCCATCATAAACAATACTGGCACGATCAACGATATCAAGCGTGGCTTGAACGTTATGGTCGGTAATTAAAACGCCCAGGCCCTTTTTCTTTAAAACCTGCAGAATACCCTGAATATCAGAAACAGTAATAGGGTCAATTCCAACAAACGGTTCATCCAAAAGTAAAATTTGAGGATTGGTGGTCAGTGCCCTGGCAATTTCACAGCGCCTTTTTTCTCCGCCGGATAAAGTAACAGCCAATTGTTTGCGAAGACGGGTTAAACCAAATTCTTCTAAGAGAGAATCAACCTTGGCTTCTTTTTCAGATTTACTTCCTTTGACGTGCTCTAAAATCGCTCTTAAATTATCCTCAACAGAAAGACCTCGGAATATAGAGGGTTCTTGCGGTAAATAGCCAATACCGGTTTGTGCTCTTTTAAACATGGCAAAAGAAGTGATGTCTCGACCATTCATAGAAACAGTTCCTTTATCTGAGGCCACCAAACCCACCATCATGTAAAAACAAGTTGTTTTGCCAGCGCCATTGGGACCCAATAAGCCCACAATTTCACCGGGAGAAACTTCTAAAGAAACGCCTTTAACCACTTTTCGTGAACCATACGTTTTTTCTAAATCTTTGGCGGCTAAACTCATTTTTTCTTTTCTCCTAAATCGGTAAAAACAGCCATGGCATTTCCTTTACTCACCAGTTTTTGAGTTTCGACATTATAAAGAATGTTTTCACCAACAAGAGTACTCGTCTTTTCGGCGTCTTTCTGAACTAGTTTTGGGAAAGGCCAACCTGACAGTGTGATTATTTTTGATCCACCATCATACTCTGCTTTGTTTGACCAAAATTCATATCCCGATCGACTTTGAGAATCTATTGTTTTTCCATAAACATGACCGTTGGCAGTCGCAAATTGATTGTTCTTAAAAAAATCAAACCTTTTGGCGAACATATCAACCACGCGCGTCATCGTTGAACTCAATATTTCTGTTCTGCGAAGTGAAGCTCTTTTCTCATAAGAAAGTAAATAACCAGAAGCATTTTGAGTTTCGTAGTAAGCTTGATCACCCTTACCTTTCCAATTTTCTGTGGAACTTACTTTTCGAAACAATTGAACATGACCAACAGCCGTTACTTGATCTCTATTTTTATTGGTAGACATTTCTTGGGATTTCATTGTGTCATTTCCTCGACGGAGATGAACCCCTCCCTTAAAAAAAACTGTTTCGCCTTTATCTCGCAATTCCATCTCTCCCCCGGTAATAGTGGTATCCACAGAGAAAGCGGTTGACGTTAAAAAAATAAAAAAAATGCCAACTAAAAATTTCATTATTGAGTTTTCTCTTTAATAATTAATGTCTGTTTGAAAATTTGCACTTGAGATAAATCGGAAGTGGCTCTTAAACCCACTCCGCGCGTAATCGAATCTTCACGTCTTACTTCAACTGGCGCGGAAGAACGAATAATTTGTTCGGCATTTTCGAAATAAAGCCAATCTGTGTTAACTTGTGAATTTTGAGTAGACACAACAACCACATTTCCCTCTAAAAACAAATCATTATTCTTTAATGGAATCCCAACGTGAGTTTGATAGGGCACAAGATCCTCTTTAGGAGCCGTACTCATCATCGCCTGATTGGCTTTTATATGTGTTGATTTTGTTCCATTTTCATAGGTAAAAGCGGCCATTTTACGCGCCCTTATAATTTTTTTCTTCGTAAAAACTTCGGCCACGGGAGAAAACAATTCCCATTGTAAACCGGCTTCATCAAAATTTTGGAGAGCTACGTCAGTTAACCTTAGTGCAGGAATTTCTTTTTCCTGTTCATCCTGAGCGATTGATTGCATTTTTTTCTTAGGCGCGCATGAAATCAAAAGAAAAGAGCAAGAAATTAATGAGAGAAAGAATTTAATATATCGTCCCATTTATTTTGTGCTTTCAGAATAATTTCCAAAACATCACGAACAACACCCTTTCCCCCTTCCAAAGGAGAAACATAATCGCACGTTTTTAATACTTCCGGAACAGCATCTTTGGGGCAAGCAGACAATCCCGCAAGTTTGAGCGCAGGCAAGTCGATAATATCGTCTCCGATAAAAACAGTTTCTTGGGGTGTTATTTTTTCTTTCTTCAAGATGGTTTCAAGAGCTTCTTTTTTTTGACCACATTTTTGAACCAAATAAGGAATCGACAAATCTTTCGCTCCCCACTCAACTGCTTTTGATTGACGGCCTGTAATCCAAGCTATAGTAAGAGGGATTTTTTTTGAACGAATAAGAGCCATCAGTAACCGGTCTTTAGAACTCCAGTTTTTCACTTCTTCACCTGACTCCAAAACAACGATATCGCCATTGGTCAAAACGCCGTCAACATCCATAGCAACCAGTTTTATTTTTTTAGCTCTTTTTTTTATTTCTCCCAACGAAGCTAGCATTGAAGGTATTGGTTATCCTTTAATCCAAGGACGTACTTCTTTTGGAACCTCGCGGAGTTTATAAGGTTTAGGTATTTTCAAGAGAAAAGACGAAATTAAAAAATAGGCCACTGTTAATAACACATAAATAATAAGGAGTGTTTTTAAATGCCATGCCCAAGTTGGAATCCAAAGAGATTCACTTGAAATGGCGATGGATTCAGATAGAGGAGAAGCTTCCGATCCTTGAGGTTGGTTTGATTTAGAACCTTTTTGTTTTTTCATATTTTCCTTCGTTTCACCCTTGAATAATGTTACGCCGTTTTAACGACTTTATCTAATTTAAGAAGCACTTCGAGAATATTTTTCATGTTTGAAAGTTTAAGAGAATTCGGGCCATCAGAAAGGGCATGGTCAGGGTCTGGATGAATTTCCATAAAAAGTGCCGCCAAACCCAACGCCGTGGCCGCTCTGGCAAGTGGCAACACAAATTCTCTTTGCCCCCCACTAGAATTTCCCTTTCCCCCAGGTAATTGAACAGAATGAGTCGCATCATAAACAACCGGATATTGAAACGACTTCATGATATCCAAACCACGCATATCAACAACCAAATTATTGTAACCAAAAGTGGTTCCACGTTCCGTCACAAAAATTCTTTTATTCCCGGTGGACTCTACTTTTTCGATCACGTTTTTCATTTCCCACGGTGACATAAACTGACCTTTTTTGATGTTGACAATTTTCCCCGTCTCACCTGCAGAGATCAGCAAATCACTCTGACGACACAAAAAAGCGGGTATTTGAAGAATATCTGCCACTCGGGCCACTTCACGAGCTTCTTCTGGCGTATGAATATCCGTGATAATGGGCAAATCTAATTTTTCTTTCACTTTAGAAAGAATTTTCAACCCTTCTCTTAAACCAGGCCCCCGAAAAGATTTTACTGAGGAGCGATTGGATTTATCATAAGAGCTTTTAAATACATCGGGGATTTTAAGCGCCGATGTAATTTCTTTAAGTCGAGTGGCCACCTGAAAAACCAACTTCTCAGATTCAATAACACAAGGCCCACCCAATAAAACAAAGGGTTTATTATTAGAGAACGTAATCGAATTCAGTTTTACTTCGTTTTGTTTCACAGAGCACCCATACTCTTCTTTAATGCCGCTGCAATAAACCCAGAAAAAACAGGATGGGGCCTAAGAGGCCGACTTTGGAACTCCGGATGAAACTGAACCCCAACAAAAAAAGGATGGTTTTTTAATTCAACAATTTCCGGAAGTTTTTGACCTTTAAATTCACCCACAACATGGAGACCTGCTTTCGCAAGTTTTTCCCGGTAAACACCATTAAACTCATATCGATGTCGATGTCTTTCGGAAATAACTGATTTGCCATATAAGTGTGCGGCTTTAGAACCTTTTTTGAGATGACACACATAACTTCCCAAACGCATGGTTCCGCCTTTATCTCTAACTTTTTTCTGTTCTTCTAACATGCTAATAACAGGGTGGGGTGTTTTCAAATCAAACTCTGTTGAATTGGCCCGTTTCAAATTAACAACATTTCTCGCAAATTCAATACAGGCCACTTGCATTCCAAGACAAATTCCAAAAAAAGGAATTTTATTTTGACGAGCAATCCTCACCGCATTTATTTTTCCTTCAATACCCCGGTCTCCAAATCCGCCAGGAATTAAAATACCATGAACATTAGAAAGTTCCTCTTCCATGCTGGGGCCATCAACATCAATATATTTCACTTCAACGCGGCATTTATTGGCAACCCCGCCATGAAGAAGAGCTTCTGAAATTGATTTATACGCATCTTTGACACCAATATATTTTCCCGCTACACCAATAGTGACATGGGAATGAGGAGAACTTAACGTATCAACCAAATTTTTCCAATCGTCTAACTCACTTGATCCACTTCTCATTCGAAGGAGCATTAAAACCTGTTCATCCATCCCTTGACGGTGAAACATGAGGGGAACTTCGTAAATACTTCGAACATCTTGAGCTTCAATTACCGCTTCTGGAACCACACTACAGAAAAGAGCCAATTTATCTTTTAGATCTCGACTCAATTCTCGATCAGTCCTACAAACCAAAATATCAGGTTCAATTCCAATTTCTCTTAATTTTCCAACAGAATGCTGGGTCGGTTTTGTTTTTAATTCTTCAGAAGCTTTAATAAAAGGAATAAGGGTCACATGAACATATAAAACATTGTCACGCCCAACGTCGAGTCGAATTTGACGAATGGCTTCCAAAAAGGGAAGAGACTCAATATCACCAACTGTTCCCCCAACTTCAATAATAACGACATCAAAACCATCGGCAACACGTCGAATGCGACGTTTAATTTCATTGGTCACATGAGGAATAACCTGAACTGTTTTTCCTAAAAATTCACCACGACGCTCTTGTTGAATAATCGTGTCATACACTTGACCGGTCGTGCAGTTATTGTATTTGGTCATATCCAAATCAAGAAAACGCTCATAATGACCCAGATCCAAATCTGTTTCAGCCCCGTCATTGGTAACAAAAACCTCTCCATGTTGGTAAGGGTTCATCGTTCCTGGATCCACATTTAAATAAGGATCAAGCTTAATCATCGTTACCTTAAAGCCTCGCGCCTTTAACAATCGAGCCAATGAAGCAGAAGTGATTCCTTTCCCTAGAGATGAAACCACCCCGCCTGTCACAAATATAAACTTCGTCATATTATTTCAATCCTCATTTCATTAAACTTGCAACTTTTCTTAAATCTGCTGGTGTATCAACACCCAAAGAATCTTTCGCTGTTATGTTCACATAAATACTCAGGCCGTTATACAAAGCCCTTAATTGTTCTAATTTTTCGATACTTTCTAACTCACAAACAGGAAACCGGACAAATTTCAACAGTTCCTCTCTAGGGTAAACATATAATCCCTGGTGTTTAAACGACTTTGTAACCTTTTTTCCCTCTCGTGGAAAAGGAATAAGCGCTCTTGAAAAATAGAGGGCTTTTGATTGTTTATCAATAACCACCTTAACGGTGTTGATGTTCTTAAAATCTTTCTCCTCTAGATAAGTGGCTGAGGTCGCAATGGCTTTATGCTGTTTGGCCAAGATAACTGTTTTTCGAATGACACCAGGGTCAATCAACGGTTCATCCCCTTGAATATTGACGAAATACGTCGCTTTCATTCTTTGCGCGACATAAGCCATGCGATCGGTTCCTGAGGCACAACTTCTAGGTGTCATCATGGCAACCCCACCAAAAGTATGAACAGCTTTAATAATTCTCACATCATCTGTGGCCACAACAACTTGTAAAAGAGCTTTTTTGGCCTGTCTATAAACCCATTCAATCATGGGCTTATTTTTAATCATCGCCAATGGCTTCCCTGGAAAACGGCTGGAAGCGTACCTTGCGGGAATAACACCAATAACATCTTTAAATCTCATAATTCCAAATATTTGTCATCTCCGAAATTTTCAATCGGAGATCTAATTTATAAATCAATCTAGATTCCCGATAGAGACATTCGTACCCAAAGGGGACAGTACCGACATTAATAAAATAATCGAACGGTACGGGAATGACGGGATGTTTTTTAAAGAGCATGAATTCGTTCTTTTAATTCTGATTGAGTCACGACCGCTGTTCCCACTTTGGCTACCACCAAACTCGCTGCAATATTTGAAAGTTGAGCCGCCTCAATATGAGGAGCTTGAATGGCACGCGCGAGGGCGAAAGTTGAAATGACGGTATCTCCCGCACCCGTCACATCAAAAACTTGCTGCGAATAAGCGGGAATACTAAAAGGTTCTTCCCCCTTTTTAAACAAGGTCATACCCTTTTCACCACGAGTAATAAGTACTGAAGCGCATTTTAAAGTTTTTGAAATTTTCCAACCCAAGCTCAGAAATTCTTTTTCATTTTTTGGAGATAAAACTTTCATTCCTTCGATGGCCTCTTTGGTATTTGGGGTTATACAATCAACACCTTTATACTGCATAAAATGCTCAATTTTAGGATCAACTAAAACGGAAATTTTATTTTTGTGCGCTTCACGAAGAACCAATTGAATAAGCGACTTCGAAATAAGCCCTTTTCCATAATCAGAAATAACCACAGCCTTATGAGCAGGGATCATTTGTTTAACCCGCTCAAATAATTGGCGAATAAATTGAGATGAGAGATTCTCACGATTTTCGAAATCAAAACGAGAAACCTGCTGATGACCAACAAAAACACGGGTTTTAGTAATGGTTGGGCGAGAAGAATCAATGATCAAGCCTCGAACATTAATGCCGCGCGATTTTAAATCAAGCTCTAACTCATAACCATCTTGATCATTACCACGAACAGCAATAAGAGAAGGATAAGCACCCAAACTGGCTAAATTGCTTACAACATTGCCAGAACCACCAGGGGTAAAATCGGAACTTTTAACATGGACAACCGGAACAGGCGCTTCAGGAGAGATACGCTCGGAGGTGCCTCGATAGGAGCGATCCATCATCAGATCACCCAAAACCAAAACAGGAACGCCTTTAAATTTTTCAACCCAATCTAATAAACGCTTTTTATTTAACTTAATGTTGTGTTGCACCTTTCACTCTTTATTGGAGGCTTGTTGTCCTTAAGGTCAGTATTTTTTGCCGGGACGAGTAGGAATATCAAATATGAAACGGTGGGTCAAATATTTCAAAAATATTTACCTCTTGAAATTATATAGCATATTGTTATACCACGATCTTTGACATTGGAGGAAACAACTTTCGATTGATTGCCATCGTTATTTATATGCAAAACGCTTTAAGAATCACACATATATTAACACACGACGAATATAACCGAAATAAATGGAGAAAGATATGACAACACTCACTATTGAAAAAAAGGTAAGGAAGTACCCTCAAATAAATGGTCACTTATTTCAAACATTGATTCTGCGCCTTCCTCCTCAGCCCATGAAAGATAAAAACATGCATAAAATTTATTCCAGTATTTTGGACATGCTCTCTGAGTTAATAGGAGAAAAAATGCTTTCCAAAAAAGAAAAAAAAGCAATTGAGACTTATTTTGGAGCGGTATCGCATTTTGTATCAGAATTTGAACAAAAGATTTACCCCAACTCATCAGGAACACCAGAAGAAATGCTTCAGTTTTTCATGGATCAATTTCATTTAAAACAAACAGATCTATCAAGCGATTTAGGGGGCCAACCAGTCGTTTCAGATATTTTAAATGGACGAAGAAAATTAAACAGAGATCAAATAGAACGTCTAGCCCACCGATTTCATGTTAATCCAGGCACATTTTATAAAGCGGCTTAAGACAAACTACGCAGGTTAAATTCCCACAGAAAACCTATCTTATGCTTGCTGCTCTATCTTATGATTTATTTTTATCCGCAAAGCTAAAGGAACCACACGCTCTGACAAGGCGAAGAAAATAAATCGAACAGAAGCGTCATAAAGATTGAACGCGCCAGGATCGCTCGAATAAATTCTCAAGAAAATTTGACTATTTTTGATGAAGGTTGATTTTGCTTGAGCAACTTCTAAAACTTTGCTGGGATGAATTAAATTACCTCCTTGGTGCTGAACAACAACATTCAATCCTGAATCAAATAAGTTTTTGTAACCAATAAATTGAGAGACTTTTTCACGTATTTTCTCTTCACTCAAATCGCTTTTCCCCATAAACACAATAGGCGTTTTCTTTTTTACAGCGTAAATAATTTCATCAATTAAATTCTGCTTTTGTCTGAATATTTCGTGGTTATTTTGATCGTAATAGCCAGACAGAATGTCATCGACATGAATCATAACGACAGTTTGTTGCCCTAAAACCCTGGCTACGAATCGAACAAGACCACGGAATAGTTGAGAGTACTTTCCAATTAATTTTTGCAGATATTGAACCTTTTCTCCCTTTATCTTTTTCCCGTTAAACACAAAACCATTTTTCAAAAGATCTTTTTGCAACGGGCCAGTAAGAGTTATTAAGCTTGACACCGAGTTATTAGATTCCAATTCACGCACTAATGTTTGGAGTTCCTCAACAAAAGAATCTGTATATATAGACTGAATACGCTGATGATAAGAAATCAATGCGGAAATAGTCAGAGCAAATCGATAAGCATCTGGACGATTTTTAAGTGTTTCAAATAGCGCTTCAAAATTGGGCGAGGACTTCCTGGCAATATCGGATAAAAGAAGATGCTCTAAATTAGTTTTAGCATCCTCAAAACCAACAGAATCCGCCACAAAATCTGACAAAGCATTGGTTTCAGTTGTCAGTTTGTTATCGAAATGACCTAACTCATTTATTTTTACTCCCAACCAACCATAAATAGCCGCATAACGGGCTTGCACTACGGGGAGTTTAATTTCTTTTGTTAATAACTGAGCATTAACTTCATCCAAAATAGTTTGAAGTTGCATCTTTTTTTCCGCAGAATAATCAGCTTCTTCTTCAGAAAAAATTTGAGCAATGGTTGTATGCACAATAACTCGAGGGCCATTATGAGAATCAGCTAATACTTTCCCCGATGCCCCTAGAAGGCGCGAACGCGCTGCTTCAATATCACCTTCCACATCCCATAAAATTATAACTGCTCCATTGGTTGTCATTTGCAACCTCGGACGAACCAAGTGAATATCGCGGTAATAAGAAAGAGTTTCAATCATCGCAAGACGCATCATCGTATCGTAATCTTGGGAAATATTGGTCATTTTCTGATCAGGACTAATCAAACAAGAAAGAGTGATATGGTAATCCTTCGGATCAGCCAACCAGATTTTCCCGTTTATTTGACCTTTAATTCTATCCAGAATTTGGCTAAAAAAACTTCCGAGTTCTGGAGAAAAATTCATCGTTATTTCAACGGAGCGATCTTCGGCCTCATCAAACATTAATGGATCCATTTTCTGATCTAACATTTTTTCTCTTTTAGCTTTGATCTGCTTTCTATCGAGCCCTGATTGATAAAATTGATTTTCTAATTTTTTATAAAAGTCTATTCTCTTTTTTTGATCTGATCTTTCATTAGAAGATCTATCAATCCGGTAATGATAAATCGCTAACAGCACCAATAAGGGTGGGAGCGCGACAGCAAAAGGAGTTAAAAATGTCAGCCAAAGCACATCTCTACTTTTCATCGCGGCCCAAGCTTTTTTGAAGGAATAAGGTTTCCCATCAAAAGAAAAACCTCTAAGAATATGTAACCCCCAAAACACAAACGTTGCCGCGCCAATAGCCAAACCATAACTTTCCCAAAAGCCAACATCGTATCTGTAAAAAGAAAATATAAATATAAGAGCGG
The DNA here is from genome assembly GCA_046153645.1 of Elusimicrobiota bacterium. GTDB lineage: Bacteria > Elusimicrobiota > Elusimicrobia > F11 > F11 > JBJXGI01. The sequence goes on along the minus strand of JBJXGI010000093.1, from coordinate 8,446 downwards.
GAACCATGATGCGAGCGAAGAATGTTTCAATCCAAGCTGCGTTTCGCTTGTAACCAGGGAGGTCAAGCCAAGTACCGCCATCTAAATTCACTGCACTTTCCCAATCCAATATCTCTTCATTAGTCATCCTAATTTTTAAACCATAGCGCTGGAGACATTCTTCTATTATCTTTATTTTTGCATTTCCAATATTAGCTACTTCTTTCCAATCATCTGACGATTTAACGACTATGTCACGAACAGTTTTTGTTCCATTTAGAACTAACTGTCTATGAACTCCAAATGTAAGCCCTATATATAAAATTGAACTATCAAGAAATTGATCTCTGTCTATTTCTAAACCCGATTGCTTATTTTGAAATAGCAAGGGAAGCACTGCTAAATATTTATTTCTTTGCGTTTGAGAAACCTTCAAATCGGCTCTATTAATAAAAGCTGCTAATTGTTCTTGAGTTATATGATCTAAACGCGAATCTCCAATAGCATCTAATAAATAATTAGTTGCACCAGTTATAGAATCCTTGGAGAAAAAACCTGATATTTTTTTAATTTCTTTGGGGTCTAAACTGTAGGCATGCAATAACATCCCTATCAGAACAAATTGAGCAGACGTAACATCTCCTTTTGGCTTAAGAATATCTTCATATATCAAGAAAATATTTTGCCTAAAACCACTTATCTTTAATGGAAATAGACCTAATTCTTTTTTTTCATCAACCTTTTTTAACTCTCGAGGTATTTTTCCCCCTTTCATTGGAATGGGTTCTGGAGCAGGCGTGAAGGAAGAAATTCCTTTTTCATAAACCATATGCGCGGGATGGTTGGTGTCAGACAGCTTTAGTGTTTTTGTCACCAAATCGTGGATATCTCTAACGGTATTATCAAAACTCCACATGCGCAATTCACTTGTTGGGGTTAAGATACAATCATAATTTTTTAATCTCACTGGGTTATCTAATGCTTGAATTCGCTGGTTAATAGTGGTTTCAGTTTTACTTCCAGCAGATTCAATATTGAACTCAAAAATAATTATTTGATTGGAGTTTTCCACGTTTTTCCCCACCAAATAGATAACATGTGGAATGCCTTTTATCTCAACCAGGGTGGCCTCTTCTAAATTAATATGTGGGTTTAAAGTCAACACATCGCTTAATATCTCTTCAGAACTGTCGAGATAAGTTTTCCCGCGTTTTCCTGATTTACCTAACCAAGCCTCAAATAAAACTTCGAAACGGTTTCTAAATTTCGTTTTAAACTCTACATAAGAAACTTCCGCCGACATCGGCGCCAACCCCAACTGCGGGAAAAGTATGGCGAGCCTATCCCAAATAAAATGAAGAAGGTTATAGGCAACGAGCCCCGTCAGAGTCGCCGCAACAATAGTACTCCAACTAACTTGATTAAAAGAAAGAATGGTTTCCCAAAAGGCCAGGACACTTAACAGAGTAATAAGAGGAGACGAATTGACAAATAGCTTTATCAAACCTTTAAGGCTATGCGACTGGAGATGAGTTGCCACAATGAAAATTCCACTGGCCAATAACCCAAACCCCACAACGAATGAAGGAGAAATTGTCATATGCAAAGGCCCGAGGAAAACAGCAGCAACAGCCGGAATTGCCATAATAAAAACGCTTCGCCACCACTCCCGTTGAACTGCACTTAAGATAGTGGCATCGTCTTGAATTTTTGTTCCCGCTTTGGCCCAGGAGTGATTTTTGGTGGCAATCCACTCCCCGCTTTGCGGGTCTTGGACAACCCAACCTTTTTCTAAAAATAATTTTAAATTTCTATATCCTTCAGATTTATTGAGAGGAGAGATTCCTGTGCCAGGTATGGGGTTTGTTCGAAGAGTTTCTACCAGTGAAATTTGAGGCGCTTCAAACAATTTTTCAAGTGGCGTTTTTTCTCGAGTAAAAACGTTAAGGTATTCATTCCCTTGAGTTTGATCATCAAAACTTCTTTGGTTATTCATGTGAAGGTGAGGAGTAACCGTAACAACAGTGAAATTTTTCTTAAGTAAAAGATCGCTGATTCCAGAGGAGTGAAAGCCGCCAGTAACAAGAATGGAAATGAGAGGCGTACTTAGTTCTTGGTTCTTCGTACTCAGTACGTTTTTAAAGAAGTTGTTAACCATCTTTTCATCGCGCGCTTCGGCGAATTTGTAAAAGTCTTCAAAACTGCTTAACGACGTTCTTCGTTCCTGAACCTTAGTACTAAGTACGCTTTCGCCTTGACCAAGTACGTCTTTTTTATAGTTGTCCCACTCCGATGGTGTCAAAATTAACTTCACTAATTTTTCCTGAAGGTGGAGATGAAAAAAATCCTTAACTAATATTTTTTGATTTTCCGTTTTACAAAGTGACAACCAAACCTCTTTTTCAAATTGGGACATTTCGGATAATAATATTTGCGCGTCGATGGCATTGGCTTGTAGCACATAATGAATATATTTATCGAACTCAGGCGTTCGGTTCAGAGAAACCCCATGATCCAAAGCCATTTTTTTAAGCCAGGCGTAATAATCAGGGTAAGCCATCTCACCCATACGAAGCAATTGGCTTTGGGCCATTAAAAAATCAAAATCTGATTTATTTAATTTTTCAACCAACTGGGATAAAAACTGATTTCGTTCGCGTTCTGCTTTTTCAAAATTAAGAGTTTTTTCTAATTGCCAAGTTTTGAGGAAAAGAGAGATAGACTCTGGCACCCTCACCCTAACCCTCTCCCTAAAGGGAGAAGGGACACCAATTTCTATTATCCCCTCGGAGAGGGTTAGGGTGAGGGCCGTTAAATAATCACCAATACTTAAATTTCCATTTTGATAGCTTTCCCATTTCTGATCGAGTTCTAAAAGTTGGGGTGAGTAAACTTTTTCTTTTTGAATACCCAGGATATTTTTTTCTAGATCTATTACTTTCAATTCTTCGTTTTGCAAAGGGAGCGCTTTTTTAATCGCTGCGACATTTTCAAGATACGACTTGGCATCTTCCACTCCAATAATCGTTGGATTTTCCGGAGTGACAAAACCGGCATATTCAGCTCCTGTGATTAAGTTCTCATTAAATAAAAATGACCCCATCTTTTTATTCATATCTGGAGAAAATTGCCTATATGATTCCGTCGAAAAGCGCCCTTCTGCCCCTTCTAAACCGAGGTGAGCGCTGGGGTGTTGTTCCCAAATTTTAAGAATTATTTGAGAAATGTTTTTTTGCGCTTCAAGATGGCCATGAACATCTTGAATATAAATAACCGTCCCTTGGGGTTTTTGGATGGGGTTTTGAATTTTCTGAATGGTACCGAAAGGAAGTAAAGCTGAAAAAGATTTTTTTCTGTGGTCGTCGCTTCCTTGAGTTTTATCTTTCCAAACCTGACCTAAAGGCGGCAAGAAAGTCATAGCGGCACTTGGCAAAGCTTTTCTTCTTTCAGCCCAAATGCTTGTTTCAGCACTATGGGCAAATAAAACTTGGGTAAGAAGAAAAACAACTGACAAAAACACTCTTATAAAACAATTCGAATTTAAACGAGAACGCATAAGCTGTTTTCTCTGTTTATAAATTATTCTTAACATGCTCTCAATTATAAAATGGGGAGCTTAATTCCGCCTTAAGAAGAAGTAAATTACTTGTAAAATTTTCTCAAAACGAGAATGCGATTGAAAGCTGATCGAAAAATTTACGCTTATGACAATGGGTTTATTTCTGCCACATATCAATCTGTTACATCTAACGACTCTCGTTTACTTGAAAACATGGTCTTTGTCGAACTGGTGCGACGAGGATTTAAGCCTAATTTTGATCTTTTTTATTATCAAACACGCACTGGTAACGAAGTGGACTTTTTTCTAAGACAAGGGTCAAAGAATCTTGAACTCATTCAAGTGACACAAAACCTTTCGGCTTTAAAAACACGTGAGAGAGAACTACGCGCATTACATCAAGCATCTATGGAATTAAACGTATCCAACCTCACCATCATAACTATGGATACTGAAGAATCGATCAAGGAAAAAGGGGTTAAAATTCGTGTAGTGCCGTGTATAAAATGGTTATCGGAAAATAAATAAAGTCGACTTATCTTATAAAGGACTCACAAAGTTCCAACACTTCCTTTGCGTATCCTTGCCCGTCAGGCAGGAATTGTGCTCTCGTGGTTCTGGAAAAAGCTTTAGATTCAATTTTCTTTTCGATTTCCTGTTTAAACGACAGTAAATCGTATTCTGGAAATAACACGGACTGAGAATGATCGCGCAATAACTCGGAAGCTCCGACAAAACAGGTTGTGATGACTGGCAAACCATTGGCGGCGGCCTCTAAGGGGGCTAAACCAAATTCTTCAAAATAGGCAGGGTAGACGAACAAATCTAGCGCGTCATAAAAAATTTGGGGAGACTCTCTCGGTTGAAATATGAAAAAATCGCCTTCGAGCTGACACTTTTTCCCTTTTTCAAGATAAAAAAGCGTTTCTTTATCTTTTCCTACCACAAAAGCACCTACTTGTTTTTTTACTTCTAAACTGAGTGATTGAAGAATATCTATAAGCCGGTCCAATCCTCGTTTTTTAAAATCTCCTGAAGTAACAAAACCTAAATAAATTTTATCTGACTGGAGCCCCAATTCTTTTTGGGCTTTATTTTTTTCAATGATCGTGTAGTTTTGAGAAATCCGATCGATATCAATGCCAGGATAAACCACTTTTATTTTTGATGAAGGAACATCGAAGCGTGCCTCCACTTCTTTTCTCATCAAATTCGAATTTGCTAACAATAGTTTAAAATTTTGTCTCTCCAATAATTTTCGATGAAAACCATACATTCCCTGCTCTTTTAATTTTTCATTTGGACGCGTTAACTCAAATGTTTTATGAACGCAATTGTGCAAACTAAGAATGTCTTGCTTGAGAATGTCCCCATGCCCCCAAACAATTTGAGGTTTAATTTTAGATATTTTTAAACGGCACAATTTATCAAACAACCAGCGACGAGCCGATTTGCCAATGTTTATAAATGGAACATTATGAACATGGACACCCATTTTTTTAAAATATTCGGTATCTGTTTTGTGACAGACGAGATGAATCTCCCATCCTTTTTTTCGCAATAACGGGAATACATTTTTGACGATCGTAAAAGTGCCCGTCATAGGTTTTAAATCTCTAAAGACAACTGCTATCGATTTTGAATTCATGAAATATATTTTTTAATTTTATTTAAGACCATCTCTACTGAAATCTGATTTAGGCAATTGGTATGTGTTAGTGGACAAACACGTTTAAAACAAGGAGAACATTCCAATCCTAAATAAATAATTTCAGCATTTTTATTTAAGGGTCCTGTCCAAACAGGAGAGGTTGAACCAAAAAGTGCAATCTGCGGTTTTTGTAAAGCCGCCATGACATGCATGGCCCCCGAATCATTACTTATGAGCAATTTTGATTCATTTAAAATCGCAATCATCTCGTTTAAATTTGTGCCCCCACATAAATTCTTAATTTTTGAATTGGTCCCGGCGATTTCTTCCCCCATTTTTTTTTCTTGGGCAGAACCCATAATAAAGATGTCAAAATGAGCGGATAATTTTTCAGCCAGTTCCTTATAAGAGAGAACAGGCCATTGTTTCGCCGGGCCAAATGTAGCACCAGGGGCCAAAACAATAAATTCATTTGACCTATAATTTGAGAAATATTTTGGAAGGTTTTTTTGGATCCATTCAGGTGAATTTTGTAAACGAGGAACATAAACATCAGCGCTCACCGGTGGATCCAACAAGTCTAAATACTCTTTTAAAAGATGCTCAGACCGGTCTTTTGTGAGCGGCGTTTTGGCCTTTGTGAAAAGAAAACCTCGTCCCTCTCCCTTGGCCCCAATACGGATTTTAGCACCAGATAAAAACGCCATAAGCGCCGAAGAAAAACTAGGAGGTAAAACATAAAAAAAATCGTACTGCTTTTTCCTTAAACCCCTTGAAAAAGAAATCAACGTATCTTTTTCTCGGTCATAAGGAATAATTTCTCCACGATGTGGCAATGAGAGCGATTCAAAACCTTTTTTCACAATTAAATCTATTTGTGATTGAGGATACTTTTGTAAAACCGCCTCGATAAAACCAAGCGACATCATAAGATCGCCCAACCAATTGGGGCAACGAATAATAATTCTAGGAGGAGTCATTTAGGGGCGCGTATATTCCGATAATTCTGCATCAAAAGCGCCCACCAGAACTCTAGACCGAATAAGAACAGGCATCTTTCTTTCATCATTGGTAAGCCATATCGACATTCGACCTTCTTTGGCTTTAAAAATTCCATCCCCGATAATAAAAGGGTCAATACGCACACATTCAAATTTCCCTGCTGGAACTTTTATATTTTGGAGTTTGGGTTGAACTTGAATGTTTAAGTCATACATGTCGCCATCAGAAAATACACTGATCTTATATTCTTCCCCCAACTTCAGTGGAAGGGTTCTTGCGACAAAAAAAGCCGACAAAATATCATGAACACCTTTTTCGACAGGGCCTGACTTCTCACTTTTTTTCCCTTTATACTGACGCTTGTAATAATAAGTTTTATTCGCATAATCATAGTGAGTATCCCGAATAACTTTATAATGACCTTCTTGTAGATTCTGATGAAATGACAAGGTATACATTGTTTGTTGGTCTACTCTTGAAGCATTGAAATCCCGCACTCTAAAAAATTTATCAATAAACCCATTGGACTTAGCTGTTGACACAAATTGATAAGTAGGGCGACCATTCAAAAGATCACCATTATTGACTTCCATTGTCGCCTGCCCGGCGCCAACAAATTCATATTTAATCGTAAAAATCAGTTTCTCGCCTTCACAAAACGCGGTTTGATGAAGGGAAGGGCCTTTGATAACATGAGTTGAAAAAGAAACCCGATTCTCAGATTTAAAGATATCCTTATCGGTAGAATTGGAATCTAGGACCTGTACTTGGTCTTCAGTTTTTTTTTGGGAATAGGAAAAAACAGGTAAAAATAAAAGGGCTGAAAATATTAATCGTTTCATTTTAAAAAGCCTACCAAAATTAGACTGCTTTATTCTATTGTCAATTTTGACCCCGATCCATGGATTGACTGAATTCGAATATCAAAAGGTTTTTCTCGATTAGCCGCCAGTGAAAATAACCGATTAACCAATCCGTTCAAAATGAAGTGCGGCAAACTAAGTGGCCCTAATTTCAAATTAACAATCGAAGGGCGAAGCGCCTTATCTTCTATTTTTACTTGGGCTATAATTTTTACGGGAATACCTTTTATGTATCCCTGAACATGAATGTCACTTCCCTGAAATTCTAATTGAGGCTCTTTTAACCATTTCAACTTCTTTTTGGCATAAAAAAGCAACCCTTCATCTCTCAGCGTTGTCTTCAGTTCAAGCGCCTCTAATGAAGCAAGGGAAACCTCCTGGGTTTCAAGAAAAAAAGGCAGATTCATTTGAGGGTTAATAAGTTTGATTGAGACATGATCAAAAGTAAAATCTTTATATTTTGCAGATTCACAAGAAAAAAGAAGTTCTTTGAGTTTCCCAACTCCGGTGGACTGAGGGTTCAAAGGCACCGCTCTTAATTTCACATTAAACATTTGAATATGAGGGAGCGCGAGTTTTCCTAAATTTAAATTTAGCATCCCCACATCAGGAATGCGCATGGGTTTTGGTTTCCATTGAAATAAAACAGCTTTAGAGTGATCGGGTAAATCCCATTCACCAATAACCTGATATGACTTCAAAAACCAATCAGGTGGATTCGATAAAAATTCTGCACAAACACCCACCTGTCCGGTTGTAAAGGCGGGCCCTAAATCTCCTGTTTTCCAAAGAATAAAATCGGCAAATTCTAACCAACGACTTTTTCCAGGCCCCTGAAATGAAAAATCTTTTATATTCATTGTCCGTGCTGTTACATTGATGGAAGTGCTATGAAAAAAAGGCGCATTAGAAACAAACACGACTTTGGAAAACTTCTTTTGTGAATCTAAATTTTCAGAAATTTTATTAATAATTTCTTGATGCCTCCAATTCTCCGCTAAAGCAGGCGATCTATCAATAATAGGGATTGTAAAGCGACCAAGGCTAATGGGAGGCCAGGCCTTCGGGAAAAATTGAAACATCACAAAAAACACGATACAGATTGTATTCAAAAAATAATACGACAATCGAAATAAAGAAGGGATCCATGCCACACTCAAAATGGCCAACGCGGGAAGAGCGGGTAATGAATAACGCGTATTTCGATTATTAATCAAACTAAAAAAGATCAGAGAAAAAGCGAACCATAAAAAAACCGGACGCAATTTAGAATTAAAAATTCCAAATAAAATAGCCGGAATCGCTAACAAGAAAAAAACCAGGTTCAACTGTTCAGGCAAAACAATCAAATACCAAAGCGGTTTCATCCATCCAGTAAGGATCAATCCACCC
>JBJXGI010000018.1:0-8550 GCA_046153645.1 Elusimicrobiota bacterium | reverse complement strand
GTTTTTCATCAGTTGAGAGTACTTGGTTAAATTCTGGTCAGAAAAAAACATTGGGGTCTGAATTTCAACTAAATTGGAATAAACGCGTTCACTTTTCTTGGGTGCATCAAAAAAGTAAATCAATGCCACTTGGTTCAACGTCATTTAAAAGTGCCGCTCTTTCACCTGAAGATGTGGTTCATGTAAGACTTATTCAGCCATTACCAAGAGGGGTTTTATTGACGAACCGATTTCGTTACCAATCAGAACAATTTGAGGGGGAATCTCGCTCTGGCATTAAGATTCCAGGTAGTTATATTTGGGATTTATTAGTAGATATAAAATTTTTAAAAGCCAATGCGTATTTTGAAATACATAATTTGGCCAAACGTCGGTATTCAGAATTTATTGTGTCAGATCCTGCGGGGAACTCAACATTGTCTCCTCAACCAGAAAGAACTTTTTGGACAGGAATTCAAATTAAATTTCAAAACTGATGATTAAAATTAAAATTTCTTTAATTAAACTCAAAAAAAGGTGATAATGTCGTCCCTAAAACGAAATGAAAAGTAAATCGTCGAAAAATAAAAATACCTCAAATGGGGTCAATCAAAATAAGACCCCCTTGTTAGATACTCTTCTCGGTCATGCCAAAAGAGATGTTATTTCTTTCCACACTCCTGGACATAAAAATGGTCGAGGTGTAGATAAAAAATTAGCCAACTACGTGGGACGAGAATTATTTGGCATGGATGTTACTGTTTTTCCAGAAGTTGATTCCTTACATGATCCTATTGGTCCTATTAAAAAAGCACAAAATCTTTTTGCGGATGCTTATGGAGTAGAGCAATCTTTATTTTTAGTTAATGGATCCAGTGTCGGTAATATGGCCATGATTCTTTCTGCCTGTAGACCTGGAGAATCGTTGATTATTTCACGAAATGCCCATAAATCCACTCTGGGAGGCATTGTGATGTCAGGGGTATGGCCCATTTGGGTTCAACCCACTGTAGATCAAAATTTAGATATCCTTTTTGATTCTACTCCGGAACAAATTGAAAAAGCACTAAAGCAATTTCCTGAAGCAAAAGCTGTCCTGGTGACGAGTCCTACTTATAATGGAATTACAACCAATCTCAAGAAAATTGCAGATATTTGCCACTCTAGAGGGAAAGTTTTGCTTGTTGATGAAGCCCACGGGGCTCATTTAAAGTTTAGTTCAGATTTACCCATGTCTGCTATTGATGCGGGGGCCGATTTGGTTGTTCAATCAACTCATAAAACCCTTTCTGCTATTTCTCAAGGGTCTGTGCTTCATTTTAATTCTAAGTTGGTTGATTTCAATCGTGTTCGTCGAATTGTATCAATGCTTCAAACAACCAGTCCAAATTATTTGACTTTGGCCAGTCTCGATTTAGCTCGTTGGCAAATGGTCCATCAAGGGAAAGATATTTTAGATAAGTTGATTCAAAATACAGATCAAGCTCGAAACGAGATTAATAATCTCCAACATTTTAAATCATTCACTCGAAAAGATATTCAAAGTAGAGGTTTTGATTTAGACGGCACAAAAATCACAATTAATGTCACTCGAACTGGTTATGCGGGGCAACGAATTAGTGAAATTTTAGCCACTGATTATAATATTCAAGTGGATGCGGCCGATCTTTTCAATTTAATAGCGATTTGTGGGACAGGAACCAATAAGCAAGATTTACAAGCGCTGGTTAAAGCATTAACTGAAATCGATAAAATGAAACGTGGGGAAGCTCAGAATTGGGTGCTAAATATTCCTTCACTTTCCACTGAACTTGTCATGAATCCACGTGATGTGTTCCTTTTATATCGTTCGAAACGTGTTCCGCTGAGAAAAGCCATTGGTCATATTTCCGCCCAACCGTTAACGCCCTATCCTCCGGGTATTCCTGTATTAATTCCAGGGGAAAGAGTTACGGCTGAAATTGTGGATTATCTTGAAGATTTAACTGAAAGAGCTGTTCGAGTATCAGGTCAAGAAGCAGACGCTTTGCGAACTGTTCGAGTGATTGCAGCTCATTGACGGTAAAAATTTGATAAGCTCCACCGTTATTCGTGGTTTTCAGCCTATAAAATTTTAAAATTTGACAACAAACTAACTATTGAAAGGGTAATTATGAAAAAAAAATCTGAAACTAAAGTCGAGCCTATCGGTAATATTGACGGTTATCGTGAGAAACTAGAGGAAATGCGTGATGATCTCATTAAAACGCTAAAGAAAAAAAAAGATGAAGCTTTTACTGATGAAGGAGTGGGAGATGAGGCTGATGTGGCTGTTCGTTCCGTTCAGCGAGATCTTGTGTTCGGTCAAACAGACAATGAACAGAGACTGTTAGATGAAGTTGAAGCGGCACTTCGGAGAATCGAAAAAGGAACATATTCAATTTGCGAAGGTAATGGAGAAAAAATTCCCGTTCTTCGCCTAAAAGCAATGCCTTATGCTCGTTATTGTATTAAGTGTCAGTCTCGATTCGAACATTTATAAAAATGCTTCAATTCTCAATTATTCCTATCACTAAAATCGCAGCAGAATCAAATGTTGTTATTTTTTCATATGAAGATTCTCAACGTCCAGTTGATACTTTTCTATTTGGCTCTTTTATTGAAAATGCTTTTTCATCCTCTAAGTTAGAGGGGTTTGACGGAAAGTTCGGACAAATTTCTCTCATTAATCAATCAGGGTCTAAAAAAAGAATTCTTTTTGTTGGCTTAGGAAAACGCTCTGAAATCTCAAATGATTCGCTTCGAAAAATGGGGGGAGCTTTGGCTAAAAAAGCTCAAAGCTTAAAGTTAAAATCGCTCAGTGTTCGGGTTCCTGTTTTTACGCAGATCAAAGAAAGCGCTCAAGCGTTTACGGAAGGATTTATTTTAGGGTCGTATCAATTTAATGAATTTAAGTCCAAACAAGTGACGTTTTCTGTTGAAAGAGTTAGTTTTATTTCTAAAGATCAAAATGAAGAACGTGAAATTAAAAAAGGGCAAAACATTGGGAAAATTTTTGGGGAAAGTGTTTGTTTTGCAAGAAATTTAATTAATCGTCCTCCGAGTGATACCACTCCTGAGTACATGTCAAAAATAGCTTTAGGATTAAAATCATCTCAAATCTCAGTCAAAGTTTTAAACAAGTCCCAAATAAAGAAACTTGGTATGGGGGCGTTATTGGGAGTCAATAGGGGGAGTCATGAGCCACCCTATTTTATTCATTTAACTTATAAGCCTAAGGGAAAAGTTTTAAGGACTATTGGAATTTGTGGAAAAGGTATAACTTTTGATTCTGGTGGATTGTCTCTTAAACCCGCTCAATCCATGGAAACCATGAAGTATGATATGGCTGGAGCCGCATCTGTTTTTTCATTGTTTAAAGCATTAAAAGAGCTTCAGCCTTCTGTTGAAGTACATGGATTTACTCCTTTAACTGAAAATATGCCCGGGGGGAATGCGTTGAAACCCGGAGATGTTCTCAAAACGATGAGAGGCAAGACAATTGAGGTTTTAAATACAGACGCAGAGGGGCGTTTGGTTTTAGCCGATGCTCTTACCTATGCCTGTAAACAAAATTTAGATGAAGTTATGGACATTGCTACTTTAACGGGCGCTTGTGTGGTTGCTCTGGGGACTGGAATTGTCGGCCTCTTAGGCATAAATGATGATTTTAAAAACAGAGTCAAACAAGCTTCAGAAAAAGCGGGTGAAAAGGTCTGGGAATTACCACTAGAGAAAGAATATCTACCGCTTCTTAAAAGTCATGTTGCAGATATCAAAAATATTGGTCCTGCTGGGCAAGCTGGCACAATCATGGCAGGTTTATTTCTTCAGGAATTTGTGGATAAAGATTTACCTTGGGTTCATTTAGATATAGCCTCATCGGGTTGGGCCAATTCTTCGAATTCACTTGTTGAACAAGGTGCGACAGGCGTTATGATTAGAACTTTGCTCACTTATCTTACTTCTTACAATTAAATTATGACATCAACTGAAATTAAAAATAAAGTTATTCGTTTTGGCCATACTCCGGAGCCTGATGATGCGTATATGTTTTTTGGTCTTGCGAAGGGTGTTGTTAAAATTGATGATTATAAAATTGAACATATATTAGAAGATATCGAAAGCTTAAATCAAAAAGCCATTCACGCTAATATTGATGTAACGGCTATTTCAACAGCGGTGTATCCACAAATAGCGCATCTATATTGGATTTTACCTACGGGAGCCAGTGTGGGGCGAAATTATGGTCCTGTCGTTGTCAAAAAGAAGGGAATTCAACCCAAAACAAAAAAAATTGGTGTTCCTGGGTTAAACACGACAGCGTATCTTTTATTTCGACTTTATTTTTCAGGTTATGAAGCGGTTCCCTATCAATTTGATTTGATTCCATCTGCACTAGAAAAAGGGGAAATTGATTTTGGTATTTTGATTCATGAAGCCCAATTAACCTATGAAAAACTAGGTTTTGAAAAAATAGCGGATTTGGGTGTGTTATGGATGGAAGACACTCATTTACCGATTCCGCTGGGTTTAGATGTTGTTCGTAAAGACCTTGGTAAAGAGCTTTGTTTGAAAATTTGGAAAGGCCTAAAAGAGAGTATCATTGCAGCCAATGAAGACAGAGCCAATTCTATTCCCTATGCTTTACAGTATGGTAGAGGTTTGGAAACCAAATTAGGTGAAAAATTTGTTGGGATGTATGTTAATGAAGATACTCTTGATATGGGCGAAGAAGGGGAAAAAGCAATTAACATCTTATTTGAAAAAGCATTTAAAGCAGGAATTTTTAATCAAATCGTAAAAGCTGAGTTACTAAAAACATAAATGTCATTTGAAAACTTTAATCTAGACACCAAATTATTAAACTCAATTAATAGTTTAGGGTTCCATGAACCCACACCCGTTCAACATCAAGCCATTCCTCCGGCATTATTAGGAAATGATATCCGAGTTTGTTCTCAAACCGGGTCAGGCAAAACAATTTCATTTGTTATCCCCATCGTAAATTCATTGTTATCAGATGATTTTTTTGGTCAACGAGCACTTATTTTAGTACCAACCAGAGAACTGGGCATTCAGGTTGAAAGTGTTTTTGAGGAAGTTTTGAAGCCTCTTAAAATGAAAAGTATTGCTTTGTTGGGTGGGATGGGATATGACAAACAACTTCACGCTCTTAAGACAGGGGCAAAGATTGTTGTGGGAACTCCCGGTCGACTACTGGATCATTTAGAACAACGGTCACTAAAATTAGATCACATTAAATTTCTTGTTCTAGATGAATCTGATCGTATGTTGGATATGGGCTTTATGCCTGATATTCGTCGTATTATTAGTCGTTGCCCTGAAAAACGTCAAACAATGTTATATTCAGCCACCTATCCACCTGAAATTCAGCGATTGGTCGCGCAAATTCAAAAAGACCCCGTTCTTATTGACTTGTCTTCTTCTACCACAGCTCCCAATATTACGCAGATTGCTTATCCTATTTCTAAATCACAAAAAGAAATTTTTTTATTAAAGCTTCTTGAGGTTCATCACATTGATTCTGTTCTTATTTTTAGCAAAACAAAACAGGGAGCTGATTATCTTGTTTCTATCTTAAAAAAGAATGGAAAATCAGTGTCAGTCATTCATTCTGATCGAACTCAAACAGAACGGAATGAAGCAATTAAAAGATTTAAAGAGAAAAAAGATCAAATACTTGTTGCAACCGATATCGCTTCTCGTGGAATAGATATTAAAGATATTAGTCATGTTATTAATTATGACGTTCCTGAGCATTCCGAAGATTATGTTCATCGCATTGGACGGACGGGGCGAGCGTCTGCTTCAGGTGATGCTTTTACACTGATTTGCCCCGAAGAAGAACCTTATTTTAAGCGTATAGAAAAATTTATTAATGCCAAAATTACCCGTGGAATGATTGAAGGGTTTCCTTATTTGGTTAAGCCAAATTTAAATCCCAAAGAAAAGTCATTGGCTTCTTCTTTCGGGAGCATTCGAAGACGGATTCCTATGGGTAAAAAGCGATTTTAAATAAAAAAACTTTAAGGAGGTTTTATGGCCCAAGACATTAGAGCTATAAATGAAAAAGTAAAAAAAGAAAGTATTTTTATTGAAGAGATTTTTTCTGAAATTGGGAAAGTTATTGTCGGTCAAAGATCCATGATCGAACGAATGTTGGTTGGTTTACTTGGCGATGGTCACATTTTACTTGAAGGCGTTCCGGGTCTTGCAAAAACATTGGCCGTTAAATCACTTTCTGAAACCATTAACTCTAAATTTCAGCGAATTCAATTTACACCGGATTTGTTACCTGCCGATTTAATTGGCACTCTTATTTATAACCCTAAATCTGCAGATTTTTCTATTAAAAAAGGTCCTATTTTCTCCAATATTATTTTAGCTGATGAAATTAACCGTGCTCCGGCGAAGGTCCAATCCGCTCTTTTGGAAGCGATGCAAGAAAAACAGGTTACCATTGGCGACACAACATATCCCTTACCCTCACCATTTTTAGTTTTGGCAACACAAAACCCTATTGAGCAAGAGGGGACTTATCCATTACCAGAAGCACAGGTTGATAGGTTTATGCTTAAAATAACGATTTCATATCCAACTCGAGAAGAAGAGAAGTCAATCCTTGAAAAGAAAACAGCCGCTCCTGAAACAATCCGCCATTTAATGACCCCTGAAAAGATTTCAGAAGTAAGAGAAATTGTAAAAGAAATTTATATGGATGAGAAAATTAAGAATTATATTCTTGATTTGGTATTTGCTACTCGAGAACCCGCTAAATTTAATTTAAATGATATGCAAAACTATTTGTCTTATGGTGCCTCACCTCGCGCAACCATTGCCCTTGCATTGGCTTCGCGTGCTTATGCTTTTATTAAGGGAAGAGGTTATGTAACGCCAGAAGATGTAAAAGCCATCGGTCCAGATGTTTTTCGTCATAGAATTATTCCTAGTTTTGAAGCAGAAGCTGAAAATAAAACCGCCGATCAACTTCTCCAGCAAATATTTGATGTAGTTGAGGTTCCTTAATCTCAAAAGAGAGCACTTAAATGTCATTTAAAGGCTCAGAATTCCTAGAAAAAATTCATCGAATTGAAATTCGAACCAATAAACTTGTCAATGAAGTTTTTGGTGGTAGATATCAGTCGACTTTTAAAGGTCGAGGGATGGAATTTGTTGATATCAGAGAATATGTTCCGGGAGATGATGTTCGTTCTATTCATTGGAATGTCACGGCTCGATTGGGTTTACCCTACGTAAAAAGATTTACCGAAGAACGTGAGTTAACAATTATTTTGGCTGTTGATGTTTCTCGCTCGCACGTTTTTGGCACAAAAGGGCAATTAAAGTCAGAATTAGCTGCAGAGTTGGTTGCTTTACTTGCTTTTGCGTGTCTGAGAAATAACGATAAAGTGGGTTTACTTTTATTCAGTGATCAAGTTGAAGGTTATATTGCCCCTCGTAAAACCAAAAAACATGCCCTGCGACTGGTGAGTGACGTTCTTCGTTTTAAGCCAGCCCACCAAGGGACCAATATTAATAAGGCTTTAGAATTTTTAAATAAGGTTCAAAAAAAACGGGCTGTGGTGTTTTTGATTTCAGATTTTATTGATGAAAATTACGAAAAACTTCTTTCTATTACACAAAATCACCATGATACAGTGGCCATGATAATCGAAGATTCCATGGAAGTAAATTGGCCTAAAATCAACTCAATCTTATTAGAAGACGCAGAGAGTAATTCTCGGATGTTATACCCCAAGGCAACTAAAAGTTTTTTGAGTTCATTTTCTTTAAATATTAATGCGCAAAAAAATAATCGAGACAGATTGTTTTCAAAAATAAAAATGGACAAAATATTTTTTCAAACGGATCGTGATTACGTCCGTCCACTCCTTCAGTTTTTTCAGCAAAGAGAGCGAAGGTTTCGATGAGAATCTACCTCTTTCTTCTTTTGATTGTTTTTTCTCCAGTTGTTTTTATATCAGCTGACTCATCTGTCCAGTTGAAATCAGAAGTTGGACCTAAAGATGGGTATATCGGTGATATCATTAATGTTCGATTTACTTTAATTCATTCCCAATCTGCTACGCCACTGCCTATTTATTTAGAAAAAAAAATAGGGGAATTTGAGGTTTTAAGTTCCACTTTGAGTTTTTCACAAAAAGCAGAAAAAGAGAAAATCAAAGCGAGCTATTTATTGAAATTAATAATTTTTTCTACCGGGACTCAAATCATTCCCGTGTTGAACTTGCCGCTACGTCTTTTGGACGGTACCACAACTCAAATAACAAGTGACCCTATCGAGATTCAAATAAAGTCATTACTGGCTGAAAAAGGAGATGAAGGAAACCTTCGCCCGTTAAAAGGATTTATTAACTTTAAATCTTATTTCTGGTTTTTTCTAATAGCTCTCATTCTATTGGGAATTTCTTTGACCTATTTCATTTATAGGAAATTTAAGAAAAATTTTTCAAAAGATATTAATCGTTCTTTGCCGGTTATTCCGGCTTATCAAACTGCTGAAGAATT
>JBJXGI010000072.1:0-24157 GCA_046153645.1 Elusimicrobiota bacterium | reverse complement strand
AGCCATTTTTTCTGATATGGTTTTTACCAAACCAATGTTATGGCTAACAAACAACAGCGACATTTTCAATTCTTCTTTTAAATTTTTTAAAAGTTTAACAATGTCAGATTGAACAGAAACATCTAATGCCGTGGTGGGTTCATCGGCGATTAAAAGCTCAGGCTTTTGGGCGATGGCCATGGCAATCATAACTCTTTGCCGCTGCCCTCCTGAAAGTTGGTGTGGGTATGAAGATAATATTCTGTTTGGATCTTTCAATTGAACTTTTTCTAGAAGCAGCAACAATTCTTTCTCATCCGGTAACACTTCTTTTAATTGGTATCCAATCGTTAAAACAGGATTTAAAGCACTGAAAGGATCCTGGAAAATCA
This sequence comes from Elusimicrobiota bacterium, assembly GCA_046153645.1. GTDB lineage: Bacteria > Elusimicrobiota > Elusimicrobia > F11 > F11 > JBJXGI01. The sequence goes on along the minus strand of JBJXGI010000072.1, from coordinate 23,786 downwards.
TGGCAATTTTTTTAGATCGTAAAGATCGCCATTCATAAGGTGAATTATGAATTAAATCTTTCCCTGAGAATAAAATTTGCCCTGATTTAATTTGACTCTCCATGGGAGGTAATAATCCCATGAGAGTTAAAGCCAAGGTTGATTTTCCACAACCCGATTCCCCAACAATTCCTAAGGACTCTCCTTTTTCAATAACCAAATCAAGACTTCTCAGCGCAGAAACCCAAGGTTGTTTTTTTTGTCGCCGATACTGAACGGTGAGATTTCTAACGTCTAAAATAGCGTTCATTATTGATGTTTAGGGTCTAGCGCGTCTCGTAAACCCTCGCCTAACAAATTAAAACCCAAAACTGTGATTAAAATGGCCAGACCAGGAAAAAGAGAAAGCCACCAAGCTGAATGAATAAAATCTTTTCCAGAAGTTAAAATATTTCCCCAAGACGGATCCGGAGGTTGAACACCCAATCCTAAAAAAGAAAGACCCGATTCCATTAAAATCGCGCTACCAACAGTTAATGTGGCCGCAACCAAAATAGGAGAAATAACATTGGGCAAAAGATGGATAAAAAGGATTCTCGCGTTTGAAAGCCCCAATCCTTTAGCGACCAACATATATTCTCTTTCTTTGACGCTTAATACTTCCGCGCGAACCATTCGAGCAAGCCCAGCCCAAGCGGTAAAAGCAATAATTCCAACAATTAAATAAATACTGGGCTTTTCAAAAACAGCAAGAATCATGAGTATGAGAAAAAGAGTTGGAAAACATAACATCACGTCAACCAATCTCATAAAAAAAGTATCCCACCATTTACCTGCATATCCTGAAATGAGTCCCACCAATGTCCCAATAACAATGGATATAAAACTCGCTAATATTCCAATCAAAAGAGAAACTCGAATCCCCATTAACATTCGACTGAAGACATCTCTCCCTAATTCGTCCGTCCCCATCAAATGATTTAAACTAGGACCTTGAAGACGAACAAGTAAATCTTGTTGATAGGGATCATGTGGTGAGATTACGGGTGATAAAAACGCCAACAAAATAAGAAAAATAATAATCGTTATCCCAAACAACACCAACTTATTTTCAAATATTTTTTTAATTAATATTTTCATTACCTAAAATCCAAAAGGACTCGTTGACCCACCAATGGCACCACCACCACCAGAATCTAAGCTTTCATCATCTTTAGGGGTTTTCTTTTTCTTTGATTTTCGACTTAAAGCGCCTAAATCCTGAAATGGTTCTTTTTCATTGAAAGCCAATAATCTAAATGATTCAATTTTTGCGTTAGAAAATGAATAAGACCACGGCTTTAAACCTAACTTATAACACAAGGCACCTAAAATAAGGTGCGAATCAGGAACAGTTCTCCAGACATCTGGATGAGATGCGGCTGTTTTAAGTTTATTGTAAACAATAGCTCCATTGAGGTGTGAAATTAATTCTTCAGGGTAACTTACCTTTAAGAATCCATAGGGTATAGCCACCTCAACAATATATGACCCAAAATTTGTTTTCGTCAGTGTGGGTTGAGCTTGACGGACCGCTTCCACGGCAAAATTTCGAATACTTTCTTCTAAGGCTCCAATGGCCACATGAGAACCAGCCTGCCCAGCTAAGTTCCCCGAAGAATCATAAAGACTCACATACACGGGCCATTTTTGCTTGGCTGGTTTATGACCGCTGAGAGAAGAAGGTTTAGCTGCAGTGGCATCCAAAGCGGAAGCACAAGTTTGCCGAGTGATTGATAAAATATCCGCTCTTAAAAGTTCATTAAAGATTTCAATCATTTGCTCTCTGTCGACATGAGTCAAGCGCGGTTTAATAACCGGCGCTGAAGCAAATCCAGCGGAAAAATAACTTAAGGGCGCACTTTTATCTTTGGTTAATACCAATTGCCCTGAATGCGCATAGGCAAAAATTTCAGAATGATCCGCACCCAATGTTCGAACTGTCAGCATACCCAACAAAAGCGCGTCTGAAGGAATGCCCGTGTCAGAAGATACGCGAGATTGTAAAAAAGCATCAACATCTAAATTTCGAATGGCATTAAGGAGCGGCGCATCGGCTTGAATTAGTTTTTCAGGCGACGTTGATCGACTTAAATTAGTCGCAATAATAAACTGCACATCGTTTTCAATTCCAACATCTTTTAATTTCTCAGCGATATAAGGCGCAATATCTTTAACTTGTGAATTTGCATCTGAAAATCGCACATAGACTGGTAATATTCGCATGGTTGTTGGAATTTTTCTTAAGACATGCTTCAGTTGAGCCAATTGAAGTAATAACGTGCGAGGAATATCGGCTTGGAATAAATTAGGGTCAATTGTTACGGGGATATTACCTCCCAATAAAATAGTCCGAACCGACTCACTTATAGAAAACCGTCCGATGCTGGTTTCTATCACATCCACCCCTGGAATGGCTAAACCATCAAAGGTATAACCATCCGGAGCGTCCATTAAAATAATAACAATAGGGGCAGGTGAAACAGAAAATGCTTCATATCCAAAAGCAGACAAAGGAATTAAATCTTCTCTTGTATCAGCCGGAACAATAATTCCCATCGTTCTCCCTGGAACTTTACGTTGAGGAATTCCTTGATAAGCGCGGGTTAATCTCAATGTCCAATTAGCCCATGTATCATCAAACATAAAATCAGTTTGATTATAAGAGGGTGAAACAATAGTGAATAATAGAAGTAGTGTGAGTAGATTTTTTTTCATTGTGCTCTAATCCTCGGATCTGCGTAAGCATAGGCAATATCAGCAGCTAAATTTCCTAATAATGTGGCAATCGCGCCAATGGTGACCGTTGCCATTATAAGAGGCATATCTCTGGTCATGACCGCTTCAAAAGCCAAGCGCCCCAAACCAGGATATGAAAAAATTGTTTCAAAAATAACTCCCGCACTTAAAAGCTCAGGGATAGATAATCCAACGATGGTTATTAACTGGAGCAAAGTATTCCTAAAACCGTGCCCCCAAATTACTCTGGCCTCAGATAGACCTTTAGAGCGCGCTGTCCGAATATAATCTTGTTTGGATACTTCTAACATTCCATTTCGAATATATCGAGAAAGCCCTGCTAAGCTCGTAATAGAAGTAACAAAAAGAGGTAAAGCCAAGTGCCTAGCAATATCAATCATTTTCCCAAATGGTGATAAATTTTCGTAAAAAAGAGAACGAAAACCAACCAAGGGTAACCATCCCAAATGTATTCCCACACCGATCATAAGGAGCAATGCCACCCAATACGTTGGAATGGAAAAACCAATAAAAACAAATACGGTAAGTGCTTTATCCCATAAAGAATCTTTATGCATAGCAGAAAAAACGCCAATGGGAATAGCAAGAAAAAAAGCTATCAGCATTGAAAAACCACTTAATAAAACCGTTTTGGGAAGTCGCTCTTTAATTTTTTTTATCACAGGTTGATTATCTTTCCTGGTTTCACCAAAATCAAGTCGAATAACTTTTTTAACCCAATTAAAATATTGTTGATGAATGGGTTTATTGAGACCATAAATCTCAACCATTTTCTGTTTATATTCCTGCGATATTTTCGGATTAAAATCATTCATAAAAGACACAGGACCACCAGGAGACAAAACAATCACAAGATAGGTAAGAAAAGTAATTCCGATGAGAATGGGGATAATCGATAGTAATCTTTTAAAAAGATAAACAATCATATTAATTTGAAAAACTCGGCCGATCCTGCCAGGCGTGAGGAATAAACCATTCCACAAAATTCCAGCCAATACCAGCCGGCGCAGTTTCAACTCCTAATATTTTTTTATGAACAACTGGAAGTCGTTCTGGGTTTACCAAAAACACATAAGGTAAATCATAATTTATTTGACGATGAATCTTATAATAAAGTTTTTGACGGGTTGCTTGATCAAAGGTTTTCTGCGCTTCAACAATCCAACCATCAACATCTTCATTCTTATAAGAAACAAAATTATATCCACCCTCTTTCATTTGACTAGAGTGCCAAGTTGTATAAGGATCGGGATCTCGAGGAACGTTCCACCCCAACACACAAGCTTCAAAATTCTTATTATTAACAAAATTATTCAAAAAAACCGACCATTCTAGAATTCGAATATCCATTTTAATCCCGATCTTTTTTAAATTTTCTTGTGTAATTTGAGCGATGGATTCCCGTACTTTATTTCCTTGATTGACAATAAGCGTAAATTGAAAATTTTTCCCCTCTTTTTCAATGATTCCATCATTATTCGAATCTATCCACCCAGCTTCTTTTAAAAAGTTTTTTGCTTTTTCAATATCATATTCATAATCAGGAACAGATTTATCATAAGCCCAACTTTCATAAGGGAAAGGGCCAGAAATGGGAACTGCATACCCCTGATAAACACCCAGCGCGATATCTTTTTTATTAATGGCGTGGGCTATCGCCTGACGAACTTGCCGATCTGAAAAAAGAGGGTTTTTAAGATTAAATGCGATGTAATCATATCGAAAAGCAGGAAACCGAAATTTATGGTAATACTCAAAAAATTTATTGTAACCATTATATTGATCTGGTGTCGGACTCATCATACTCAAAGAACCCTGCCGCAACGCCAAAAATTGCACTGCTAAATCAGGAATAATTTTATAGATGTATTCATCAAAATGAGGACGCCCTTCAAAATAATGAGGATTGGCTTTAAGAACAATTTTTTCATCGGTTTCCCACTTATCAAGAATATAAGGCCCTGTCCCAATGGGACTTCTATTGGCAGGATGAGTATTAAAATCCCCTGTTTGAAAAATATGTTTGGGAATAATACCCATCCCCCAAGATTCCAGCGCTGGAGAAAATGGTTCTGAATAGGTCACTTGAAAAGTAAAGGCATCAGGAGCTTGCGCTTTTGAAACTTTTTTATAATCGTCACCAAACGGGGTGCGCGTATTGGGGTCAATCAACTTTTGATAAGTAAACATAACATCTGCTGATGTAAAAGAAACACCATCGTGCCATTTCACATTTTTCCGAAGTTTAAAAGTGATTGTTTTTCCCTTATTACTTACAAAAAAAGACTCGGCTAAATCGCCAACCAACTTGATATTTTTATCGTACTTAACCAATCCATTATAAACCAAGCCGATAATATCGTTAGAAGCCGAATCCGTGGCCAAGAGTGGATTTAAAATAGCGGCATCAGAAATGGAGGCCTCAATATATTGCCCCCCATTTACAGGGGTTTTATCTATTAATGAGGAATCGAATTCTGAAATGGCATTATTACGGCAGGAATTAAGGAAAAAAACAAAAAAAAGGATGGCTGCGATTAGATACCGATATCCCCGATAAAAATTTCCGGGGATGAAGTTCATTTATTCTTTCCTGGTAAAATTCGAATCGTCACAGAAGGAAGTGAGAGATATTTCTTAACCGTTGTTAAAATTTTTTGACTAGATACGCCATTTATTTTTTTTAAATATTCACGGTCAAAATTGGGGCGAAGTCCCAAAATTTTCCACCACCCTAAATAATGAGCAATTTGACTACTGGTTTGGTGATCAAGAATAAACGACCCTTTAAGGTAACTTTTAACCTCTTCTAATTCTTTCGCTGGAATCTTCTTTGAAGAGATTTCATTTAACACTTCTTTAATTTTTAATTCTGCTTCTTCTATTCGAGATTCTTGGAGACCTATATAAACGACCCAGGAACTCCCAGCTTTTTTCGACACATAGTAAGAACCCACGTCATAAGCCAAACCATGTTTTTCACGGAGTTCTTGAAAAAGACGCGTACTCATCCCTCCGCCCAACACGCCATTAAAAACTTTTAATATCACGTAATCTTTTGAGGCAATAGGAGCTGCTGGAAAACCCATCATTAAAAAAGCTTGCTCAAAATGTTCTGATTTTTCAAATTCAATTGATTTAGGTGGAATAGGGGTTTCAAAAATTTTCCCATGTTTTTTTTCTTTCTTATTTTCTTTCCATTTTTCTGAGCCAAATATTTTGGTTAATTGAGGCAATAATAATTTCAAAGTATGGTTGGTGGCAATAGAAAGTACCACTCCGTGGGGAGATAATATACTTTGATGCCTATCATTTAGATCTTCAACAGATAATTCTTTCACTGTCGATTCAATCCCACTTGACGGCCGAGAATAAGCATGATTTTCAAAGAGGAATTTATTTAACTCTTCGCTCGCGATGGAATAAATACTTTCTTTTTTTGATTGAATTCCCGCGATTAAAGCCCTTCGTTCTTTTTCTACTTCTTGTTTATCAAATAAGGGCTCAAATAAAACTTCAGAAAAAAGATCTAAAACCAATGGGAAGTTTTCTGAAATAGAATGACAGGATACTTCTGAATAATCATGAGTTGCACCAGCACCAATAGAAGCGCCCCTCGATTCCATTAATTCAGCTATTTCTTTGGCGGTCCGTTGTTTTGTCCCTTTTAAAAGAAGCGACCATAAAAGTGTGGTCACACCTGATTTAGAAAGAGGTTCTGTTCCTGTTCCTTGTGGTAAAAACAAATGGCACGCTGAAATAGGGTTTTTCTCAGTGAAGGAATAAATAATGGTCACACCATTAGAAAACCGAATTTCCTTATAGGGCCGTTTTTTATTCATGATTCAGGATTTAATGTGACGGTCGCAAACGAAGCGTTGGCTAAATAGGTAGAGAAAATTGTTTTGAGATGTTCAATAGAAAGGCTCTCAATTTCTGGTAAATAACGAGAGAGGAGATCAATCTGACCATGAATAGAAAGAGAACCTAAACTATTGGCTCTTCCATGAGGCGTTTCTGATCCATGAAGCCAATCGCTTTTAATTCGAGTTTTTGCGCGAATCATTTCACTTGAAGTGGGTGGAGTCAGGCCAAAGCGATTTATTTCTTCTTTCACTTGATTAATAGCTCTATCCACATTTTGTGGTAAACATTCTAAAAACACAGCAAACATTCCTTTCTGTTGGAACGGAATATAGTCACTACTAATTGAAAACACCATTTCTTCTTCTTCTCGTAATTTTTGATAGAGTCGCGCGCTTGCCCCACCGCCCAAAATATCTGCAATTAAATCTAAAGCAATAGAATCTTTGTGAGTCATTCCAATGGTTGAAAACCCCATCGCGACATAAGAAAGTTGAATATGTTTTTTAATGGATAAATCAGAGAGTTTGTTTCCATCCAATTGAACCGTTGGTTTTTTGGGCGCTTCTTGTGGTTTTAATTTTTCGAACTTTGTCTGAATCAAATCTAATACCATTGATTTGTTGAAATCACCTGATAATACCACCGATAGGTTAGAAGGCACATAGTGTTGCCGAAAATATTGGTGTAAATCATTCGTCGTAATGGCTGAAACGGAATCCCTAGACCCAATCACCTTAATTCCATAAGGAGTGCCTTTAAATACATGTGAAGCAAATTCGTCCCACAAGGTGGCATCTGGACTATCGTCGCGGCGATTAATCTCTTCTAAGATCACCAAACGTTCTCGATCGAGTTCTTCTTTCGGAAAGGTAGGGTTTAAAATGGTATCTAAAAGAACCTCTAAGGCAGGCTTGGTCCCATAGGAAGGAATATCGATATAGTAATGAGTTGTTTCTAATTGAGTTGCCGCATTAATGGCACCACCATTTGATTCTATAAGGCGGGTAATTTCACCAGCAGATCGAGTGGGCGTTCCTTTGAAAACCATATGCTCTAACCCATGGGAAATACCATAAACACGAGGTTCTTCATCGATTGCACCACACCTGGCCCAAACTTGCATGGCGGTGACTGGAATTGATTTATCTTGATTTAAGATAACTCTTAATCCATTTGAAAGGGTGTAGATTTCTGTCCCCTTAAACGAATAAGGAGCTTTATTTAAAACTTGAGGCTTGGGCATTAAATAGCGGTTGTAACCAATGTTTCGGTCGCATAAACTCCGGGAATAGTTCTTAATTTTTCAACCACCAGATGACTCATCGTCGGTAAATCATCTGTTTCAACATCGATAACCAAATCCCAGCGTCCATAAACCGCTGAAACATGGGATATCCCCTTAATTTCTTTTATTTTTGTTAAAGCTTGATTTTCTTTTCCCGCTTGAAGGCGAACCAAAACAAGACCCGTAATCATAAAATTCTCCTCGAACTTACAAAGTGATTGAATAATAAGATGATACGAAAATTTTAAACCATTTCTATTAACATTCTCATTGAGATTGAGAATCCTGAGGCTTTTGAATTTTTTTTTGTTTTGCTGTCACGAAAGCATCATAAATGGCATAAACCCAAATAAGAAACACCAACGCGTAAAAAGTAAAAACCAATGTTTTATGACTAGAAACAAATTCCAACATAGCGCGTTTGAAAACATCGGGATTTCGTGTCCATTGATCTGGCGTTCCAGGTAAAAGGAATGACAATCGATCTGTTACCACCCGTGAAAACATCGCCATCGAACCGAAAGACGCTATAAAAAGGAAAATGCCTTTCTTAAATTCTTTATTAATAACTTGCCCCATTCCAGGAAAAACAACCGCTGACATAAGAGCCGGCCAATAAGGTGACCGAACCAGTCGATAAAACTTATTTCGTTTCATGATTTTAACCACTCTCCAATTTCTTTTTCACTTAAAGTATTAATAATGTTTTTTGGTTCTGCCCAACCACGTCGAGCGATGTGGACAGCTAAGGTCATATTATCTAAGTCTTTGATCGAATGAGCATCTGTTGAAACTGCCAAGGGAACGCCCATTTGAATCGCTTTTCTAACTCCAACATCATTGAGCTCCTGCCTTTCAGGTTGTCCGTTAATTTCAATGGCGGTTTGAGTTTTAGCCGCGGTTTGTAAAACTTGATCTAAATCAAAAGAATAAGAATCTCTTTTTCCAATCAAACGTCCGGTTAAATGACCGAGAATATCAACATGCTTATTTTCTAGAGCGCGACAAATTCTCTTTGTCATGGTCGCTTCATCTTGCTTAAACCGAGAATGAACACTTGCCACGACACAATCTAACTCTTCTAATACTGAATTGGGATAATCCATTTGCCCTTCGGATAAAATATCAACTTCAGAACTACAGAAAGCTTTAAAATTTTTAAAGCCTTTATTCAATTTTTTTAATGTCTCTATTTTTTTATATAAAACCGGAACGGGCAAACCTGAAGCGATTTTCAATGATGGCGAATGATCAGCACAGAAGTACCATTTCCATCCCTTATTTTGAGCGGCCTGAATCATCTCTTCTAATGAATGAGATCCATCGGATAGTGTCGTGTGATTATGAAAATCTCCTTTAATGTCATCAATGGTAACCAGTTGAGGAAGTTTGTTATTTAAGGCGGCTTCAATTTCCCCCCTATCCTCTCTCAATTCAGGAGGAATCCACTGTAAACCCAAAACGTTATAAACATCTTCTTCTTTCTCTCCGGCTACGGGGTTTTTCTTTAATTTATCTGTTATTTTATAGAGGCCATATTCATTTAGAGTCAGGCCCTTTTTTAAAGCCAATTCACGAAGACGAACATTGTGCTCTTTAGATCCCGTAAAATAAAGGAGCGCCGCGCCATAAGATTTAGCCGCAACAACCCTAAAATCACATTGAGTTCCACTTTCTAAAATAACACTTGCTCTTGTATCACCAGAAGCCAATATTTTTTTGATTCCTGGAATTTTCAAAAAATGAGCCACCGCAGCTTCGGGATGATGACTGATGGCTAAAAAATCCAAATCTCCCACTGTTTCTTTCCAACGACGGGCTGAACCCGCCACTTCAAACGCCTGAATATGAGAAGAGGAAGAAAGATGCCCTTTAATATCATCAATAAGAGTTAAAGCTTGTGAAATAAGAATTCTAGATGAGAATTCAGTTGCCAATGAAATTCCTGAAAGAATATTTTTTTCTAAAATCTTTCCAAATCCAGGAAGATCAGATAATTCCCCACCCTTGGCTAACTTTTCAAGTTTTTCGACGTTATCGATCCCGCGATCTTTAAATAATTGTGCGGCTCTTTTGGGGCCTAAGCCTGGAATCTTCATCATTTCAAGTAATGATTCAGGATATTTCTTTTTTAATTTTTCTAGCTCAGCAATTTTTCCCGATCTCATAAACTCTTCAACCATTTCAGCAATTCCTTTGCCAATACCGGGTATTTTCAACCATTCTTTTTTATCTAGTTTTTCTAAATCATCAGTCAAAGATTCAATGGTTTGAGCTCCTCGACGAAATGCACGAATTCGAAAAGGATTGTCTTTTTCCATTTCCAGAAAATCGGAGATTTCATTAAGTAATTCAGATATTTTTTTATTAATCATAATTCAAACCTTTAACGAATTCCCTTACTTTTTACTAACTTTGAAAATCGAAGGGCGTCATCAACAGCAGTTGGACCATTATTGAAAATAACATAACACAGACCTTTATCACATTTAGAATAAATCTGATGAAGATCCTCATCACTAAAACGTCCAATGCCAGTCGTTTTCCCTTCAGCTCCCAAGCGAAAGTAACGCATCGGTGTTTTAGGCATTTCTCTCCAACTTAAAGGGTTAAAAACAGGCGTAAATCCCAATGACAAGGAAAGTGATGTAATAAGATTTACCGGCCATAAGCGAGGTGCTTCCCATGCATAATGAAGCGCTGAGGTGGTTTTGACTTTAAAAAACTTCTGCAATCGTCCCACGTTGTCCGGATGAGGAATAAACCCTTTCGGAGTTAAAAATAAGAGAACTTTGGAGTCAAGTTTTTGAGATCTTTTAAGAGAGGACTGAAAATGGTTTTTAACAACGTCTGAATCATGAAAATAACCTTGGGCAGTAGAGGTAAAACTAGGGCCTTTCATAGGGGTTTTCATTTCTTGGTGTGTCACTTTCTTTGAACAAACAGAAATGAATTCAAATGAAGCTGGAGCAGAAGATCTCCATCGTTCGACGGTTTTATCTAGAGGTGTTTTATCAAAGAAATCAATCGCCTCAACCACGCCAAATTGAGAAAAGTAGCGCGATTGAGCAATTAAAAACCCCGAACATCCAATTTTAATCATGTTAAGAGTATCGCTTTTTGCTAAAAAGTTTCAATGTGCGGCATTTGTGGATTTGTTTCTTCTCAATCTCATTATATTGATCCAATATCGTTGCTTCAATCTATGACGGATGTTATCCAGCATAGAGGCCCAGATGATCAAGGTCATTTTACTTCACAACCCTCTGTTGTGTCTCAAAAAAACACCATCGTGGCTCTTGGCGCAAGACGTCTTGCCATTATTGATATTAATCATGGAAAACAACCCATGAGTAAAAGTGATTTAACAACAACAGTCGTTTTTAATGGTGAAATTTATAATTTTCAGGAACTACGACGAGAATTACAAAACTTAGGCTACACTTTTAAAACGAAATCTGATACTGAAATTCTAGTTCATGCTTATGACGCCTGGGGCGTTGAAATGATTCAACGGTTAAATGGAATGTTTGCCTTCGCTCTTTGGGACAAGAAAAAAGATCAACTCGTTTTAACCCGCGACCGAATGGGAATAAAACCTCTTTATTATTCGATTATTGGGAAAAACTTGGTTTTTGGCTCTGAAATTAAATCTCTACTTAAATTCCCTTCTATAGATAAAGAAATTGACCCGTTAGCCATAGATGATTTTTTCTCTCTTCGGTATATTCCCACACCTCGAACAATTTATAAATCAATTCGCAAACTAGAACCAGCCACTACTCTTATTTGGCAAAAAGGATCAATTCGATTTCAGCAATATTGGACCGCTCAACATCGAAAACCTGAAGACAAAGGAATTTCATATTACTTAGAGAAATTAGATTCCCTACTCGCAAGCTCCGTAAAACGTCAGATGGTCAGCGACGTCCCGCTGGGAGCTTTTCTCTCAGGAGGTTTAGACTCTCCCACCATTTCTTACTATGCAAAAAAAATAAATCCGGATTTATTAACTTTCAATATATATTTTAGTGATAAGTCTTTTTCTGAGCGTAAAGAAGCAAAACAAGTATCAGAACATTTGAAAACAAAACATATTGAGATGGAAGTTAATCCTCATATTGTCCCCATCATCCCTTTATTAATTGATTCATTTGACGAACCATTTTCAGATGACTCTATGATTCCAAGTTACTTTTTAACAAAGTTGGCCAGAGAACATATGACGGTGGCACTTTCCGGAGACGGTGGTGATGAACTACTGGGCGGTTACACAACCTACTTAGCCGATCAACAATTGAAAAATTATCATCGGCTTCCTCTTTTTTTGCGCTCACGAGTGATCAAACCGTTTATCCAAAATTTACCGACCAGTTATAGCCGCGTGAGTTGGGACTTCAAATTGAAAGCTTTTGTTAAAGCAGCAGACAGATCCCCTGAACTGGCTCATTTTGGTTGGACAGAAGTGTTCTCAACTGAAGAAAAAGATAAATTGTTTTCTTCCGTTTTTAAAGAATCAATCAAACAAAAGTTATTGGCAGAAAATTTTGTCCGCGCGTATGAAGAATCTCTCAATCGAGAAGAATTAGAGAGATTTCTTTATATGGATCGAAAAACACACTTACTCGATGAATTTCTCGTAAAAGTGGATCGAATGAGTATGGCTAACTCATTGGAGGTTCGCCCCCCTTTTCTTGACAATGAAATGGTTGATTTTTGTGATGAAATTCCTGTCAAATATAAAATCAAAGGATTTTCAACTAAATATCTTCTTAGAAAACTGATGAAAGACCGATTGCCCAAAAATATTATTGAAGGGTCGAAAAAAGGATTTTCTCCACCCATGGGGAGTTGGATGGCTGGACAACTCTATAACTATACTGAGAAAAAATTTTCCCCCGATAATGTAAGTCGAAATCCTTACTTAAACAAAGAAGAACCTTTACGACTCTTGAAGCTTCACACTTCAAAAAAGGCGAACCTGGCCCGCCCGCTTTGGACGTTACTTATGTTTATTGAATGGTATGAGAGGAAAGTTTTAGTCTAATTCTGTTTTTTTGGTGGGTGGGAGTGGCTCATCTAAGGTTTGTTTTTTCTCTCCTTCTTTTATTTGGTCAGTTTCAAAAACAGGAGGAGGCAGATCAAGATCGCCTTTTGCCTCTATTACTTTTTTAATGTTAACCGCGTTTTGATAAATATCAACGTAACGAAGAGAATTTTCCTCAGCCAATTGCTTCAGTGTTTTTTTACTTTTATATCGATCTTTACCTAAATTCTGAAGGGATTTACCAGAACCAGTTGAGATAAGAATTAAAGAAATCATCTCTGACCGACCAACTCCCGATTTTTCAAATTTCACCAAATGATGCAGGTTTAAATTAAATTCTTGAGCCAAATGACGGTAAAAATTCGAACCAATGGGTAACGTTGAAACCTCAACTTCTTCATCATCTCCCCAACGCGCGTGTAACGAAATAAAAGAAAAACTTAAAGTCATTAGAAACAGAATAAAAAATCGAAAAAAAAAGTCATCCCGACATATCTTTATACGGGATCCAGAAAAAATTAATTTCATTTTAGATTCTTTCCATGTGAAGTTAACTTTCTCACCTTAATATGAGGTTGTTTGAGAAGTTTAAGTGCTTCATCGCCAAGAGAGTAAGCTTTGTTATACACAACCTCAACAATTCCAGAATTAATAATCATTTTTGTACAAATAAGGCAGGGTGAAAACGTGGTATAAAGACTGGCCCCTTTAATAGAAATACCATGATATGAAGCTTGAACAATGGCGTTTTCTTCCGCGTGAGAACAATAACAATCACTAAGCCCCTGACCACTGGGCTTAAATGAATTACATCGAGGACATCCACCTTCGCTGCAATTAACAGTTCCTCTTGGAGTCCCATTATAGCCCGTAGAAATAATTCTCCCATCTTTTACAATAAGCGCAGCCACCTTTCGTTTCATGCAATTTGAACGTGAAGCGACAACTTGAGCAATCTTCATAAAATATTCATCCCATGACGGCCGTGGGCGATGCATCATGAGACCGGTAAATAATTTGCTTAATTGTGAATGGAGAACTTCCATCGAAGAGTTATTGGATACTTTATAATCCGCAAGTTTCGCTGTAGCCAATAAATTTTGTTTCGTGGGATCATCGCTATGAAGTTCTTTTTTTTCATGCTGAAGAAATTCGCTAAAAGTTTTAGCATCTTGTTCTCTGTTTCTTAAATGCATTCTTTCAAAACGTACTTTAGGAGAAGCTTCAACACAAATTAAAATAAAATCTTTGGTGCGCTTAAAAGCTTTAACTTCTTCAGGGTTTCTAAAAGAATCAATAACATAATGATGATCATCCTCGAGTTTTGTTAAGATCCCATCAGCTAAAACAGAAGGCCCCTTTTCATCACGGAGTTTATTTCCCAACCAAATAAGATTCGTGCGAGTGACTGGTTTTTTCAATTTTTTCATTTCTTCTCTCAAAACATCAGAGAGTGAATAAAAAGTAAACCCACGTGTTTTTAAATATTCCGCCACTTCCCCTTTACCAGAAGCATTTCTTCCTGTTAAACCTATGATCATTTATCTCACCTTTTAATTCTTTTCCGTCTAATAGATCTCATATTTTTGTTACTTCCGCCAAGATAAGCCAATTTTTCTTGAGCAGTTAGTTGAGATATATTTTTAACAACTAATTTTTTATCAATAAATCTCAGTTCTATATTAAAATGTTTAAGGAAATTTAAACCTAATAAGCCATCAACTATTCCCTCACTTGGCAAATCATGACAGACAACTTCAAGATTTTTAATTTCTTGCCCTAAACTTCGAAACACAGGGACCGTCACTATAGGAGTTAAAATAACACCACTCCCAGTTGTAACATCAATACTCCTTTTTGGCTTATTCAGGTTGACTCCAATAGAAGCCAATAACTCGTATGAAATCATTGTATACGTCGCGCCTGTATCTAAGGCTAATTTCAAAAAAACAGATCTTTTTCCTTTTTTAATCTCTGCACTTACAAAAATAAGGTTTTTATTTTTATCAAGGTTAAAAATTCCCACTTTAAAAAGCCGCAATATATCCCTTTGGCATATCATCCTCAGAATATTCCAAAAGAATTTTTTTTGATATATTTTTTTTCTTTAAAGCGGAGTATATTTCACTTCTATGCGGACTGTGCGATATCAGTTTTCCTGTTAATGGTGTTGTTGTCGTATAATCAACTTTATCAACTGAAATTAGCAGCCATTCTTTATGAAATTTATTTTTAATTTTCTGAATGCTCTCAGATTTCATATTCCCTCCTAATATTTAGAATGTGCTCGTTGGGACTCGAACCCAAAACGGAAGCTCCGGAGGCTTCAGTGATATCCATTTCACCACGAGCACATCGAATTAGAAACCCCAGGTAGAAATAGGTTTCCCTTCTTTGTCTTTAAATTCTCCCATGATAATGAGAATAAGATCGATGAGAGGCCAAATACCGAAGAAACCGCCGATTGTCAAAATAATAGCGATTCCTGTTTTTATTTTTCCGACATAAAACCGATGTATCCCCAATCCTCCTAAAAAGAAGCAGAGTAAGAGCGCTGTCGTTCTCTTTTTATTCGATGCAATAACAGCTTGTGACGTTGTTTGATTTGTATCCATAATGATTTAAGAAAGATCCTGCAAAATGAGAGGTAGTTTTTTAACCATTTCATCTAACTTCGTTTTACTTTGTCCCCCGCCTTGAGCAAAATCTCCCCGTCCCCCTCCTGAACCTTGAATTTGTCCTGCGACTGCTTTAGCAATTTTCCCAGCATCCCAACCATTCTTCTGAACATCATTTGTTAATGCCACAACAAATGAAACTTTTTCTTTTCCTTCATCCATCATTGTTGAAGCCGCAAACACAATGCCAGATTTAACTTGTACTTTTAATCTATCTGACAATGTCCGAAGCTCTTTTGAATCTAAACCTTCCGTTACATTGATGACCAAAGCCGTCCCTTTAACTGAAAGAGGGGCTGATGAAGAAGCCAAGGATTGCCCCCCTCCTTGGGCCATTTTTAATTTCAAATCTTTTATTTCTTGTTCGAGCTGCTTTTGTTTGTCCATCAATTTTACAACGCGTTGCTCTACTTCTTGAGGAGAAGTTTTTAATCGATCAGCGGTATTTCTCAAAGATTTTTCAATTCCTCTAAAATATTCGATGGCTTTTAATCCGGCAATACCTTCAATTCTTCGCACTCCTGCCGCTAATGAAGAGTCTGAAATTATTTTAAAAGAACCAATATCCCCTGAAGCAGATACATGGGTTCCACCACACAATTCTAATGAGAATGCTTCTTTAACATTTTCATACCCTTTACCAGAAACCAATAAACAACGCACTTCATTTCCATATTTTTCACCAAAAAGAGCCATCGCTCCCATTTTGCGAGCTTGATTAATGGGAAACACCTGCGGAATAACATCCCAATTGTTCAATATGGCATCATTTACAATATTTTCAATTTCAAGTATTTCTTCCAAAGTTAATGGTTTGTTGTGCGTGTAATCAAACCTCAACTTCTCAGGCGCAACCAATGACCCCGCCTGAGAAACGGTCGTGCCCAATACTTTCCTTAATGCCGCATGTAATAAGTGTGTTGCGGTATGATGACGCTTTGTTGGTTCACGGTGATGGGGATCAACAGAAAAAACAACACTCTCATCTTTTGAAAGAGTGGCTTTCACTTCTAGCTGATGAACAATAAGCCCATTAACAGGCTTCTGCGTATCGACAACCACAGCTAAAATTTTCCCGGATTTATCTTTAATAAATCCTTTATCGCCGACTTGCCCGCCCCCTTCTGGATAAAAAGGAGTTTCCCGGGAAATAATCTCCCCTTTTTGCCCAGCCTCTATGCTTGAAACTTCTTTACCCTTTACTAATAACGCTTGAATTGAAGAGGTGAGTTCTAAGATGTCGTAACCCTTAAATTGAGAGGCTCCATATTTCTTGAGATAGTCGTTATAAAATGTAACGTCTTCTTGACCTGATCCTTGCCAACCTTCTCTGGCCAAGGTTTGAGCTTCCGTTTTGGCTTTAGAAAATTCTTTTTCATCGAACTGTAAATTTGATTCAGCCAAAATTTCTTTCGTGAGTTCAGGTGGAAAACCATACGTATCATAAAGTTTAAAAACATCAATACCAGAAACACTTTGGGCTTTATTGTTTTTAGCCAAAGAAACGAAGTTTTTTAACTTTTCAGAACCGCTTTCAATTGTTTCTAAAAAACGTTCTTCTTCTTGTTTAATAATATTTGAAATGGTTTCCTGACGAGAACTGAGATCCGAGGCTGTTTCTCCTAATATTTGAGTCACAATCGGAACTGCTTTAAAAAGAAATGCTTCTTTTTTCCCAAAAAGAGACGCCTGCCGAGTGGCGCGGCGAAGAAGTCTTCGCAAAACATAACCACGCCCTTCATTTGATGGCAAAATGCCATCGTAGATGAGCATTGTAACCGCTCTAACATGATCAGCCACAATTCGAAGTGAAATATCTTTTTTAGAATCTTTTCCATAAGGCTGATTAAAAGTGTTTTCACCAAACTCAATTAGAGGTTTCATATAGGACGTTTCAAAATTAGCTTTTACCCCTTCAACAACAGAAGCCAACCGCTCCAACCCCATCCCTGTATCAATATTCTTTTTTGGAAGAGGCAATAATTTTCCATCTTCTTGACGATCAAATTGAGTAAAAACCAAATTCCATATTTCCATCCATCGATCAGAATCATCAGGCCCAGTGGTACTGGGCGTATTTCCACGATCCCAATAAATTTCAGAGCAAGGCCCGCAGGGCCCCGTGGGTCCCATTGTCCAAAAATTAGATTCTTCTCCCATTCTGACAATGCGACTTTCAGGAACGATCTTTTTCCATATTTTCATGGCATCATCATCATCACGGAAAATAGAAATCCATAACCGTTCCTTTTCTAAAGACAATTCTTTTGTAAAAAATTCCCAAGCCCAAGCGATCGCTTCTTCTTTAAAATAATCACCAAAAGAAAAATTCCCCAGCATTTCAAAAAAAGTTAAGTGTCGCGCAGTCAAACCAACGGAATCAATATCTGTTGTTCTTAAACAACGTTGACTAGAAGCGGCCCTCGTAAATGTTAATGGGATTTGTTGTAAAAAATGCGCTTTGAATTGAACCATCCCTGCAGAAGTAAACAACAACGTCGGATCACTTGAAGGAACCAGTGAATCAGAGGGAACAACGGTGTGTCCTTTAGATTTAAAAAATTCTAAATAGCTGTTTCGAAGATTTTTCATTTTAATGTTTAAAGTGCCTCACTCCGGTGAAAACCATGGTTATTCCATGTTCATCAGCCGCTTTAATAGACTCTTCATCTCGAATGGAACCACCAGGTTGAACAATGGCTGTAACGCCAATTTTGGCTGCTTCATCAACAGTATCTCTAAATGGGAAAAACGCATCTGAAGCCAATACCAAAGAGTCGCCCACATCTAATTTGGCATTTTTCATTTTGATAGAAGAAATTTTAACAGAGTCAATTCTAGACATCTGACCAGCCCCAATACCAACAGTCTGTTTTCCTCTGGCCAAAACGATTGCATTTGATTTCACGTGTTTTGCGATTCTCCAGGCGAAATCAAGCCCTGCTTTTTCGCTTTCACTCGGTTGGCGCTGAGTGACCACTTTGAGTTCGGAGATGGGTGAATGATCAGGATCTTGTACCAAATATCCACCTGAAATTCGTCTGACGTCTAACGCATAAGGGGACGAAAGGGTGGTGGGTTGTTCAAGTAAGCGAACATTCTTTTTAGATTTAAAAATTTCTAGAGCTTCAGGATGAAAACTCGGAGCAATTACACATTCCACAAATAATTTACTCAATTCTTCAGCTGTTTCTCGGTCTACTGCTCTGTTAAACCCAACAATACCGCCAAAGGCGCTCACAGGATCACACATCAATGCAAAACGATAAGCTTGAGCCGGAGTGAGCGCACTGGCCACACCACAAGGATTATTATGTTTAATAATAGCGCAAACAGGTTCTGTAAAAGAGGATGCAACCTGCCAAGCAGCTTCACAATCTAAATAATTATTAAATGAAATTTCTTTACCTTGTAGAACATTGGCCGAAACAACTCCCCAAGCTGGCGCACCTGATTCTTTATAAACCGCTGCTTGTTGATGAGGATTTTCTCCATAACGCAAATCTTTTAACTTTCGCAGCCCAATGGTCATTTCTTCACTAAACTTATCTTTAACTTCCCAACGGGCTTTCAAATGGGCAGCAATCACTGCGTCATAATGAGCGGTATGCGCGAAAGCTTTTATCGCTAGTTTTTTTCGAAGAGATTCCGGAATTCCTTGTGGATTTTGAAGTTCATTTAAAACCAGTCCATAATCATTGTGATCTGACAAAACAATAACGCTTTTATAATTCTTAGCGGCCGCTCTTAAAAGGGCCACTCCACCAATATCAACAAATTCAATGAGTTCATCGTCATCAAGAGATTTTCCTTGGATAACTTTTTCAAATGGATACAAATTAACGGCAATTAAATCGAAAGGCTCAATACCATGACTTTCCATCGCGTTCATATGTTCTGGTTTATCTCGAAGACCTAAAAGTCCTCCAAATACCTTGGGATGTAGAGTTTTTACTCGTCCATCTAAAATTTCTGGAAAACCCGTTAAAGTAGAAACCTCGGTTACTTTTATTTCAGCTTGCCTAAGAAGAGAGGCCGTGCCACCAGTAGAGATAATTTCACTTCCCAGTTCGCTGAGTCGGTGTGAAAAATCAACCAACCCCGTTTTATCAGTTACAGAGAGTAAAGCTCGACGCACTAAAGACATTTTTTTGATCTCCTATTAATAAATAAATTCCCAACAACTTAAACTACCTTTTTAACAATAATGAGAAAAGCCTCTTCATCAATCACTTTTACGCCAAGTGATTTGGCTTTGGTTAATTTAGAGCCGGCTTCGGGCCCTGCAACAACAAAGTCTGTTTTAGCAGAAACACTTCCAGAAGGTTTCCCCCCCAATTGACGGACCAATTTCTCAGCTTCAGAACGAGACATGGATTTCATTTCACCAGTAAAAACCACCGTCTTCCCAGAAAATTCTGATTGAACTTGCAGAGTTGACGAATGAAACACAGGGTTGATTCCTTTTGATTTCAATTTTTTTAAACTTTCTTTTACTTTGATAAGACTAAAAAAAACTTGAATTGAGCTGGCAATAGTCGGCCCAATTTCCGAAACACTAAGCAATTGGCTTTCAGAAGCATTTGATAGAGCGTCAATATTTCTAAACTTTTCCGCTAATGTGTAAGCGGTTTTTTCTCCCACATTGGGGATACCAAGAGCGAAAATAAGTTTCTCTAGTGACTGTTTTTTAGATTTTTCAATCGCGTTAATAAGATTTTCAGCCCGTTTATCAGCAAACAATTCAAGTTCAAGTAAATCTTCTTTTT
Source organism: Elusimicrobiota bacterium (assembly GCA_046153645.1). GTDB lineage: Bacteria > Elusimicrobiota > Elusimicrobia > F11 > F11 > JBJXGI01. The sequence goes on along the minus strand of JBJXGI010000072.1, from coordinate 3,362 downwards.
TTAAATCATAAATTTCTGAAAAATCCTTAATCCCCGACTTCTTAATAATTTGCGCCACCACCGCTTCGCCCATCCCTTCAATATCCATCGCATCTCGACTCGCGAAATGAATAATAGAACGTTCTATTTGAACAGGACAATTCAAATTGAAACAACGATAAGCCACTTCGTCTGTTATTTTGGAAACTTCTGTTCCACAGGCGGGACAATTCTTGGGCGGTCTAATTTCAATTTCACTTCCATTTCTTTGAGATAAAACTACTTTGACTACTTTAGGAATAACCTCTCCGGCTCTTTCAATAAAAACCGTGTCACCAATTTTTACCCCTAAACGATTCACTTCGTCATAATTATGAAGTGTAACATTGGAAATAATGACCCCACCGCATTCAACAGGTTCTAATTTAGCCGCCGGCGTTATCACACCGGTTCTCCCTACTGAATGAACCACCTCTAAAATTTTAGTCGTTGCTTGTTTAGCGGGATATTTATAAGCAATGGCCCAACGTGGAGATTTCGCGGTAAACCCCAATGTTTTCTGTTGTTCTAAATTATTAATTCTAATGACAACACCATCTATTTCAAATCCCCATTTCTCTCGCTCTTTTTCCCAAAGAGCACAGGTTTTGACAACCCCTTCAATGGATTTTTCAACTTTCAATGGTTTGGCCACTGGAATGCCCAATTCTTCACACAAAGCCAAATAATCGGTGTAGTTTTCTGCTTTTACCTCTGCACTATTTCCAATAGAATGCGCGGAAAATCGAAGCGGTCGTAATGCCGTGATACGAGAATCTTTTTGCCGAAGAGAACCAGCCGCCGCATTTCGTGGATTAACAAAAGGCTCTTCTCCTTGTTTTATTAAATCTTCATTCATAGAACGAAAATCTTTTAAATTCATAAAAACCTCACCGCGCACTTCAAAACGGTTTCCATGATTTTTTTTAAGTCTCAACGGAATGGACTTAATTGTCTTGGCGTTTAATGTAACATCTTCTCCCGCCAAACCATCTCCCCTGGTTGCCGCTGAAACCAAAACACCCTCATCATAAACCAAAGAAAGCGACAACCCATCTATTTTCGGATTTAAAACATAATGAAATTCTTCATTGGGATTTATTCGAGTGATTCGTTCCTTCCAATCATTTATTTCTTCAGTTGAATAAGTATTATCTAAAGACAACATGGGAGTTGAGTGTTTAACTTGTTGAAAAATTTTAACTGGAGAACCTGAAACGCGTTGAGTGGGAGAGTCGGGAATAATAAGAGAAGGGTTTTCTTCTTCCAGGGTTTTAAGCTCAGAAAACAATAAATCGTATTCTTTATCTGTAATGGTCGGACGATCTAAGACATAGTAAGAAATATCATGCTGGCGAATAAGATCCCTGAGAATCTCAATTCGAGGATTAACTTTTGCTGACGTTGTCTTTCCCATGAGGTCTAACTTTTTTTAGTTTATCTAAAATTCCATTAACAAATTTCCCTGATTCTGGAGTGGAAAACTCTTTAGCCATTTCAACGGCTTCATCAATAATAACTGAGATGGGCGTATCGGATTCGTATAACAATTCATAAGCTCCCAACCGCAAAATATTTCGATCAAGCGCTGCCATTCGACTCATTTCCCAATTTTTGGTGTGTTCTTGAACCAACAAATCAATTTCTTGCATGTGTTCACTCGCGCCAATAGCAAGTTCTCTAGAAAATTGAGCGATCGGAGCTTCTACTTTTTGGCCATATAAAACAGTGGAAATTGCTTTTTCGGCAGGCATTTTGGAGACATCGAGAAGGTATAACGCTTGGAGCGCATACTCTCGACCTTTTCTTCTAGCACCCATATTACCTTCCTTTGTTAATAAACATCATTTCAAGCGCGGCAAGCCCTACTTCTCGTCCTCGATTTTTTGGTCCAGGACGTGAACGCACCAGTGCTTGTTTCTCATTATTTGGAGTTAACACTCCAAATAAAATAGGAATTCCGCTTTCTAGAGAGGCCATACCCACTCCGATAGAAGCCCAAGAAGAAACAAATAGATCGTGCGATGTTTCCCCTTTAATAACACAACCCAATGTAATAACAGAATTAAATTTTCTCGTCTTCGCTAATTGAGAAGAAACAAATGGCAACTCAAAAGCACCCGGAACATATTGAATATAAATATTTCTTTCTGAAACCCCGTGCTCGATGAGTTCTTTTTTACATGAAGTCAAAAGATTTTCAGTAATGACCGCATTAAACCGCGCTACAACAATTGCTACTTTTGATTTCTTATAAATATTTTTATGTGAAGCGGAATTCAAAAGAAGGTGTTTTATCTCTTTCATTTAGATAACCAATGTCCTAATTTCTTTTTTTTTGTCTCTAAATAACGCTTATTCATTGGATTGGGTTTAATCACCAATGGAACACGCGAGGAAATTTTTAAACCATAACCTTCTAACCCCACAATCTTCCTAGGATTATTCGTTAATAGTCGAATGGAAGTAAGCCCTAAGTCGGATAAAATTTGAGCTCCAATACCATAATCTCTTAAATCAGCGGGAAATCCCAGTTTAATATTGGCTTGGACGGTATCGAATCCTTGATCTTGAAGAATATATGAATGGAGTTTATTCATAAGACCAATGCCACGCCCTTCTTGGTGCATATAGAGAACAACGCCCGCTTTAGATTCACTTACTTTTTTCATCGCCGCATGAAGTTGTTCACCACAATCACATCGCTTTGATTCCAATACATCACCTGTAAAACAAGACGAATGAACTCGAACCAAAACATCTTTTTCTTTTTGAAGATTTCCTTTTACCAATGCCACATGATTTTCATTTAAAATTTTATCTTCATATAAATACAATTCAAACTCGCCATAATTCGTTGGCAGCTTTGTTTTAATTAAACACTTCACTAATTTTTCATGACGACGGCGATATGAAATCAGATCACGTATAGTAATAATGGCCATCTTAAATTTTTTGGCCATTTTCATCAGTTCTGGAAGTCGTGCCATTGAACCATTGGGACTCATAATTTCACAAATAACAGCCGCCGGAGTCAGTCCAGCCATTCGTGAAAGATCCACTCCTGCTTCCGTATGCCCCGTTCGAACCAAAACCCCTCCGGGAAGCGCTCTCAAAGGAAATACATGCCCTGGTTTAGCTAAATCATCTGATTTCGTTCGATGATCAATAAGAGCCAAAATTGTTTTGGCTCTGTCAGCGGCAGAAATTCCAGTGCTGGTCCCTTTTTTAACATCAACACTGACTGTAAAGGCCGCCTCACGTAATTCAGTGTTATTTGACACCATCGGAGACAATTTTAATTCATCGAGTCGAGACCCTTCCATTGGGACACAAATAAGACC
>JBJXGI010000004.1:0-3831 GCA_046153645.1 Elusimicrobiota bacterium | reverse complement strand
GGTGTTCCGTTATGAAGGAAATTCATATCCAAGTCAATAATAACTTGGTCATGATAGGTCACATGCAATCTTTTATCATTGGTAAACTCACCCAAAACGGTGGCTTCAATATTTTCTAATTGAAATAAAGTTTTTAAGGTATTCCAATTTTCAGGTGGAACGGCTAAAACCATTCGTTCTTGAGATTCAGAAACCCAAATTTCCCAAGGAGCTAAGCCTTCATATTTTAATGGCGCTTTTTCAAGTTGGACTTTCACTCCTGTTTCAGAACCTAATTCCCCAATAGCAGAAGAAAAACCTCCTGCCCCACAATCTGTGGTAGATCGATATAATTTTTTATTTCGAGCGACAAGTAACACGTCCATGAACTTTTTTTCAACAATAGCATGACCGATCTGAACAACACTGGAAGTGATTCCTTTTTCTAATGGAGCTGATGAAAAAGTAGCGCCATGAACGCCGTCTCGACCGGTTTTTCCACCCACAGCCACAACCAAATCTCCTGGTTGAACCATTTTATTTATCGTGTCATTGGGCATAAGGCCGACTGTCCCACAAAAAACCAATGGATTTCCTACATAACCCGAATCAAAGTAAACTGCTCCATTAGAGGTTGGAATTCCCATTCGGTTTCCATAATCTCTCACGCCAGAAATAACACCCTTGGCAATTCTTTTGGGTGTTAAGGCACCCTCTGGCAATTCGTTTTTGTTTTTTTGTCCTGCGTCTAAAGGACCGAAACAAAAAACATCTGTGTTCATGACAGGTTTGGCGCCCAGCCCGCAGCCCAAAACATCACGAATAACGCCACCGAGTCCTGTCCCCGCTCCACCATAAGGCTCAAGTGCAGAAGGATGATTATGCGTTTCAACTTTAAAACATACAGCATCTTCATCATCAAAAGCGATAACGCCCGCGTTATCTTTAAAAACCGATAAACACCAAGGTTGGTTTAAATCGTGAGTGGCTTTGGCAATTGTTTCTTTAAATAAATTTTCATAATTCCTTGTCCCCGTCCCTGCCAAGGATTTTTGTCCATTTAAATTCATTTCTGAATAAGTAAATTGACCTTTAAATGTTTTATGGTAACAATGTTCACTCCAAGTTTGAGCGATCGTTTCCAGTTCCGCATCGGTTGGTTCACGGTTAATTGATTGATAGTGTGCTTGAATTGTTTTCATTTCATCAAGAGTAAGAGACAACATTCCTTCTCTTGAAATTCGGTTTAACTCTTCGTCACTGGCGTTTCGAAGATCAACACTTTTAACTAATTCAGTTTTTTCGATATTGGATGTCATGAACAAGCTCGTTTGCAATGGTTTGTTTGGCTGCACTTCTAGCCATATTTTTATCGCTTAATTTTAAAAATGATAAACGAATTCCAGTTTTGGCTTTTACATCGACTGAAATGCCTAAATCTTTAATTCCTTTTTGAACGGTATCTCCGGTTGGGTCGGTCACGCCCATTTTAGGCCAAACGTCAATTTCTAAAAGGGTTTTAGCTGGTTTCTTTTTGTTCGATTTAGCACCTTCTGTTTCCCATTCAGCCACTTCAACGACAGGGTCTAACAATAAGGCTGAAATAATTTTATCGATTTGGTCAGAAGACAATTCGCCCTCTAATTTAAATAATCGTTTGGTCTGAATCGTTGCTTGATCTTTGGGCACTCCCAACTCAATAAGTTCGCCTCTTACGGCATTGGCCAATGGATCTAAATCAACTGACTTTGGCTTGATTTCAATAATAAATGTTTTCATTGGGTTATAAATTTTTTCCCTGTTAATCGTTCAAATGCTTCGATATATTTCTCTCGGGTTTTTAAAACAATGTTTTCTGGCAATTCAGGAGCTGGTGGCTTTTTATCCCATTTAATTGATTCTAAATAATCTCTTACAAATTGTTTATCAAATGAATCTTGAGCTTTCCCAATTTCGTAAGTTGATTTTTCCCAAAATCGAGAAGAATCAGGAGTTAAAATTTCGTCAATGATAATGGGTTGGCCGCCCGACATTCCAAACTCAAATTTTGTATCGGCCAATATGATGCCCTTTGTCTGAGCATGATCGTGGCCGGCCAAATAAATTTCGATACTCTTATTCCGCAGTGTTTTGGCTAAAGGAGTTCCAACAATGGCAGAAAATTGTTCAAAGGTAATATTCTCATCGTGTTTCCCCCCCTCTTCTTTCGTGGTAGGAGTAAAAATGGGCTCTGGTAATTTTTCGGACTCTTTTAAACCTTTCGGTAAGGTAAGTCCACAAATAGAACCAGACTTCTGATATTCTTTCCAACCCGATCCAGAGAGATAGCCTCTGACAATACATTCAACTTCTAATTTATCAGTCTTTTGAACGAGCATCGATCGCTGCCGAAGCTGATTGGTAAATACCTTCGTTTCTATTGGATATTTTTCAACTTCGGATGAAATGAAATGATGTTGAAGAATATTTTCAATTTTTTTAAACCAAAAAATCGAAATTTCATTAAGAATTTTTCCTTTATCTGGGATAGGAGTTGGCAATACCACATCAAAAGCCGAAATTCGATCGGAAGCAACCATTAAAAGTTGAGCGCCAAAATCATAAACATCGCGCACTTTCCCCCTGCGAAAAACTGGCAAATCAATTTTTTCTGTTTCAACCAATGGATTCATTACTCCCACTCAATTGTTGCTGGCGGCTTCGAAGAAATATCTAAAACAACACGATTGATTCCTCTAACCTCATTAATAATTCGATTTGAAATTCTAGACAAAACTTCACGTGGAATTTCTGCCCAATCAGCAGTCATCGCATCCTGAGATGTAACAACTCTAATAGCCACTACATTTTCATAAGTGCGTTGATCTCCCATAACCCCGACAGACTTAACTGGGAGAAGCACGGCAAAAGCTTGCCATAATTGATCATATAAACCAGCGGATCTAATTTCGTTTTCAACAATAAGATCAGCTTCTTGCAGAAGTTTTACTCGATCAGATGTGACTTCTCCAATAATTCGAATCGCTAACCCAGGACCAGGGAAAGGATGTCGATTAATCAATTCAGTCGGAAGTCCCAATTCTCTTCCAAGCACTCGAACCTCATCTTTAAATAAAAATCGAAGAGGTTCAACCAATTTAAGTTTCATTTTTTTCGGTAGTCCGCCGACATTATGATGAGTTTTAATGGTGGCAGAAGGACCTTTTACTGAAACGCTTTCAATGACATCTGGGTATAAAGTTCCTTGGGCTAGGAACTTTACGGCTTTTATTTTTGAAGCTTCTTTATCAAAGACTTTTATAAATTCTTTTCCAATGATTTTACGTTTCTTCTCCGGATCCGTTACTTTTTTTAATTTAGATAAAAATATTTTGGAAGCGTCTATTATTCTTAAATCTTTTCCCATTGTTCCATCAAATATTCGTTGAAGTCTCTCTTTTTCTCCTGATCTTAAAACACCGTTATCAACAAAAATAGCGGTGAGTTGATGGCCGATGGCTTTATGAAGAAGAGCAGCAGCAACAGCAGAATCCACTCCACCAGAAAGGCCCAAAATAACTTTTTCAGAACCTACTTTCTCTTGAACTTCTCGAATGGCTTCATCTAAAAATGATTTCATACTCCATGCAGCGGTATCTTTGCAAATGTTATGTGTAAAATTACGAATAATATCAACACCATTTGGAGTGTGATGAACCTCAGGATGAAACTGAACGCCAAAAATATTTTTTTGTGGATTTCTAACAGCAGCAAAAGGTGCATTATCACTTTTTGCCAGAATTTCAAATCCGTTGGGTAGTCTCGAAACCTTATCTCCGTGGCTCATCCAAACGGGAATTTTATTGGGAAGTT
>JBJXGI010000017.1:0-37881 GCA_046153645.1 Elusimicrobiota bacterium | reverse complement strand
ATCACCATTTCGCATCTCAGATGCTCAAAGCTAAAGAAAAACTCTTTTCTTCTCTCGGTACAACTTGATTTCTACGACGCACGGCTTGATTCTTATTTGAGGCTCATTCTTGGATTGGAATATGCTCAATTTCGTATGGCAATTTTTGTTTAGGTTGAGTATTATAGGGTCCTGCTTTTTTCCTCGGAAGTGAAACTCCAACCTATCAAGGGAAAGCGCTTTAATTTATAAAGGATTACTGCTATGGCAAAAACGATCATTGAAAAAATCTGGGACAACCATATTGTTATGGAAGAACCTGGAAAAGCATCCGTTATTTATATCGACCAACATCTCATTCATGAAGTCACCAGTGCCCAAGCTTTTGATGGACTTCGACTAAACAAACGTAAAGTTCGAAAACCCCATTTAACTTTGGCAACCATGGATCATAATATTCCCACCACTGATCGTTCTCTTCCTGTCAGTGATCCAAATTCTAAAAAAGCAATTGATACTCTTGAAAACAATTGCAAAGAATTTGGAATTGAGTGTTTCAATATGAAACACCCCAATTCAGGAATTGTCCATATTATTGGACCAGAACTCGGAATTACTCAACCAGGGAAAACCATGGTTTGCGGTGATAGTCACACTTCCACTCACGGTGCTTTTGGAGCCCTTGCTTTCGGAATTGGCACAAGCGAAGTTGAGCATGTACTTGCCACCCAATGCTTACAACAATTTAAACCCAAAACCATGCAGGTCAATATCAAAGGGCAACTTCCTCATGGCATTACGGCCAAAGATGTCACGCTAGCCGTTATAGAAAAAATAGGAACAGATGGTGCCACCGGATATGTTATTGAATACACCGGAGAATGCATCAAGTCATTTACAATGGAAGAACGAATGACAGTTTGTAACATGTCTATTGAAGCCGGAGCTCGAGCCGGACTTATTTCTCCAGATGAAACAACATTTAATTATGTGAAGTCCCGCCCTCGCGCGCCCAAAGGTGAAGCTTTTGAAAAAGCCGTTGAGAGCTGGAAAAAATTAACAACTGACCCAGGCGCCCAATACGATAAAGTGGTTGAACTGATTGCCGCTGACATTCTCCCCCAAGTGACTTGGGGAACAAGTCCTGGCATGGGCTCAAACATCAAAGGACACACCCCTGATTTAGCCTCTATTAAAGACCCCAATCTAAAACACACTTTTGAAAAAGCTCTTGCTTATATGGGGCTTGAGCCCAAACAACCCATCGAGGGATTAAAAATTGATCGTGTGTTCATTGGCAGTTGCACAAATGGACGTTTAAGTGATTTGCGCGCCGCAGCAAAGGTTGTTAAAGGGTACAAAGTGTCTTCCACTGTAAGAGCCATGATTGTACCTGGTTCTCAATGGGTAAAAGCTGATGCTGAAAAAGAAGGCCTAGATAAAACTTTTATTGAAGCAGGTTTTGAGTGGCGTGAGTCAGGATGCAGCATGTGTTTGGGAATGAATGAAGACATTTTAGTTCCGGGTGAACGCTGCGCCAGCACCAGCAACCGAAATTTTGAAGGCCGACAAGGCAAAGGCGGTCGAACTCATTTGGTAAGCCCTGCCATGGCCGCAGCTGCTGCTATTAAAGGAAGTTTTACCGATATCAGAAACTGGGAGTATAAATAATGGAATCGTTTAACAAATTAACCGGAGTAGTTGCCTTACTTGATGCTCAACATGTCGACACCGATCAAATTATTCCCAAACAGTTTTTAAAACGTGTTGAAAGAACCGGTTTTGGTGAGTTTCTTTTTTTCGATTGGAGATTTCTTAACGACGGGAAAACGCCAAATCCAGAATTCGAATTAAACAAACCTCGTTATAAAGGAGCTTCTATTCTTTTAACTCGGGATAATTTTGGATGCGGAAGTTCGCGCGAACATGCCCCTTGGGCCATATTAGAATATGGTTTCAAATGCATTATTGCACCCTCTTTTGCCGACATTTTTTATAACAATTGTTTTAAAAATGGAATTCTGCCAATTGTTCTGAAAAATATCGAAGTCGAAGAACTTTTTCAGGAAGTTAAAAATAAAGAAGGCGCGTCATTCTCAGTTAATTTAGAAGCTCAAACAATTGTTAGTTCGACTGGAAAAACCTATAAATTCGAAGTTAACGACTTCCGAAAGTTCTGCCTCCTTCATGGATTAGATGATATAGGACTCACTCTTCAATATGAAGATAAAATATCTTCATATGAAAAGTCTCATATCATTTACTAATTGATGACCTGGTTGGTGAGAAAAAGAATATTCATTACTTGGTTGTTTGCAGCGACGCTCATTTATCTACTTATATTTTCTACCACAGCGATAACAAATCTCGTCATTTTGGAATCAATTGAATTTACGGGATTTATATTGATGATTATAGCCACCATCGGTAGAACTTGGTGTGGAATATATATTGCAGGAAGAAAGAACAAAGAACTTTGTGTTGAAGGGCCTTATTCGCTCTGCAGAAACCCTCTCTATTTTTTCTCTTTTTTAGGTGCAATGGGAGTCCCGCTGGCGACACAAAATGTTTCTTTAAGCCTGTTGGTTGGGATTGTATTTTTAACTTATTATTCTTTTGTTATCAAATCTGAGGAAAAAATTCTTCTTGGTATTTTTGGAGATTCCTTTAAAAAATATTTAACCACCACCCCTTGTTTCTGGATCAATCCAAAACTTTTTAAAAATGGTAACTCAATTTTAGTGGAACAAAAAAGAATTTTTCCGACAATCACCGAATCGATGTGGTTTGTTTGGTTAATTCTAGTCGTTGAGGGAATTGAGTTTATTAAAGAAATGATTTTGTCTGGGAAATTTGACTCTCTCCCCCACATCCTCTGGCCATTTTAATTTCCCCAGATTAACATTTCTATTTATTTTTTTTGAGAAGGGTTTTGACACGAGATTTCGGCAATTCAATTAAAGTCCAACAAAGACCGTCTTTCCATTGAGTTTTTTTGACAATTGATCCCTTTATTGTGTCTCTCACTTTTTTTTGAAGATCTAAGGAGGGAACCTCCGCTTCGGCCAGGGTTTTTCCTGAATGCGTCTTTTTAGAAAGAATCTTTTTTAAAATTGCTTCTTGCCCCAATGACACAGAAGCTTCTCGGGAAATTGCTCTCGCCTGAGTTTCGTTACTCACTTCTTTTGGAACCGGAGCACAACTATAGGCCGTTATTTTTGAAAAAGACTCAGTTACATTTGGGTCCGGACAAATAGGGGGGTCGTTTTTAGCGGGAAAAAGAGGTAAAACAACCAGCATGCTCAAAAGAAAGATCAATGTTTTTTTAAAAATCATATTTTTTGTCTCCATTTCAGTTCATGAATAAAACAATACTAATTTTATGGGGATTATTCTTTCTGCCCAGCCATGGTTTTGCTCTAGATCCCAATCTCCAAATGAAAAAAACACCCAGTCGACCTTCTCTCAGCGCTGAAGTTATAACTGAAGATTTCACAGTGATAGACAATTGCGATGATGATAAAGTTTGTTTTGAAGGCATTCTCTACAATAAAGGTCTTCAACCTGCTTATCAAACTCGCCTAAGAATAGAAATTGGAGGAATGAAAAATACTCGTCCCCGAACTTTTTTCTATCAAAAGATAGAAACACCCACTTTAAACCCAGGAGATCGTCAATTATTTACTCTCAATGTCCTTAGAAAAATTTCTTATAAAGACAAAAATCATATCGAAAAGTTCATTGATGTTGGCAAATACAACGTTAAAGCAGTCCCCGAATGGAAAGATACTCCTGCCCCACCCTCAGTGGTTAAAAAACGCAAGAAATCGTAGTTTCCTCAGTAAGCGATATTTGCTAATTTCCGATAAATTGTTTTTAGGAGGATTAACCATGTTGTCTGATTTATTTTCAAATTTTAACTTACTATTTCGATGGATCCATGTTATCTCTGGTATCGTTTGGGTTGGGCATCTCTACTTCTTTAATTTCGTAAATCTTCAATTGCAAGCCTCTATTGACGACGTCACTAAAAAAGCAGTTAACCCACAATTAATGCCCAGAGCTCTTTGGTGGTTTAGATGGGGTGCCATGTCTACTTTTATTTCAGGACTTATTCTCTTCACAATGATCTATATGTATACCCCTGGCGTTGGGTTTGGGCCTTCCAATACATTTAGCTCCTATGAAGGAATTACAGGTCGGGCCATATGGATTTTGATGGGCATGACTCTTGGATCTATTATGTGGTTTAATGTGTGGTTTATTATTTGGCCAACACAAAAACTTATTTTGGGTGGGAAAGCTCCTGCTGATCAGCTTCCAGCGTTAAGAACCAAGGCCGCTAAATTCTCACGAATTAACACCTTCTTGTCTGGTCCCATGCTTTTTGGAATGTTGGCTGCTCCCCATTATGGGTCAGCAAGCTTTCTATCTATGCTTATTGTTATTTCTATAGCAATGCTTGCGGTTTCAGCTGCATATAAAGCATCTAAAAACGTCGGAAAAACTATTTAACCACTAAAGCGTCATCTCCGACTTAAAGTTATCAAAGTCAATCAGCTCGGGGATGACGTTTTTTTTATGCCATTTATCTTCGTAACGACCGATCCTTTTCTCTATAAAACCCTCTGAACTTTTCTAAAGAATATTCTTTGGTATTTTTCTGAAAATCGTCCCATGACTCAAAACAGGTATAACTAAGGGCCCCAGAAATATCTCCCTTCCTCTTGACTACCTCTTTGACAAAATTTCGGAGGGAACTAATCCCTTTTCTCTCATAAATATAATGAAACGCCAAATAACTTTCTAAATAATCGGTAGCGGAATGAAATTCATCAAGACCATCCAAAATACGAGTGGCCTCTTTTTCATCAACACTAGAAAGGAATCGTAAAAACATTTCCTCCCCTTGATTCCCACCATAAACCGCCAGACCTTCATGGAACCATAAAGGCAAAAGAGAACTCGCTTGCGCCCCTACTGCATCATTCAACATGGCATGAACAAGCTCATGCCCTAAAACTCCTCGGAAATTCACATCGTCTTTTTGGAAAAGCGCTAGATTGATATTGAGTGATTGATAAATTCCCTGAGAATTCTCTCTTAATTGAACGTAAGCAAGTGCGTTTTCAATACCGCTAGGAGCGGAATCAACAAACTGAATGGTAAGTGGGTAAATCCAACCCTCTTCAAAATCAAGGCCCATACGAACAGAGGCATCAATCATATTTTGGCGAAAAAAAATGGGAATCTCCCACCTTAACCTATTAAAAACTTGCGGGTATTTCCCCTCGTATTGATCATTTAATTTCCAATCGGACCGAGTTGGCTTATTTTGGGAAAAAATCGGGGAGGATAAAAGTAAGGAAAAAAGGAAAAAATATTTTAGGATGATGATCTTCCACCTATCGACGATTAAGTTTAACTGTGGTTATAACCTTTTCAATAATTTTGTCGAATTCTACTTCTTCGGCTTTAGGTTCAGTCCTCAACTTAAATTCAACCATTCCTTTGGCAAAGGATTTTTCACCAATCGTTATTCGCAAAGGAATTCCAATTAAATCCGCATCTTTAAATTTAAAACCCGCCCGGACATCGCGATCATCTAATAACACTTGAATACCATTTTTTTGAAGATCCAAATAAATTTTCTCAGACGCTTTTTTTAGATTTTCATCAGTCACATTGGTCGGAGAAACAATAACTTCAAATGGGGCAATCGGAAATGGCCATTTGATCCCCCACTCGTCATAATTTTGTTCAATAGCAGCCGCCACAATACGTGAAACACCAATTCCATAACATCCCATAATCATCGGATAACTTTGGCCCTTTTCATCTAAAAATTCCGCTTTCATGGCTTTGGAATATTTTATTCCAAGCTTAAACACATGACCAACTTCAATGCCTCGATAAAACACCACTGGCTCATTACATTTCGGACAAGGGTCATTGGGCTTAATATTGTGAATGTCCCCTACCATATCAGGCTTAAAATCTCTCCTGGGGTTCACATTTTTTATATGAAAATCTTTTTTACCGGCGCCAGAAACAGCATTAAAAAGCGCCATTACATCTAGATCAGCCACCAATTTGGCTTTTAAATTCATCGGGCCTGCAAAACCAACATCACACCCGGCTATTTCTCGGTATTCTTCGTCTTTGGCAGAGCGCAGAAGTTTTGCTCCCAAAAGTCTTTGAAATTTATGTTCGTTTAATTCGTGGTCCCCTCTTACCAACGCGACAACAGGTTCACTATCGGCAATCATAAATACAGTTTTAATTATTTTTTCTGCCCCTATGCCAAGTGTTTTAGCAACATCGACGACCTTGTGCGCATTCGGAGTATGAACTTCTTCCAAATTTTTCAGTGCTTCTTCAGGGAAGATTCCGGGTTTGGTTTCAGCTCGTTCAATATTGGCCGCATAACCACATTTTGAGCACGAAGCGATTTGCTCTTCACCAGTATCTGCCAGCACCATAAATTCGTGAGAGGAACTTCCCCCAATGGATCCTGTATCAGCTTCCACAGGTCTAAATTTAAGACCCAAGCGAGTAAAAATTCGAGTATAGGCTTCTACCATGATATTGTAGGTTGTATCCAAATCTTCATCAGAAGCATGAAATGAATAGGCGTCTTTCATAAGGAACTCACGCGCTCTCATGATTCCAAATCGAGGGCGAATTTCATCTCTAAATTTGGTTCCAAACTGATAAAAGTTAACAGGCAAATCTCTGTAACTTTTAATTTCACGGCGGGCTAAATCGGTAATCATTTCTTCAGCGGTTGGGGCAAAACAAAACTCATTATTTTTTCGATCTTTAAACCTTAAGAGTTCTTTTCCATAATATTGCCAGCGGCCACTCTCTTGCCAGAGTTCTGAGGGCTGAACATGTGGGAGCCAAACTTCAAAAGCACCAGCAGCATCCATTTCTTCTCGGACAATTTGTTCCACTTTTTTTAGAACTTTATATCCTAACGGAAGCCACTCATAAATCCCAGCTCCGACCTTACGAATCATACCAGAGCGGAGCATAAGCTTCGCGCTAATATTATCAGCGTCGCTTGGATTTTCTTTTAATGTGGGAATGAAATAACGAGAAAATTTCATTATTCTTGAATTTTCTTAGAACTTGAGGACTCAGTTTCAGGAGCTTTTTTACTGCCTCTAAATCGTTGGACATCGTTAAGAGTGGCAAAAACCAAAAGACTCAGTAAGAGAGCCATCCCCACCATATTGGCCTTACCCATTATTTTTTGACTCACGGGTTTCCCACGAATGCCTTCGATCACGTAATACACAACATGACCTCCATCTAACATGGGAATAGGAAATAAGTTAAAGAGTCCAATAGCCACCGAAATCATTCCGATAAGCCCAAAAAAATCTTCCCAACCTGACTTTACAGCCTTAACAATAACCTGTGTGATTCCCAAAGGACCGGCTAAATCAGGTTTCTCTCTTTCGGAAATTTTCTTCCATAAATAATAAACAGTTGTAGAACTAATCGTCCAACACTGCCTGAGAGAAAGTGTTAAGGATTGAACCACTCCTATTTTTTTTCTCTCATAAATAGGATCTGCAGGACGAATTCCAATGAGTCCCGTTTTTTGTCCTTCATCAGCTTTTGGGGTGACACTCAGTGTTAATTCCTGGTTATCTCTGAAAATCAAAAGGTCAGTTTGCTGATTGGGACGAGCTTGAATTTTTTGCGCCATGTCAAAGAAATCAACAACAGCTTCTCCTTGAACCTTGAGAATGGTGTCCCCTGTTTTAACTCCGGCTAAATCTGCGGGCATTCCAGCAAGGATTTCACCAATTTGAGTCTTATTCGTTTGATTGGGTTCCCCATTAATAAACAAAATTCCAAAAAAAATGATAATGGCCAATATATAGTTCATAAAGGGCCCCGCAAAGGCAATGGCTATTCGCCTGTACCATGGTTGGGAGAAAAAATCCCGAGACTTATCACGGGGAGGATCCTCTACTTTTTCTTCTTCACCAAATTCACCTGCCATTCTCACTTCGCCACCCAAAGGAAGCCAGGCAACACAGTACTTGGTTTCTCCCCACTGAAAACCAAACATCTCTGGCCCGAGACCAAAAGAAAATCGCTCTACTTTAACACCTGATTTTTTAGCGACAATAAAATGTCCAAATTCATGAACAAAAATCACCAAACCAAAAGCAAAAACCACGCCTAAAAATGAAATCACATATGCCATTTTAATTCCTCAATGATTGAATAATTTTTTGGGCTTCATTTCTCGCCCACTGATCTGTATCTAAAACATCTTGCAAATTGGGAGTCACTGTCATTTTATGTTTTTTGAGAACTTTTCCCACTATATTTGAAATTTCCGTGAATCTAATTTTCCCCTGAATAAATGAATGAACAGCTTCCTCATTGCTGGCGGATAACGCGGCGGGAGTGGTTCCCCCCCGTTTTCCTGCGTCTAAAGCCAACTTTAGACAAGGAAATTGAGAAAAATCAGGTTTATCAAAATGAAGTTCTTTCACTTCTTCTAATTTTAGGGATCGAACAGAGGTTTTAATTCTATTGGGAAAAGTCAACGCGTATTGAATGGGTAAACGCATATCAGGAATTGAAAGTTGAGCCAGCATCGCTCCGTCATGATACTCAACCAATGAATGAACGATAGACTGAGGGTGAATGACAATAGAAATCTGATCCATCGGAACACCAAAAAGATAATGCGCCTCAATCGCCTCTAACCCTTTATTCATTAATGTTGATGAATCAATGGTGATTTTAGCCCCCATTTTCCAAGTCGGATGATTTAATGCTTCTTTTACAGAAATATTATGAAGTCGCTTGGTCTGACGATAAAAAGGGCCTCCGCTGGCGGTTAAAATAAGCCGGGCAACGTCCTCACGTTGGCCGCCTTGTAAACATTGATAAATAGCAGAGTGTTCACTATCAACAGGGATAATATTCGCCTTATACTTTTTGGCCATATCCATAATGATTTGACCAGCAATGATAAGAGCCTCTTTATTTGCCAATCCCACTTGTTTTCCTGCTTTAACAGCGGCAATGAGTGGCAATAATGCTTTCGCACCAACAATTCCCAAAATAACAATGTCAGCCTCTTTCAACGACGCTACTTTTTCAATCGCGGTTGATCCAAATAAAATGACAGGTTTATTTTTAAGATTTTTAGTTTTTTGACGAATAAGAACCGCATCAACTTCACGAGAAATAACAACAATGCGAGGCATGAATTCTTTAATTTGGTTTAAAAGTAACTCCACATTTTGATGCGCAGAAAGAGCCAGAACTTGAAATTGATTTTTATTTTTAGAAATAACATCAAGCGTATTTTTTCCAATTGTTCCAGTAGAACCCAAAACCACAACTTGGCGTTGATTGCTCACTGAAATCGTCCCGTTGCAAGAAGTAAATAATAGAAGAAAGGGGCAGAGAAAATAAAAGAATCAAACCGATCTAAAATTCCACCATGACCAGGAAGAATTTGCGAAGAGTCTTTAGCACCAAAAGATCTCTTTAATAATGATTCAATAAGATCAGAAAACTGCGCGGTCACAGAAATAATAATCGCATAAAAAATAGCTTCCATTCGAGCCATTTCCACTTTTAAAAAAGCTTCTCTAAAGATAAAAGCAGCTAAGCAGGCAATGATTGTTCCACCAATGGCACCTTCCCAGGTTTTTTTGGGAGAAACCACAGGCGCAAGGTGCGATTTCCCCATTAATTTACCCACAAACCACGCTCCCGTGTCTACCAACCAAATAACAATAATCAAGAAAAAAGTGATTTTTTTCCCAGCCATTTGAACCCCTTCCCCTCCCAAAAATCTTAAGTCTCGAAGAAGCAATAAATGTCCTAGTAAAAGACCAAAAAGGATAACGCCAGACAAAGTAGAAATGAAAATAAGATAGGAATGCCCTTTATCCTTGCGAATCAATTCCCTTAAGAAACTAATAAAACACCAAAAAATGAGAATAAAAAAGGGAGATGGTGTCTTTTGAATGCGACCCATTGAAATCCCATCAAAGTATAAAGATAAAAGGATGAGGCCCACGCCCAATAAGCCAAGAAATAATTGGTTGGGATATCCGGCTTCATCAGCCATCACTGAATATTCCCAAACGGACAGTAAACAAATAGCAGCCACAAACAATAAAAAAGGAACACTTCCATACCAAACCACAATGGAAATAAAGGGGACAATGAGAATTCCAGTAATGATTCGAGGCAACATTTAAACTAAAACCCCACCGAAACGACGTTCACGTGATTGAAAATCAATAATGGCTTGAAAAAAGTCTTTCTTATCGAAATCAGGCCAGAGAACAGGTGTAATGTACAACTCAGAATAAGCAATTTGCCATAATAAAAAATTAGAAACTCTATTTTCGCCAGAAGTTCGAATAAGCAAATCAGGATCTGGAAGATTTTTTGTATCGAGATAGGAAGAAATAATATCTTCATTTACTTCGGTGTGCCCTTCTTTTAAAACTGTATTGAAAGCTCGAATAATATCTTGTCTTCCTCCATAATTTAAAGCTAACACCAAACGAAGCCCCGTGTTTGACTCTAATTCTTTTTTGGTTCTTGCAATCTGGTCTTGAACATCTGCTGGAAGACGTGAAATATCACCAATCGTTTCGAGTCTAACATTATTCTTATTCAGATTTGGGAACTCACTTTTGAGGGTGGATTTCAAAAGTCGCATAAGACCTGAAATCTCAGTGGAAGGGCGACTCCAATTTTCAGTTGAAAAAGCATAGAGGGTGAGAACTTGTACCCCTATTTCGCCAGCAATTTCTACAATTCGGCGAACGGTTTTGGCCCCTGCACGATGGCCCCAAAGCCGAGGCATATGCCTTTTCTTAGCCCAGCGACCATTCCCATCCATAATGATAGCAATGTGCGTAGGAAGTCTGTTTAAATCAATTTTCTTAAAATGGTCTTCTACAGAGGAGAACATTAAACTTCAAGAATTTCTTTTTCCTTCAGAACAACGATTTCATCAATTTTTTTGATGGACGCATCTGTCAGATGTTGGACTTTCTCTTCAGCTTGTTTTTTCTGATCAAGCGTGATTTCTTTGTTCTTTTCTAATGTTTTCACCTGTTCAATGGCATCCCGTCGCTCATTTCTTAAGGAAACTTTAAAATCTTCCGCAATTTTTTTAACAAGTTTAACAAGGTCACGACGTCGCTCTTCGGTGAGCGGCGGAAAAACCAATCGCATTATTTTTCCATCAGAATTAGGATTAACCCCTATGTTCGCCGCAATAATAGCTTTTTCTAAATCGTGCAGAACCTTGACATCCCAGGGGCGAATTTCAATGGTTCTTGCATCTGCGACAACAATATTCCCAACCTGACTAACAGGGACTGTCGAACCATAATAAGGAACACGAACAGGATCCAACAAAGTAGGGGAAGCCCGCCCTGTCCGTACAGTTGACAAATCAACAAGCAACTTCTCAATCGTTTTTTTCATAATATTTTCAGTTTGAGAAAAAATATCTTGAATTGGCACAGAAATCCTCCGGGTTAAGGCGTCACTAATGTCCCCACATCTTTACCCTTTAATGCTTGGGTAATGTTATGAGGTTTATGTAAATTAAAAACTCTAATTGAAAGGTTGTTTTCACGGCAAAGGGCGAGTGCTGTTGTATCCATGACTCCCAATCGCTGTTGAATCGCCTCGGTCAGAGTCACTCGCTTATACAATTTCACTTTTTTACTTTTTTTGGGATCGCCAGTATACACGCCGTCAACTTGAGTTGCTTTTAAAAGCAAAGAAGCGCCTATTTCAGAAGCGCGAAGAGCAGCGGCGGTATCGGTACTAAAATAAGGATTGCCCGTACCGGCAGCAAAAACGACAATTCGCCCTTTTTCCATATGACGAATAGCTCTTCTTCTAATATAAGGTTCGGAAACGTGAGAAACAGGAATGGCCGACATGACCCGAGTAGTAACACCAATTTGCTCTAATACATTTTGCATGGCTAAAGCATTGATGAGAGTGGCCAACATGCCCATATTATCAGAAATAGCCCGTTCTAGACCCAACCCCTGATCGCGTGCGCCACGCCAAATATTACCACCACCGACAACAATACCAAGTTGAATAGATCGATTGAAAGCCGCTTTAATTTCTTCGGCAATTCTAAAAAGACTCTGGAGACTAATTCCAGACCCCTTTTCTGCGAGGAGAGCTTCGCCTGAAAGCTTAAGTACAATTCGCTTCATTGGCGGGAATAACGAAGCTTACTCAGCTCCGACCCGAAAGCGAACAAACTTAATAATTTTGATTTGAGATCCTTCTTTCTGTTGAGTGGCCTCAACGAGATCTTTCATTTTTGTTTTGCCAGAACCGTCTTTGATATGCGGCTGATCAACTAAACAGTTAGCATCAAAAAATTGTTGAAGTTTTCCAACAGCAATCTTCTCTAAAATCTCTGGTGGTTTCTTTTGATCGGCCATTTGCTTTTTAGCAATGTCTTTTTCTCGTTCTAAAATTTCCTGAGGAACTTCATCTTTGGTGAGATAAAGTGGGTTAGCACCGGCAATTTGTAAGGTAATTTCTTTTGATAATAAAGACAATTCAGAGGTTACACCCTTATTTGAGTCAATCTGGACCAACACGCCTAATTTTGACCCTGAATGAATATAAGGAGCAACAATGCCAGAATTTGTACGGAATCGGACAAAACGTCTAATCCCCATTTTTTCACCCACTTTGCCTGAAAACTCTTCTAATTTTTCTATGGGAATTTGCTCGGCAGTGGTAATTTGAGAATTTGACTGAACATAACCTAAATAATACTTGGCGAGGTTGATAAATTCACTATTTCGAGCGACAAAATCTGTTTCACAATTTAATTCAAGGAGAATACCCTCTTTCTGATCAGGTGAAATCCAAAAATCAATAATTCCTTCTGCGGCGGCGCGGTCAGCTCTTTTGGAAGATTTGGCAATGCCTCTTTCTCTTAAAAGTTGAATGGCTTTTTCAAAGTCACCACTTGCGTCTTGCAAAGCTTTTTTACATTCCATCATTCCTGCGCCAGTCGTCTGGCGAAGTTTTTGTACGTCTGTTGCTTTGACTTCAGTAGATTGTGTCATAAGTACCGTCCAAATAGATTTAAATTAAGCGTTGGTTGAAACTGTTTCATTCTCAGCTTCAGGATTTTGTTCAGGAGAAGCTGCAGCGTCATCTTGAACAGCTAATTCCATATTAATTTCCTGTCGGCCTTGAATAATTGAATCGGAAACAAGGCTGGTGATCAAGCGAATAGCACGAATGGCATCATCATTTCCTGGAATGGGGTAATCAATTAAATCGGGGTCAGTGTTGGTATCGCAAATAGCGACAATCGGAATTCCGATTTTTCGCCCTTCAGCAATAGCTGTCATTTCATTGGAAGGATCAATAATAAATAAGCAGGCAGGGAGCTCTTTCATATCTTTAATTCCCATAAGAGATTTGGCCAAACGTTTAATATCTTTTTCACGCATGGCTTTTTCTTTTTTGGAGAGCGCATCTAATATGCCCTTCACCCTTAATTCCTCTAAGTCAGCCAATCTTTTGGATGAGCGACGAATGGTTTCAAAATTAGTGAGGGTTCCGCCTAACCACCTTTCAGCAACAAAAGGAGATTTGGAACGAATGGCTTCATTGATAACCGCTTCTTGCGCTTGCTTTTTAGTGCCGACATAGAGAATGTCTTTTCCATTGAGAGCAAGTGATTTAATAAAAATGAGGGCTTTTTTTAATTCTCTGACGGTTTTCTGGAGATCAATAATGTGAATATTGTTACGGCTACCGTAAATATATCGGGCCATTTTAGGATTCCAGCGATGTGTTTGATGTCCAAAATGAACACCTGCCTCCAACAAAGATTTCATTGAAATGGCTGGTTCAGTTGTGGCAGTCGGTGTCGTATTATTACTCATTAAACGGCAATCTCCTTAAATATAATTGTAATCTCACTTGCGGAAAGAAAGTCGATCAACCATAGGCAGGATAGACTCTTCATACAAAACGAGGTGAGGATTATAGCATAACCTTATTGGATAGCAAGAGTCAAAATTATCCCAGGCGAAACAGGGGATTCTTAATGAGGAAGGGAGAGGTAAACGTCAACCACTGCTTTATCAAACTTAGATCCAGACCCTTCTATCGCGGTTTTTTCACAAGCTTGAATGTACTCTTCCCCTACCAACCCCCGCATATGATGCTCGTCTAAATGCTCTACTAGGCAAATAACTCTGCTGGCCAAAGGAATATCATCTCCAACCAAACCGTTGGGATGCCCTGTTCCATCAAAGTGCTCATGATGATGAAGAATAATAGGAGCAATATCAGCTAATAACTTAATATTTTTTACGAGCTCAGCACCAACAAGAGGGTGAAGCTTTTCAGGCGTCCGTTCAATGGTTTTACTCAGAACATTTGGTAAATATCGTAAATCATGAAGAGCCACCATCCCAATATCATGCAAAATCGCCGCATAATACAAATCGCGATATTTATTCCCTTCAAATCCAAGCTCACGCCCAATTCGGCAAGACAGTTCCGCCACACGATAGGAATGACCCGTTTTATTTGAATCATTGCCTTCAATGGCCATGGTGATAATCTCAATGGTGTGAGTAAAAAAGTTTTTATAGTCTTCTGCCATACGGGCATTATTAATGGTGGCGGCCGCAAGGGCAGACAAATTTTCTAATGTCTGTCGATCAACTTTTGAGTACTCTCCAGACTTTTTGTTCAGTGCCTCACATACGCCAATGAGTTCGCCATTGGCAATCATAGGAACAGCTAAAATAGACTTAGTAGAAAACCCACTTGATTTATCAATTTGTCCCGTGAATCGAGTGTCTCGTAAAACATCATTGACGATCACGGCTTCTGATTTCTCAGCAACCCATCCGGCAACACCTTTTCCAATGGGAACATAAAATTTCTTAACAGAGGATCCTTTTTCTCCTGTTGCTACTCTAAAAACCAATTGTTGTTTTTCTGGATCCAATAGCAAAATAGAGGCAGCTTCCGATTGCGTCATTCTTTCTACCGCGGCTGATATTTCAGCGAGCAAATTATCAACATCTCGAATCGAACAAAGAACTCGCGCCAATTCAAAAATATCATTCGATGGGGTTGGGCTCATTTCTTCCATATTATTGAGTGGCCGCCACAATTTCATCCGTCGTTGTGACCCCTTGAGCAACCTTAATGAGGCCGTCTACAATCATAAGGCGCATTCCATTTTTGACAGCCAAATCTCTAATAGGACTAGAGGACACTTCATCCGTTAACAACCGGCGAATGTCACTATCCATCACTAACAATTCATGAATACCGGCTCTTCCTTTATAACCAGTCTTATTGCAAAGGTCGCAACCTTTGCCCTTCATCAGTTTGGCTTTAGAAATATCGACTTTATATTCATCAAATAATTTTTTAGACAAATCATCAGCTTGCACGGGTTTGGCACACTGAGAACAAACGCGTCTTACCAAACGCTGAGCCAAAACACCTTCTACAGTTCCACTGATAAGAAAACTAGGAACTCCCATTTCATGTAAACGCGCCACTGCAGAAGGCGCATCGTTGGTGTGAATAGTAGAGAACACCATATGCCCTGTCATCGCCGCTTCCATCGCAATTTGAGCCGTTTCTTTATCACGTATTTCTCCGACCATAATAATGTCAGGGTCTTGCCTTAAAAATGAACGAAGCGCGTCAGGGAACGTAAAACCAATATCCGTATTTATATTAACTTGGACAATTCCAGGAAGGTTATATTCAACAGGATTTTCAGCCGTTAAAATTTTGGTCTCAGGATCATTAATAGAATTAAGCGCCGCATAAAGCGTGGTTGACTTACCCGAACCTGTCGGCCCACAAACGAGTACCAACCCATAGGGTTTTCGAATAACAGCATTAAATCTTTCCAATAATTCTGGATGAAACCCCAATTTGTTCATATCCACACGGACGCTGGCCCTATCTAACACACGCATAACACAAGATTCTCCAAACACCGTTGGAAGAATATTGACACGAAATTCAACAGGATTCCCTTTCGCGTTCACTTGGATACGCCCGTCTTGGGGTTTACGACGTTCGGTAATATCCATTTGATTGGTCATAATTTTAATTTTTGCAATAACAGCATTACGGTAGGACATCGGAATTTGGAATGCGGCCTCTCTTAAAATACCATCAACGCGGTAACGAACAATAAACTTCGTTTCAAAAGGTTCTATATGAATATCTGATGCTTTCGCTTGAAGTGCGCCAACAATGACCGCATTAACAATTCTTTCTACTTCAGGCGCGGAAGCGTCAACCTCAGTAACATCTACTGATTCCTCAATTTTTTCCAGAGAAATTCCGCCGTCATCACCTGGGATTTGTTCGGAAATTCCCTTTACCATGTCCTCAGCGCTCACACCTGCTGTAACGCCGTACACTTTATTCAACTCTCTTAAAATATCTTCGGGCAAAGCCAAATAACTTTGCACGTCAAATCCCGTTCTCAAATGGATGTCTTCGGAACTAAAAAAGTCTCTCGGATCAGCCATCGCGACCAGTAAAACTTTATCTTCTTTCGCAAAAGGAATAGCAAAATGTCTTCGGGCATTTTGTTCTGAAACCACTTTTACAACATCTGGGTCAACATCCATTTCGGCCAAATCAACCGCTCTGACTCTCCACTCCTTGGAAAGAACTTGTAATACGTCAACGCGGTCAACCATTTTCAGGTCAACAACAACTTGTTGCAGGGGTTTTTGGGAAGATTTTGATTCGGCAGCGGCCTTTTCTAATTCTTCTGCCGCCAATAATTTATGTTCAAGGAAAATATCCTTGATGGTTTTTCGTCCAATGGGTGCGGGGTTAGAAGCCATAATCTATTTCCAGTATAAAGGTTTGACACTGTTTTTCAATCATATTTTGGAAATAACAAAACCCGGTTTTTTCTCCATTCTGGCTTGCTCCATGGAACGATCCGCCAATTTAAAAAGGTCATCTCTTTCGCGCGTATGCCAAGGAAGCGAAGCAACACCTACACTTAATTTAATGATTTCTTTTAAATTGGGAGGAAAACCCAATTGGTCATAAAACTTTTCAATAAAACGGCCCCATCTTTCCTGAATACTGGGAATATCTCCGATATTGCAGTCAGGGAGCAAAACAGTAAAATCGTCCCCACCCCATCGAGAGATGCAATCAACAGCCCTAAAAAAATCTTGGAGGGCAAAACCAACTTGCCGAATAAGATGATCTCCGGATTCATGCCCTAACTGATCGTTGATTACCCCAACTCCTCCTATTTCAATTCTTAAACAAGTCACCGGCTCATTGAATCTTTTGTATCTCTCAAAAGAACGGTTTAAAAAATCAATCAAAAATGGCCGGTTATAACATTTGGTCAACGCGTCATGAGTTGACAAAAATTGTGAGCGACGATAAAACTCTTGAACTTTCAAAAGGTTTCTTACACGCATTGTTAACTCTTGAGGATTATTAAGATCGGAAACAAAATCGTCCATACTATCCCAAAAAGTTTTTTCATAACGACTTTGATCTTTAAACGGAGTTAAAAAAATAACAGGAATAAACGCACCTCTACTATTATTTTTCTGCCTAAAATCCCATAAAAAACGAAGTCCATCATGATGCGTATTATGAGGGTTAACTAAAATCATATCGGGAGGGTTTTCATCAACTTGCTTGGATGCCGTTTCATCTGCTTTTAAAATATGAACATCACAACCTTCCTCATTTAAAATCATTTTCAGCTGTTTTTGAGAGGTCTCGTCATTGTCTACAGCCAATATCCTGGCCCGGTGTTTTTTGAGGGATTCTATTTTCATAGATTGTAAGTGTTAAGTGAATGTGCTGAAATTTCACTATGTTTTTTAAAAAAAACCTTTCCAATATCCTTTTCATATACCATCCTTATTATCTAAATGACTAATAAAAAAAGATCTTCATTAAAAACAAAGTTGGTTTTTTTCGCGTCTTTGCTGGTGGTTTTGGTAACGAGCAGTCTTAGTTATTACGTCCGCACTGGCCAAAGAAGGGCTATTGTCGAAGGGCTTGAAAGTTCCCATCGAGAAACAGTGAAAGCCTTAAGATTAGTGGCCAGAGAAGCCATTCTCATGGACGACGATACTTACATGATTAACTATCTCAACCTCTTAAGAAAGTCTTTGAATATTTCTTATGCGATGGTTGTAAATGAAGACGGCAGTATTCGCGTTCACAATGATGCCAACTTAATTGGCCAAACCCTGAAAGACTCGGAGAGCGAAAAAACTTTCACCAACAAAGAAAGAGAACAAATATTAACGCAAAATTTTAAAACCACCGATGGTCACAATATTATTGATATGTCTATTCCTATTTATGTGGGGTTTGATTCAACCTATAAAGGAGTGGCTCGCATTGGTTTTGATAAAAGTGTTATTGATCAAGAAATTAATACTTCCCTTCAACAAACAGACAAACGTCTCCTGAAAGCTTTTGGGTTGGCTTTTTTTATCGGAATTATTGGTGCATTTTTACTCGCCAGCTTTATCACACGCCCCATTGAAATATTAAAAGAAGGTGCCCAAAAAATTGGCGAAGGAAAATTAGATCACCGGATTCAAGTTTCAACCGGAGATGAACTTCAAGAATTAGCGGATGACTTCAATTTAATGGCTCATAAATTAAGCGAGCTTGATGAAATGAAGCGGGATTTCGTTTCGAACGTCACACATGAATTGAGATCCCCCATGACATCTATTCGAGGTTATATGGATCTCCTGCTCCAAGGAGCAGGGGGAGCGTTAACCGATCTCCAAAAAGATTACCTTTCTGTGATAAAAAACAGCTCTGTTCGCTTAAGTCGGTTTATTGACAATCTTTTAGATGTCGCGAAAATTGAGGCGCACAAATTGGTTTTAACTCCTGAACTTCAAAATCTTTTTGATCTCGGACATGAAATGCAGGTATTATTTAAACCACAATTAGATGAAAAGAAAATCACTTTTGAAAATAACATCCCAAGAGAAGGTATCATTTCTTATACTGATAAAGAAAAAATGGCAGAAGTTCTCATTAATTTAACTTCTAATGCGATTAAATTTAGCCCAGAAGGAGGAAAAATTCAGCTCATCTGTACTCTTTCTGATCATTTCATTGAATTAATATTAGAAGACACCGGAGTAGGGATTCCTCCTGATATGATTAATAAGCTTTTCAATAAATTTGAACAGGTTAAATCCAACCAAGGATATGCACGAAAACACAAAGGAACGGGGCTTGGCCTTACTATTACAAAAGGAATTGTTGAAGCCCACGGTGGAAAAATTTGGATTAAAAGCCCCGCTTCATGGGGAAAAGGAACAGCTTTTCACTTCACAGTTCCTCGGTACACAGATAAAATAAAGCAGTAACTTAGATAAGGGCAAGGGGGCCACATGGCAGAAGTAAAACAAAAAATTCTCATTGTTGATGATGATCCGGATATTCGGCGATTGGTTGAAACTGTTTTACAAAGAGAAGGGTTTAATGTCGACTCTGCCTCAACTGCAGAAGAGTTCATGAAAAAGGTCCCAAACTTTAAGCCAAACTTAGTTATTCTAGACTTACAACTTCCTGACGATGATGGTTTTGGAATTATTCGAAAATTAAAGGCCAATCCAATAACATCAAACTTTCCGATTGTCATGTTAACCGTTCAGTCGGTAGATTCCTATAAAATTACCGGCCTTGAAATGGGTGCGGATGACTATATTGTTAAACCTTTTAACCAAGGAGAATTTCTTGCTCGCATTAAAGCTGTTTTAAGAAGAAGCAAACCAAAAGAATCAACTCAGATATTGATAGAAGATGCGGGAATAAAACTCTTCCTCGATCAACACCGCCTAGAAGTAGATAAAAAAACCGTAGACCTATCCCCGAAAGAATTCGACCTATTGGTCGCTCTCATGCGTTCTAAAAATGGTGTTTTAACCAGAGAAGTTCTTTGCGAAACAGTTTGGGGTCATGAATTGGTGGGTAGTACCAGAACAGTGGATGTCCACGTAGGTCGTCTACGAAAAAAACTAACCCCCTACGAAAACCGAATTGAAACTGTTGAAAGAATTGGATATCGATACTTACCAGGAACTTGATTTATTACGAGTGAATGGGGCTCCATAATAACCGTTTGATGACATCACCATACACACTTTTACGATGAACAATAGCTAAAATCCAGATTTCATTTTTAACGATTTTAAAAACAATACGGTAATTTCCGACTCTTAATTTCCAATACCCACCCAAACTGCCTGACAATGGTTTGCCATAAATTTCGGGTGCGATCAATAATTTTGTTGAAAGCATGGTTTCAATGCGAGAATGCATCTCATGGCTGATACGCTTGATGTCTCGCGATATATGGGGGTGATAAAGAACCTGAAATGTCACGCCGCCTTTTTCCTTTTGGAGGAACCCCATACCTGACTATGTGTTAATGCCTTAGACCGGTGAAAGGTTTTTTCTCGTCCTTCAGCTATTTGTACTAAAACATGATCTTCATAAATCTCTAAAGCTTCTCTAATTAAGTCTCTGGTTTTAAGAGAGAGAGAAACATGATCTTGCTTCGCAAGCTTGGCGATGGCCTTATAGATAGACTCTTCCAAAACAACATTTATTCGTGGATTTTTTGTAGGCATTTTTAATCCCCCTCTTTTTCATTAAGGGTATCATAAGTGATACACCTAAAACAAGCGGCGGCGATTATCCCAAAGAATGACTTTATGAATATAGATGTTTTCCAGCCCTGAGCGCTTTTGCTCAAGAGGACGATCGTGATCACTAGCGGGGTCAACTCCTAAATAGGCATAAGCAAGTGTTTTTTCAGAAGTGATGACATCAAATATCTTTCCTTCACCATCAAATACTTGAAGTTGAACTTTACCACTCCCATCTTGTGAAACCCAGAACATTGAAATTTGCCCTGCTGAATGGAAAATAACGCCAGGCAAATTCAAGTGTATGCCGTGAGTTTTGCGATAGCTCACCATAAGAGATTTATGCGCGCTTATATCCTCAGGAGTCGGGGAATACGGAGCCCACTGCGTAAAGTTTTCGGGGTGACCCAAATGAGTATGGAATGGAACAAACGTGCCCTGAATATGGCGGTAACTCTTATCTAACACCATAATTCCAGCTTCTGTGGAGAAAGCTTCTGCACCCAAGAGAACGTTTAGAAGTTTTTCCTCGTCATCTTTGAATGATGCAGAGAGTACAAACATATCCTGCATTTCTGGTCGCGCTTCAAGCAAGCGTTGAATTTCAGCTCTCACATTTTCTTCATCATCATTTTGATTCCAAATATCGTTAATTGTTTGAGCCACTTCAAACTGCGCTGTCGTTGGATAAATTGATGTTTCACTTCTAAAATGAACTGTTCTAAAAACATGAGTCCCGTTGAATTGTAACTTGCCTTTATTTTCAGAAACCAAAATCACACCAGCTGTCTCATGGTGATCGGTTATACCTGAACCGTTCAACCCACCTACCAGCTGTTGGGCAGACAGAGATACCTGAGAATGATGAAGATCATTTCCAAAGGCATGTCCAGCAGCGGAGAATAACTGAGTCTCATTCCAAATTGATTTAACCACAGGGGCAAATGATTTTTGCAAATCAAACTTTCCACTATTAATCACCCCGGGACGAAAATCGTTATTGATACCTGGCATAGGCAATTTGCTGAGATTGGCCTTGCTGGGTTCTTCATAAACAATGCTTTTCGTAAACCCATTCAGCGGAGTCCAAATGGTGCTTTGTTTTGGATTGGCTGGGTCCATTGCAATGACAGCAATTTGGGGAACCCCACCTTGATTTATGATCGCCATATAACCGTTTTGAAGCCTGGGGTCATTTTTTACTTTAGAAAAACCTTCTTTAAAATTTTGAGCCATGGCAGCACCAAATTTAGCGACATATTGACCTGGTAATTGTTGAACAGAAAGATTTGCATCTCCGAGCGCCGCAAAAAGCCCAGGCAAATTGGTGCTTAACATGAGATTCTGAGGCATTTCATAAATTATGAGTGGGTTATTAGGGGCAATGACTTCTACTCGATCAAATTTGCTTGTGTCAGGACCACTCTTTAAAAGGTCGAATAACGGTTTAACATCTAAACCGCTACTTAAAAACGCATTAAAGCTACCAATACGATCTTGAAGATTTGCGGCCGCATCAACACTAGAGCCAAAAACTAAATTCACAAAATGAAGCAAAGTCGGTCTATCAATAACTTTGTTTCCAGAAATTAAATTATTAATCGCCCCTTTGAGAGCCAGCACATTCGCTGGGAGTGCCCCCGCTGGAAGTGCATTCAATTTCCCTTGTAAATCTTTTAACACGCTCACAGCTTTTGATAGTTCAATTTTTGCAAAGAACTGATTTATATTTTGAGAGGCCCCCGCAAGTCCTGCGCCACCGCGAATCTTTTGAACTTCTGAAACTTTACCTTGAACCATATTGGCATCAATTCTGGCCGTCCTCGTATAAACAGTCACTTGGCCCATTGTTTGCCCTCGGTCTTCTTTTATAGAGACTTTTCCCCCCTCAATTTTAATGGTAGCAACACTTAACTTTCCATCTGAGGTGACCACCAATGCCTTCATATCTGAGGATTTAGCATCCGGACCTGTTTCTAAACTATTAATAAGCGCACCAATAACAAAAGCACTTGAAGCTGTTTTAGGTGAAGCTAATTTAAACGCCGTGCCTTTCTCCGTATTTGAATCTACTCGAAGAGTGGTAACTCCAGCAGGAGTAAAAAGACTTACTTCTCCTTTTTCAAGACTCACGTCCCCAGTTTTTCCGTTCTCAACAGTTTTTAGAGTTAAACCTCGATCAACATCTAACTTCACATGAAATACTTTAAACACAGCTCCTGCCGAGGTTTTTTGAAGTCCAACAAATTTAGATTTATCTCCGTTATATTTGGCTTGAAGCATTGATGTCAGTTTCGCACCAACAATGGCCTGAAGTGCAGAAGGGACCACGAGCTCTCCCTTTTTATTAATCTGAATTTGACCATTGACTCCTCCAACCAATAAGATGTTGGTCCCAGACTTAACAATTTCTCCGGTTTTTTTATCTTTTAGAGTAACTGTTCCATCATTCATGATAGCCATAACCAACTCAACTTCTTTTTTCTTAACCTTGCCAGTAGGCCCTTTTTCCATGAGGACTGCTTTGAAAGGTTCTGATAATTTTTGAGCTGGAGTATTTAATTGACCTTGCCCATTTAACCCTTGAGCCTGTTGAGGCTCAGATTTTTTACCTTGATTGGGTTTGTCTGCCTGATTATTGGGGTTAGCAGGGGCTTTCTTCTCAACTTTTTCCTGATAAAGAACAACACCTGAAACGAGAATAGATGCAATTTGATTGGAATATAAAATGAGGCCCTGTTTAGGATCAGGCTTTGTGGTAGAATTTCCCACCGCAACTCGATCAACTGTATCAAGCTTCTTTTGCTCTTCTGCGTTAGCGCCTTTTATGACATGCCGACCGTCTGCAAGTCGATGAACACTAACAACGATTGTTTCTTTCAAATACTGTCCTGTTTTCTTGTCGTAACGAATGAAAGTTACCTGGAAAAATTGCGGATTTCCTGCTTTATCTAAAAGCTGTTCACCTTCTTTTAAGTTATTAATTTTTTTAGTCAGCTCTCGAATAGCGTCGCGAGTGGCCTGCTGTAAACTCTTTGGTTTTTCATTTTTCTTTTCTCCAGGTTGTCTGGGCGCACCATTTCCGTTCTTCGCTTGTTGCTGAGCATTTGCTCCATTTCCGGCAGCGCCCTGAGCAGATGGAACCAATTCGGTTTTTACTGATTTTGTCGTACGGTTATTTACTTTTCCTAGACCAGCTCCCGGAGATCGGCCACGACCATCAACTTCAAAAGTTTTATGAGTTCGCCCATTTCCAATTGATTCACCTACAGCTTTTCCTTCAGCAGTGCCGGATAACACGACCAAAGATTTTAATTGAGCTGGAGATAATGCACGAGCGAATGACTCAATCGAAATAAATCGCTCATTATTGACAAACTCTCCTTTACCATTTTTAACACCGGAAAGCCCTTGTTCGATAAATGCGGATTGAGCTTCATTTAATCTCACAGGAACAACTCTCCCGGCTACAAGCTGATTAGCAAATATGCGTGTTTTTCCTTTTTCATATTCAGCCTGATATCCGATCAATTTACCTGACTTAGGATCATAAATAGGACGAACGTTTTGAGGAATATTTCCTTTTTCATCTTTAAAGAGATCTTTCTGCTTGGCTGTGGCATCTCCAACTTTTTTTGTGTCTTGGCGAATTTGATCGGCCGTTCTATTATCCTTCGGTTTCTCATTGGCACCATCCCTACCAGCGCCAGCACCATTATTATTGCCAGGATTTTTATCACCGGGGATAGGACGCCCCTGTGCGTCTTTCTTTTCTTCCGTTCCAACTCCGGGTCCTTTCTTTTCTTGGTTTCCATCTTTGTCTTTGGCTTTATCTTTTTCTTCAGCAGGTTTTTGATTGCCTTTAGGCGCCTCGGCCGCTTTGTCTCCTTCTCCTTTATCGGGATCAATTCGATTCAAAGCCCCAGGCCCGTTGTGTCTAAAATCATCATCTGTAGGGTCTAACCCATCACCAGGGACTGTCGCTACCGCAATAGGCTGCCACGCGGCACTTCTCGAACTTAAGAAACCACCTGGCCTTAACCAGGTTGGATCCCAAAAAGCTCCTGCGCCAAATTGATTACCATAACCAATAGTAAATTTATGATTTTTAATATTCCCTTTAATCGGGAATCCAAAATTACCTAAGTTCCCCCAATGGAACATGAAACCACTGGCCCCTACATTGGAAACAAGGGAACTTTTAAGACGACTTCCAGGTGCTCGCTGGGTCCATACTCCTCCAGTGGTCCAAAGTGATTTCCAATCAATAATCATCGGTGGAACGCCCCCTGGAGGAGCCACTCCGCGAGTGATTTTCACAATTTCTTCATTAATTTCTTCGTCAATGATATCGCCCGCTTTGGTTTCAGCCCCATTTTCAATTTTCATTCCAAAACGGTTGGCATGGGAATAAGAATAAATTTCACCTGTTTCAACGAAACGCGGGTCAATCTGGAATGAGTTTTGATTCGTTGATAAATGTTCTTTGTAATTCGTGTTTTCAACATGGGTTAACTGCCTGAAAGCATTATTAAAATAAGTGAACTGTTTGGAGGTATGAACGCGGATATAATCACCAGTAAAATTAATTCCGTTATTCTTGAAACCCATAAACCCAAAATCATGACTTGTTTTTGTGCGATACGCATCTCCATCAACCACAATCCAATCTTCTCTATAATCTACCTCAATTCCTTTTTCATCGAGAACCAAAGTATTGAAATAAAGAATGCCGTTTTGCGCGGCCAAAGGACCTTGAATGGCTTTGGCTAAATCATGGACATTTAAATAACTAGAGTTATTAAAGGCAACCCTCGCTTTGACGTCAGTAACATCCACCCCAACAAGAACACCCGCACCGTTATAAGAATAGTTTCTGACTAGAGATAAATTAACTGCAACTGGCTTAACCATTTCAAAAACCCACAGAGGCTGAACCTCTGTTAAGGCAACTGTGTTAATCCGGAAATGTTCACCCCAATCACGAACGCTTGAAGTGACTGCCACAGAAACCCAATCTCCGCCTCCGCTAATGCGGGTATTCACTGAAACAGAAGAAAGCCCCAATCCCACCGCATTACGTTTATAAGTTGTTACTGTCTGAGAATTCCCATCACTAGAGCGAGTTACCATCACTTGCTCACCCACCCCATAATAAATCGCGTACTTATTTGTTCCCGATGATCCGCTGGTAGTAGAACCTTGGATGTGACCGCCCATGGCGCCGGTGGCATTGTTAAAAACAACTCTCGTTGTTGAATTTGAAAATCCACCAGTAGCCCCGGTTTGGCCAAAAATACTCCATGTTCGGTTGACCCAACTACGTGAGGTTGTCACATACTCTTGAAGCTTTCCAATACTCGTTGATGTGGTGACCGTTGAAATAGAGTCTAACACTCCAAATAAGTTCAGAGAAGTTTTAATGGAATGAGAACGAGAAAACACACCTTCACTGGTTGAAGTGGAATTTGAATCTTCAATACTATAAGTGCTATTTCCAACAGCGTTATAATAAAAATCTGTGATTGCACTGGAATTTGAAACGCTTTTCACAACACCATTGTAAGTCGTCGTTAACTTAGAAGTGGTTACGTCCAAAAGCACAACACGTTTGCCAGCCATATTGGCGAAAAAGGTTTCTTTTTTATTGGTTCCAAAATAATTCACCACACCAGAGGTTTTCTCCGACCTAAAAACATTGGTTTGCGCCAACGAATATCCACTAACGAATTCGGCTGTTCCGTTATCGTAAGTATAGGTGGCCACTTTACTTCCGGCAGTTTGATCGATTGGGTACCAGCCTGTTTGGTTGTAGGTTCGATAATTAAGGACGGTTTCATCTGTTACTTTGAGAATATTGGTATTTCCAATAATATAAGAGTTTCTCACGCCATTTGTTTCAATAGAGAGAATTCCATTATCAAATGACTGTGAATTATAAATCCCTTGACTGGAGACCGTTAAGAATTTTGGCATCGCAAAAGGTGTGACATCATTAAAGCTATTGAGGTTTAGATATGGATTATTCCCTTGCCCCAACCCATAGGTGTAATTATAAACCACGTTTTCTTGGGACTCACTCCATCCACCACGAAGACTATCTGAACCCTGTTGATTGAAACCCGTTGTTTGATAAGCCTGGCCAAACCAAATATCATAATTTGAAAAACCATTTCCAAAAGTATTCGTTAAGAAACCATCTCCTCCCACAAACGAGTAATAACTATAAGAATCGTATATGCGACCGTTATCGGTATATCCGAATAACTGTGTTTGACCACGATCCTGCCAGGATCCATCTATATTGCTAAGTTGGGTTCTCGTATCAGAACGGATAATTTTCGCCTGCCCAGCAAATATACCGTAGGTATTAATAGTGAAAGAACGATTTCTGTTATTCCACCGGTCCCAACCAATGCTCAAAGTTGTTCCATTGGCTCCGATCAATTTAAAGTTAGAACTATATTTATAGGTGGTAATAGTTGTTAAAAGCCCCTCAGATAAATCTCGTTTACTAAAACCGCCTTCGGAGATAACTGAAGTCACCTTAAATAAACCCTGTCTAAATTCAAATTCCTGCCGATTACTTTCAAAACTCAGATTTCCAAAACTATCATCGGTTCGACTATTGGCCAAAGAAAATTGACTTAAACTTTTTCCTGTTCCATCTCTCCTTGTAAAGGTGATTTGTTCAGATTCGGTAACAGCACCCGTCATCGCATAAGTGGTACTTCTGGTTGTCACCTCTTCTGCCAGGGCACGACCGGCATTGGCAATAACCACTTTGTCAAACTTCTGGAGAATAATTCCCCTGGTGAGATTGCCCCAACCATCGTTTGATTTTCTTCGGCCCGATGCTTGCGCATCAAGAAGTTTAACAACGCCTGTTTGAGCATTCGTGTAATTAATATCTAACACCGTATGGTTAAACGAACCATCTAAGCCTGAATTTAAACTCCGAACATTTGAGGTTTTTATTTTGAGAACCCCGCGAATGACTTCTAACTGATCGGTTCCATAAGTAATTTCAGTATTGCCATTTCCATCGTCACCTTTTCCGTCTCTCCAACCATTGCCTCCAAGGAGAACACCATTGGCGCTGTATTGACTTACCGACCAAGAAGTTGATTCATTCCAAGAACCATCAAAAAGACTGGTTTTGGCTTTTGTGACATTGACCCTTTGTTTGGCAAATCCTTTGTAATTTTTGGTCTCTTGGAAAATACCTTTTCCCTCAGAGCGTAAACCAACGGTTAAGTTTCCATATCCGTCATCAGAAATAATCGTTCCGCGTGTCGTAGAGGCAATGTTTTTAGCCATCGCACCGGAAGACTGCCACCGGTTTAAGGTTTCTGTTTGAGTGGTACTCTTTGATCCATCTGTGTTATTACTTTCCGTTGTAGCTGAGATGAGATAAACGCGCGCTTGCCCCATGAAAAGTCGATAATTTGTGACAGCCTTACGCTCTTGAGTGTTTCCGTAAATATCCGTCGTTTTTGTAGACCCATCTGTCATTGTGACCTTAGTTAAATTTCCAAAATTGTCATAGTCATAATCCAAAACAGAATCATCAGCGACTGTAACGCTTCCATCATTAGAGTAAGAAGTAGAATGTGACGTTGTTTTATCAGCGCGTGCAATACCTTGAATGATAATGAATGTTGTGGACGAATCTGAATGAGAAAGATTCCCAAATCCATCGTTATTTGTAACGGAACTCTGACTGGTCTGGTCGGTTAACTGAGCGTATTTGTTGTAAGAAAATTGAGTGGAATTTTCGCCATTCATGATCACACTGGATCCGTCCGCATTGTTTGATGTCATTGACGTCGTGATTTGCTCTGTTAACAATGCTTGATTTAGGGCGACTTGGGCATAATCTTTAGTGAAGGTCTGTGTTTGTTTATTTCCGTAAACATCAATGGTGATCGTTGTTCCAGACCCGGAGGCGGAAATAACATCTCCGGTTTCGGTGTCATAAACATAATCAGTTTCTTCAACTGTGCTTGTTTCCACTTCATCTAACGAAATCGAAGTTGATTTCGATTCCATTTTACTAACGACTTGCTTCCCTAAATTCTTCCACACACTTCCCAGATTTTCTTGTTTTACTTTTGATAAAGACATTGAGCGCCATGTATGATCGAACTTCACATTTTTCTTATCAGAGAAGTGATAAATTTTTTCGCCCAAATCTTTCAAAAAGGTTTCATTGGAAGAGACTTCAGTGGTGGCACTCGTTACACCAGCGACAATAGACTTAAAGTCCCCACCTGAACTGAGTGCGGCTGCGATATTATTGTCGACCGTTGTATTTCCAGAATTCAACCCTGTTAAAGAACCAATAAATTTCGTATTCGGCCCATGTTCGGAATCTTTCTGAATCACATTGTATAACTCGTGCTGAATATCGAAATTGCTCACATTTTTCCACTCTTCAAGTGAAGGAAACTGAGAAAGCCAGTCCACAATAAAATCATAGAAATCATCATAACTGGTGTTGGCCGCTGTGTGAGACAAAGCCCAATTATCAATTGCAGATTTTAGATTGGCTTTTATTGTGCCAACCTCGTCTAACAAAATCTGATGTTGTGTTTCATGAAGTAAATTGGCTTTTAATTGATTTTCTTCAGAAGCTAAAAATTGATCAACAAGAACGTCAATTGAAGATTTTATATTGGAAACCATTCCATCCATTTCAGTTTGAGAATTAAACTCGCGTTTTCTCCAAAGTTCACCACTTTCAGAAATAGAATTTGCAACAATAGGGGCTATAGTTGTGTTTCTTCCTAAACCATCATAAGAGGCTGCATAATTTGTTACGGAGGACGATCTTCTAAAGGTTCTGTTTTCTTTGGATAACACCGGTGTCCAATAAGTTCCACCTCCCCAATCAGGGTTACTCACATCAGAACTGATCATTCGGTCATCGGAAGAAAATGATTTATTGTCATTTAATAAGGCAACCACTCTAGACGTGTTACCAAACACTGTTCCATTGTGTGTTTGTTTATTGATTGTTTTGGTGAAACGAAATCCATCATGACTTAAAACCCATCCTTCCGATAAGGGAGCCGCGGCCGCATTGGCTTTTCCATTAGAGGCGAAGAAACTGTTTTCATACGTCATTTTTGTAAATGCGCGGAAAGAGGTGCCGTCTTCTTGAATAACAGGTTGGGACAAAGATCCCGCGCCATATTCACTGCCTGATGAGCCAGTCTGTCCACTCACCAAAGATCGATCTGACGACCAAGAAATATCGGTGGATGATTCTGTTCTTATTTCGCCAAGGTTGTACCAAATATCATTTCGATTGCTTTGTTTTGTGATCGCTTTGCTAATGCCAACAAGCATAACCCCATCACCCAAACCATTATCGCTCCATCTCCACCCTTCAGCAGTGGGGGCCGATTCGGTGGGGCGCCCAAAAGTCCCATAAACCGTGCTATAGGAACCGGCGTAATTAACTGTGTTTTGAGATCTGAAGAGAGACCCGTCTTTCAATGCAAGCGGACTATCAAGGCTTCCAG
This sequence comes from Elusimicrobiota bacterium, assembly GCA_046153645.1. Classification (GTDB taxonomy): domain Bacteria; phylum Elusimicrobiota; class Elusimicrobia; order F11; family F11; genus JBJXGI01. The sequence goes on along the minus strand of JBJXGI010000017.1, from coordinate 7,631 downwards.
CAGAAGTTTCATCTGATGACCAACTTCGTGTTTTGACGCTACCGTTGTAGAGGTTTCCTGTTAAATTCCACAACTTGTCATCGTGAGTTGTTTCTGTGGTTCCGGCGGTATAGGTTAATTTTAGATCGTAATTCCAAAAACCGCCTTGGGTCTGTGGTAACACACCGGTTAACTGTCCTGTGGCGGAATAACTCCCAGCGTAGTCGGTTTGACTCCAATTGGTAGAAACTTCTAACTCACCAACAACAGGGCTGTTATAAGAACCATTCCATCCAGCGTCTGAACTCCAACCAGCAGTAGACTGAAATTTATTTCTCTGCTCTCCATATTCTTCCCAAATGGCATCCACCATGGAGAGATTACTTTGTGAGGCAGAGTAGCCGTCGATTAAACTCCCACTGTAATTGAGTGTTCGTGTTTCAGTTCGGGGTGCTGCGGAAATATTTTTTCCATATTGATTATAACTCAAGTCATAAAATGTTTTTGACTCACTCTTAAACCAGGCACCTGTAATCTGAGCTATGGGAGAATTAAATGAGCCTGCCTTTCCTAGGTTTGAACTCCAACTTCGACTAAGCACTTCCAAGGGAGTGACTTGAGCCATATTAGACCAAATGACCCCATTATTTTTTGTTTCACTTTCTGAACCAACATAACTTAAAAATCCATCGAAACTAAATGAGGTTCCTTTTGAAGTGGGTGTACTCTCACGTCTCACCCGTCCCATTTTTTCAGGATCACTGTCTTCATAACTCTGACTAAAATCTGTTTCAGAAACAGATTCAGAATAAGCCCCTGTACCAGGGGTCTCATTATTGGTTGTGGTTTTTGTATTAAGAGCTCGCTGTTCACCCGTGGCCTGCCAGATCACATCATTATTTTTCGCGATCGTTATTGAAGTGCTCTTGCCTCCCCCTGAAGCGGCCGGAGCCAAACCATCAAAATTAATCCCTGTTGTAATGGTGATAGGAGCCAATGCTGTCGGGCGACCAAATGAATTATAAGATCCCGCAAAAGAAGTGCGGCTTTCAGAACTATTCCAACTTCCAGTGGGTTTGGCGATCGGTATCGAATACTCTCCACCACCCCAAACATTTAAATTATTAAAACTAATTTGGTTTCCATTCGGATCAAAGGCAAAAACATTTTGTCCCGTGAGACTGGCGATATCCCAATTGACACGAGCAGCATTTGAGCTAAACGTACGAGAAACAACTTCAGTAGGAACCAAAGCCCCCGTATTTCCCCAAACCGTGATGTTATTGGTTGTCTCATTATTTGTTCGGTTAAAACTGTGTTTTCCATCAGTACTCCAGCTTCCACTAAATACTTTTGGAAGTTGCGCCGCTTTTAAAGAACCGATTTTTAATGGATCTGATTTTTCATAACTGAGGGAATAATCTGAAACAGACCATGTTGCTGAACGCGCGCCCGTCTGCCTTGAAGCAAAAGGATTATCAAAACTTCCCCCCCAATTTGAATTGGAACTATATCCTTGAACAATTTGGAAATCACTTCTTTGTTCTCCGGTTAATTCCCAAATAACATCGCTATTGGTGGTGTAACTTAATGTTGCGCTAAAAGCATCGTCAATGGTTTCTAATGGTAAACCACTATAACTTAATCCCTTGGAAATCGTGTGAGGCGCTCTCGTCGTTGGGCGACCATATTGGTTATAACTTTGTTTGTAATAAGTTGTTGAATCCGATTTATTCCAACCGCCTGATTTTTTGTATCCGGGTTGATCAAAACTAAACTCTCCCCAAACAGTCATTTGATTAAAGTTAAGCACTTGACCTTGTGCGTCCCTTACTTCAACATCAGAACCCACTACAGATTGCGCGTCCCATGCTCCTCGGTTTCGATTGGACGTCCAACTTTTTACTCTTGTTTCTTCAGGAACAACTTGCCCTGAGTTGATCCACGCATTGGCGTTATTGGTTGTAAAGATATCAGATCGATTAATATTATCTAAGCCATCATCACTCCAACTGCCCCCATAATTTTTAGGAACACCAGCTACTGTGCGAATAATTTGCCCCATAGACTCAGCATTATTCATTTCATAACTACGACTATAATCAGCTACACTCCATGAAGCAGAACGCGCTCCGGTTAAAGCAGACGCATAAGGATTGTCAAAACTTCCTCCCCACGCGGCATTCGAGCTATAACTAAAAGAAACTTGCATAAGTGTTCGCTGCTCACCTGTAGCCGCCCAAATAATGTCGTTATTGGAAATGTAAGTTAAAGAAGCCGTGTAGGCATCATCCATAATTGGAATAGAAAGCCCATTGTAAGATAACGACTTAGAAATGGTTCGAGGAGAAATAGCAGTGGGACGACCAAACCGGTCGTAACTGAGATCAAAATAAGTTGTTGAATCCGTTTTACTCCAGCTACCCGTTGTTTTAGGAACAGGAGAGGCAAAAGATCCCCCTCCCCAAACACTGATATTACTCATGTTGATTTGTTGTCCTTGTTCGTTATAAACAATAATGGGTTGACCAACCACAGAAGACGCGTTCCAATTTTCTCTACTTCTGTTTGAACTCCAGCTAAGACTTCTTACTTCTTGGTTAACCGCTTGGCCCATGGTGTTCCAAATTTCAGTATTATTTTTGGTAAACGTATCGGCCCGTGTCACATTTTGGAAACCATCATCGCTCCAACTTCCCCCATAAACTTTGGGCACGCCAGCTTCTGATCGAATCACCCGACCCATCGTGGCAGGATCATTGTTAACAAAACTCTTTGAGTAATCTGCAATAGACCAAGAAGTAGAACGAGCACCAGTTGTTTGCGAAGCATAGGGATCATTAAAACTACCACCCCAGGCTGCATTTGAACTATAACCATAAGTAACTTGTAAGAGTGACCGCTGTTCACCAGTGCCCTGCCATATTTGATTGTTGTTGGTTAAATACGAAACCGAAGCAAAATAGCCATCATCTAAATTGGGGAGCGATAACCCATTGTAAGTTAAACTCTTTGAAACACTATAGGGAGCATCACTCATCGGGCGACCAAATTCGTTGTAACTTTTTTCAAAATAAGTGGTGGAATCATTTTTGGTCCAACCGCCAGTCACTCGTTTTTTAGGGTCATCAAACGTTCCTTCACCCCAAACGGACATCACATTAAAATCAATTTGGTTTCCATAAACATCATAAGCATAAACATTATGCCCCACTGCAGCTTGAGCGTCCCACGTTCCTCGATTTCTATTTGATGTCCAACTCTTCGAGTTAGAAGTTAAGGGAATACTTAAACCCGCATTGATCCAAGGTGCTGCATTATTAATTGTCGTGGTTTCAGCTCGAGTGACATTTTGAAAACCATCATCACTCCAACTTCCGCCATAGGTGGTGGGAGCAGCTTCGGCGGTTCTAATAATTTGCCCCATGGAGCTCGCGTTACTATCAACATAACTCTTTGAATAATCAACGATAGACCACGAAGCTGATCTAGCCCCTGTTATTGACGAGATATAAGGGTTATCAAAATCGCCGTCCCAATTGGCGTTTGAACTATAACCAACGGTCACTTGTGTAAGCGCTCTTTGTTCTCCGGTTAACTGCCAAATCGGATTGTTGTTTGCGGTATAGGTAACGCTGGCAGAGTAAGCGTCATCTAAATCAGGCATGGCCAAGCCATTATAGCTGAGACTTTTGGCAATCGTCCGTGGGGCTCGCGCGGTTGGACGACCAAATTGGTTATAACTTAAGTCGTAGTAAGTTGTTGAATCTGATTTGGTCCAGCTTCCGGTATTTCTTGCGATGGGATTATTAAATTCGCCGCCTCCCCAAACATTCATCACATTAAAGTTAAGTGCTTGGCCCAAAGCGTCATAAACAATGACATCGTGTCCAATTTCGCTTAAAGCATCCCATGTTCCACGACTGCGATTGGAACTCCAACTCTTTACATTCGTCTCAAAGGGCGTCGCTTGTCCCACCGTCGACCAAATTTCTGTGCTGTTTTTAGTGGTTGTTTGAGCTCGAACGACATTTTGGAAACCATCATCATTCCAACTTCCGCCGTAGGTTTTTGGAACACCCGCCTCAGATCTAATAATTTGACCCATATGATCAGGATCATTATTGACATAACTTTGAGTGTAATCAGTAACGCTCCAAGAAGCAGAACGAGCACCAGTTGTTTGAGATTGATAAGGATTGTCAAAACTACCTTCCCAAGCGGCATTGGAACTATAAGAGAATGTCGCTTGTAAAGCCGATCTTTGTTCGCCAGTGGCAGACCAAATGACGTCACTATTACTTCCATAGGTAAGCGAACCGGTATACCCATCATCTAACGTATCGAGAGATAAGCCGTTATACCCAAGCGACCTGGATACAAACCGAGGAGCAACGGCCGTTGGACGACCAAATTGGTTATAACTTAAATCATAATAGGTAGAAGAATCTGTTTTACTCCAAGATCCTGTTGTTTTTGGGACTGGGACATCAAAAGATCCCTCACCAAAAACATTAACCACATTAAAGTTAAGCGTATTTCCTTGAGCGTCATAGGCAATGACATCTTGTCCTACCGCTTGCCGGGCGTCCCAAGTAGATCGATTTCGATTGGAACTCCAACTTAACGAACGAACTTCCAAAGGCACGGTCGTGGCAACATTCATCCAGACGATTGTATTATTGGTCGTGAAAGTATCGGCGCGAGTCACATTTTGGAAACCGTCATCACTCCAAGAACCTCCATAAACTTTAGGAACACCCGCTTCTGTGCGATTGACTTGACCTACTTTCTCAGGATCATTCGTGATGTAACTCTTTGAAAAATCAGTCACTGACCAGGACGCTTGTTTGGCTCCCGTCACCGTTGATGTATAAGGATTATCAAAACTCCCTTGCCAGGCCGCATTAGAACTATAAGAGAAAGAAACCTGCATAAGCGAGCGCTGCTCACCTGTGATTTTCCAAATAAAATCATTATTGCTGATATAAGTTTTTGAAGCGGTATAAGCGTCGTCTAACCCAGGAATAGAAAGACCGTTGTAATTGAGACTGTCTGAAACAGTTCTAGGGGCTGTCGCGGTGGGCCGACCAAATTCGTTATAACTCAAATCATAATAAGTAAAGGAATCTGTTTTATTCCAACTTCCTGTTGATTTGGGAATAGGCACATCAAAACTCCCTTCTCCCCAAGCATCAATGACATTAAAGTTGATGATATTCCCATTTTTGTCTCTGGCCATGACATCAGACCCCACCGCAGCGCGAGCATCCCAAGTATCTCGACGACGGTTAGAAGACCAACTCATATTGCGCACTTGATCAGGTGTGGCTTGCCCCATATTCGCCCAGACAAGAGTGCTATTGGTTGTAAAGGTGTCAGCGCGTGTAATGGTTTGGAAACCATCATCACTCCAGCTTCCACCATAAACTTTAGGAACACCGGCTTGAGTGCGAATCACCTGACCGATTTGATTGTTATTTGCCGTAACATAACTCTTTGAATAGTCTGTGACATTCCATGAAGTCTGACGAGCGCCTGTTACTGTTGAAGTATAGGGATTATCAAAATCTCCATCCCAATTGGCATTCGAACTATATCCGAATGAAATTTGCTGGAACGTTCTTTGTTCACCCGTTCTTTGCCAGATAATATCGTTGTTACTAATGTAGGTGAAACTTCCGGAATAAGCGTCATCAAGGCCAGGAACAGAAAGTCCGTTGTAATTTAAACCTTTAGAAAGAGTTCGAGGAGCGATGGCTGTCGGACGCCCATATTGGTTGTAACTTAATTCATAATAAGTGGTCGCGTCTGATTTATTCCAACTTCCGGTCATTCTAGGAATCGGATTTTCAAAAGTCCCACGCCCCCATACATTCATCACATTCATATTGATGGCTTGGCCTGAAGCGTCATAAATAATCACATCATTTCCAACAGCAAGGCGAGCGTCCCACGTGGATCTCAAACGATCAGAAGACCAACTGAGAGCCCGCGACTCAAGCGGAATCGCTTGTCCCATGGTTGACCAGATAATGGAATTGTTAATGGTAACCGTATCAGCGTGAGTGACGTTTTGGAAACCATCATCACTCCAACTTCCACCAAATACTTTCGGAGTTCCTGCTTGAGAACGAATCACTCGCCCTATTTGGGCCTCATTGTCTGTTACATAACTATGAGAGTAATCAGCCACATTCCAAGAAGTTTGACGAGCTCCTGTCACCGTTGAAGTATAAGGATTATCAAAGTTACCACCCCAGTTTTCATTGGAGCTATATCCGAAAGTGACTTGTTGATAGGTTCTCTGCTCGCCGGTTTTTTCCCAGATGAGATTATTATTACTGGTATAACTGTAAGACGCGCTATAACCATCATCTAAATGAGGCAAGGCCAGTCCATTAAAATTAAGACCTTTAGAAATGGTTCGTGGCGCTTGAGCGGTGGGACGACCATATTGATTGTAGCTTCTATCAAAATAAGTGGTTGATTCAGATTTATTCCAACTGCCTGTTATTTTTGCAATGGGGGCTTCAAATGTTCCGTCTCCCCAAACGTTCATTACGTTAAAGTTTAAGGAATTGCCCGCCGCGTTATAAACCACAATATTTTCTCCCAAAGCGGCTTGTGCATTCCAAGTGACACGACTGCGATCGGAACTCCAACTTTTACTTCTGACTTCTAATGGCGTTGTTTGTCCCATCGTGGCCCAAACAAGAGGATTGTTAAAAGTTGTGTTGTCTGATCTTGTAATGGTTTGGAATCCGTCATCACTCCAGCTTCCACCAATAACTTGAGGCATACCTGCTTCACTTCGAATCAAACGTCCCATTCGAAGGGGATCATTATCAACATAACTATTTTTGTAATTTACCACCGACCAAGAAGCGTTGCGAGCCCCGGTCATATTAGAAGCATAAGGATCATCAAAACTTCCACCCCAATTGGCATTTGAACTGTATCCGAAAGTCACTTGCATGAGTGTTCTTTGTTCTGCAGTGGCGGCCCAAATGGCATCATTGCTGGTGGTATAAGTCAGGCTGGCTGAATAGGCGTCGTCCACCGTTTCAAGGGCAAGACCATTATAAGAAAGTGCTTTTGATACACTTCTAGGAGCAATTGCCGTTGGACGACCAAAATTATTATAACTTCGGTCAAAATATGTTGAGGTGTCTGTTTTCGTCCAGCTTCCGGTGATACGCGCAACAGGGGAATTAAAACTTCCTTCGCCCCACACATCCATCACATTAAAATCAATTACATTTCCATTGGCACCTAAAACGACAACGTTTTGACCGGTAATCACACCCGCATTAAATGAACTTCTTTGTCGATTGGAAGACCAACTCATATTGCGCGTGGTATAAGGAACTGTTTGGCCAGAGGTAACCCAGGCCTCCGTATTATTAATAGTGAAGTTATCAGAGCGAACCACATTTTGGAAACCATCATCACTCCAACTTCCGCCATACACTTTGGGAACACCGGCCGCGCTCCGAACAATACGACCCATGGTGGCGGGATCTGTATCCACATAACTGGCGGTATTATCAGTGATGGTCCAAGAGGCGTTACGAGCACCCGTTACTCGAGATGCATAAGGATCATCAAAACTGCCTTCCCAATCGGCATTGGAACTATATCCTTGAGTG
>JBJXGI010000013.1:0-22279 GCA_046153645.1 Elusimicrobiota bacterium | reverse complement strand
AATTCAACACAACAGGTAGGTACAGCAACCCCAGAGCTACCTACAATACTGGCGCACGAACATTGTTGTAATAACCATCCATCCCTTCTATGCCGATTTGCACATTCCCCAGAAAACCCATATCAACCTCTATTTGCAATGCTTTACTGATGGCCGTTACACTGGCATCTGCTAATACTTGCCGTATATTTCGAGCGGAATTGGGTCTATTTTGCGCCACATTATCCTCTTTCGTGTCTTTCCCCGTCGGACGATCCAAGTGGCTAGAATCGAGTTCTGGGACGTTTGGGATACCCCACATTGTCCATTTGCCAGCGGGTTTATCTTGCTTACCGTTCTTCTTCATGGAGAGGTCGATCTTGATGCTGTTGGACTTTGAGAACCGACGTAATCCTGCTGGTACATCCGGCTTTGCAAACTCTTTGGAGATGTACTCAGCTAAGGTGCCAGTTTCTTTGATGGGTTGACATTTGACCTCATCACCTCCGCCCAAAGATACCCACTTACCCTTAAAGAGACCTTAATCAACGCACTTGCTACGAAATCGTGTCGCCTGTATCAGACGCATGAATCATTTCTATTACGTCCAGGATGTGCATTCTGGCGTACCTAACACAAACACAAGGCCAGCCCCACTTGACGGTTCCGTTACATCTGTCAAAGAACGGGTGGGTAACATGATCAGGTACTCCGTGACCACAAACACACGTAGTGATCACTTCACCAATTTTTCTTTTGTAATCTTTTTGATCCATAGAGTTTATGCCTCACGCACCATGCTTTAAGGATAGTGTCGAACCTATTCGCTGTTGACACCCTATTTATATGATCCTAATGGCGTATTCGAGCCACAGAGCACCTAAATAAACGTACAACGAAAAACGTCGGTCACCGGAAGTTTCCGTCGGGAATACCCAAATATTTCCCTGATGTGCGTATTTGTATCAATTGAGATACTGAATCTGCCCCTTGGGACACCGGCGTAGCTAACCCAGGCAATATAATTGATGGGATCACGCTTTAGCCGTACCAAGCTTGGGACAATTCCTTTGTGAACTACCTGTATGTTGACTAATAGGATCGTGTGACTACCAACAGAACGTTGGTTGAGGTTGGAAACTACTACCACCTCATATGATTATACAACTATTTCATGTCAGTTGCGGGATAAACTGGTAGACCCGAATCGACAGCAGCATAACACCATAGTCCAACCTTCTTTGATCTACACGGTTATCTAAACCATGGCTACTTAAGATACCTTCCAACACACGTTGAAATTTGATGTCCTGCATCATTTTGTACCTTAGTGATAAGCACTTTGTTAGACTTGGCTTAATAACAATAATTTTGCCTTTCGGACGACTAACGATATACGCAAGATATCCTTCATCCCTAAACTTATCAACGACCCTCCCCACGATATTTCCATTTGCCTTGATGACACCATTGTTGAGCTTACGCATGACACTTTTTCTCCTTGATTATTAAACTTTCATTTCGTTGCCACCTAATTCCTATCCATCTTTTTCTCTCATTGACAAGTAAAATAATTAGCTTGAATTTTCAGACCAAATCGACAATATGTACTTAATGAAAATTTCATTAATATCCCTTTAGGGCATAATGAGGGCTGATTCCTACTTCAAAGAACTGCGTCTTGGCAGCACAAATCTCTTCAATGCGAGATTTCCCGATGAAAAGTGCTGTATTGGCGAGTTTTATTCCAGAAGGTGGCGGGATGGGTACTTTTGTGTACGTTGCAAGAACAAGAAAGTGGCAGGTTCCATTAGAAAAGTAATTCAGTGCTCAAAATGTCGGCACCAGAAATCAGTGATTTCAGGCAGCATATTTGAAAGAAGTCATCTACCACTCAGGAAGTGGTTTATAGCCATTTGGTTACTCACAAAATTTTCAATCCTGAATAATTCACCAAAAGCCAATATCCGATTAAAAGATAAATTCAAAGATTTAACTAAGAATGGTCGTATATATACCTATGAGCATGGATTCTCTGGAAATGAAGTACAACAACTACTGGGCATAAGGGGATATAAAACTATTTGGGCAATAATGCACAAGCTACGCCAATTTCTGAAAACGAAAATTGAGATCAGGAAATTTAATGGCTTAGTTGTAATGGGTGAAGTGTCTTTTGGTGGGAAAGAGATTCTTGTAATTCTGGGAGGGAAGCCAACGTCGGTATCGTTAAAATATATCTACAGATATTCCTCTTTAGAAAAAATCGCCATCGTAAGAGACATCGTTGAGCCTGGGAGCACTATATTAACACCGCTTGTTGATAAATATAAAGAACTAATAAACGCTGGATACCTTCTAGAGAAGATAACTGAGAACCAATTCATCTCATCTAAGGCATCACGTGCTATGAATCCTCTCGACCGTTGGTGGAATATTTCGCATCTCAGAGCCGTTGAAACAAAATATATTGATGAATATTTGTCTGAGTTTGCATTCAAATGGAACAATCGGGGATACTACAAGGAGAGAGTTTTGTTTTATTATCTTTTGGATTTAATTGCGAAAAATTCCAACTGAGTGCTTATAAAGATATCAGACCTTCTTGGCTTTTGCTTTCTTTGCTCTGAAATCCGCCCATCGTTTTCTTTGGCTGGCAGCTATCTTAGCCCTCCAGGCAGCAGATCGTTGAAAACCTTTCTTCAACGCTTTCTCAGCAGATTTTTCCAATAAAGAAACGGCATCCTCGCCAAGGGCAAGTAGTGCGTTCTCCAAGCGTAACGCCTCGTCTTTTACTTCGCTTAACCTTTTCCGTAAATCTGATTTTGCTCGTTCAATGCTCATTTGATCGTCTCCTATTTATCTACTTCGTATGTGGATTCACCTTGTTCTATGCCCTTCCGTGCTTTCTCAAAACCACATCTTGAAATCTTAGGTGAATCCGTATTTAACGTTGTCCGCCGGTCATTCAGGGATTTAAGTTCTTTTACCATCTTCTGGATATCATCGGCTGCTTCAACAGTGATTTCAGAAAATACCCTAGCATCATTCTTAAGGGCATTGTAAGCCGTACCTGCGTTGTGGTGCTTGGAAGCCCGTGAGTCGGGATTTACAAACGTTAAAACAGAGGTACAGACGGCAGCGAAAACTGACAGGAAGCCAACTAGCAATACACAATCATTAGAGAAAGCGAACGCACCGGCTACTGCTGCTGCAATTGCTGACGGAATACCTAACCACAGGTGCAATGCTTCCCAGTAAGCAGCATCATTAAAATGCCCCTTACTCGAAAATATAGCGTCTTCACCAATTCGCTTTGCTTCCTCCATGATGTTCTTTTTTAAGTTATCAACCATAAGTTGGGAAATTATCTCCAAAAATTTTCTTCCAGCAAGAGAAGGCGTAAACCAATTGGTCTTGAGCTTCGTACTCGTTGGCCTTTAACGCCAAGCTATACGCCGTCTGAAATCTACTAACAGCATCATTAACATCAGTGGCATTGTCCAATCCAGAGATGACCCCACTATATCCCGCTGGGTCATTCGCCATATTCTTGATTGCTTCCCTGCCAGTATTGAAAACAGATGTTACCGCATTGGCATATGAATCGCCAATAAGAAGGGGCTTATACTTATCCAAAAGAAGTAGCTCCAAGCGGAACCCAATAAAGGCGTAATTTATATTCCGGTTCCACCCCTTTATCATTTTCACCAAGGGAATAAATTTACCTGATTGGGCGGTGTTTTCTTTTTGTACCAGGTCGAGATGAACCTTTGGGTTGGTCTCAATCCACTTGGCCTTATTCACGTCTGGTATGAGGTAACCGCCACCTTGACGGTTGAAAGCTGGTACCACGTCTACTTTGAAGTCTGTAAAGGTGATTGTGACGGCTTGGCCGTTCTTTCTGATTTTAGGGTTTGTCGAGTAGGTTTTGATAAGAGCGGTTTTTACCCTTTCCAGCAATGCAGATTGGCCGTCGGCTTTGAAATATTTCGGGTGTAGGACAATAAAAATATCAATATCGGCTTCCTTCATTGGCCCAATCATTGTTTTTCGCACATAGGAACCAACCAGAAAATCTTCCAGCACGTCCAAGCCAGCAGCAACAGAATCCCGAACCTTTTGCTGTCGAGTAGAGAGCGTTTCTTTTTGAAGAGCGGTTGGCTCTAAGTTAGATTTAAGTTCGTCAAATGCGGTTGCTATCGTATACGCCATTCTTCCTGCCTATAAATAAAAAGCCCTCTTCCTCATCCCACCTGCACATTCGGTGAAGGGTATATCCTATGCAGCGGAGGGGATGGGGCAAGGAAAAGGGGTAGCAGATTGTATCTAAAATCTGGCAACTAGAGATGGCTCTCAATGTAATAATAAATTTCTTTCGCCCCATACATACTGATTATCAACTATTTTCAAACCACCCCCTTGACGCATAAGCACAATAAATTATGCCCCCCCGCCGCAGCAATTTCTAGCGCTCGCTTCGCCAAAAGTTGCCCCTTTACTTCAGAAAAATCAACGTCATTTGAATAGGACGCAGAAAAAATATGCTGATGGTTTATTGTGTGAACAGGAATATGGTTTTCTCCCATGAGATGAGACACAACTTCAATTAAGTTTTTTGCCCCATAAACCTCCAAATTCTCAACCAACGCCGCCTCATCAGCATTTGGTTTGGCCACAAATACTCTTTTGATCCCTTTTTTAAAGAGCCCAGAAACACAGGGAAGCACCCCTCGAATAGGGCGTAAATCACCATTCAGTCCTAATTCTCCAAGAAAAGCAGTATTTTCTGTACTTTCAGCAGATATCAATCCTGTCGTAGATAATATGCCAATAGCAATGGCCAGGTCAAAAGTTGTTCCTTCTTTGCGAATGTGCCCAGGTGCTAGATTTACAGTAATTCTTTGTAGGGGGAAAAAATAATTGGAATTTTTGAGAGCCGCTATAACACGCTCTTTAGATTCTTTTACTCCAGCATCGGGTAAACCCACTATAGAAAACGCTGGTAACCCTGCTCGAAAATCAACCTCAACATCAACTTGAACACCATCAATACCAAGGAGTGCTGCAGATGAAACAACTGATAACATAAGACCTCAATTGAAGGGGAAACAATCGGTTTAATTCAGGAGGGACATTGAATCTACTAATTCTTTAATTAAAAGGAAACCATGTAAATATTTGATGAATTCCTTGACAAATCAATCCCTGCTTGGTTTGATTTGATATGCAAATTAAGTATAAAGTTCATCACATCTCAACGAAAGCTTTTACATTAATAGAATTAATGGTCGTCGTTGCTATTATTGGGATTCTTGCAGCGGTAGCAATTCCTAAATTTGCTGAAACCATTAATAAATCAAAAGAAGGAAAAGTGAAAGGCGCTCTTTCGAGCTTAAAAAGTGCTATCAGTATTTATTACTCAGATAATGAAATTTTTCCCACAGATTTGCTTCCAGCCCTCACAAATGGAATGCGCTATATGAGTGAAATTCCAGAAGTTACGATTCCAACTTATTCTCCCAATTCAAACCCAGGACATATAAACATTAGAGGGGTTGTTACCAGTTTTGATGATATGGCAACCGGAGCTTGGTTTTACACGCCTTCAAATGGAAATGTGTCTATTAATTGCTTACACCAGGATACAAAAAGTATTATTTGGTCATCTTATTAAGCCCTTATTAGTAAAAAAATCATGAAACGCTACTTTTTCCTTTTTTTTCTTAGCTTTTTTACTCTATTGTCTGCTTCTGCCGATAATAAAAATATTATCGTTCTCACGATTGATGGCATCATTACTCCAATTATTAATCAATATATAGAAAAAGAAATAACCAAAGCTTCAACTGAAAACGCGCATCTCATTATCATAGAGCTTAATACGCCCGGCGGACTTCTAGATAGCACGAGATCCATCATTGAGAAAATGATTAATTCAAATATTCCGGTCGTTGTTTATGTCACACCAAAGGGGGCAAGAGCAACCTCCGCTGGTGTTTTTATTACTATGGCCTCAGATATTGCGGCAATGGCACCAGAAACTCATATCGGTGCAGCTCATCCTGTTTCTGTAGGAGAAACCACCGAACGAGAAAAAACAAAAAAGAACTCTCCTCTTAAGATCTCAGTCAACGAAGAAAAAGCTGTTTCAGATTCAGTCGCCTACATTAAAACATTGGCTCAAAACCGAGGAAGAAATTATATTTGGGCGGAAAAAGCAGTACGAGAAAGTGTTTCTTTAACTTCTGATGAGGCGCTGAAACAAAATGTTATCGAATTTATTTCGCCATCGCTGAAAGATTTACTTAGTCAGATTCACGGAAAAAAGTTATTAAAAAACTCACAGACCATTATTCTCGATACAAAAAACCCCAACATTCAAAATCATCCCATGACTCAAATAAAAAAGTTTTTACAAACAATCGCCCATCCAAATATTGCCTATATTTTAATGACCATTGGCATCTATGGCCTTATTTATGAATTGGCAGCGCCAGGTATTGGACTGGGTGGCGCTATTGGAGGAATTTCTCTTTTATTGGCTTTTTTTGGGCTTCAAGTTTTGCCCATTAATACAGTCGGAATGGCATTACTCATACTAGGCGCAATTTTATTTGTGATGGAAATTTTTATTGTATCGCATGGAATTCTTATTATGGGAGGCATTGCTGCCTTCACTGCAGGGTCACTCCTTTTAATCGATGTGCAAGGAAATTTAAATTTCCCCCGAATTTCGCTAGAGATTATTGGCTCTTTTTTTCTGACAAACATTCTATTTTTCGGCATCCTCTTAAAAAAGATTTTAAGCGCTAAAAAGCAAAAACCAAAAACAGGAATAGAAACATTTATTGGATTAACCGCTGAAGTAAAAGACGCAATTTCCCCGCACAACACCGGTCAAATTTTTGTTATTGGAGAATTATGGGCTGCGCAATCAAATGAACACATTTCGGTTGGTGAAAGAGTTAAAATCATTAGCAGAGAAGGCAATCAGTTCGTGGTTCAAAAAATAAATTAAATAGGAGTCATTTATGGATTTTTTACCTGGTATTATCGGAACACTTTTTTTCCCCGTCATTATCATTGGTTTTATTGTAACCAATGGGGCAAAAGTATTATCAGAATACGAAAGAGGGGTCGTTTTTAGACTCGGAAGACTTATTGATGTTAAAGGCCCTGGGCTCATTATCATTATTCCTTTTATTGATCGCATGGTTCGAGTTGATTTAAGGACCATCACACTAGACGTTCCCGCCCAAGAAATTATTACAAGAGATAATGTAACTGTAAAGGTTAATGCGGTTGCTTATTTCCGGGTTGTTGACCCCAATAAAGCCGTTACAGCAGTTCAAAACTTTATATTGGCCACCTCACAAATCGCGCAAACATCAATGAGAAGTGTGGTGGGACAAGTACCACTTGACGACTTATTATCAGAACGAGAACAACTCAACCTAAAGCTTCAAAAGATTATTGACCATCAAACCGATCCATGGGGAATTAAAGTCAGTATTGTTGAGTTAAAAGATGTACAAATCCCTGAAAGCATGCAGCGCGCCATGGCCCAACAAGCAGAAGCAGAAAGAGAAAGAAGAGCTAAAATTATCAATGCAGAAGGAGAACTACAAGCTTCTCAAAAACTCTCTGAAGCGGCAGGTGTTTTAGCCAAAGAACCGGGCGCTCTTCAGCTTCGGTACTTACAAACTGCGCGCGAAATGACATCAGGGAAAAGCTCCACCATTATATTCCCTCTCCCACTTGATCTTATTAGTGGATTTTTAAATAAGCTAAACCAGAAAAACTAACTTAAAGTTTTCTTTATCTGATCAAACCAAGTGCTGTCTTTCCATTCGGCTTGAATGCCGTTTGAGAATTTCCATTTAGGAAATTCTATTGATGGAAACTGATCTGTTTGAGCATCCACAGCGGAAAACGATGCGTAACCAGTATCGGTTTCATGTATCATTATTTCATCAACCGAAACATCTTGTTCACCACTCAACTTTGGTCCCACTTTTAGAATAGCCGATGCCACATAAAAAAATGCCTTTGCCATCATTTCTGCAGTTGGATTGAAAGGCACAACAATGTGACGCTCTGGATTAATCTGGCTAATAATAGGAACACGCACATCTTTTTCCCAAATAAGAACAGCATGATCGAAAGAATCAAAAAAATCATTCATTCCAATATCTTTAACGGCTCGAAAATCTGAAACCATTTGAGCAGCATTGGGTTGAGTACTCTTTAAAAAAAGCTCAAACTTATAACTATGTCCATGAATATGATGGCATCTTTTTGTATAGGCACCCACCGTTGTATGCGCCATTTCTGCTTTAAAAAGTTTCCTAATTCTCATAAATTCTCCTCATACTTTCAAAAATAATACTCTTTAAACCCGCCAAAAGCGCCACGAAAATGTGTTAATTTTTCAGAACCCACTGACACCACATCAAATCGAACAGACTGATCCCACATATTTTTTTCTTGTAAAAATGTGAGTGCCGCTTTTATCATTTTTCTTTTTTTATTCAATGTTACCGCTTCTTGGGGAAGGCCATAAGTTTCACTGGTTCGATTTTTAACCTCGACAAAAACAATGGTATTTTTATCCTGACAAATAAGATCAACTTCCCCTTCTCTACATCGATAATTTTTCTCAATAAGCTTGAATCCTTTATTTTCCAAAAACTCTAATGCTTTTGTTTCGCCTTCTTTCCCTAGTCTTTGACGGTAACCTTCTTTTTTTCCTCTTTCTTCCATAACCTCTCCTTGTCGGAGGGGTTTGAAATGAAAACGGTTTGTGTGGTCATTGATTTAACTGGTTCAAAACTTTTTCGATGGAGCGAACAAAATCCCCATTTTTTGAGAGCCTCTAAATGCTGAGGCGATCCATAACCTTTATGTTGATCAAAACCATATTGAGGAAATTGAATATTGGCTTCTAACATAATTTGATCTCGAGTTACTTTTGCCAAGATACTAGCTGCCATAATAGATGCGCTCAATGTATCTCCTTTAACAATGGCTTGCTCGTTTAAACCACTCCCAGGAGATCTATTCCCGTCAATCAAAACAAGATGCGGGACCGGTTTTAAGTCTCGTATTGATTGCTGCATGCTCTCCAAGGTAGCTTGAAGAATATTAATTTCATCAATTCGATTTGAATCAACGATAGAGACAGTCCAGGACAAAGCATTTAGTTTGATTTCTTGAACCAAAATTTCTCTCTTTTGAGGGGATAACATTTTACTGTCATTAAGACCAATAATCTGAGGAGAGGAGGGGAGAATAACGGCCGATGAAACAACAGGACCAGCCAGCGGTCCTCGTCCAACTTCATCAACACCAGCTATTAAAAAATGAGGAAAAAGAGAGGAGTTGTTTTGTCTAAACCGAAAATCGAATTCGTATCCGTTTTCAAAAAGTTGTTCACTCATCAAACGGAAATGAGTTTATTATTTTTGAGGAGCCGCAACCAATTCTTCTTTAGGGGAAGAGGCAATAGGATTTAATTTGTTTTCGACTTTTTTATCTAAGTTAACGATCTCTTTTTCTTCTAATTTAGCTGCACGACCGATTCGATCACGGAGATAATAAAGTTTTGCACGACGTGTATGGCTCGAACGAACTACTTCAATTTTATCAACATTCGGAGAAACAAGAGGGAAAATCCTTTCTACACCAACACCAAAAGAAATTTTTCTTGCAGTAAAAGTTCGAGCTAAACCATGTCCCTTAAAAGAAATAACAACACCTTCAAAAACTTGAATTCGAGCGGTATCGCCTTCAACAATTTTCACATGCACCTTGACGGTATCACCGACATTAAAATCAGCAATTTCTTTTTTCTGAAATTTTTTATCTACATATTGAAGAATATCTTGTTTATTCATATCACTCACCTTCGAGTTAATTCGAAATCTTCGAATTATTATTTTTCTTTAAAATTTTATTTTTCAACAAATCTGGCCGTTTCTTTTTCGTTTGCTCAAAGGCTCTTTTCTCCCGCCATTGAGCTATTTTTTTGTGATCACCAGATAAAAGAACGGGAGGAACCGCTTTCCCTCGCCAAATACCGGGTCTTGTGTAATGCGCTGTATCTAACAACCCGTTTGCGAACGAATCATTTTTAACAGATTCTGGGTCTCCAACAACACCAGGGAGGAATCTCGAAACCGCATCAATAACAACCATGACCGGAAGTTCGCCTCCTGTCAAGATGTAATCTCCGATAGAGATCTCCTGATCGATGAATTCCATCACTCTTTCATCAATCCCTTCATAATGACCACAAATAAAAAGAACATGTTGTTTTTTCGCTATCTTTTCACCAAGATCCTGCGAAAAACGCGTCCCTTGCGGAGACAAATAAACCACCCAAGGTTTATTTTTTTTCTTCAAACCACCAAGATCTTTGATAGCTCGATAAATTGGTTCGGCTTGTATCACCATTCCAGCGCCACCGCCGAAAGGCCGGTCATCAACTTTTGAATGCCTTGAATCAATTGACCACTGCCGTAAATTATGAACTCTTACTTCAATCAAGCCTTCTTTTTGAGCTTTTCGAATGATACTTTCAGTCATCGGGCCCTCAAACATCCGAGGGAATAAAGTTACAACATCAAAAATAACTGGCTTAATTTTTCTCATCCCAGTGGATTTTTAAGTCCATCAGGCAAATCTACTTCGATTCGTTTTCTTTCAATATCTATGCTTAAAACAACACTTCTAAGCGCTGGAATTAAAATCTCTTTTTCACCTTCGCCAATAACCACGTAAATATCGTTACTCTTTGTTGGTAACACGTCTCGCAACTTTCCTAAGTTTTCACCGGTGGTTGTTATCACTTCACATCCATCCAGATCCTTCACTAAATAAATTTTCTTTTCTTCCATAAAAGGTTCTTTGTAAAGGATATATCCTCTACTCTTGGTCTTAAGAAAAGATTATTTAGGGGTGACTTTTGTCGGTTTTACTTGATTCCAAAAACCTGAAACTTTGAGAGCATGAACAACAGTATCGCTGGGTTGCGCACCAACAGATACCCAATGTTTAACTCGTTCAATATTTAAAGATTCTGGTACGCTAATTTTTTTTGGATTAAATGTTCCAAGAACTTCAATCGGAGAAGCATCTCTAGCTTGCCGACGATCAATGGCAACGAGTCTGAAATAGGGGGCATGCGGCCGTCCGATACGATTAAATCTTAATCTAACACTCATTATTTATCTCTCTTTAATTTTTAAAAAATAAAAAACCGCGCACCCTTAGATTGATCATTTGGTGCCGGTCTATACATCCCTTTAGTTGGAATGAGGCAGAATCCTACTTTATTTTAGTTAGAAGCGTCAATCAAAATTCTCAGAAAAAATTCACAAGGGATGCCCTGAAAATACCCCCAAACAAAACGTTATTCTATTTGAGAAATAATTCTTCGCGTAAAGGCTGAGATTCCAAGCTTTGGGATATTTTTTGACAATACCCACTTAAATCTCTCATATTGAATTCCTTTCTGCGGTAATGGGCGACTGAGTTCATTACGTGAACCCGAACAAATAAAAGGTTTAATAATAAAGGTTCTGTGAGTTAGGACATGTTCAAAAGCGGCAATAGAGCGTTCAACCCGAACCTTTATATGGGTTTCTTCTTGCACCAAATCTTCAATAAAATTAACAGGGTCTGTGCCAGCACCGGTTTCAGCGCCAATAAACTCCCAAAGGCCTCCAAATAAACCTTTTGAGGGTCTCTGGCCCATAAGCCACTCTCCCTTTTTTTCAACTACAGCAAATAATTTCTTAACAGTGGGACGTTCTGGCGTTTCTCCTTTCATAGGGATACTGTTTTGTTTTGCGTATTTCTTAGCTAAACAAGCAGATGCGACTGGGCAAATTAAACATTTAGGGTTTTGAGGCAAACAAACAGTGGAGCCCAAATCCATGAGAGCTAAATTCACGTCTCGAGGGCCCATCAAATTATTATTTTTTTTGGTTTTTAATTTTCTTAAAGCCGATAGATCAAAACCAACTTTTCTTAAGATGACTTGAACTGCTTTTAGTTTCGGGTCATCTTCAATCGCCAAAATCCGCATAAGCACTCGAATAATATTTCCATCTAATACCGCAGCGGGTTCGTTAAAAGCAAAGGAGGCAATGGCTCCTGCCGTGTAAGGACCAATCCCAGGAAGAGACTCCAAACTTTTAACTTGGGAAGGAACCTGCCCATCAAACTTTTCTACAATGGCTTTACTGGCCGCCCAAAGATGCCGAGCTCGCGCATAATAACCCAACCCTGACCATAAAGCCAAAACGTCATTCAGATTGGCCTTGGCTAAGGACCCAATGGAGGGAAACTTATTCAAGAACCTTTCATAATAAGGAAGGACAGTTGCAACCGTGGTTTGTTGAAGCATGAACTCAGAAAGTAAAACCGCGTAAGGATCACGTGTTTTTCGCCATGGCATATCATGACGACCTTCTTGTTTATACCAGGTAAGTAATTGTGAAACAAATTCTTTTTGTACGTCTACTTCAAGAAGGGATGACATGGAGTTAATCTACGGGTTTTCTTCTTCGGGTTCAGAAGTTTTGGGCAATAACCCCAATCGCTGACAAAGAACCTCTAAATCAAGTGGCGTATAAAAAGCAAATTTAACCCAACCTTTTTTCCCGTCTGATTGAATTTCAACTTTTCTACCTAACAATCGTTGAAAATCATCTTCAAATTTTTGAACTTCAGGCAATTTCATTGCTGCTTTTTTAACTATTGCCCCCCCTTTGCTCTGAGCCTTTTGACCAGAGATAAGGGTTTCTAATTCACGAACGCTTAAGTTTCCTGTGATCACTTTTTCTAACCATTTTAATTGTTCATTTTGATCGAGAAGCCCCGCCAAACATTTCGCATGCCCCTCTGAAATTGTGCCTGATCGAAGAGCTGACTGAACATCAACATGAAGTCTTAATAATCTTAAAATATTTGCAACAGCCGATCGGCTTTTCCCAATGGCGGTGGCCAATTGATCTTGGGTTAAACTATATTCTTTCATTATGCCATCAAAAGCCACTGCTTCTTCGAGTGGGTTTAAATCTTGACGTTGAATATTCTCTATGAGAGCCACCTCAAAACGCTCTCGGTTGGATAGTTTTTTAATCGTACAAGGAATCACACTTAAACCGGCCAATTTAGAAGCACGTAAACGCCTTTCACCAGCAACCAATTCATATTCGCCAGGAACACCTGTTTCAGTGACTAAGATGGGTTGCGCTAAACCATGCGTTTTAATTGAATCAGCTAATTCTTGTAACGCTTCATGTTCAAAATTTGTACGAGGTTGATGCCGATTGGGTTTAATTTTATCGACAGAAATTTCACGAACTTCGTTGCCGGAAACGGGCGCCATCTGAGTATTGGTTTCGGGAGTAGCAACTTTTGATTTGGTAGAAGCGAAAAGTGCGTCAAGGCCTCGTCCTAAAGCTTTATGTCCTGACATATTAAATCACCGCCATGGATTTTGAAATAGATTCGTTTAAAATATCTTGGTGAACCCCTATATTATTGTTTTGTAAAAATTCATCAGCAAGAAGTTTATAGGCACGCGCGCCTATTGATTGTGGGTCATAAATAACGCCGGGCTTTCCAAAACCAGGGGCTTCCGCTAAACGAATGTTTCTAGGAATCCAGTTGCGGTAGGCCTTATTTCCAAAATGCTTTTCCACCTCTTCTCGAACTTGTCGAGTGAGATTAGAGCGAGCATCGTACATAGTGAAAACCAAACCTTCAATATCAAGTATGGGATTATAACGAGACCGAACTGATTCCAAAGTTCTTACTAATTGTGTTAATCCTTCCAACGCATAATATTCGCATTGAATAGGAATGATAACCGTGTTCGATGAAACCAACGCATTTAAAGTTAAAAGTCCCAATGAAGGGGGACAATCAAGAAAAACAAATTGATAAATATGAGCCACGGTGTTGAGTGCTTTTTTAAGGCGATTTTCCCGGTCTTCCATTCCTGCCAATTCAATTTCGGATCCAACCAAATCGATGCCCGAAGGCGCCAAATCCAAATGAGGCACCTCAGTTTTAACAATAATTTCTGCTATTGATTTATGACCAATAATAGCGGAGTAAACATTAGATTCCGCATCCCCTTTAGCAATACCAAGGCCAGAAGTGACGTTGGCTTGAGGATCCATGTCAATAATTAACGTTTTTATTCCACGAAGAGCAACGGCTGTTGCGAGGTTAAGAGCGGTGGTTGTTTTTCCAACGCCCCCCTTTTGATTGGTAATAGCAACAACTTTCATATCTTTTCCTTTAACTCTTTTTTAATGTCTTTATCGCGGAGGGAGATGTCTTTTGCGTAATTATCATCGTCTACTTTTTGCCATTCTTGAACTTTAGCGGAATAGAGATCTAAATATTCTTGTGCGCCTTTTTCTGTTTTAGCTTCTGCCCATAAATGACAATAGGCTTCAGCGCCATCAGGTAATACCAACACCCAACCCTCAGGTAAATATATTTTCACACCATCAATTAATTCAACTTGTTGACCTTCGGAAGCCACTTGTGCCAAACGCATCACTTGTCCTTTTTTACTCCAAGGGCAGGGAATACGTCGATGTTGAACATGAATGGGGTTGGCCGTGTGACTCCAAAATTGACCTAAAGAAGTATTATTTTCGCATAAGAGTTCTAAAATGTGCGCCACCGCATACATCGCATCAAAGGCTGGCTGAAACTTTGGAAAAATAAATCCACCATCAGCGTCACCGACAAAACCCATATTGGGGCGGCGAGCATAATCTAAAATATGTCGTGGATTTATAGGGGTTCTAAGGGCGGTTGATCCCAATTTACTAGCCAATTGCTCTAGAAGCGACGTGCCTCTGACGGGGTAAGCAATCACATCTTGTTTGTGCGCTTTTAAAACCAACATTCCCACTAAAACAAGCGCTTCTTCTGATGGAATGATGTGACCTAATTCATTAATGATGAATAGTTTTTCTGCTCCATTATCAATAAGAAAACCAGCATCGGCTTTGAGCGTGGTCACAATATTAGATAGTTCATGCAATGACCGCTGAAATTCCGCATCAGACCGAGTGACATGAGTCGTTGAAGTATTTGCGTTTAACGCCACGCTCTCAACACCCAACTCGCCCAGTAAATCCGGCAAAATCATGGAAGCCGCTGAATGAGAATAATCAATAACAACTTTAAATTTTCGGTGTTTAAGAGTATTGGCATTTATATTTTTCAAAAATCCCGTTCGATAATATTCCTGGATTCTGGGAGGAACTGTAATTTCTCCCACATCAAAAACAGAAGCGCGCTTAAAATCTTCACGCATAAAAAGTTGTTCAATCGCCTTTTCTTTTCCAACAGACAAATCATTTCCGTCTCGATCAAAAATTCGAATATCAACTTGGCGAGCGTCAAAAGGTGAAAGCCTTACATGGACACCACCACTTTCCCCTTCTTTTCCCATTTCATAACGAACAATAGGAACAGGAACCATTCTCAAATCTCCCACCTTCACTCCACTCGATAATAAACCAGAAATAAGGGCCCGTTTAATAAGTCGACTGGCTTTGTGAGCGTCTCTGGAAGTAATCACATAAGATCCTGTTCCTAAAAGCGCGCCGTAGGCGGCCCCCAACTTGGCGGCAAATTCTGGTGTGACTTCTGTATTCGCAAGCCCTGTAATACCCGCATTTCCAAATAACTGGTGAGTCCATCTTTCACCCCAAACAAGAGAACTGGATAACACAGCTCCGTCTTCTAAAATTTTCTCCGGCCACATTTTAACACCGGGCTTAAGAACCGCATCAGAACCAATTTCACATCGACTGGCAACAACCGCCCCCACTTCCACGCGCGCTCTTTGACCAATGCGAACACCGCGCGCAATCACGGCTTCTCTTAAATCTGTTTCAGCGCCAATAATAGACCTATCCCAAACAACAGAACCTCGAATACTGGCCCCCGAGCTAATGTGAACATGATTCCCAATAACAGATTGCGTCATTTCAACGTCGCGACCAATGTGACAATTTTTTCCAATAACAACATTCCCAGAGAAACGCACGCCCGCTTCAATTTGCGTATTTTCCCCCACCCACACATTGGGATAATCAGGGTGTGGTATCCCAGGTATTTTTAAAGACGCTTTTCCGGTTAAGGCGTCGATATGAGACATTCGATATTCAGTTAAATCTCCAATATCTTTCCAATAACCTTCAGCCACATATCCATAAAGTGGCATGCCTTTTTCCATCATTTTTGGGAATAAATTTTTTGAGAAATCAAAT
Source organism: Elusimicrobiota bacterium (assembly GCA_046153645.1). Lineage (GTDB taxonomy): Bacteria > Elusimicrobiota > Elusimicrobia > F11 > F11 > JBJXGI01. The sequence goes on along the minus strand of JBJXGI010000013.1, from coordinate 5,981 downwards.
GGTTGGTTTTCAGGAATAAGCTTAATGACTTCAGGACTTAAAATATAGATCCCGGTGTTAATCGTGTCAGAAAAAACTTCCCCCCAAGTGGGTTTTTCTAAGAAACGGTTAATTTTCCCTTCTTTATCTGTGATCACAACTCCATAGGCCAAAGGTTTAATACTGCGAGTTAAAATAAGGGTTGCAGCTGCTTTTTTTTCGTGATGATAAGCCCAGGCTTTCGTGATATCAATGTCCGTCAACACATCGCCCGACATAATAAGAAAAGGTTCATGATTTAGAACTTTATGTTCTTCTTGATCGGCCGCAAATCGGATACAACCCGCCGTTCCCAAATCAACTTCAGGGCGAAGATAGGACATTTGTACATCCCAATTTTTTCCACTTTCAAAGTGCCGTTTAATCACATCAGGAGAGTAGTGCAGCATGGATAAAATATCTTTAAACCCATGCTTTTCACATAGGCGCACGACGTGCTCCATCATGGGCTGATTGACAACCGGAGCCATGGGTTTAGGTAAATTAATAGTTAGGGGACGAAGACGGGTTCCGAACCCGCCAGCGAGGATGATCGCTCTCATCATTGATTCTCCTTGGGACATCTTTACGTCGGAAACGTGCTGGGGTGGATCATACCAAAATTTATGAGATTCTTTATGAAGAAAGAACAACAATAGAGAGATGGGACTCTGCCTGTCAGCAGGTGGGCTTAAGAACCGGCATTGTTTTCTAGGCTAATTTTGTATTGACAAATGACATATCACAAATATAATTAATAATATGAAAACAAATGACTTCATCCAGCATGAGCCTTTAACGGCCGAAAATGTTTCTGATCACTTAATCACTCTCATGAAAATCATGGATTTACCTGCTCAAACGATTGCGCAAGGCGTGGACGTGTCTGAATTACAACTGAACAGAATCATAAAAAAGCATCATAAACCTCGCCAGGAAACGGTTAAAATTTTTAATCGAATTGAAAAAGTTTTTGAAGAAGCGACCCAGGCAATGACGGAAAAAGGGGCCGTTAAGTGGTTGAAAACACCCAACCCCTATTTAAATGATGTGGCTCCCATCAAATGCCTCCGATCCGACAAGGAACTTGAAAAAGTCATTTCACTTTTGTCCGCCATGAAGTATGGCTTTCCTGCTTGAATCTATCGAAACTTAAAGATCTCCTTCCTGGAAAACCACTAAAAAATAAATTATTTTACCGAATGGTTAATGCCGAATATTCATCTCAAATTGATGAGATTGGTCATTCCATTTTGACAGGGTGGAGATATAATCCGAAAGGGGAGTTTGGCGTTTTATATCTTGCTTCTCATCCGAAATGTGCTTTCAAAGAGAAACTAAAACAAGCTTTCGGAAAGAGTGTGTATTTGAGGCCACAGGTCTTAGGAAGTTTTACTGTTACGTTAAAACATGTCCTTGATCTAACCGATATGAATATCGTCCAGCTTTTAGGAACGTCAGTGACAAGGTTGACAGCACAAGATGATTTCTCTGAACCTCAGGCAATCGCCAGGGACGCACGAAACATGGGGTTTGAAGGAATGATTGTTCCTTCCGCCGTGGGAGAAGAATGTACAAATTTAGTTGTTTTTAAAGATCATCTGAGTCGAAATTCATTTTGTGAATTAAAGAAAACCAAGACATATAAAACCTCATAAAACGGAGGAAGTTTTTCCACAGTCTGACGATTGATTGGGCTGCCGGTGCAATCTTTTTTTGTTAGCACGTCGAGTGATACTGAATGGCTACTCGCTTCCCTTCCTTTTGAAGGGTATTAAATAATTCGATCGCTTCAGCATTTGGAAGCAAATGAATCTTACATCCTTTGAAGTCATAAATCTCTTGCCGCGGCTTAACTACCCTTGACCAACCTAAACTAATAACTAACACTTCTGGATTGTCATCAATTAACCACTGTATATTGGCGAGACGAAGATCATGGGTTTTCGGAACTTTTCTGAAAGATCCATCTGATTTGACTTGAATATCAATCAAGGGAATTGGCAAATGATTGAACACAGTGAACGCATAACACGACGAACAAAACCGGTTTGGTGGGGTGACGAAAAGCCAGATCATCACCGTCAACAAAACTATCACTAAAAAAATGATGATGAGCTTTTTTCTCATTTTCCGTTTATACAGACCAACAAATATTCTGCTTCAATTTTGACATAGCTAAAGTTTGAAACAATATTGAGGAGTATTCAACAGATAACTTTCACACATCAACCTCAAGGCAATTTTCAAAAAACGACCACCTTGATTTAAGCCATAATAGCGGTATAATTCAACCAATATATGAAGGCCCAATTGATTTACCGGAATAAGGCTTGGCTTAAGCAGCGCTATATTCTCGAAATAGAAATGTATAACGTGGGAAAATCAGATCGATACCCAGATGGGAGTAAAATTATGAAACAGTTAACAATATCTCTAAAAACATCGCATGCGGTTTTAAACGATTTCAAGAATGCGTATGAAAAAGCTAAATCTCATAAATTAAAAGAACCTCATTATGAGGTTTCATTTGATAACAAAATTGATTTTGATCGATTTATTAAAAATATTCACATTCTCTCTGACATTCTAGTGTTTAAGCCTAAATCAATCTATGAATTGGCAAAAATATCTGGTATGGATGTTTCCAACTTGAATAAAATTATTCTTTTCTTTGAGGAAATCGATGTTATCAGAATTGTAAAAACTGTCGTCTCTGGCCGAACCATCAAAACTCCCATCGTTGACTATGATCGAATTGCGTTCAAATTAGCAGCCTAAAGATATGCCAAACTCTAAAAAAATATCAATCATCACACTTGGCTGTGCCAAAAACACCAATGATACGGAGAACTTAACGGGCCTCCTCAAGAAAAACGGTTTTGGTATTGAACAAGATCCAACTGAAGCTGATGCCATTGTTGTTCACACTTGCTCGTTTATTGAAGCTGCTAAAAAAGAATCCATTCAAACCATTATGGAAGCCGCGCAAGCTAAGGGAAACAACACGAAACTTTACGTAACAGGTTGTATGGTTCAACAACACGGAAAAGAAATGATGGAAGAATTACCCGAAGTTGATGCCTTTTTGGGTACCGGGCAATTGGCTCAAATTCCTGAACTTCTAAAAAACCCAAGGGCTCGTTTTTTAGACCGGCGTGACCCCGGGGGACTCACTGACCCTGATGCCGAGCGCGTTTTATCTCGCAAAGGGCCCACCGCCGATTTAAGACTTTCTGAAGGATGCAGCCACCCGTGTACCTTTTGCGTTATTCCTAAATTACGAGGCGGCTTACAAAGCCGCCCGGAAGAAGTGATTTTGGCTGAAGCAAAAAAATTAGCCGACATGGGAATTCAAGAAATCCAAATTATTGGTCAAGACACAGGTGATTGGGGCCGGGACATTTACAAAGAACAGCGCCTGGCGAAACTTTTATCCAAATTAAAAGATATATCGGGACTCAGGTGGATTCGCCTCATGTATATGCATCCTCATTCATTTTCAGATGAACTTTTAAGCGTGCTGGCCGATTCCCCAGAAAAATTCCCTTATCTTGATATGCCTCTTCAACATATTGATGATTCAATGCTGATGGAAATGAAACGAAAATTGGGAGAAAAAGATGTTCGCGCTCTCATTGAAAAAATAAAAAAGAAAGCGCCTCATTTAAGTCTACGAACAACATTTATCACGGGTTACCCTGGTGAAACCGAAGCGCAGTTTTTAAGACTCAATGATTTTATTAACGAAGGCCATTTTAATTATTTAGGCGTGTTTACTTATTCTGTTGAAGAAGGAACTCCCGCTGGAATTAAAACCAATCAACTCTCTGAAGAAATAAAAAAAGAACGCCAAGAAGCCTTGACCGCAACTCACTTTAATGTAGCCCACATCAAAGCTCAAGAACGTTTGGGAACGACTGAAACAATTATTTTAGAAGACACTGAAGGAGATTCAGTTTTAGGTCGCAGCAAATTTGAAGCCCCAGAAATTGACGCCATTATTCGCCTTCCCGCCAAAGCCGCGCGCGGTGGACAATTTATCGAAGCTAAAATGACGGGATATGATTCTTATGAGTTTTCTGCAGAACCAGCTTAATTCAAAATTACTTTTTATTTAATTTCTGATCCAGAGAGAGACTAATTTCTTGACCAGTGTCTGTCCCCAAATAAGGTTCAACAGCATCTAACATAAGAAGCATGGTCAAACGCAAGTCAGCACTTGGGCCAGTCAACTTAATGGTTGTTTTCCAAAGTGGCATAAATTGTTTTTGAGAAGGTAGTTTATGGGGAAGAACCGCCTCGATAACCGCATAGGAAGTATAAGAAGTCGAGGTTACTTTGTTCACCTGATGATCTACTAATTTCCATTCCGGATGAACATAGATCTGCTCGCGCACTGTTTTGGTTTTATCTCCGTCTTTTTCAACACGGTCAATCGTCGCACGCTGCCCGCCCTCATAAGAATAAACAGGTGTGGTATAAAGTTGAGTGGTTGTTTCAGGGGCGCCGGTTCCGTATCTTAACTGAATAATCATATCAGCTTCACTAATGGCAGCTTTAAATTCCCAACCTTTTTTCTCTAAGACATTTTTCAAACTATTCGCATAGAGCCGAAAATGCAAATCACCAGAAGAAACATCTAAGTCGCCGGGCTGAATATTAAAACGAGTTCCGGTCGTCAAAGAAACATCTTTAATAGAATCCACTTTAACAAGATACTTTGGCCCCGCACATCCGACCAACCCCAGAGACAAACCAATAAAGAGTAGTTTTTTCATAAAACCATTATATCCGAAAATTTTTACAAATATTTGATGTTTTATTGACCCGCTTATCGACGGAAAATTCCTATTTTAGGTTTGTTGTTATTCGACGGTCGTCGGGCGACAACACCAAGGGCTTGGACCGTGATCGGAGGGGACACGAATCCAAGCCCTTTTTATTTTACGCTGCGCGGTTTAAATATTGTTCTGCCTCATAAAGATCATGGGCCGATTGAAGATTAAGCCAAAACTCAGGAGTGGTTTTTAAAATACGACTCAAAAGAATAGCTGTTTCGGCCGTCATTCCTCGTTTACCATTAATGAGTGTATTAATTCGCTGGATGGGCACGTCCATCTTACTCGCCAATTCAACCTGGCTCAAATTTAATGGCTCAAGAAATTCTTTTAAAAGAATTTCTCCCGGATGTGTGGGTTTACGATGTTTAGGGATCATATGGTTTCTCCTCTCAACAATTCATTCCATTAATGATAATCAGTTATTTTGACGTTTTTCACGTTACTTTCTTTCCATTGAAAAATGATTCTAAATTGATCATTAATTCTAATACTATAAAACTGCATGAACTTCCCTTTTAGCTTTTTAAGTCTATTTCCTGGGGGGACAGTCAAATCGACAATATCATGAGTCGCATTTAACATATCAAGCTTTCGACGCGCAATTCCCCAAATTTCCTTAGGAAAAGACCGAGCCTCTTTCGTGTCCTCGCCATTAAAAATATCAGCGGTTGACTTATCAGCAAAACTAACGATCATTTACGAATAATACCAATTTAACGTATTACGTGCAATAATTAAATACTTTTTACAAAAATTTGATGTTTCATTGACCCGCTTATCGACGGAAAATTCCTATTTTAGGTTTGTTGTTATTCGACGGTCGTCGGGCGACAACACCAAGGGCTTGGACCGTGATCGGAGGGGACACGAATCCAAGCCCTTTTTCATTAAAATACACCAAAAGACTAAATGAGCAAGTTAAACGCAACATTAAAAGGTTCCCAGGTGACTTTATGTTTCGGCTTAATAAGAAAGAATTAAAATCTTTAAGGTCGCAAATTGGGGATGGATTAGTAAATTCTGTTGATAATTGAACATGTTTAAACTCCATTCCCCGTCTCCAACTAATTTTTCTTTGGCGATAATTCACATGTATGAATACAAAACATGTGAAATCCC
>JBJXGI010000012.1:0-9916 GCA_046153645.1 Elusimicrobiota bacterium | reverse complement strand
CCCCTGGAAAACGCTATTATTGAGCTGTTTTGAATCGAAAGCTTTTTAACAACTAGCCAGAAGAAACAAATCGTATGGAAAATACAACGTGTTCATAGGAAAAACCACATAATGAAATCAAACATTCGAATGGAAGGCGACGCTTTTCACTTAAATCAATACAACAATCATCCTGCTTTTTCTGATTTTTTCCCTGCTTTAGCAGGCGTGACAGGAAAGCCCATGTGGGTATTTTTTACCAACAGAGGCCAAGGAATAGCTGGATTTGGCATTAACAACAAAGACGGCGCTATGATGGAATTTCAACCTGCCAATAAAGCCTATCACCTGACCCCTTCTATTGGATTTAGAACTTTCATTCAATCTGCTGGGAAATATTGGGAACCTTTTTCTATTCCCGGAGATCAGTCTCACCAAAACATGGTTATCCGCCCCTGGGAAATGGAAATAAACGACAAATCTCCCCTCATGGGTCTTGATGTTAACGTCACGTACTTTGGGCTACCCAATGATGATGTCCCTGCCCTCGTGCGAAAAACAACGATAAAAAATAATTCATCAAAAACTCAAACCATACAAGTCACCGATGGATTGGCCCGTGTTATCCCTTGGGGAATGAACGATTACTTATCAAAAAACATGTCCCGCACCATTGAAGCCTTCGCGGAAGTAAAAAATCATGAAACAGGCGTTCCCCTCTTTAAGCTAAAAATTGAACCGCACGACCGACCTGAAATCAGATGGTTAAAAGGTGGCTTTTTCTCTTTTGCATTAAGAGAAAAAAAACGACTCAATGCAGTAGTCGATCCCCAAATTATCTTTGGTGAAGACTCTTCTCTTTCAACTCCCTTTGGAATCATCAAAAAACCTTTAAAAAATCCAAAACAATTAAATACCAGCATCACCCCATGCTCATTCTTTAGTGACACTCTGGTTTTAAAAGCACATGAATCAAAAAGCGTGGTGTCTTTTTATGGATTTGTGAGCGAAGAATCTCAAGCCGCTATTTTTGCTGAGAAAGTCCAAGCTGAAGAATCTTATTTCGAAGGAAAAAGACAAGAAATGGAACAGGTTTATCGGGACCTCGTTTCAAACCTCGGATTTACTTCTAACAATAACCTCTTAAATCGTTATGCCAATGGCTGTTTTATGGATAATGTCTTGCGAGGTGGCCTCCCCATTGAGGTTGGCAGTAATAAAACCATTGTTCATGTTTTCTCACGTAAACATGGGGACATGGAACGAGACTATAATGCATTCCAAGTATCAGCCACTTATTATTCACAAGGAAATGGCAACTTCAGAGATGTTAATCAAAACAGAAGAAACGATATTTTGATTAGCGGACACGTGGGTGCCACTAATATCGAAACTTTTTTCAACGCCCTCCAATTCGACGGTTATAACCCACTCGTCATTAACCCCATTCGTTTTCAGGTTTCTCGCGAGATGACCAGCAAACTCGATTTACAGGGAACCGAACAATGCAAAACAGATTTCCAAAAACTTTTTAGAGAACCAGTATTGCTAGGGCAAATATACGAATTCATTCATAAACATAGCGCGGACCCGATGAGTGTTTCTAATCAATTCAAAGATGCGATGGCATTTTGTACCCCTCAACAAAACATCCAACATGGAGAAGGTTATTGGGTCGATCACTGGATTTATAATTTGGATCATTTAGAACAATACTTAAATGTTTTTCCGGATAAAAAATCTTGGCTTCTTTTTGAAAAACAAGATTTTACCTATTACGATTCTGATCATTTTATTCAACCCAGGAAGGAAAAATACATTATCACGAAAGAGGGAAAATTCCGTCAATATGGCTCGGTTGTGAAAAAGGCAGAAAAAGAGACATTAATTTCCTCGCGCCTTTCTGATCAACACAAAGTTAGAATTGAAGGAACAGGCCCCATTTTTAAAACCAACTTATTCATCAAACTTTTACAATTGTCTGCTATAAAATTAGCAACACTTGATCCTTTTGGTGTTGGGATTGAAATGGAAGCCGATAAACCCGGTTGGTGTGACGCCCTCAACGGCGCTCCCGGAATGTTTGGTTCATCAACCCATGAAATGTATCAAACTCACAGGCTTATTCTCTTCCTACAAAATGAAGTTTTACCCTTTGTGGAAACAAGAACACTAGATATTCCTCAAGAAGTGTTTTTATTGATTAAAGATGTTACCGAAGGCCTCGAAATGGGCGCAGGGAAAGATGATTTCAGACCCGCTTGGAATAAATTAGCCACAGCTCGCGAACATTTTAGAAATCGTACCTTCATGGGACTCAGTGGCCGAGACAGAAACATTAAGATGACCGAACTAACCGCGTATATCACAAAAGCGGATGAAACCTTAAAACGGGCTCACAAAAAAGCAATGGATCCAAAAACCGGAATCCCCACCTCTTACTTCACTTACGATGTCGATGTCCATAAACTTGATGACGGCTGGAGACAAATGATGGACCAGTTACCGTGGACACAACATCGAGTTCCGGCCTTCTTAGAAGGTTCCGTCCATGCCTTAAAACTTTCCGCCCCGGCTCAAGCGAAACAAATATACAACGCTGTTAAGAAATCACCCTTGTTTGATCAGAAATTAGGGATGTATAAATTAAATACCCCCCTCACTCAAGAATCAGATGAATTAGGTCGAGTGAAAATTTTCTCTCCTGGTTGGCTAGAAAATGAATCTATTTTCTTACACATGCACTATAAATACTTATTGGCTTTATTTAAGGCGGGACTAACAGAAACTTTTTTTGAAGAATGTGAAAAAGGATTGGTGGCATTTAGAGATCCAACTGAATATGGACGTCCGACGTTTCAGAATTCTTCCTTTATTGCGAGTTCCTCTTTCTCTTCTAGTGAAGTACACGGAAGAGGCTACGTTGCCCGCCTTTCAGGGGCTACCTGCGAATTCTTAAGTATGATTTATTTTGCCGTGTTAGGAGATAAGTTTTTTAAACTGGAAAATGGGACTGCCCTATTTCAGCCTGACCCAAAAATTCCAAAAGAATGGTTCACTGAAAAAGAAGCGGGGCTTCAGCCAAAACACAGTTTTGCTATAAAACTTTTTGGAGTTCCTGTCGTGTTTGTAAATCAAAGCCGAAAAAACACTTTTGGCTCTGGGGCCAGTAAGATCATTGACTATGAATGGATATTAGATGGACGTTTTTACTCTCACAAAGGGAAAGCACTAACACCTGAAGCAAGCGTTGCCCTTCGAGAAGGAAGATTGGAGAACTTAACAATTAATTTAAAGTGATTAACTACCACTGATAGAAATAATCGCCTGAAACAGTGTAGTTTCCGTTGGTATAATAAAGTAAACCTTTTTGATTGTCATAGGCAAAAGGGGCGGCCACTAAAGGCGTATAATTCGCCGGGCCTAAAATAATAATAACGTCATGCTCTGGATTTGAAGCCATCATCCCAACAGCAGTATCATCATAAGACAGTGCTAATCCATTAAAACTGCCCATTCGATCCAATAATTTCGGTGTAGGAATTTTATCAGACAAATATTTTGGTGTGAGCGTTTGACTCAGTGCTACTGTGCCCCAATGTCCTGTTCCTTGAGGATAAGAACTCAAAGGATAAACGCCATCGTGATCGACATAATATAAATTGATGGCAGACCGAACCGCCCCTAAATTGGATTTTGCTTTTGCCTGATTGGCTTTTTGAAATATCAAATCAGCTCTGGGTGAAACAATAGTAAACAAAATAGAAATAATACTCATCACAATCATTAGCTCGACCAATGTGTATGCTTTTCTATTTTCTAAAAACCTAAATTTAAGATGCTTCATAGAGCAATTTTTTAATGGATATTTTTTTGGCGGTATTTTGATTTAAAATCGCAGTAATACCTTTGGCGGGTTTTAATTTTACGAATCCTTTTGGGACACTTTCCTTCCAATCAGCCGTTCTGACTGTTACAGACTCAACCATCCTATTAGGAATTCCAGCTTGCATCGTTTGATCAATTTTAATTTTACGAGAATTATTAACTTCCCAGGAATCCTGGGCAAAAACATAGCCCCCACTAGCAAATCTTATGACCAATGATTTATTCGGATCAAATTGTTCTTGAGAGTCATTTTGTGAATCTTTCAGAAGTTTCATTTTCTTTGCATATTGATATGCTTCTTGGACTAATTTTTCTTCTTCAGTTTCTGTGGTTATCGAAAGATCAGCTGGTTTATAGGTTTCTTTAAAAGCCATTGATTTATTATCTTTTTGGCTTTTTCCACGACGAAAATCTTCATCTGCTTGCATCATTTGGACAACCAATTTAGGATCTAATTTAGAGCGAGCAGAAACGGGAATGGCATCAAGCATGCCGGGAAGTGCTTTAAAGGGAACGTTCGAATGATCTGGTGCTTTAGGGGGTTCAGGGTTTTTCAAAATAAGCCTTAAGATAATCATAACGCCAAGAGTTCCAATTAAATATTTAGCTCTTTTTTTGGCAGCCTCTCTTTTTTGAAAAGCCTTCATTTCTAATTCATTTGGATTGTTAAAGTTAAACCGCATTCTAAGAGTTTAGACGCAAATAAGCCATTTGCCAACCCCTAAAAAGAAGAAATTGAGCCTATTTTATTTCAAACTCTCAAAATGAAGTGTGCCACTTTTAGAGAGCGGATCTCTAGAGATAAGGGAAGTTTTTCGCCAAAGTTTATCGTTTCGAGAAGGATGATCCCGGTTATAGTGTAAACCGCGACTTTCTTGCCGGGCTAAAGCAGAGCGAATCACCAGTTCTGCAACTAAAGATAAATTACGCAGCTCTAATAGTTCAGCGGTGACTTTAAAATTCCAGTAATACTCTTGGATCTCATCTTTTAATAATTCCATTCGTCGAAGCGCACGAGCCAAACGTTTATCAGAGCGTTCTATTCCAACATAATTCCACATAATGCGCCGAATTTCATCCCAGTTCTGATTAATAACAACTTGTTCATCAGGATTTTTTGCTTCGCCTAAATTCCAAGATGGAATTTTAACAGGCAGCAAAGAAACCTTCGACATTTGTACCGCTCTCATTGAAGCACGATGAGCAAAAACCAAACATTCCAAAAGTGAATTTGAGGCTAATCTATTGGCGCCATGAAGACCGGTGTAAGAAGTTTCTCCAATAGCAAACAGGCGAGGTAAACTTGTTTCTCCCCACTCATTAACTTTAACTCCCCCGCAAAAGTAATGAGCAGCGGGAACAACTGGAATCGGATTTTTAGTGATGTCTATTCCAAACTGTCGGCATTTTTCATAAATAGCAGGAAATCTTTTTTTTATGAATTCTTTTTTTCGATGAGTAATATCTAGATAAACACAATCTTCCCCACGTTTTTTTAATTCTTTATCGATGGCTCTGGCCACAATATCTCTGGGTGCTAATTCTCTTTGAGGCGTATAACGTTTCATAAACTGTTCACCCGTTCTTAATTTAAGAAGCCCCCCTTCTCCGCGAACCGCCTCACTAATAAGAAAAGATTTCGCGTAAGGATGAAACAAACAAGTGGGATGAAACTGAACAAATTCCATATTGGCCAATTCAACGCCCGCTCTAAAGGCCATGGCCATTCCATCACCGGTAGCCACATCTGGATTTGAAGTATAGAGATAAGTTTTTCCAGCTCCGCCAGTAGCCAAAATTGTCACTTGGGCTAAAAACGTTTTCACTTCTCCTGATTTTCTATTGAGAACATAGGCGCCTCGACAAGCCTGAACCGGCCCCAAATTCTGATGCCGACTTGATAACAAATCCACCGCAAAATGATCTTCAAACACTTTGATATTTTTATTACGGAGAACCTTCCGAATCAGTGTCCGATGAATCTCTCGTCCGGTTTTGTCCGCAACATGGAGAATTCGCCTAAAGGAGTGTCCACCTTCGAGTCCCAAATCAAATGTCTCAACCTCATCACCAGATTTTTTTCTTAGGGAAAAACGAACCCCCGCTTGAATTAATTCTTTAACTCGAGCGGGACCTTCTTCAACAACGATTTTCACAATCTTTTTGTCACAAAGTCCTGCCCCTGCTTTAAGAGTGTCTTGTATATGAGATTGCAAAGAATCATCAGCCGCAGTTACGCTTGAAACCCCGCCTTGAGCGTACTCGGTTGCGCCTTCACGAATATTGGTTTTAGTGACGATACCCACTGAGCCATAACGGGACAGTTTCAACGCGCAAAAAAGCCCCGCGAGACCAGAACCAATAACAAGGAAATTATAGTTATGTGAGTTATTTCTATTCATTTTTGTAGTTCAGTGAATTTTAGGGATGACAATTATGTTTTTTTTCTGAGGTGGGATATGTCTTGGAATAATATTCCTGCCCCATGAATTTGCGAATCACTTCTAATGAGGAAAGTATGATATCCAATCAACATGGGGCTCCCGTCTGGTTTTTGTAATTCTATTTCCTGCCTGGCAACAGGGGCTTGATGTTTTTGGGTAATATCTAGGATAGCGCTAAAGGCTGTATATTGCGGGATGGCTTGTAAAAGCGGTTTTTTAAGAACGTTATCGGCATTGATAGATAAAATCCTACACGCCGCCGCGTTGCAACGAGTCACAATGCCTCTTGGGTCCGTTGAAATAAACCCGCTTGATAAACTGTTTAATACGCTATTGGTATAAATCAATAACTCAGCTGTTTGACGGTAAAGCCGACAATTTTCTAGTGCAATTCCGATTTGGTTGGCCAAATGTTGTAAAAATTGAAGATCAGGATCACGAAATATCCCATCAACTCTGTTTACCAACTCAATAACGGCATAAACTTGGTTTTGACGAATAATAGGAACAGCGATGATAGAGCGAGTCCGAACACCTGTAATAACATCAACCGCACGATTAAAACGTTCGTCATTTTGAACATTTTCTACCAACAAGGGTTTTTGATTTGTTGCGCACCAACCTGAAATTCCAACTTTGGTTTTAAATGGAATTTCTTTCAATAAAGAAAGAGAAACACCTTTAGAAGCTTCGGGAATCAGTTCACCTAAGTCTTCTCTAACAGAAAATAAAGTTCCACCTTGCGCCTTTAAAACGTCACTGGCTCGATTAAGTACAAACTGATAAAGATAGGCCTCTTCATGAATATGATGGAGATCTTCAAGCGCATCCAATAGTGCGCCCATATGATATGTTCCGAGCATGTTTACGCCTTTTTATTCATTCTTAAAGAATTCTTTAATCTGATTCCGTGGAATGAGAGTTTGCTCTCTTGTTTCGAGGTTTTTTACAGCCAATTGATTGGCCTTCAACTCATCTTCACCAATAAGGATAGCCCATTTTGCTCCGTTGTCAACAGCTTGGCTTAATTGATTTTTTAATTTTTTCTTTGTTTGAACAGGGGACACACTCATTCCAAGTTTACGCAACTCATGAGAAACTTGGACACAAAGCGTACCTGCTGCCTCCAGCAATGGAACAACGACACATTTGCGACTTTTTCCTGGCTCCTGGACATGGTCGGAAGTCATCTTGATCGAAACAACTCGGTCCATTCCCAAAGCAAAACCAACGGCAGGAGTGGCAGGGCCGCCTAACTCTGCAACCAATTCATCATACCGCCCTCCAGCCGCCACAGCACTTTGCGCCCCGAGACGAGAAGAGACAAACTCAAAAACTGTTTTGGTGTAATAATCAAGACCACGAACTAACTTTGGATTTTCTTCAAATGGAATATCCAGAGATTTTAAAAAACCATGAACGTCTTCATCATGAGTTTTACAAGAAGCGCACAAAAAGGCTTTCATGATAGGGGCATCAATCAATTTTGGTCCATCAAGTTTAGAATCAAGCACCCGCAGTGGATTTGAAGTCATTCTGCGAATTGACTCTTCAGATAAAATGTCTTTTTTAGATTCGAGATACTTAAGCAATTCAACTCGGTAAATGGATCGACAATTCTTACATCCAATAGAGTTAATTTGAATAGAAAAATCCGTGACTCCAAATTCTTTTAGGAGTGTATTAATCATGGCAATTGTTTCCGCATCTGCTGAAGCATCAGAAGCCCCAAAATATTCACTTCCAATTTGCCAAAACTGACGGTACCGTCCGGCCTGAGGCCGCTCTGCCCGAAACATGGGCCCCATATAAAAAAAACGATGAACTCCGCCCTGAGAGCCCAAACTATTTTCTATGTAATGGCGAACAACACCTGCTGTCCCTTCAGGCCTTAAACTAAATGTTCTTTCCCCCCGATCAACAAAGGTAAACATTTCTTTTTCAACAACATCAGAGGTCGCACCCAAAGAACGAGAGAAAAGCTCCGCCTGCTCAAAAATAGGGGTTCTAAGTTCAGTAAATTCATATCGACCAAAAACATTGCGAGCCGTCTGTTCAAGGATGGAAAACCATGAACCTTCGACGCCAACAAGATCTCTTGTACCTTTAGGAGCTTTTATTTGAGAGGAGGACATGTAATGTAAATTAAAAAACCCAGCTTTTTAGTTTTTCGGTGTCTGTGATGGTCAGTTTATTGTCACTAAAGCTGACGCAACCAATGCGTTTAAAACGAGAAATAACCCGACTAATCACTTCACGAGCGGTTCCCGCCATTTCGGCCAATTCCTTGTGAGATAAAGTCATATTAATTTGAATTCCCTCTGATGAGGGTTTCCCATATCGTTCGGCTAAATCCAATAAAATTTGCGCAATTCGACCTAAAACATTATTAAAAGAAAGAGCTTCAACTTCTTTATTCGCTCGACGTAAACGACCTGACATGGTTTTTAACATTCCCAGAGAAATGGAGGGACGAGACAAAATAAGTTTTCGAAATTCATCACTTTTAAGCATGATAAGAACAGTATCATCTAATGAGGAGGCGGAAGCCGATCGAACCTCGTCATCAATAAGAGACATTTCTCCAAAAAAATCACCGGGCTCTAGGTAAGCAAACGTTTTCGATCTCCCCTGAGAAGAAGAACCAAATATTTTAACGCGGCCTTGCATCACAACATATAAACAGGCACCAGGCTGAGACTCAGTAAATATCACCTCAGCTCTTTTAAACCGAACCAATTCGCACGCTTGAGCCACACGAAGTAAATCTTCCTGAATTAAACCGGTGAGCAGTTCAACACCACGCAAAAAACTAGCCAACTGGTGAGAATCAGCCAATTTAATTTTCTGTTGAGCCTTTATTATTTTGCTTTTATTTTTATCCATATTTTTTTCAGTATAACTTCTTTTCTACCAAATTGACAAACCCTATATATGGGGCTAAGCTAAGACCAGTATGGCATCACAAACAGAATGGTTACCACTCCTAAGAAAAGTTTTTTTGTTTTCCAGTTTCACTGGAGATCAGCTTCAGCTATTAACTAAAAAAATCCATCTTGTTTCTTATCCCAGAGGTGCGATGTTATTCCATGAAAACGATCCAGCCGACACTTTTTACCTTATTCTCTCTGGATCGGTTCATCTAAAAGAGAAAAATAACCCCAAAGAATCGAGTTCTACAAATGAGCTTAAATCGATCTTCTTAAGTCGAGGTGACTATATAGGTGGTATGGCCCTTCTATCCGGAGAAAGAAGATCTCACACCGCCACGGTTGAATCAACATCCGATATTTTGGTCTTAACAAAAAAAGATTTTGACGATTTACTAGAACATAACCCAACATTGGCCCTCAACCTCTCACGTGTGTTATCAAGCCGCTTATCTTCTTATCAACGAGGAACCCCTATGGGTCTGGCCCCTGCCAAAATTTTTTCTTTTATCACCGGCATTTCAGAACCAGACCATATTATCTTCAGTGTTAACTTAGGATTATCTCTATTTGAACAAACGAAAAAGAGAACCTTGTTGGTACTCATACATCAGGGAAACCCTCCCCTAAATAACTGCCTTGGAATAGAAAACCCCATACTAGATGCCGATAACG
>JBJXGI010000003.1:0-11259 GCA_046153645.1 Elusimicrobiota bacterium | reverse complement strand
TTTTTTTTGGTTGTTTTTTTTCTTTCTTCCCAGATTGTTTTTTCCTTTGCTTGAGCCGTGGTGGGCAAATGCGCAAAAAGACAGCTGGTTGCCACATAAATGGCACACAAAAAAAGAGAGAAAAATCGAATCAATAAACGATTGTTTATCATAACAGGAATAATAATAAGGATAGATGAAGTTTTTTTTAAATCGAGGTTAAATTTCCCTGATTTCTTGTAAACATAATTGTTACAAAGAATTTAACATTCGATCTAATTTTACGATGTGTTTTATTATTCATATGAGACGAATCATGTCCCACTAAAGGTTAAATCAATATTCTAATCTAGAACAAACATATAAAATTAATTAAAAAGAGGACCTTATGAAGGAACATCAAAAAACGGTCATCATTGGTGGAATGTAAAAGTCCCATTATGACTTCACACCCGATTGTCATTATCGGCGGTGGTGCCGCTGGCTTTTTTGCTGCTATTGCCTGTGCCGAAAAAAAACCGCAATGCTCTGTTATTCTTCTTGAACAAGGTCGACAAGTATTAGCCAAAGTTAAAATTTCAGGTGGAGGGCGATGCAATCTCACTCACTCATGCTTTGATCCAAAAACTTTGACTGGTTTTTATCCGCGTGGCGGAAAAGAACTCTTAGGCCCTTTTCATCATTTTCAACCGAAGGACACCGTTCATTGGTTTGAACAACGCGGGGTCCCACTTAAAACTGAACCTGATGGAAGAATGTTTCCTCTCAGCAACACATCTCAAACAATTATTGATGCGCTTGAAAATGCCGCTCGAAGTGCGGGTGTTTGCATTCGAACAAATGTAAATATAACAGATTTAATTTTTAATGACGATAAATTTACAGTTCTCATTGAAAACAACGAAGCGATTTCCGCCAGTAAAGTTTTGCTGGCCACTGGCAGTGGCCGACGAGGCTTTCAGTGGGCAGCCAAATTAGGGCACACCATTGAATCACCGGTTCCCTCTTTATTCACATTTCTTGTTCCAGACACAAGATTACGCGGCCTTGAAGGAATATCTATGCCAAATGCCGAAGTCACTTTAATTGGAACTAAAATTAAACAAACAGGCCCCCTACTTATTACACACCAAGGCTTAAGTGGTCCTGCGATACTTAAACTTTCTGCCTGGGGCGCTCGCGCCTTTCATGAAAAAAAATATCAAACTCAAATTAAAATTAATTGGGTAAATGAGAAGCCAGAAAAAGTCGAACAAAAACTACGCGAACTAAAAGAAGAATTGGCACGAAAGTTTTTATTCTCGGCACCTCTATTTGAAATGCCTCGCCGACTGTGGGAGAGAATATTATTCTCTGCAGGTATTTTAGAATCTCAAACATGGGCTAACCTATCTCGAGAACAAATGTTAAAAATAATAGACCAACTCACCAATGCTATCTACAAAGTAACAGGACAAAACTCATTTAAGGAAGAATTCGTTACTTGTGGTGGCGTAAGACTAGATGAAGTTAATTTTAAAACCATGGAAAGTCGCCGCTGCCCCGGACTTTATTTTGCTGGAGAAATTCTAGATATAGATGCCGTAACTGGCGGATTTAATTTTCAAAACGCCTGGACAACAGGTTGGATAGCCGGACAAGCACTATCAATTCTAAAAGAAAAATAATCTTTTTTCTTTTTAGGAGAAATCTATCTTATTTCCGCTAAAAAAATGTCTGCCCATTCTCCTAATTTCTTTTCCCCAACCCCATTAATGCGTGAGAATTCAGATTTGTTTTTTGGTTTTAGAGAAGCCATTTGTTTTAAAGTGGCATCTGAAAAAATAACATAGGCAGGAACCTGCTTTTCATCTGCTAATTTTTTCCTTAATTTACGTAAACGCTCAAACAAACCAGTGTCAACAAAACCCACTGATGATGAAGCCAATTTGGCGGGTTCTTTTTCTTTCACATGTGAAGAGGGACGCTTGGTGAGGAAAATAGGCTCTTTTTTTGTCAGCGCCTCCCAACCTCGAGCTGTTAACTTTAAAACAGAAAATTGATCAGGCGTTTGCTCTATTAATTTCAAACGAATAAGTTCTCTCCCAATCTCAGTCCATTGACGTCGGCTTAAATCTTTTCCAATTCCAAAGGTAGAAAGAGAGTCGTATCCCCACTTTTCAACAATGGGCGAAGTTTTCCCTCTCAAAATTTGCACGATTGAAAGTAACCCAACACCAAAACCACTTTTTTGATGCACCCGGTAAACACAAGATAAAAATTTCTGAGCTAATAAAATGCCGTCTGTTTTTTCACGAGGGGAAAGACAATTATCACAACTTTTACAATTTTCTTCCGGCCAATTTTCACCAAAATAAATTAATAATCTCTGCCGGCGACAATCAGCGGCCTCAGCATAAGAAACCATGTCATTTAATTGATGAAGAGCATGCGACCGTTCAACTTCATTTTCTTTCTGATTAATAAACCGGCGTTGTTTGGCGGCATCCCCCACTTGAAAAAACATCACACATTCACTCGGTAGGCCATCACGCCCCGCTCTTCCTGTTTCTTGATAATAACCCTCAATATTTTTAGGTAAATCAAAATGAATCACATACCGAACATTGGACTTATTAATTCCCATACCAAAAGCGATGGTGGCGCAAATAACAGGTATTTCATCACGCAAAAATAATTCCTGATTTTTCGCTCGAATATCAGGGTTTAAACCTGCGTGATAGGGAAGGGCCTTCATGCCATTTTCCAATAAATAGGTAGCCAATTGTTCTGTTGTCGCTCGGCTTTGACAGTAAACAATACCACTGTCATTGGGATGGGCTTTCATGTAGGCCAACAACTGTTCATTTGGTTTAGATTTATGAAGGACGGTATAAGATAAATTAGGCCGATTAAAACTGGCGACCACGACCTTGGCATTTTTTAATTGAAGATGTGTTTCTATATCGGTGCGTACCCGAGGGGTTGCGGTGGCTGTTAAAGCCAAAAAGGGAACTTGAGGCAAATATTCTCTGAGTTGTGGTAATTTCCGATATTCCGGCCTAAAGTCGTGCCCCCATTCGCTGATACAATGGGCTTCATCAATAACCAAAAGTGAAATATTCCATTTTTTTATTCTTCCCAGAAACTCAGGCATCATCAACCGTTCTGGAGCCAAATAAACCAATTTATATTGAGACGCGCTTATTTCTTGAATTCTTTTGAATAACTCGTCATCGTTAAGCGACGAATTTAAAAAAGTGGCAGGAAGCCCATTGCTTTGTAGCGCATCAACCTGATCTTTCATGAGCGAAATAAGAGGAGAAATAACCAAAGTGAGACCTTCTTGCATAAGCGCGGGCAATTGAAAACAGAGCGACTTCCCCCCTCCTGTTGGAAGAAGCGCAATAATATCGCGCTTTTCAAAAACAGCCTGAATAATCTCTTCTTGAAAAGGACGAAAAGAAGTGTACCCAAAATATTTTTTTAACTGAGATAACAAATGAGGCAAATCAAACATAACGCATCCTTTAGAAGGGAAAGACCGTGGAGAAGTGATAATATCAAGCCTATTAAACAAGTTAGAGGTGATATTTGCAAATCAGTTTTTTCTTAAGAAGATTCAATAAATTCAAATGAAACGTTTTAAAAAAGTTTATATCGAAATCAGTAACGTTTGCAATCTTCAATGTAGCTTCTGCCCTGAAGTCATTCGCGATAAGAAGTTTATGGAACCAGAACTTTTTAGAAAGGTAATTACGGCAGTGGCTCCACTCACCGAAGAAGTTTGCTTCCATCTCATGGGAGAACCCCTCCTTCATCCTGAATTTGAACCCTATGTAGAATTTTGTCATCTTTCAAAAGTTCCTATTAATCTAACAACCAATGGGATCTTACTAAAGGAAGACCGATACAAAACCCTTTTAAACCCAACAATTAAACAAATTAATTTTTCTCTTCAAAGCTTTGAATCCAATTTTCCAGAAAAAGATAATTCAAATTATCTTCAAAATATTTTTAACTTTACTGAACAAGCCCTTGAAAAGCGCCCCGACTTGTATATTAACTATCGCCTCTGGAATCACGGCGCACCAGGGTTTCAAGATTCCAACATGAAAACAATTGAAAAAATTAAAAATGGACTTAAAATCAATTTTGAAAATGAAATCAATATTAAATGGAAAAAGAATGTAAAAATAAAAGGAAGAGTTTATTTGCATTTCGACAGTCGCTTCGAATGGCCGAACCCTCACCATCCTGTCAGAAGCACAAAAGGATTTTGTCACGGACTTTCATCCCACATTGGAATATTGGCCGATGGCACTGTTGTTCCTTGTTGTTTAGATAAAGAAGGGGTTATAAATTTAGGAAATTGTGGTTCTCAAAATATTCTTGATCTCATCCAAAGCCCTCGGGCACAATCGATTCATGAGGGTTTCCAAAAAGGAATTCTCATTGATGACCTTTGTCAAAAATGCACCTTCATCGCGCGGTTTGATAACAAAGCCAAGCACTTAAAACTCGAAAAAGCAGAACATTGAAATTCAAACGCGAATTATCTCTATTAATTTTGATAGTGCCTTTGAGAAATAAGCTTTTTAACTACCGCAATAAACATTCCCGTCATCACCAAATTAAGTGCCAATGAAAGAAGCGCTACCGTTACAGCAGGCCCCCCAATTCCATAAGACAATGAAACAACCAATACCCCTGCTCCTACTTCACCACGAGGAAACATCGCAATCGACAAAGCAAGTCGTTCTTTTAAAGAAACTTCTTTTCGGTAACAAAGAAGGCTAAACATTTTTCCAATATTGGAAATAAGCGTAATAACAAGAACATGCATAATGATGGTCGGCCATCCGGGCCATGAACCGCCAATGGCGACAAGAGCTGTGGTGGGCAATGAAGTTGTTGTTCCGGTAGCAATTAGAGGCATCGCCAGACCGACCAGAACCATAAACAAACCCGTCATTCCATTAGAAATTTTTTCTTCGATTTTTGAATCATGGGGGTTCGGTCCGTGGGCCAAAACACACCCCATAACAAAAGCAGGCAAAAGAACCTCCAAATGAATGGGCACAAGTTCATCTACCATTTTGCTTGCAATATAGATGATCTCACAAATAAAAGTAATAACTCCTGAATAAATCAATATCCATTTCCAAGAAGTCGGAAGTTTAAACACATGTAAATATTTCCAAGCAATGTATAAAAGAATGAAAATGAAAATAACAATAAGTCCCAATTGCCATTTGAGCCCTACCATTAATATTTTAAGCGGGATCATTAATAGAATTGTATCGAGATCATCAAAAATAGCGAGAATTCGCGCTTTTTTAAACACCCACGTAGAAGCCAAACCGGCCGCGGCCAGCATCGAGAAAAGAACACCTGCTGAGGTTGGCGCGGAGAAACGTGATACCAAAAGTGATTGTTTCCAAGCATCAAAATCGAACCAACCTTCTGAAGGCGTCATTACAAAAATAAAATATATTGCGCACAATATCCACGGAAACGCCGCAGCAGTAGCCGCCACGAAATAATCCCATCCATATTGTCTAACATTTGATTTGTCAATTTCAAATTCCAAACCCACATGAATCATGATAAAAGCCAAACAAAACATTGTCATGACTTTAATCAAACTGGATAGTTTTGAGAAACTTTCCGGAAAAACCATCGGCAGGAATTGAGATCCAAATAAACCCAAAAGTAATAATCCTGAATAAAGAGTAACTTTTTTCATTTTTTCTCTCTGGCTAACACGCTGTCATTTTTCTGAAAATTTCGAATAAGAACGATAATAAATGTGAGAACGGTTATCGGAAGAACCAAACTCATCATAGCGCCACTTAACGGTGCAACCAAAGAATGGCCCGTTGCATCTAAAATAAGAAAGAGTGTATAAGCAATAAAATAAAACAAGAAGAAAAACCCTTCCCACCTTGCAATTTTATGCCCCGACATAAAAATAGGTAAACAGCTAATAGAAACCGCAATCATAATAGGAATGTCAAAACGCATAATAGCCGGAGAAACACTAATTCCGCTGGGACCAATAACGGAAGCGACTCCCAACACACCTAACACATTAAAAATGTTACTTCCAACAACATTTCCAACTGCGATGTCTTTTTCTCCACGAAAACTGGCTAAAACCGACGTCGCTACTTCAGGGAGACTTGTGCCGGCCGCAACAATGGTTAGACCAATAACAAGTTCACTCATTCCGAATGAACGAGCCACATAAACAGCTCCTTCTAAAAACCAACGAGAACCCCAAACGAGGGTTAAGAGACCCCCGCCAATGGCAATTAAACAAACAGGAATATTCCAAGTATTTGGCACAATAGAATTTATTGGAAGGTCCTCTTTTTTGGTTTTGTTTTCCTTCATTGCCAATCGAACCTGAAGCCAGGTATACCCAACTAATAAAATCAAAAGGATCACCCCATCCAACAGGCTAATAACACCATCAAATCCAAAAAGTAAGGGAAGGACCGCCACTCCGATCATAATGGGCACTTCCTGCCAAATAATTTGGCGACCAACAACCAAAGGCGTAATGACAGCTGATACCCCAAGAATAAACAAAATGTTGAAAATGTTACTTCCAACAACATTTCCAAGACTTAAATCGGACTGCCCGTTAAGTGCGGCCTGAGCACTCACAACCATCTCAGGGGCACTGGTTCCATAGGCCACAATGGTAAGACCGATAACTGTTGAAGGAACACCCAACTTTAACGCAAACCGAGAAGAACCTTTGACGAGTAGCTCAGCCCCCACCACAAGGAGAATAAGCCCACCTATT
Source organism: Elusimicrobiota bacterium (assembly GCA_046153645.1). Classification (GTDB taxonomy): domain Bacteria; phylum Elusimicrobiota; class Elusimicrobia; order F11; family F11; genus JBJXGI01. Next base: position 4,484 of record JBJXGI010000003.1, on the reverse strand, counting down.
AACAACCCGACACTTGACAACATAATTTCACCCCACTTGTATATTAACGCTATTCAATTCCAGCCATGACTTGATGAAATCGATCCGATCTACCATTAATGATCTCAGCAAGTAATCGGTCATTTTTTTGAGTCGCATTTGAAATAACTTCTCGGGCACTTTCCAACCAAGAATGATTTATTTTAATACTTTAATTTTAGCGGGATTCATGCTATTCTGTAAAATAGATAATTTAAATTTAGTTGTTCTATAAATACGATGATTCCTTTTAATTACCACCATCTTTATTATTTCTACATTATCGCCAAGTCTGAAACCTTAACAAAGGCTTGTGACTCTTTACTGTTAGCGCAATCAACCTTAAGCGCACAACTTTCGCAATTTGAAAAACAAATCAACAAAAAGTTATTTGAACGAAAAAAACAACGTTTGATTCTTACAGAAGATGGGCGGATGGTTTTAGATTATGCCGAAAGTATTTTTGAAATAGGAAAAGAGCTTCAAGATGTTCTGCGAGACAACCGCCTTCCCGAACGCCTGGCGATTCAAATCGGCGTCTTAAATGGAACGCCTCGAACTTTTTGTCATTCGTTAACTGAATGTGCGTATAATTTTATGCCGAAAGCATTTATCAGCATACAAGAAGGGACCACCGAGGAGCTTCTTAAACAATTACAAGAACATAATCTAGATCTCATTTTGACTGATGTTATGATGAGAGGCCATCAATCGGAAGAATTAAATAATCACTTGATTGCCAAAGTACCCATTGTTTTTTTTGGCACCAAATCTATCGCGAAAAAAATACAGTCAATTCCAAAAGACCTTAATAGTATCCCTTTTATTCTTCCTTCTCATCCCAGTCAAGTTCATAAACAAATCATTGATCTTTTTTCAGAATGGAAAGTAAAACCGAAAATCATTGCTGAAATTCAAGATATTGAGGTTGCAAGAAGAATGGCAATCTCCGGACGGGGAGTCGTTCCCCTTAATACCTATACCGTAGAAATGAGCCATCCCAAAAAATCACTTATGGCGATCGGAATCAATAAATCATTGGAAATTTACGAATCAGTCTACCTCGTGACAAGGAAACGAAAACGACTCAACCCCTTGGCAGAATACTTGTTGAAAAATTTTAAATTAGGTTAAACTCTGTAAAAATGAATATACCTATTAATACGAAAGGCCCTTTAACTAAGAAAAACCCCTGGAAAGACATATTGCAAATGGCGTGGCCCCTCATCATTGCGAATAGTTTTTGGAATTTACAAATGACCATCGACCGCATCTACTTGGGAAAACATTCAACCGAAGCACTGGGCGCTGCCATGGCTGTCATGGGCGTATTTTGGGTTCCCATGGCGCTCCTACAGCAAACCGCGAGTTACGTAACGACATTTGTCGCTCAATACAAAGGCGCTAAAGAAGACCGAAAAATCGGCGCCGCCATTTGGCAAGCCATTTATGTCAGCATCGCTGGTGGCCTCATCATGGTTTTATTTAATTTTTTCTCTCATGATTTTTTTCAATTTGTAGGACACGACAGTCTCGTTCAAAAGCATGAGGTTGCCTATTACAACTCAATTTCCCATTCGGCACTACCAACGGCTCTTGTGGCCGTGGCCAGTGGTTTTTTTACAGGACTGGGCAAAACTCAAACAGTCATTTGGATTAATTTCGTAGGACTTCTTGCTAACGCTATTCTCGATTATTGTTTGATATTTGGAAAAGGTGGGTTTCCCGCCTTTGGAGTCGCGGGGGCTGGTTATGCGACCACCATAGCCAATTACATCGCCGCCTTTTATGGCTTCTGGCTGGTCTTCAGGAAAAAAAACGAACCCCTTTATCACATTTTCTCTTCTTGGAAATGGAAATGGGATGTGATGAAACCCTTCTTAAAATTTGGAGTTCCAAGCGGCCTTCAATGGGCATTAGAGGGTTTGGCTTTTACCACTTTTCTTATCATTATGGGTCGACTCAGTAATGGAGAAGCCTCACTTGCAAGCAGTAGTATCGCAGTCACTGTCATGATGTTATCTGTTTTGCCCAGTTTGGGCGTGGCACAATCGGTCATGACCATGGTCGGGCAAAAAATAGGTGAAGGGTTCCCCGATGAAGCTGAAAAATACGCATGGGTTGGTGTCAAAATTTCTTCGCTCTATATGGCGATGGCAGCCCTCTCTTTCGCATTTATACCTGAGTTTTATTTATCTTGGTTTGAAAATAAAAGTAACCCCGAGTTATGGTCACAAGTTTTCATTATTTCAGCAGGGCTTTTAAAAATCGTCGCCCTGTTCACGGTGCTTGATAGTATTTACTTAAATATTTCTTTTGCTCTAAAAGGCGCTGGCGATACTCGATTTGTTTCAATCATGGCCTTACTTATTCCATGGCCCATTATGGTTTTACCCACTTATCTCGTTCGTGAATGGAATAATGCTGTTTACTGGTCGTGGGGTTTTGCAGCGCTATATTCGTTGATCATTTCATCTACCTTGATTGCTCGCTTCCGTCAAGGAAAATGGAAAACGATGAAGGTTGTGTAGGGATCATCGTGATCGCGTCCCACGGACTATGACACACTCGCCTCTTTCAATTATTTCTTGATCTCCTCATGTAATCGCAATGACACTTTCGATGGTGCATTGCAATTAATGAAACGGCCTGTTTCACTATTGAAAGGCCTCAGGCAATTCCTGGCTTCCAACAAGAATTAGTTGATCAGCGGGATTTAGCATTCTTCTTCGAAAACTCGGCTTCAATTTGTTCCACCGTAGGGAGGCTGTCTTTCAACTGTTTGGGTAACATCTCGACAATTTTGGTTTGCCACTGAGCCACGCCGATCGGCTTGCCGACGTTCCGCAACGCATACTCGGCGACGACCTTGTCCTTCTTGGCGCAGAGGATGAGACCAATGGACGGCTTGTCTTCGGTTGCTTTCACCTGGGAATCCAAGGCGGACAGATAAAAATTGATTTGGCCCGCGAACTCCGGCTTGAACTCACCGGCCTTCAATTCGACGGCGACATAACAGTGGAGCTTTGTGTGGTAAAAGAGAAGATCGATGAAAAAATCCTTATTGGATACTTCCATCCGGAATTGGCGGCCAACAAACGCAAAGCCGGCGCCCAGCTCAAGTAGGAATTGGGTAACATGACTTACCAACGCCTTTTCAATTTCTCTCTCATGGACATCCTTTCCAATCGAAAGAAAGTCAAAAATATAGGGGTCTTTGAGGATATTGTTGGCAAGATCAGACTGTGGAGAGGGAAGCGTGCGATTGAAGTTGGTGATGGCCTTGCCCTTCCTATGAAAAAGCCTCTGTTCGATCTGAATCATTAAAACGTTGCGGGACCAACCGTGTTCAATGGCCTTCCTGATATACCAGGTTCGTTCCCGATCGCTGTTAACGGTCTGAATCAACCGGACGATATGGCCCCACGGAATTAGTGAAACAAGCTGTTTCACTATTGCGATGTCCTTATAGGTCTCAGCAAACGACCGCATGAAGAGCAAATTGCGGGGAGAAAATCCCTTCATATCGGGAAATTCACGGGATAAATCTCGAGACAACCGAGTCACGATTTTAGAACCCCACCCCTCGCGGTTCTGGCGCTCTAATATTTCCCTCCCGATTTCCCAATAGAGTAGGACCAGTTCCCGATTGGCCGAGAGAGCGGCTTTCACCTGGACCGTGCGTATTCGGAACTTGATGCCTTCTAAAAACCGGCCATAACCGTCTGGCAAGGTATCGATTTTAAGCTTTGTTTTTCGTGTCATTTGTTTCATTGGTTTTACCTCCTCATTTTTTTAAGGGGTATTTGATGTCCATTCTGCCGCTGATACCGAGTGGGCTTGAGCATCTCGATATCTTCTCGCTCGAATAACCAAGTAGCTCCCGCCACCATCATCCACGGTTTGACCTTCCCTTTTTCCATCCAGAGATAAAGAGTCTGCCGGGTAATTCCAAGAAGCTTGCATGCTTGGGAGGTGGTGATAACAGCTTTGGGATCAAGCGTTTTTGTCATGATGACCATTAAACCACACGTGTACTACGCTGTCAAAATTACGACTCGCACCGGCTGAATATCCCCAACCCAGACTGTAGGGCCAAAACGGCAATAGCGCGACAATGACCACGCAGATATATGCCCACCTACTTCCATCCAGCCTGAAAGAGGCCGTCACCAATACACTCGACATCGTCGTCGACATACCCCATATCAATGGCAACGGAGCTGTAAGTAAAGGCCACGGTATTCCATTGACAGCTCCCACCGAAAACGGTGCAAGCACCCCCGTTGTGTGAAATCCGTACATTTCGAGCAGGAATTACGCTGCAAATTACGGCCTATCCTATCGCAACAATCCTATTGAATACTTCCTATGATAATGATAAGTTTAACTATTAATAAACTTTTCATTAGTATAGGAGAAAGAGCATGAACAAATCGAAGCGCTACTCAGTCGCCCATAAGGTA
>JBJXGI010000097.1:0-8575 GCA_046153645.1 Elusimicrobiota bacterium | reverse complement strand
TGACACAGGCAGCACCTGGGGAAAAGGTCGCCCTATTGCCATTTCAGATCTTAAAAGTGATATAGGAGTCGGACTTCGGTTTGGTTTAACCAGATCTTCAAATGAAGTTATCATTAGATTTGATCTCGGATACAGATTACAGAAAGAATTCAGTGATGATTCAAGCTTTGTGGTAACGTTTGGTTCTGGACAAGCGTTTTAAGACGCTTGATTCATGAATTCGTAAGCTTTTTTACCGACATTTGAAATAAGCGTTTTAGCGACCTGATAATCTTTATTTTCACCGGTAAGAACACACATAACATAGTCTCCATCGGGAGAATAAATAATACCCATATCATGGCAATTTTTTCTTAATGTCCCCGTTTTTCTAGCAAAAATAAAATTTTTGGGCATATTTTGGGCTAAACGACTTTTGTGATTGGCTCTTTTCATTATTTCTATCATCAAATCACTTAATCCATCTTGAACCACTTGATGATGATAAATTTTTTCCAATAAAGACCCCATTTCTCGTGCTGTCGTGTAATTATCTAAAGAAGGATCAAGTCGATTGGCCAAACTCATTCCTTTGGGATTAATTCGAGTTGTTTGGAGCCCTAACTTATTAAAAACTGTATTAAGATAATCGTAACCCAATTTATCGATAACCATAGCGGTTGCGGTATTATCAGATTGCGTAATCATCATATAGATGAGAAAAGATAGAGAATAGTTTTCCCCAGATCGTGACCACTTGAGTTTTCCAGCGCCCCCTTTTCGATAGGCAGATTTCATTTTAAACTTAGTGTTTAAGGTTAGTTTTCCTTCTTCAATAGCTTTAAAGGTAGCAGCCATGACGGGGACTTTAATCAAACTGGCACTAATAAACATTCGATCGGCATTATATTCAAAGGTTCTACCTGATCGTAAATCTTTAAGAAATACCCCAACTTCGCCTTTATGATATTGGTCAACAACCTCTTGCAAAGAGGCGCACATCATTTGCCATTTTTGGGGCTTAGGGTCGTAAGATCTATTTTCCGATGAAGCCAATGGTTTTGGAGTAAACCATCCCCACAAGAAAAGACCAACCAAGAAAGTTCCAATAGCTGCCCACCAAAAGGAATAATCGACAGGTTGTTTATTTTGATAACGGTATTTCATTGACATTCTAGACACAAACGTAACATTCAATCACGAAAATATCAACCCCTCACCAACACTTTCATATTGATTTTTCATATCGAAAAACTGAGTAAAAATTATTTGGCATTTCCATTGCATAAAGTGTAACAAACAGTGCAAGGAGGCGATAAAATGCTTTTCCATGAGGTTCCTTCAAAAAATTTTGATTATCAGAAATCGACCGAAGTTTTTGGGTTTGATATTGCTAACGTAAAGATTGAAAAAGAAAAAGCGTTTAACCTTGCCAACGAAGTATGCCTAAAAAGCGGGACAAGCTTTATCGAAATGAGAATATGGTCTGAATCCGCAAAAATGAGTATGGGGAAACTGATTCTTGAAGCCAACAGAGGAAATAGCAACGCTTTAACGGAATTAAAAAATTGGGAGGAGAAAGTTTTAAACAGAATTCATTGGTTTGTTGATCAATTTTCGAGCTACTCTCAAGCCCTTGATAGATTAAATCCGCCATTAACAACCGAGAATATTCGTCCTTTTCAAGCGATCGTATCTATGAATAGAAAATCGGGGCTTGAAACAATTCAAGCGCTCGTACCAATAATTCGAGAATATCACAATATTGTAGATATAGCTGACGAGGAATAACTACTTTTCAACTCTCGTTTTTAAACCAATATTCTCCAAAACCATCGCCACAGCCTCACATCTTTCAATATGCCCGGTATAAACAACAGCACTCCCAGTACTATGAACTACATTTGCGATAGAAACTCCATCACTGTAGGAACATCGAATGGCTTTCATTAATTGAGTGGCAACTTCTTCAAAGGTATGAACATCATCATTAAATAAAACGGTCCTATAACCAAAACCTTTTATACTTGTATCAATAGGTTTTTCAACTTTTTTTATGGTTGGCGCCTTTGCAAGTAAAACGGGCATAATCTTTCTCCTTAAGGATTTTTAATCAAAGAAATTTCTACTCGTCTATTTTTCTGTCGTCCTTGAGCGGTATTATTTTCGGATACAGGGTGAAATTCGGAAAAGGAAGCTAACATTAAATTCTTTCCTGAGATACCACTCTCCTCAAGGAAACGAACAACCGAAGCAGATCTTGCGGCGGAAAGATCCCAGTTTGAAGTATATCCAGCTTTCATCTTTTTTGAAATCTTCACTCCGTCTGTATGACCATCCACTCGAATTGTCTGGTCTTTTACCTTTTTTAATACCTTGGCTACATGCGCTAAAACTTTCTTTCCAGATGGCTGTAAATCATAACGACCAGATGCAAAAAGAATTTTATCTCCAACCGTGACTTTTAAATCTTCGCCTTTTGCAACAACTTCAATATTCCCTTTTTCAATTTCACCTTTCAGCTCATCTACCAACTCATCATAACGAAATCTAACATTTTGAATTTTCTCTTCCAGCCGCTCTTTTTCTTGTTGCTGAGAGGCAAGTCCTGCTTCTAAACTTTCATTTTTTAATTTCAATGAATTAACTTGGCCCTCACATTCCCCTGATTTAGCGCGAATCTCCTTACATTGTTTTACATATTTCTCAAATGTTCCAATGGAAATGCAACCAAAATTTAAAGAAGAAATTAAAATAGCGAAAAAAAGATTCAGTTTTAGGTTTCTCATCTTAAATCACCCCTTTAGATTTTAACCTTCGAAAAACTTCTTGAGTCGACAATGACTTATTAAGAGTATAAAAATGGATTCCAGACACACCAGAAGCCAGCAATTCCTCACACTGTCTTGTCGCATGTTCAATTCCAATTTGAATAATTTTTTCTTTATCGGCAGAATACCGGCTCATTTCCTGAAATAAATGTGGTGGGATTTTAGCCCCACACATGGCCGTAAATCTTTGGGCTTGTTCAAAATCGGTAATCGGCATAATACCCGCAATGACCGGGACACCTGTGATTTTTAATTGAGAAGAAAAAGAAAAGAAATCTTTATTATCAAAAAAAAGTTGGGAAATAACAAAATCTCCTCCAGATTCAACTTTACCCAACAAATGCTTTATATCTTCCTCAGCAGAAGAAGATTCGATATGTTTCTCGGGATATCCGGCTACCCCAATACAAAAATTAAACTTTTTCTTAATAAATTGAACCAGTTCATTTGCAAATTGAAATCCGTCTTCGGTCGGAATAAATGTGTTTTGCCCTTTTGGTGGGTCGCCTCTTAAGGCCAAAACATTTTCGATATTGGCTTTAGTTAATTCTTCCAAAATAGATGAAAGTTCTGCGCTGGAGTGACCTACACAAGTCAGATGAGCCAAGGTTTCAATCCCAACTTCATTTTTAATGAGGCGAACCAACTCAACTGTTTTGCTTCGGGTACTTCCACCTGCTCCGTAAGTCATGGAAACGAAGGAAGGGTTTATTTTTTTTAGGGAACTAATGGTCTCCATGAGGTTCTTAAAACCATCATCTGTTTTTGGAGGAAAAAACTCAAATGAGATTAAGGGGGATTGTCTTTTTAAAATTTCTGTAATTTTCATTTACTTTATTTTAACTTTTCCAGGCTGACATGTTGGACAAAAATGTGTTCCTCTAGATGCCACAAGAATTTTTTCAATTTTTGATTGGCACACTTTACAATATTCCCCCTCTCTCCCATAAACATTCAACATTTTCAAAAAATTTCCTTTTTCGCCATAAGGGTTTAAATAATCCCGAAATGTGGTCCCTCCTTTTTCAATAGATCTACCCAATACAAATTTGATCTTTTCAATGAGGTCCTTTAATTTCAGATCCGATATTTTTTCCATTTTAATTTCAGGATGAAGTTTTGCTAAAAATAAAGACTCATCAGCATAAATATTCCCCACCCCTGCCAAAACACTTTGATTTAAAAGAGCATGTTTTAATGTTCCTTTTTTTTGGCGAAGTGATTCAAAAAGAATGTCACAACCTGCCAGCCACGCATCTGGCCCCCATAAGGGTTCATAAGGTTTTTTGACCAGAAGTAATTTTCCAAACTGGCGAACATCTCTATAATCTAAGATGACCTGTTTTCGCTGAAAAAAAATACGAACTCGGGTATAGGGATCGGGAATGTCATCTTTTGATTTTAAAAGAAGTTGCCCCGTCATTCCAAGGTGAACTTTGAGGTAAGACAAAGAAACATTTTTCTTGAGATTAAAAAACAGAGACTTTCCATGACGATGAAGTGCCGTCAATGTAGAACCGCTGAGAACTTTATTTAGTGTTTGGGGTGAAGATTTAACAACAAGAGGCTTATAAACACGAACAGATTCAATTTTCTTATTAAGGATATGAGGGAGAAGGGATCTTAAAACACCTTCAACTTCGGGAAGCTCTGGCAATGAAAACCACCTTTGAATAGAGTTTAAGACCGCAGTTTACCTCATTAGAGTCACTGTCTGTGAAAAATGATAATGGCCAAAAAACTAAGCGTTCAATAAAGCTTTTTTTCTCATTTTTAAAAGATCATCTAATTTATCTGGGTGTAAAAACCAAACTAAACCAGTGTTCATAAACCAAACCTTTACAGACTCTGAGTATTCTCGAGATAACGTTAAAATATTTTGACCAAACTCTCTATCCAGATGAGCCCCTTGAGGAAGGAAGAAAAACAGTTTTGATGTTGTTCCTTTGGAGAAACTTTTCTTTAAATCTTCCGGGGACATTCCAAGATAATCTTCCATAAAAACAATATTAAGATCGATATTTTCTCCTTTCCAATCTTTTAGTTCTTTAAGAAAACTTCGTTGTGGATTAGAAAGAACAACAGATACTTTTATTTTCGTGTTATATTTTTTTGTCTCTTTTATAATACGGTTTAAGTCATTAATAATAAACATTGGCTCTGCGCGAGCCAATAACACAATATGAGACTGAAGAGACAATTCCATGCTTTCGTTGGCAGAAAAAAGCGGTCGGACAGCTATTTCCATCGAATCTGTCAGACCCAATTTGTTTTTTCCATCAACAGAATAATTTCTTTTTTCATCATCAATCAAATTTTGTAGCGCAAGATCATACTTTTTAACCGCCGGTAAATTTAAGGTGAAGTAATGCGCCGCCACATTTGTAAGAGTTGCGCCAAAAAGCGCGATAAAAAGCGCATTCCCAACATTTCCCAGGGAAACAAAATTAAAAATCTGAAAAATATGATGAATAAAATCTGCGTTTTGCAATGAAAGTATGAAAATTATCACAAAACCAAAAAAAGTAAGCAAAGAGAGATAACGGTAATTTTCTTTTTGAAGGACGTCATATTGGGCACGAGAAAGATCAGGAACAATGATCTTAAAAGATTCATATGCGTCTTCATCATGTCTTCGCGCAAACCAAGATGGGATTAGTATTAAACCCAACAAAACCCCCACCGCAGAAAATGAAATTACCATGAATGGATCTTCGGGTGATAAGATCCAACCCAAAATAGATAGTCCTATTCCGCTAAAAAAAACAATCTCATAAATTGAATCTAATAAAGGACGACCTGACATTGAAGAAGGCGGACGTCTTTTTTCAAGGTTTCTAACCGGACCAATCATTTTTTCCCGCAATACGGCCATTGGATCATAACTGAAATCTACTGGATAATCTGGGTCTTCTGGTTTTATAAGTTCTCCCCCAGTTTTATATTTTGGGAAAAATTGACCAAGGTTGATGGGATCTATAACTCTGGGACCCCTGGGACTAAATGGAATCTTTCTTTCATGATAAGAATCGCCAAATTTATGACCCACCTTGCTAGGATCTATCTTATTTGGGTTTTTATATAGTAAGGGAAAGCTATTAGTCTTTACCATTTGAAAAATGCCATTTAAATCCAATGCTGGTGTCCTTTGTTCGCCATATGCTCTTAATTCCGCTAACAGTTGATCGTAGGCGACATTGGCTTCTTGACCAGAAAAAACGGTCATAAAAGATCCATTATTATCACGAAAGGCTAACCAAACGCCTTGAGTTACTTGAGTTCGTATTTCTCGTTCTCTTCTTTGACGAAAAGTTTCGTTGTTATTAGGGTCAAAAACATCAAAGAAAATAATATGTTGATCTAATAGAGCTTTCCATTTTATATTTTTTGATGCCCTACCAGAGCTTAAACGTCCCAACTCATTCAACGGAACACCTGAAAATGAATCACCGGTAAAGAGAGGCAACCAATTTTCATTTAAATTCACTTTTGGGAATATCACTATTCTTAAATAATTTTTAAGGAGGCCAGATTGTTGATAGAAAATAAAAACTTCAAAATCTCCTATTCTGAATGAATTTAGTTCCTTTGTTTCAGAAACAATAGTCGCAATAAACCGACGCATTTCTATAGAGAGGGCTTCATCGTTAAATAACTCCGAACCAGGGAACATATTTAATATATTCTTTTTTATTTGATCTATGTCAAAAGTTTTTAGTGGTTCTTCTGCAAGGGGGTTTTCTACCGTTTCTCCTACAAGATCAACTTCATATCCTAATTTCTTTAAAAAATATTGGTGCAAGGCAGGATAGGTATCTACTGTTTCCGGAAATGGGTTGGTTAATAAATATTTATCTAAATGTTCACTAATTTGAATGAGAACTTCATCAACGTTAATTTTTTCTGGGTTATTATGGATAGCCAAATAGAAATGTAACATCAAATCATTTATAAAATCAGTAATCAGGTCACTATCTAATCCAACCCATCCTTTGTCTATTAATAATTGATAGAAATATTCACTAATCTTTAAGACATCATCTTCATCTAATAACGTATTAAAATTCGCCTTATTATATTCTGTTACAATTATCACCAGGCTTTCTTTAAATTTTTCCAATCCAACTGATACGTCTGAGTCAATTTCGCCACTTTCTCTTTGAAGATCTGAACTTATTTCGCTTTGAGCTCCATAGGATTCTAAAACAGGAAGAGAAGTAACAAATAAAGATTCACTCATTCCAGCAAAAACAGGTATTTCTACTGGGGCCACGGTCCCAGGAATAACATTTTGAAATAACTGCAAAAAAAGCGCTTCCCAAGGGTAAGACGGCGCGTCCTCACCTTCTGAATCATGAATTAGTTCACGACTGGAAATGCCATCTTCTACTAAACTCAATGCGTCGCCCAAGCCCGTATCAAAATCCGGCGTTTCCAAAGGAGTTGGAACTGGGTCTTGTAGCAGCTCTTTCAAAACTTGAGGGATAATAAAATCAACCACGGGTAAAATTTCAAATACAGGAGGCAGAAGAGGAAAGGAAAATGTCCCACCCAAAACAGATGCAAAAGGATCAGTTTCTTCTAAAACAGGAACAGAAGGTTCCACGAGAGTAAAGGCATATCCTAAATCAACAGGAGGAACTTCTACAAAATTTGACGGAGCAGAAGTTTCTAATACAGGTGGCAAAGACGCCTGGGGTACTCTTTCTTGAATAGGATTTGCTGCATCTACCAGAGGGCGATCTGCAATAACAGGGACTGTTTGTTCGACTCTTGGTTTTCTCCATGATTTAAAATATCGAATAATTCTAGAAAAATCTATTTTTGATAGCTGTTTAAATAGTTTTCTCATAGGTTTTAATATAGGAGAAAATGAAATTTTTGGAATTTTTATTTGCGAAAATATGGCGCTTAATTTTAAACGCAATCTAAAAAAAGATCCCATATTTGCATATTCAGGCCATTTTCCTGTTATAGTCAATTCTTTTTTAGCTAAATAATAGAAGAAAATTTTTCTATTTTTTTCACCAGTAATCTTGGCGATTTCGTCGTTGTAAGTAGCTGTACCTTGGAAAGTTTGAATCTCCGTTTTCTCTGATTTATTTGTTTTTGTATTTTTCCCTTTGATGATCTTTTTTTTCGTCCCTTTTTCAGCAATACGGTCTACTGCTTGTTTAATATTAAGTAACATTTCTGATGAAGATTGGTTGTTTTTTCTGATTTGACGCGCTAATTTCATCACTCTTTTAAACGTCCAGCGAAGTCCAATCAATCCTAATATACCGCCGATAATTTCCAAAAAATTGTCAGCCAAATAATTCCAAGTCGTGCCTTTCTCTGATTTTGAGGCAACAGATTCCCTTAAAACATTCCGATTTAAAACTGCAGGATTAAATAAATCATCATCCGCGCTTACCCAAAAATGACCAATATCAGAACCTCGTAGAGTTTTAAAAAACAAATATCCTGAATAATAAGGCATTGATTCATTTGATTTCTTAGGGTCAAGTGCCAACTGTTCTTTACAATAACTCATTAACTTTTTGAAATGCTCTGGCGTTAACGCTTCGGTCAAAGCGCCATCTTCTTTCAAACGCTTTCCTTCCATTAAAGCCTTCACAAAACCTCTGGCCTCAGATCGGCGATCTTCTTTTATAACAGGTTGTAGAAAGCCTAAGATGGTATCCTCTATGAGTATTTTTTCTTGGGCCAATAAATCATTTTCATTTAAACGATTTTTGTAATAAGGATAAATAAGGTTTTCT
>JBJXGI010000096.1:0-8737 GCA_046153645.1 Elusimicrobiota bacterium | reverse complement strand
CCACCCACTCTAAGGCTCTTTGAGTGGCAACACTTTTAATATTGGCATCAGTCATAATAAAGCCCAACATCGTAGCGTGTAACTGCCCCTTGGGTCCCCGTAAAACAGGATGAATCATTCCAGATCCCTTTACACAACCCCACAATCGAACAGGAATACCATTCAAATAAATAGTCGTCCCCGCTATTTTTATTTTGGTATCAGTCGTCATAATAGCTTCAGCTGCTAAATGTCCTTCTAGTAGGGGACCTGCTTTAATCTTTTTCATCATTTGATGAAGACCCTTTTTATATTTGGGCATATTAAGACGCGTACCAATAACACCCGTAGAGGCTACCCACACTTCATTTTTAGGAAGGTTTAATCCATCTGAAACCCATTGTGTTGTTGTTACCGAATCTTTATAACCGGGTTTCCCCGTGGCCGCATTAGCACTGCCAGAGTTAACCACAACCGCTCGAACACGTCCTCGAGTTTGAAGTAACCTTTCTTGAGTAAGAATAATCGGGGCTGCTTTGGTTTGGCTATAAGTGAATACAGCCCCACCCTTTGCGGGAAGATGGGAAAAAAATAACGCCATGTCTTTCTTATTTTTCTTTTTAGAAAGACCAGCGCTTAAACCAGTTGCTGAAAAGCCAAGAGGCCAGTGTTGTGAGGATGTCATATTTACCTTTCGTCGGCGTAAGGAGAATTCCCATCAATAACAGAATTCTTTTTAAATCGATTTTTGAAATTTTGTTTATTTTTAGGTCTCTTTTTAATTTTAAACTTAATTTTCTTGCGACATTTAGGACAACGTTTGGGGTCGGTAAATCCTTTTTCTTTAAAAAACTTTTGTTCTCCGGCGTCGAAAATAAAGTCTTTATTACAATCCAAACAAATCAGCTTGCGATCCCCTGCCGCCATTTTTGTTCCTTCTGATGAAAATCCAAAAATACTTTTTAGTGTGTCAATAAAACCCATAGTAAGACTCCTTGCATTGAGGAGCATCGGAACTATCTTAGATAAGACCCTCTGTTTCTGGTCGGCCAGAACAAATGTTCATGTTTTGAATGGCCTGGCTGGCCGCCCCTTTTCCGAGATTATCAAGAGCAGAAACAACAACAATTCGCTTGGTTCGTTTATCTTGAGTTATTCCAATGTCACAATAATTTGAATAATTTACATTCTTGGTTTCTGGAAGCTCTCCCTCAGGCAACAAACGAACAAAAGGTTTTCCTTTGTAGAAATTTTCAAACAAACTTCTTAAATCTTTTGTTGAGAAGGATTTGATTAAGGTTGCATAGGTTAAAGATAAAATTCCCCGATTCATTGGAATCAAATGAGGACTGAATGTAATGATCGGTTTAACAGCACTAAACCGAAACAAAACAGATTCTATTTCGGGTTGATGTCTATGAACAGCAACACTGTAAGCTTTCAAATTTCCATCTACCTCGCAAAACATGTAGTTAGAAGATACTTTTTTCCCCGCTCCTGAAACGCCAGACTTGGCATCCACAATAATACTGGCGGGATCAATAACTGGTTTAGATCCTTCTTGAGAAAGAAGAAGAGGTGCAATGGATAAAGACGCTGCAGTCGCATAACATCCAGGATTGGCAATCAAACGAGCCTTGGAAATGGCTTGTTTAAATAATTCGGGCAATCCATATACCGCTTTTTTCAACAATTCTGGCGCGGTATGTTTTTCTTTGTACCACTCTTCATACATTTTTGTGTTTGGTAGACGAAAATCTCCGGAAAGATCAATGACTTTAACCCCTGCTCTTATGAGTTGACTATTGGGTTTGATACCAACAGCAGCCGGGTAACAAGAAAACACCACATCAGAATCTTGAGATATGGTTTTTATATCGATCTTTTCAAAAAGTTGTTTTAAACGGCCTCTTAATTCAGGGTGAACGGCTTCAATAGGCTGGCCAACAGATGACTCTGATGTCAGATGTTGAATTTTGACAAAGGGATGGTTTAATAAAAGCCGAATTAACTCTCCACCGGAATAGCCGGTGGCACCTAAAATGGAAACTCGAATCAAAGCTTAAACTCCTATCAATTATTCTGGATGAATCACCAGAACGACTTCTCCTTTTTGTTGGCCATGGGTCCATTTATTTTTGACTTCGCTGGGGGACCCGCGCATATATTCTTCAAATAACTTCGTCAATTCTCGGCCCAATACCACGCGTGCCGTTGGCACACACTCTTCAATAAGCGTTAAAGTCTTTTCTACCCTAAAAGGAGATTCGAAAATCACTGTATTTTTACCTAATCCGAAGGCCTCCTGCAACAAACGCTTTGCGGGACCCGGTTTGCGAGGGAGGAAACCCAAAAAAACAAACCCTTCAGAGGTCAATCCCGAAACAGATAAAAGAGTCACCACTGAACTCACGCCTGGAATAGGAACCACAGAAATATTCTCTTTGACGAGAGCCTCAATGAGCCGAGAGCCTGGATCTGAAATAGCCGGCGTTCCTGCGTCTGTTACCAAAGCGCCTTTTTGGCCCAATTTTAATCGATCTATGATGATTTTCGATGAGGTACCATGACTATGTTCATCATAACGGAGTAATGGTTTTGAAATTCCAAGATGATGAAGCAACTTTTCCGTCCGCCGAGTATCTTCACAAGCAATAAAATCGACTAACTTTAAAGTGGCTTCAGCTCGACGGGTTAAATCGTCTAAATTACCGATGGGTGTGGCAACGACGAATAATGGGCCTAACATAGGCCATAAGATTAGTACAGTACGGGCTCTTTCTCAACAGCAGATAAAAACGCCTCAACAACTTTGGGGTCAAATTGTGTTCCAGAACCCTTAACAATCTCATCAATAGCTTCTTCTTTTGATAGAGCCACTCGCCAGGGACGATGAGATGTCATCGCGCCCCAAGCATCTAAAATGGCCACAATTCTTGCCCCTAAAGGAATTTCTTCCCCTTCAAGGCCCTCCGGATAACCTTTACCGTTAAACCATTCTTGATGATAGAGCACCATTGGAGCCACAGGAGCTAGAATTGTAATAGGAGAAAGAATTTTATATCCCAGCTCTGGATGTTTTTTAATCATTTCAAATTCTTCGGTTGTCAGTTTTCCAGGTTTCCTCAGTAAGTCTTCATGAATACCAATTTTACCGATATCATGCATGAGGGCCGCAAATTCGAGATAATAAATAAATTCCTCTGGGAGATTGAGCTCTTGAGCCATCGCACGCGCCAACCTACGCGCCCGTTTGGTTTGGCCGACATTTGAAGCGTCTCTTACATCTAAAATATCCGCCAGTGTTTGAATGAGTTCTAAATAAAATTTGTCCCGGTTTTGCATCATGTCATGATTTTCTAAAGCAAGCGCCAGTTGTTTTACGAACATATCCATAAGGTCAACATCTTGACTGCTAAAGGGTGTTTGTCCTCGTCTCATAAAACGGAATACCGCAATGACATTCGAATACAGAACCAACGGAACAACCAATAAACTTTGCGGTTCAGCAACAACCACTTGCTCTTTTTCGATGAGGACAGGAAAACGCGTTCGCACCGCATCAGACAACTCTCCCTTATCCAGTCCCATCCGGCTATTCACTGGCAAAGGCTCTATCCCACGAGAGTATTCACATTCTAAATTGTGCTCTCTTTCATGGTATCGCCAAAAACTGGCTCCATCCGCCTGAATAAGCAATGCGCCTTCATCCAATAAAATTCGTGACCAAGACTCAGGATTCTTAGAGTTGTTAACACATTCCAATAAAGAAGGGAGCGCGCGAGTTAAAATATTAATCCGGGCCGCTTGATGATCTAAGCGTTTCTGATTGATTTCTAAGGCTGTTTTGTAGTTTTTAATTCTTTGCTTCAACTGTTTGATATAAATCCAATAGACCAAAAATAAAATAAATACGAAGCTAGAAGAACATATAAATAATAAGAAGGGAATTATCATACCTATAGATAAATCTAAGAGATGAGACCTCGCATTGCAAGGGAAGAATAAAGGGATTTTTCTATTTAAAACATCTTGAAATCAACTCGATTTTGCAACATCCTCTCTACTATATGATGGAAGTTCTATCTTCAAAGAATAATAGAGTTGGTATTGGCCAGGCCACTCTTCCTGACCCATTTCAATGTGGCCGAGAAGCAGCTCAAATGGCCAAAAATCAACTGGCTGATGGCGTCTTTAACTTAGCACTGGTGTTTGGTTCTGAAGATCAACATTTTACCGATTATTTAGAAGGTGTCCGCTTGGTAACAGGAGAAGAACATCTCATCGGGTTACCATTAGCACCATTATTTTTATCGGACCTCCCCTCGATTCAAATTCCGATGGTCGCCCTTTTGCAACTTCCCAATACGAAACTTTCTTTTTGTTCAGAACAATTAAACGAGTCAAATGCCGTTTTTGCCACAACGTCTTTAATGACACAAATTAAACAAGCCAGAGGAATTACAAAACAACAATACGATTTCAGAGGATTTTTCTCATTTCAGAATATGGCCAATCCCGAAGTCGACAGAAACATCGGCATAGATCTAGGACTTGAACCTTGGTTCCTTAATTCAACCATCCCTCAAGAATATCCCAATCCCCTTATCTGTAGGAATAGAATCATAAAAAAAGGAATTATCGGATTTGAAATATTAAGCCATCTCCCCTGGGGAGTGGGCCAAGTTAGTATTGAAGCATTTGATAAAAAAACCGCTATTTATAAAGAAGGAATTAAATCAGCAATCCGAGTTGCACTCCATCAAATTCAAGGAAGAGACCCTCTTTTGGTTTTTCTCTCTTTTAACATTCCGCTGATGAATGAAGAGGGTATTCAAATCTTGGCAGAAGCCAAACAACTTATTAAGGATACGCCAATTATTGGAATTCCCATTCGAAACCATTCTTGTCGGGGTATCAATCAAATGACTTTCAATCAAACCTCCTCATTTGTCGCGGTGGCTATCCCAAAATGAATAACACAACCACGACCATAGCAGAGAACTTAAAAGACATGGGATTATTTTTAATTCCTGGAATGTACGGGAGATTAAGAAGAGAGTTGATTTGGACAATCGGCAAACAAAGAATGGATTCAACCATGGCTCGCATTGGTCTTTCTATTGGTCAAAACGAGTCCGTCAAGTGGGAAGAATCATCTTTCTTAAAATCACTGGCCACAATGGACTCAAAAGGAATGGTCCAAAGTCTTGCCGAAAGGACAATTGAATTTTCATTTTCTCTTGAAGCAAACGAACACGAAACCTTTTTTGGTCCCAAAGCCATTTCAACACAATGCTGGTTATTAGCAGGGTATTTGACAGGCTCCATCAGCAGAACAATCAAACGCCCGATCTATTTTTTAGAAACGGAATGTAAAGCAAAAGGGGACCCTGTCTGCCAATTTTTAGGAAGAATGAAACAAGATTGGGAACTTGATGGGGATGCCGATCTCAGCATATTTGAAGAAGACAATATGGCCCTTGAATTAAACGCCATGATGGAACAACTGAAACAAACCAAAGACCGCTATCAAAACCTATTTGAACAATCAAGTTTGGCGTTGTTTATTATGGACCCGAACACCGGTGTATTTTTAAACGCAAATTTGGCTGCCGAAGAATTAACGGGTTATAATCGGGACCAATTAATACAAATGAATATTTTTGATTTACTTGAATCAAAAGAACATCAAAAAGTTATTAATGAACTACGAAATCTTATGACGGAAGGAAAATCTAAAGATTATGAAGTCTCTATTTTAAGAAAAGATGGGACCATTAGAATCATTGCTCGGTCGGACAAAGTGCTTTCTTATGGGGGACAAAAAGTAATTCAAACCATCATGAGAGATATAACCGACTTAAAAGTATCTGAGCAAAAGGAAAAAGACTTACATTTCCAATTAATGAGAAGTGAGCGTTTATCCAGTATTGGTCGGCTGGCTGCCAGTGTTGCGCATGAATTAAAAAACCCTCTGGGCGCCATTCGAAATGCCATTTATTATATTAGAGGATCTGTTGGAAATTCAGATTTAATGGAGAAAGATCCACAATTAAAAGAAATACTCAAACTCTCCGAAGATGAAATTGACTCAGCGGTGCTTATTATTGGAGAACTGCTTGATTTTTCACGTGTTGTGAAATTGGTCCCGAGAAAAACTCAAATCAACTCACTCTTAGAACGAATCCCAATTATCATTAATATTCCGGAAGGAATAACATTAAACATGGATCTCGATATAACTCTTCCCTCTGCTTTTATAGATCCCGATCGATTAAATCAAGTTTTTTGCAATATTGTTTCAAATGGTATTCAGGCCATGCAAAACAAAGGAAAACTGACGATTCAAACTCGTCTTTCAGTTGAATCTTCAGGCGAAGAAGGCCCCACTTTTGAATGGTTGGTCGTCACTTTTGAAGATACAGGATCTGGCATTGACCCCATACACTTAACAAAGATATTTGAGCCCTTATTTACAACAAAAGTCAGAGGGACGGGTCTGGGCCTTGCCATCAGCAACAACATCATTGAAAAACATGGCGGAAAAATCTTAGTGACCAGTCAACTAGGAAAAGGAAGTCGTTTCACTATTAAACTTCCACTACAAGCCCCAAGTGATAAAGAGGAGATAAACAATGAGTCTGAATAAAATTCTACTGGTGGATGACAATAAAGGACAACGAGTGACTCTCGAAAGCATCTTAAAGCATGCCGGCTTTGACGTCGTCACCGCTGACTGTGGAAATGCAGCCATTGAAGCCGCTGAAAAAGAAGATTTTGCAGCCGCCTTATTAGATATCAAAATGCCAGACATCACAGGAATCGATGTCCTGAAAGTGATTAAAAGACATCAACCTGATCTTATCGTTATTATGATGACGGGATATGCCGAAACAGAATACGCTGTTGGCGCACTTAATTCAGGAGCGAGCGCTTATTTACTTAAACCAGTAAATATTGAGCAGGTAAAAATATTATTAAAACAAGCCTTGGAACATCATCGTTTAGTAGAAGAAAATAAAGCCATGTCAAACGCGCTTGTTGAGTGGAAAAACCAGCTAGAAGAAAAAGTGGTAGAAAGAACAAAACAATTAGAAGACACCTTCCAATCCACGTTTCATCTCTATGAAGAATTAAAAAGAAATTTCGAATCAACTCTCGAAGTTCTATCCATTGCCATTGATCAAAGAGACCCTTTGACAGCCAGTCATTCATTCAGAGTAACCGAATATGCCGTTGGTATTGGAAAACTGATGAATCTTGGTCTCAATGATATTGAAAAACTACGATATTCAGGGCTTATGCATGACCTTGGAAAAATTGAAATCAAAGAAGATGTACTTCAAAAAGAAGGGTCTCTGACAACCGAAGAATATCATCACATCCAAGGCCACGCTAAGGGCACCTTTGAGCTACTTTCTAAATTTAAATTCAGAAATGAATTATCAGATGTTCCCTTGATCGCTTCAAGTCATCATGAACGTTTTGATGGAACAGGGTATCCACAAAATCTCAGGGGTGAAAATATTCCTCTCATGGCGCGCGTTTTGGCTGTTGCTGATGTTTTAGACGCCATTACATCCAAAAGGCATTATCGTCAAGCCATGGCCATTGATAACGCGCTCGGAATTCTTAAACGGGAATGCGGGGGCCACTTTGACCCAGATGTTGTGGAAGCCTTTTTTAAAATGCGAGTTTCTGATTTTTTACGGATTCATAATATTGATGATATTCGTAAATTAAAAGCTCTCGATATGACCGAACTCCAAAAAATCGACATGCAATGGATCAAACAGTGCTTTGAAACAGAAAGCCCTTCTTCAGAACAGCTCGCAGCGATACAAAGATTCCAAAAATATTACATGGGCCCCATCCCTTCCAAATATCAAAACAAAATATTTCCTTCATCAAACTGCTAGAATCCTCCTCATTCTTAAAATTGAAGGAGTTATTTTTTTATGATGCAATATTCACTTGTTCTTATTAAACCTGATGCCGTTCGCAGATCCTTGATGGGACCCGTTTTAACAAAAATGGAAGAAACCAAACTGAAACTCATCGCTGCCAAGTTAACGAATGTTTCAGAAGCTCTCGCCAATGAGCACTACGCTCAACATGTTGGGAAACCTTTCTTTGCTCAATTAATGGAATATATTACCGGTAAACTACACAACGCCCCCGTTGTGGCCTTGGTCTATGTTGGCGAAAATTCAATTCAAAAAATTAGAGATTTAGCGGGAAACACCAACCCTGAAAAAGCCAATATTGATACCGTTCGAGGAATGTTTGGAAGAATTACAACCGCAGGGGTATTTGAAAATGTTCTCCATGCTTCAGCCAACCCATTAGAAGCAGAGCGAGAAATTAAACTGTGGTTCGAACCGAAAGAAATTCTGGAAAACATTTATCCAACAAAGAAAGAAGGGCTTAAGAATGTTTGGGAAAGAATTCCAACGGCGCAGGAAGTAGGATAAAAGAAAAGTTGCTTTAAAAAAATTGTGGGGGTCAGACCCCTAACCAAATCTGACCCCCACGTTTGTGTCTATTGTTAATTAAGACAAGTAAATTATCACAATCCCACCTTAAGAAAGGCTTAATTTTGAGTTAAGAAACGCTTAATTCTTTTTAGGGGCAGTTGCGAAATGAGGCCTATTTTCGAGCAAGATTGATTCTGAGCATTTCTGACGGGAAAAATGCGATTTTTGACGAGAAAAGGCGCTGTTTTTTGATTCTAACCGCGATCCAAACGCTGTGA